>NZ_CP047419.1:2400000-3000000 GCF_009866585.1 Rathayibacter sp. VKM Ac-2762 | reverse complement strand
GCAGGATCGTCGTCACCGGCAGGCGGTGCCCGTGCGCCTCCTCGTAGGCGAGCAGCGCGCCGAGGCCGGCCTCGTCGAGCGGGCGGATGCGCTCCGCGAGCGTGCCGAGCGGGATGTCGTTCCAGTCGGGGAGCGGCAGCTCCTCGCGGGAGGGTGTGTCGGTCATTCGTGCTCCTTCCGTTCCCTCCATCCCACGCCCCGGGCGGCTGTCCGCCCAGGGGCTTGACCGGTCGCGGGGCGAGCGCGGCGGTCGGGAGGGACGGTCCGGCGGAGCGGCGGCCCCGCCGGGACCGTCAGCGGATCAGGCGGTGCGGCGGGACGAGCGACGGGTCGCCAGGTGCACGAGGACTCCGACCACGAGGAGGATCCCCGCGTAGAGCCAGACGATCGGGTCCTGCTGGCTGAGGAGCAGCACGCACGAGGCGATGCCGAGCACGGGGATCGCCGTCCACACGCGGAAGTGGTCGTGCTCGACCTTGTCGCGCCGCAGCACGAGCACCGAGACGTTCGTGCTGATGAACACCAGCAGGAGGAGCAGCACCACGGTCTCGGCGAGGGTCGCCAGATCGCCGACCAGGGTCAGGAGGCACGCCGCCAGCGTGGTCACCGCGATGGCCACCCACGGCGTCCGGCGCTTCGGCAGCACGCGGCCGAGCACGTCCGGGAGGAGGCCGTCCTTCGCCATGCCGTAGGTGACACGGCTCGCCATGATCATGGTCAGCAGCGCTCCGTTGGCGACCGCGACGAGCGCGATCAGGCTGAACAGCCACGCCGGCACCCCGGCTCCGCTCGCCGTCACGACGTCGAGCAGCGGGGCGGAGGATCCGGACAGCTCGTCGGCGGGCAGCGCGATCGAGCTCGCGAGGCCGACCAGGACGTACACCGCACCGGCCGTCAGCAGCGAGCCGAACAGCGCGCGCGGGTAGACGCGGCTGGGGTCGCGGATCTCCTCGGCGATGTTGGCCGAGGTCTCGAAGCCGACGAAGGAGTAGTACGCGATGATCGCCGCGCCGAGCACCGCCAGCGCCGGCGCCTGCTCGGAGCTGAGCTCGACCGTGCGGGCGAGGTCGCCGCCTCCGCCCGCCACCAGCAGCGCGACGCATCCGATCACGATCAGCAGGCCGCCGACCTCGATCACGGTCATCACCGTGTTGCTGAGCAGCGACTCCGCGACTCCCCGCGCGTTGAGGCACGCAACGAGGATCAGGAAGACGATGGCCGTCGGCACGGTCGGCACGTCGAGGAAGGTGCCGAGGTAGTCGCCGGCGAACGCGAGCGACAGACCGGCCGCGCTGGTCACTCCGGCCGCGAGCATGGCGAAGCCGACCAGGAACGAGACGATCGGGCGCTTGAACGCCCGCTGCGCGAACACCGCCGCGCCTCCCGCCTTCGGGTACTTGGTCACCAGCTCGGCGTAGGAGCCGGCGGTCAGCAGCGCGAGGCCGAGCGCGAGCAGGAGGGGCATCCAGACGGCACCGCCGACCTCCGCCGAGAGCGTGCCCATGAGGGCGTAGATGCCCGCGCCGAGGACGTCGCCGAGGATGAAGAAGTAGAGCAGCGGGCCGGTGATGCGGCGGCGCAGGGAGGTGCCGCCGGCCTCTCCGGTCGCGGGGGCGTCGCTCGTGGTGGCCATGTCGTCCTCTCGTCGCGCGCTCGGGAGCGAGCACGACGGGCCACGCTAGGGAGGAGGGGGCCGGGAGGTCGAGAAGGTTGACCGGGCGGGGTCGAGGGCGCTACACGCGCGGGACGGGGCGTCTGCGGAGCGGGCGCCTGCGGGCCGGGCGCGTCCCCCGGCCGGGCACCGCAGGCCGCGCCCCGCGCCGGCCGCTAGCCGAGGACGACGTGCTCCCCGCCGCGCTGCTCGGCGATCTCCTCGCCGACCTCCTCCGCCTCCTGGCGCGACTCGTGGTGGCTCAGCGGGACCCGGGCGTGGGCGATGCGGTTGTGCCAGCCCTGCTCGTCGGAGTAGGTCTCGATGGGGAGGACGGTCGTGGTGCTCATGGTGCTCCTTCGTGGTGGTCCCTCCATGGCACCTCGCGCGCCCCGCCGCACGGGAGAGGGTTGACGCGAGCCCGTGTCTCGCGCAGGAGGGAGGCGGCTCGGCGGCCCAGCAGCGAGCGGCGGCGCCGCGGCGCGTCAGGGCGAGACCATGCCGCCGTTCACGTTGAGGGTCTCGCCGGCGACGAAGCTCGACTCGGCGGACGCCAGGAACACGTAGGCCGGGGCCTGCTCGGCGGGCTGGGCGGCACGGCCCATCGGCGACTCGCTGGAGCCGAAGTCGGGCAGGCTCTCGGGGTCGACGCCGCCGCTCACCTGCAGGGCGGTCCACGTCGGGCCGGGCGCCACGACGTTCACGCGGATGCCCTTCGCGGCGAGCTGCTGCGCGAGGCCCTTCGAGAGGTTGTTGATCGCGCCCTTCGTCATCGCGTAGTCGAGGCGGTCGGGGGCGGGCTTGTGCGCCTCCGCCGACGCTGTGTTGATGATGGTGGCGCCCGCGGGCAGGTGCGGGAGGGCCGCGCGGATGATCCGGAACGGAGCGAAGACGTTGACCGCGAAGGTCGCCTCGAACTGCTCGTCGGTGATGTCGAGCAGGTCCTCCTTCCATATCTGCTTCCCGGCCACGTTGACCACCGCGTCGAGCCCGCCGAGGCCCTCGACCGCCTCCGCCACGAGCCGCGTGCAGTACTCGGCACTCGTGAGATCGCCGGGGATCGGCACGGCGGTGCGCCCCTCCGCGCGGATCAGCCCGATCACGTGCTGCGCGTCCTCCTCCTCGCTCGGGAGGTAGGCGAGGGCGACGTCGGCCCCCTCGCGGGCGAAGGCGATGGCCACGGCTGCGCCGATCCCGGAGTCGGCTCCCGTGATGAGCGCGCGGCGGCCCGCGAGCCTGCCGGTGCCGCGGTAGCTCTCCTCGCCGAGGTCCGGCACCGGGGTCATCCGCGACTGCAGCCCGGGCTCGGGCTGCTGCTGGACCGGCGGAGTCACGTCCGGGTACTGGGTGGCGGGGTTCGTGAACGTGTACTGGTCGGGCATTGCTCCTCCGTCCGCGGCACCCGGATCGGGCCGCTCCCCTCCATCCCAGGCGAGCCGCGCCTCCGGGGCCACCCCGTGCACGGGCGGGCGGCGCTGTGGTAGCCGGCGCCGCGCCTGCTCGGAGGACCGGCACGGCGACCCGGACGTGCCGGTGCTCCGCTCCGCGGATGAACACCGGACGACAGTGGGCTCCCCCGCGCGCCGACGCCGCGCGGGCGTGCGAGGCTTGATGGTCGTCCCCCTCCCGCCCGCCCCCGACCTCAGGACACCGTGAACCCTCAGGACACCGCGAAAGCCCCCGCCTTCCCCTGGATCGGCCTGCTCACGCTCGCCGGCGCCGTCTTCGTCTCCGTGACGAGCGAGTTCCTCCCGACCGGGCTCATCCCCGACATGTCGCGCGACCTCGGGGTGAGCATCTCGCTCACCGGCCAGCTCGTCACGATCTTCGCCGCGACCGTCGTCGTCGCGACGACTCCGCTGACCCTGGTGACCCAGCGCTTCTCGCGCAAGAGCCTCCTCCTCGTGGCGCTGTGCACCATCGCGGTCGCCAACGTCCTCGCCGCGCTCGCCCCCACCTTCGGGCTGCTCATCGGCGCGCGCATCCTCGGCGGGCTCGCCCACGGCCTCTTCTGGGCGATCGTCGCCGCCTACTCCGCGCACCTCGTCGCTCCGGAGCAGCTCGGCCGCGCTACCGCGATCACGGCGGGCGGCGGATCCGCGGCCTTCGTCCTCGGCGTCCCCCTGGGCACGGCGCTCGGGCACGCGTTCGGCTGGCGGCCCACCTTCGCGATCCTCGGCGGCGTCGTGCTCGTGCTCGCGCTGATCGTGGTGAAGTTCCTGCCCGCGGTCGACCACCACATCCCGCTGCGGACCGGCGAGATCCGCCTGCCGGCGCGGAAGGACCGGACGCTCCCCCGCATCATCGGCGTCTGCGTCGTCATCCTGCTGGTGCTGATCGGCCAGAACACCCTCTCGACCTACATCACGCCCTGGCTCGAGAACGCCTCCTTCGCCCCCGACACGGTGCCGCTCGTGCTCTTCGCGTTCGGCGGCGCAGGGGCGGTCGGACTCGTCCTGGCCGGCTTCGCGACCGACCGGTTCCCCCGCTCGGGCTTCGTGGTCGCCGCGATCGCTGTCGTGCTGGCGCTCGCGGGCCTGGCCGTCGCCGCAGGCACCGGCGCCGCCACGGCCGTGGTCGTCGCCGCGGTGATCTGGAACATCGCGTTCGGCGGCATCCCGGCGATGCTGCAGACCCGGATGCTGCGCACCTCCTCCTTCCAGCTGCGGAGCCTCGCCGCGGCGCTCCAGACGACGGCGTTCAACATCGGCATCGGCGGCGGCGCGGTCGTCGGCGGACTGGCGATCGACGCGAGCGGGCTCGACGTGCTGCCGTGGGTCGCGATCGTCATCGTCGCGGTGGGGCTCGTCGTCAGCCTGATCGTCGACGCCCGGGCGACGGCGGCGGTGAGGGCGGAGGCGGTCCCTACTCGCTGATCGTGTTCATGACGGAGGAAGAACGCGTTCCGGCGCATGCCGATCCGCGTGTTCGCGCTCGAGTCGGAACGTTCTTCCTCCGTTGTGAAGACGGCGGCCTTCGGCTTCGTGAATGCAGCGGCCTCCAGCTTCGTGAACTCGGCGGTGTTCCAGCGCTGTGAGCACGGCAACCTTCGCGGGTCGTGGACACGGCGGCCTCCTGGGTCCTGAACACCGCGACGTTCCTCCGGTGCGGTCACGGGGATGTCGTCCGCACGGCCGACGCGGCGCCGCGGGGAGCAGGGGATACGGTCGAGGGATGAGAGACGGAACCCGATGAGCCCGAGCACCCTCGAGCCGCCGCTGACCCTCCCCTACTACGGGGCTCCGCCGATGGCGGCGCTCCGCCGCTTCTTCGGCAACTACCTCCGCTTCCGCGGGAGGGCGAGCCGGGCCGAGTACTGGTGGATCATCCTCCTCGGCAGCGTCCTCACGGGGCTGCTGCAGCTGGCCGACGGCGGTCCGTGGCGCCTCGACTTCACGCTGACGCCGTACCCGAGCGGCGCGCCGTTCCAGACCTTCTGGGTGTCGCTCGCCGCGGGCGCGATCGCCCTGGCGACGTTCCTTCCGTCGCTCTCGCTGATCTGGCGGCGACTGCACGACGTGAACCGCAGCGGGCTCTGGATCCTCGCGATCCTCGTGCCGATCGCCGGCTACGTGTTCCTGCTGATCCTGTTCGTGCTGCCGCCGCGGCCGGAGGGCGCGCGGTTCGACTGAGCGGCGGACGCCTCGGCGGTGGGGGGCCGGACCCGGTCGACGAGTCGGCAGCCGTCAGACCGGCCGGCACGTCGGCAGTCAGGTCGACGAGCCGGTCGCCAAGCCCGCCCCCTACGCGCACCAGTCGCGCGAGCGCCCGTTGACACTGCGCGCGGTGTCGCCGGTGCCGAGGTCGACGAGCACGGTCGAGGTCGCGCTGAAGCCCGGCTCGCCCGGGTAGTCGTCCGGCCGGCCCTCGACCGAGACGGTCTCGACGGCGAGGTACTGCCCGTTCGGCGAGAGGCAGACGCCGCGGATGCGCCCCGTCGGCGAGGTGCGGAACACCTCCGAGGTGCCCGACGCGTCGACGCGGACGACGGAGTACTGGGTCGCGCCCGTCTCCGGCGCGTACTCGGCCTCGAGCTCGACGTAGCTCCCGGAGTCGAGGAGCAGGATCTGCACGGGCGTCGCGGTCGCGCTCACATCGGCCGGCGGGAGGGCGAGCGTCTCGACCGAGCCGTCGGCCAGGTCGATCAGCGAGCCCGACTCCGGATCGGCGACCACGAGCCGGTTCGCGCCGGGCACGAATCCGCGCAGCTCCGCGTGCTGCCCGAACGGGCTGATCGAGCCGGGCGTCAGCAGGTCGAGCAGGAGCACCGTGTCGTCGAGCGAGTGGGTGACGACCGAGGTGGTGCCCGGCACGAACATCCAGTCGCGCGCCCGCAGCGGCCCGCCGTCTATCCCGAGCACGGCGACCGCCTCGGCCTTCTGGTCGGTCAGGTCGTAGGAGTAGAGGGCGCGGTCGAGCGGGCCCGACGGCGCCTGCCCGGTGAAGGTCCAGCCGAGCACGCCCTTCTCGGGCGAGGAGTGCAGCTCGCGCACGGTCCCGGGGCCGGGCAGCGGGATGACGCCCTCGGAGCCGGTGTCGAGCGTGACCGTGCGGAGGAGGTTCGTGTCGTCCGGCTCGATGGTCACGACGACCAGCACCGGGCCGACGACGGCGTAGTCCTGGATCCGGTCGGCCGTGACGAGGACCCGGGCGTCGCCTCCGGAGAGCGGGCGGACGCGGACGGCGTCGGGCTGCGAGGGGTCGTCGGCGGTGCGGTCGAGGGTGAAGAGGTCGGGGTCCTTCGTGGTGAAGGAGGCGGAGACGTCGGCGGCCGAGCCGGTCGCGGCGCTGCGGGCGTCGTCGATCCCGATCTCGTAGCGGGTGGCGTAGCGGAGGGTGTCGGTGAAGGTGACGGTGAGCACGCCGCCGTCGAGCTCGGCGGTGTGCGGGGCGTCCGGAGCGACGCGGACGCGGTCGAGCGCGTCGGGCTCGAGCGCCTGGTCGAGGTGCAGGCGGGCGCGGGATCCGTCGCGCTCGACCACGCCGTCGGTGCTGACCTCGAGGGAGGCGACCCGGGGCCCCTTCGCGACGGTGGCGGCGGTCAGGCCTCCGACCGCGAGGACGAGCACCGCGACGACCGCCCAGAAGAGCCGTGGGAAGCGGGAGGCGCCTGCGGAGTCGAGGCCGGGAGCCCGCCGCGCCCCGCCTTCGGACCGTCGCCCGCTCTGCGCCGACGTGCCGCGCTCGGGAGACGCGCCGGGCTCGAGAGACGCGCCGTCCTCCGGAGACGCGCCGCGCTCAGTAGACATACGGCATCGCAGGCTCGTCGATCGGAGTGAGCGCCTCCGGCTCCAGCACGACCGCCTCGGCGCTGGTGACGCTCGGGTTCGCGCCGAAGCCGCCGCTCGCCTCCAGCCACTGCCCCTCCGACCAGGTGTCGGCCCAGCCGGCCTGGTACACCGGCACGCCCACCGGCTGGGCGTCCACCGCGCAGCAGGTGACGACGAAGCGGGCGATGTAGAAGACGTTCTCGGGGTCGGAGGCGTCGGGGGTCACGAATCCGCTCACCGTGGCCGTGCGGCCGGCGAGGAACTGCTCGCTCGCGCCCTGACGCAGCAGGGTCGCCCAGTCGCGCACGCTGAAGGAGGCCGTGTCGCCGGTGGGCGCAGCGGCGGTCACGGAGGCGTCGACGGCGCTCGTGTTGACCTCGCGCTGCGTCGCGGTCGAGGCGGTGAGGGCGGCCGGCGGGAGCACGAGCAGGGCGACGGCGGCGGAGGCGATCACCGCGACTCCGGCTGCTACCGCGACCACCCGGCGCCAGGGGCGGGCGGGCGCGGGGGCGTGGAGGTGCTCGACGTCGTCCTCGTGCTCGTGCTCGTAGGCGTCCTCCTCGGCGCCCGGCACGACCGCGAACGCCGCGATCAGCAGCACTCCGGCGATCACCGCGAGCACCACCGAGAACTCGAAGTAGCGGGGGTGGATGTAGAGGCCGAGCCGGCCGGTCGCCGCGAGCCACAGGGTCGAGACGACGCCGATCAGGCTGAGGACGACGCCCTTCCAGCGGGCGAGGAGGCGCTCAGAGCGCATAGTTCACCGCCAGTCCCAGCACGGCGGCGGCGAGGGCGACCAGCACGGTGACGCGCACCAGCGTCGCGGCCGAGAACGTGGTGCGCAGCAGCGCGAGCATCTTGACGTCGATCATCGGGCCGAAGACGAGGAATGCGATGATGCCTCCCGGCAGGAACGTGGAGCCGAACGAGAGCACGAAGAACGCGTCGACGTTCGAGCAGATCGAGATGACGAACGCGAGCACCATCAGCGCCAGCACCGACCAGAGCGGGTCGCCGCCGAGCGTGGTCAGCACGTCGCGCGAGACGCCGACCTGGATCAGCCCCGCGATGGCGGCGCCGACGAACAGCGCCGGCATCATCGCCCCGGTCTCCTCGGCGAACAGCAGCACGCTGCGCCGGGAGCGGTCGCGGAGGGAGCGGGAGGGCCGCTCGCCCGCCTCGCAGGCAGCGCGGAAGCGGTCGGTGAGCAGGCTCATCGGCTCGGAGTGGCGGCTGAAGATCCAGCCGACGAGGTTCGCGATCGCGAAGCCGCCGACGATGCGCCAGACGAGGATCCCGTCGGCCCAGCCGAAGGCCTGGTAGGTCGTGACGATGGTGATCGGATTCACGATCGGCGCGGCGAGCAGGAACGTCATCGACTCCGACACCGAGAGGCCCTTGACGATCAGCCCGCGGGCGAGCGGCACGTTGCCGCACTCGCAGACCGGGAGGAGCACGCCGAGCAGCGAGATCACGAGGCGCCGCGGGAGCGCCCGCTTCGGCAGGATCCTCAGCAGCACGGCCTCGGGCACCCACAGCTGCACCGCGATCGAGAGGACGATGCCGAGGAACACGAACGGCAGCGACTCGATGACGACGCTGATCGAGAGGGTGAGGAAGTCGCGCACCGCGTCCGAGAGGGCGTCGCCCGCCGCGTCCGGGGCGAGCAGGCGCGTCGCCACGAGGACGGCGACCAGGGCGAGCCCGAGGAGCGGCCCGCGCCGCGACCGCCGGGCGCCCGGGGACGCGCGGGTCGGGGCGGCGAGCGCGGATTCGGGGGACATCCCGACCCATCGTAGGCGGGGGCCCTGCGCGGGCCGGGGCGGGGCGCGGCTGCGACGTACCCGGCGAGTGCGAGCCCGGCCCCGCGAGGTCCGGCCGACCGCGAGTGTCCGATGGTCGTCGCGCTCGCGCTCGAGTGCGACGACTTCTGGACACTCGGTGCGAGGGCGGGCGCCGAGGGTCGCGGGAGGCGGGCGCGGCACTCGCGCAGCGGCCCTCCGGGTGCAGGATGAGCGCATGCCCGCCTCCCCCGCGCACCCCCTCCGCGTGCGGATGCAGCCGCGCGCGATCGACGAGGCGCACCGCGTCTCGAGTCCGCTCGAGCTGCTCGTCGACCTGACCTTCGTCGTCGCGATCGCGCAGATCGCCCAGCAGCTCGCCCACGCCACCGAGGAGGGGCACCTCGCCGAGGGGCTCCTCCCCTTCGGCATGGTGTTCTTCGCGATCTGGTGGGCGTGGATGAACTTCACCTGGTTCGCGTCCGGGTACGACACCGACGATGTGCCGTACCGGCTGCTGACCCTCGCCCAGATGGCCGGCGTCCTGGTGCTCGCGGCGGGAGTGCCGGCCGGCTTCGAGGAGGGCGACTACCGGGCGATCACCATCGGCTACGCGATCATGCGGTTCGCGCTGGTGAGCCAGTGGATCCGCGTCGCCGTGTCCACTCCGGAGCACCGCACCTCCGCCGTGCGCAACGCCGTCGGCTTCTCGATCGTGCAGGTCGGCTGGCTGCTGCGGCTGCTCCTGCCCGAGGAGGTCGGAGTGGTGAGCTTCCTGCTCCTGGTCGTCTGCGAGCTGGCGGTGCCCCTCTGGGCGCAGCGGGCGGGGGATGCGAACTGGCATCCGCACCACGTCGCCGAGCGGTACGGGCTGTTCACGATCATCCTGCTCGGCGAGGGCGTCCTCGCGGCGGTGATGGGCGTGCAGCGCGCGGTGACGGAGGCGGGCGTCAGCACCTCGCTCGTGCTGGTCGCGGCCTGCGGGCTGGTGATCGTGTTCGCGCTGTGGTGGCTGTCGTTCTCGCATCCCTCCGGCGAGCTGCTGGAGCGGCGGCGCGGCCTCTCCTACCGCTGGGGCTACGCGCACTTCGCGGCGTTCGCGGCCCTCGCGGCGCTGGGATCCGGGCTGGAGGCGGCCGTCGCCGCGACCGCGGGCCACCTCGAGGCGTCCGACACGGTGATCGGCGCGGCCGTCGCGGTCCCGGTCGCGGTCTTCGTCCTGACCCTGTGGGCGGTGCACGCGCCGCTCGGCGAGCACCAGCCGATGCCCGCGCGCCTGGCGCTCCCCGGTGTCGCGCTGGCGCTCGCGACTCCGCTCGTGGCGGGACTGCTCGGCGTGGGCGGGGTTCTGGTCGCGCTGGCCGCGGTGTCGGCGGGGCTGGTCGCCGCGGTGGTGGGGCGCGGGCGCACCGCGGAGTGACGGGGTCGGCGGGCGAGGCGCGTCGCCGTCGCGAGAGGCGCGTCCGGCGCCTCGAGACACCGCCCTCCTCGGCGAGACGCCGGCCTGGCGGCGGTGTCCCGGCGGTAGCGGACGCCTCGGCGAGCGCGCCGCGGCAGCGGCTACCCCCGGCGCGGCAGCGGCTCCGGGCGGCGGGGCACCCAGCAGCGGACGCGCGAGCGGTAGCGCTCGAAGTCGGCGCCGAAGCGGACGGCGAGGTCCGCCTCCTCCAGCGGGCGCACGGCCCGGTTCCAGACGACGGCGCCGAGGAGCGCGTACAGCACGACCAGCCACGACGAGAGCAGCAGCCCGACCGCCGCTCCCTGCACGATGCCGGCGACCGCCATCGGGTTGCGGACCCAGCGGTAGGGGCCGGCGATCACCAGCCGGTTGGTCATCGCGATCGGCAGCGGCGTGCCGTCGCCGAGGAGCGACATCGTGAGCCCCGACCAGATCCCGAGCGCGCTCGCCGCGACCAGCAGCAGGACGCCGACGCCGACGACCGCGGGCGGCGCCGCTCCGAGGCTCACGCCCCAGCGCTCCTCCAGCGCGGCGATCACCAGCGGGATGACGACCAGCGCGCCTCCCCAGAACACCGCGATCTGCCCGAGGGTCGCGGCGAGGTGCGATCCGGGCCGGCGGCCGGCGGTCGCGACGCGGAAGGTGAAGGGACCGGAGGCGATCCAGCGCGTGGGCACCCGGCCGAGCAGGAGCAGGCACGCCGCCACGACGGAGCCGCCCGCCGCGGCGAGCATCGCGACGACGCCCCAGCCCGCCTCCCCCGTCAGGGTGGCCCAGACGGCCAGGGCGACCGCGACGAGGAGCGTCCAGGCCGTCGCGGTGACGGCCGCCCAGCGGATCCCGGCCGCGGCCAGAGCGGAGGCGCCGACGAACAGCGGGAGGTCGAGAGCCGCGACAGGGACGGGATCGAGGCTGCCGAGCGTCGCGATCCGCACGGCGGGGACGAGCGCCACGGCGACCCACCAGGCCGCGCCGCCGAGGGCCTGCACGGCGAAGTAGAGGCGTCCCCAGGGCATGGCTGCACGGTACTTCATAGCTGAACCCAAGGAACGACCCAGGGCGTTGACGGGCTCGGCGCCCTAGGCTCGAATCAGTTCCCGCCGCCTCCACGAGAAGCGGCCCACCACGACGCCAAGGACGACGCCGATGAACCGCACGACCGTGATCACCGCACTCGCCTGCGGGCTCCTCCTCACCGCCGCCGCAGCCACTCCCGCTGTCGCCGCGACCTCGGACACCGCCGGGGACTCCACCCGCTCCGTCGACGAGTTCGGCGTTCTCGCCGCGACCGACGGCGACACGCTGCTGATCAACGGGCGCGCCTTCCTCCTCGAGTAGGCCCTCCCCGCCGGGCACGGCCGCGAGGACGCCACTCGCGACGCCTGCCTCCTGATCCGCCACTGCGTCGACGTCGACGCCACCCTGGCCGTCGTCCCGTCGGCCGTCATCGAGACCACCGACGCCGATTACGCCGACTTCCTGCCCCTGTTCCCGCCGGCCGTCACCGAGACCGCCGACGCCGACCGCCGATACCGCGCCCCGATGGCCGGTGGGCGAAGCCTCGAGCCGGGCGACCCCGGATCGTCATCCACCCCCACTAGGGTGACGCTACTCATGCCCGGTCCTCCGGCCGTGGACCGGATCCGACACGGATCCCGCGAGGGGTGCCGCCCGGCAGTCGTCTCGCTCGTTCGCGGACCGCCCTCCCCGGGAAGGCTCCGCCTCCCCGCGGCTGGAGTCAGCATGGAGTCCCCCTTCCCCCTCGCGCACCGGCGATCCGGCACCACCGTCGGACTGCTGTCGACCTTCCCGCCCACGCGGTGCGGGCTCGCGACCTTCACCGAGGCCCTCGGCGGAGCACTGGCCGACGACCACGGCGCCGGCATCCGCACCGTCCGCGTGATGGACGAGCTCGCCGTGCCCGGATCGACACCCGGCACGAGCGTCGTGGCCGAGCTCGTCGCGGGCGACCCGGCGAGCACCGCGCGCGCGGCCGCCGAGCTCGACTCCTGCGACGTCGCGATCATCCAGCACGAGTACGGCATCTACGGCGGACCCGACGGCGACGAGGTGATCGCGCTGATGGAGCGGCTCGCCGTGCCCGTGATCGTGGTCCTGCACACGGTGCTGGAGACGCCGACCCCCTCGCAGCGCCTCGTGCTGGAGCGGGTCGCCTCCCTCGCCGACGCGGTCGTGGTGATGACGGCCGTCGCGGCCGAGATCCTCGAGCGCCGGTACGACGTCGACGCCTCGCGCGTCGTCGTCATCGCGCACGGCGTCCCCGTCTGGAACGCGGCCGCCCGCCCCGCCGCCGCCGCGGATCCGCAGATCATCACCTGGGGCCTGATCGGCCCGGGCAAGGGCATCGAGTGGGGGATCCGCGCGATGGCCGACCTGCGCGACGCCGGCGTCTCCGCCCGCTACACCGTCTACGGGCAGACGCACCCCAAGGTCGTCGCGCACGCCGGCGAGGCCTACCGGGAGTCGCTGGCCGACCTGATCGCCGAACTGCGGCTCGAGGACCGGGTCGTGCTCGACGGCCGCTACCTCGATCCCTCCCAGCTCGCCGCGGCGGTCGCCGAGGCCGACGCCGTCCTGCTGCCCTACGACTCCCGCAACCAGGTCACCTCGGGAGTGCTCGTCGAGGCGCTGGCCGCCGGACGGCGCGTCGTCGCGACGGAGTTCCCCCACGCTCTCGAGCTGCTCGGGAACGGCCGCGGCCGTACGGTCACGCACGAGGACCCCGCCGCGATGGCCACTGCGCTGCGCGAGGTGCTCGCCGGCTCCGCCCCCGCAGCCGCTCCGGCCGCCCTCTCCTGGCCCGCGGCCGCCGGCCTCTACCTCGATCTCGTCGAGCGCCTCCGCATCGAGCACGCGGCGTGACCGCGGGGCCCGCCCTCGCGACGGCACTCCCCTACGAGCACCTCGACGCCCTCACCGACGACCGCGGACTGCACGAGCACGCGCTGCTCGACGCACCCCGGCCCGAGCACGGCTACTGCGTCGACGACGTCTCGCGCGCCCTGATCGTGGTGGCGCAGGAGCCGGAGCAGACGTTCCGGACCCGTCGCCTCACGGAGCAGTACCTCCGCTTCCTCGAGGCGGCCGCCGAGCCGGACGGCACCGTGCACAACCGGCTGTCGCCCGACGGCGAGTGGGCCGACGCCTCCTCGCTCGGCGACTGGTGGGGCCGCAGCGTCTGGGCCGCGGGGGTCGTCGCCGCGCACGCCGAGCTGCCGCTGACCCGCCGCCGCGCGATGCGGCTCTTCCTCCACCTCGCGGAGGAGCGCTCGCCGGACCTGCGCGCCATGACGTTCGCGGTGCTCGGCGCGGTCGAGGTCGTCGCCGTCCGCCCGCACTCGCTGGTCGCGGTCCAGCTGCTGCACGACGCCGCGCCGATGCTCCTCTCCTGCACGGACCAGGCCTGGCCCTGGCCGGAGGCGCGCCTGCGCTACGCCAACGGCTGCGTCCCCGAGGCGCTCCTGGCGGCCGGCGAGGCCCTGCAGGATCCGCCGCTGCTCGCGCGCGGGTTCGCCGCCCTCGCCTTCCTGCTGGGCCTCGAATCGCGCGACGGCCGCCTCTCGGTGACGGGCGTGGCCGGCCGCGGGCCGGACGAGCTCGGAGTGCTCTTCGACCAGCAGCCGATCGAGGTCGCCGCCATCGCCGCCGCGTGCGCCCGCGCCCTGACGCTCGACGAGGATCCGCTCTGGCGCGAGGGCCTCGCCTCCTGCTGGGCCTGGTTCCACGGGGTCAACGACTCCGCGACCGTGATGGTCGATCCGCTCTCCGGCGCCGGGTACGACGGCCTCGAGTCTCAGGGGCGCAACGAGAACCGGGGCGCGGAGTCGACGATCGCCGCCCTGCACACCTCGCTCGTCGTGCGGCGGGCCGGCCTGCAGCCGACGCGGCCGAGCGTCCCGGCGACCCCCGCGGCCGTCACCGTCCGATGACCGCAGGACCCGGGGACCCGGCGGCCGGGCTGCGGATCGCGATGCTCGCGCCGATCGCATGGCGCACGCCGCCGCGCCACTACGGGCCGTGGGAGCAGGTCGCGAGCCTCCTGACCGAGGGCCTGGTCCGCCGCGGAGTCGACGTGACGCTCTTCGCGACCGGCGACTCCGTGACGACGGCCGCGCTCGAGTCGGTCGCTCCGACGGGCTACGCCGAGTCGGGCCGCGACGGCCGCGTCTGGGAGGCGCTGCACATCGCGGCGGTCCTCGACCGCGCTGGCGACTTCGACCTGGTGCACAACCACCTCGACTGGCTGCCGCTCGCCCTCGCGGCGCAGTGGCCCGTGCCACTCGTGACGACGGTGCACGGCTTCTCGGGGCCCGAGATCCTGCCCGCCTACCGCGAGGCGCTGGGGCACCCGCGCACCGCGCACCTGGTGTCGATCTCGGACAGCGACCGCTCCCCCGAGCTCGACTACGCGGCGACGGTGCACCACGGGATCGACGTGGAGGGCTTCCCCGCCGGATCCGGAGGAGAGGATCTCGTGATCCTCGGCCGGATCCACCCCGACAAGGGCACGGCGGAGGCGGTCCGGATCGCCGCCGCGGCCGGGCGCCGACTCCTCATCTGCGGCATCGTGCAGGACGAGCGCTACTGGCGCGAGGAGGTCGAGCCGCTCGTCGACGGGACGCGCGTCGTCTACCGCGGCTCGGTCGGGCCGGAGGAGCGCGCCCTCGTGCTCGGCGGAGCGCTCGCGCTCCTGCATCCGATCGGCTTCGACGAGCCGTTCGGCCTCTCCGTCGTCGAGGCGATGGCGTGCGGGACGCCGGTGATCGCGTACCGCCGCGGATCGATGCCGGAGATCATCGACGAGGGCGTCACCGGGTTCGCGGTGGGCTCCCTGTCGGAGGCGGTCGCCGCGGTCGAACGGGTCGGACTCCTCGACCGCGCGTCCGTCCGGGAGACGGCGCGCCGCCGCTTCGCCGTGGATCGGATGGTCGACGAGTACCTCGCGGTGTACGCGGGAGTGCTGGGGCGCTGACGTCGGCGCAGTCGCGGTGGCGACCGCCCTCGCGTCGGGCTCGGATGCGCGGGGTCGGCGTCAGACGACGCGGCCGTCTCGGAGGGTGAGGACGCGGTCGGCGCGATCGGCGAGGGCCGGGTCGTGGGTCGCGACGACGGCGGCCGTGGGGCCCGAGCGGACGGCGGCGGCGAGCAGATCGATCACGCGGGCCGCGGTGGCACTGTCGAGCTGGGCGGTCGGCTCGTCGGCGACGAGCAGCCGCGGGCGGCCGACGAGCGCCCGGGCGATCGCGACGCGCTGGCGCTGCCCGCCGGAGAGCTGGTCGGGGCGCTGATCGCCGTGCTCGTCGAGCGCCACGGCGGCGAGCGCCGCGGTGACCCGCTCGTCCCGCTCGGACGGGTCGGTGCCGACCAGGCGCAGCGGCATCTCGACGTTCTCGCGCGCCGTCAGGTCCTCGAGCAGCGCGAAGTCCTGGAAGACGATGCCGAGACCGCCGCGCCGCAGCTCCGAGAGCCGCCGCTCGTCGAGGTCCGCGACGGCGGCGCCGTCGACGAGCACCCGTCCGCTCGTGGGCCGGTCCACCGTGGCGAGCATCGACAGGAGCGTGGTCTTGCCCGCTCCGGACGCGCCGAGCACCACGACCAGCTCTCCCGCGGCGACCGAGAGCGAGACTCCCGCGCAGCCGACGACGTCGCCCGCCGGAGTCCGGAAGACGCGGTGGAGGTCGAGGGCCTCAAGGACGGCGGTCACGACGCGTCCTCCGCGGGGAGGGAGTGCCGGCCGCGGCGCCGGGGCGATTCGGTAGCCCGGGGCGGGCCGGCGGGCGGGAGCGGATCGGCGGGCCGGGGCGGGTCGGCGGGCGGGACCGGGTCGGCGCGCGGGAGCTCCTCCGCGCGCGCCGCCGCCTCCCCCGACTCCACGCGGATGTGGTCCGGCTCGAGCCCGAGCCGCACCCGGTCGCGGAGCCCCAGGGCGCCGGTGAACTCCTCCGGCAGCTGGAGCCGGCCGAAGCGGTCGAGCACCGCGAACTCCTCCGCCGCGTGCTGCGCGTCGACGCTCCGCTGGTCCGCCGAGAGGCGTCGCAGCGTCTCGGTCGAGGTGCGGCCGTCGCGGATGCGGACGGTGCGGCCGACGTGGTCCGACACTCCCGCGTCGTGGGTGACGATCACCGTCGTGACGCCGCGCTCGCGGTTGATCCCGCGCAGCGCCTCCAGCACGTCGACCGTCGCGGCCTCGTCGAGCTCCCCGGTCGGCTCGTCGGTGAGCAGCACATCCGGCTCGTTCACGAGGGCCACCGCGATCGCGGCCCGCTGCTGCTGCCCGCCCGAGAGCGCGCCCGGGCGCCGATCGCGGACGTCGCCGAGCCCGAGCAGGCCGACCATCTCGTCGACCCGCGCCGCCCGCTCCCTCCGCGGCGTGCGGGCGACGGCGGCGACCACCGAGATGTTGTCCTCGATCGAGAGGTAGGGCAGGAGGTTCCGCGCGGTCTGCTGCCAGACGAAGCCGACCGTGCGGCGCCGGAAGTCGACGCGCTCCCGCTCGGTGAGGGTGAGCACGTCGCGGCCGGCCACCTCGACACGGCCCGCGGTCGGGGTGTCGAGGCCCGAGAGGATGCCGAGGAGGGTCGACTTGCCCGATCCGGAGGCGCCGACGATCGCGATCAGCTCGCCCCGCTCGACGACGAGATCGAGGCCCTGGAGCGCCTGCACCTCGACCCCGGCGGTGGTGAAGATGCGCACGAGGCCCGAGCAGAGCACGGCGGGTGGGGTCATCGGAGGGGTCCTCTCGGAGGAGCGAGCGCGGAGGCGAGCACAGTGACGGCGGCAGCCAGGAGGAAGGCCGCGAGGGTGACGAGGGTCGCGGCCGGATCGATCCGCACGGCGGGTGATCCGGAGACGAGCAGCGGGACGAGCGCGACGGGCAGGAGGAGTCCGGAAGCGACTCCGGCGAGGGTGCCGATCACCGCGGGAGGTGCGGCGGTCGCGACGTCGAGCAGGGCGGTCCGGGAGCGCGGCATCCCGAGCGCGGCGAGCGCGGCGGCCCGGCGGCGGCGGGCTCCCGCGGAGGCGAGGCCGGCGAGGAGGAGCGCGGCCGACGCGGATGCGACTCCGCCCGCCACCGCGGCGACGAGGGCGGTCTGCTCGGCCGCGAGCCGCGGGCTGTCGAGGCGCTCGGCGGCGACGCCCGCAGAGGTCTCCACGTCGGCGTCCGGTCCGAGGAGGGTGCGCACGGCGTCCGCCGCCGAGGGGTCGTGGAGGCGCACGAGCACCACGGCGGCCGTTCCGGGCTGCACCCGCAGCTCGCGCGCGGCGGCCTCGTCGACGAGGAGCCAGGTCGTGGCCGACGTCAGCGGAGAGGCGTCGTCGGCGGTGGCCACGACGTCGAGGGCGCGGCCGCGCAGAGTCACTCCCGCGTCGCCGATCGTCGCCGCGGCGGAGCGCGAGGCGATCACCGGGACGCTCCCGTCCGCCTCTGCCGCAGCGAAGCCGTCGGGGATCGCGAGGCGGCCGACGAGGCCCTCCTGCACGCGCTGGAGCGCCGCCGTGTCGACCACGACGAGGCGCATCGGCTCCCGGGAGGCGCCGACTCCGACGGTCACGGGGTCGTCGATACCGACCGACGCCACCGCGGCGACCCCCGGCAGCGCCCGCAGCTCGTCCGCCCGGGCGGCGGTCACCGAGGCGCCCCGCACCGACAGGTCCGCGCCGACGTCGACCACTGCCCGGTCGGACACGTCGGCGCGGACGGTGGTCAGCAGCACGCCCGAGAACAGCGCGATCGCCAGAGCGCCCGCGATCGCGACCACGACGAGCGCCCCGTCGCTCCGCGAGGACGCGAGGAGCAGGAGCGGCCCGGTGCCGCGCCGCGCGCGCGCCGCCTCGCCGCCGCAGCAGAGCGGGCAGGAGGCGGGCGGCCGCGACAGCGACGGTCAGCGCGACCAGCGCCGGGGCGAGCACGCCCGCCAGCGGCAGCGGCGCCTCCTGCACCAGGGCCAGCACGGCGGCGACCGCCACCAGCAGGAGGAGCGCCTCGGCGATGAGCCGGAGGAGCGGCAGCCGGTCGGTCCGCCGCTCGATCGCCGAGTGGTGCGCGAGCGCCGCCGCACCCGCCGAGACGAGCACCAGGGCGCCGGCGGTCGCCACGGCCCAGCCCGGGACGACCACGGTGCCGACGAGCAGGAGCGAGAGGAGCACCCCGACCACTCCTCCGGCCACGACGCCGACGAGCGAGGCGCCGCCCGCCTCGCCGGCCAGCGCGAGCCTCCGCCTCGTCGTCGAGGCTCCACGCGCCTCGAGCAGCGCCAGACCCGGCGCCCGCGAGCGCGCGAGCAGCGTCAGCACGAGCGCGAGCACGACGGCACCGCCGACGGCCGGGCCGCTGGCGGCGGTCCAGACGGACCCGTCGCTCCGCGTCTGCGCCGCCACCGCGTCGTCGAGCAGCCGCGGCAGCCGGCCGACGAAGGAGTAGGCCGGGACGCCGCCGCCCTCGACCCGCTGCTCGCGGCTGGTGAACGTCCGCGCCTGCTGGGCGAGCAGCTCGGCGTCGGCGCTCTCGACCCGGTCGACGCGCGTCGAGTACCAGGCGAGCGTCCGCGCGACGATCGGCAGGCCCGCGAGCCGGGGCAGCGAGGCCGGATCGACGAAGCCCGTGCCGAGGACGACGGTGCCGCCCGCGCCCGCCGCCACGACGGCCGGGCGCACCGCGTCGGTGATGTGCGTCCACACCGCGGCGTCCTCGTCGGTCGCGCTCACCGTGCCGGTGAGCTCGATCTCGACGGAGCCGCCCGGCGGAAGGGCGAGCAGCCGCCGCTCGCCGACCGGCCACTCCATCGCGGCGGCCACCTCCGTGTCGAGTGCGATCGGGATGCGGAGGCGCGGCTCGCCGTCCTCGTCGAGCGACCCGTCGCGCGCGGGCGGGCCCGGGAGCACCCCCTCGACCGGTCGGACATCGGTGGTCAGATCGGGATCGGCGGCCAGGGCGAGCTGGGAGGCGCGCACCGGATCGCCGGAGATCAGGGGTCCGACGGGCGCCGACTCCAGAACCACCGCCTCCCCCGGATCGGCGAGCACCGAGGCGAGCGGCTGCGGCTGCGCGTCGCGGAGGGCGCGGAGCGACGCGTCGAAGCGGCCCCACACCGCGTCGACGCCGCCAGGGAGGGTGCCGTCGCCGGGGCCGGGTGTGACGCCGCCGAGCGCCTGCGCGGTCAGGTCGAGACTCGGGACGCCGGCCTCGTCGAGGTCGCCCCGGAGAGCCGCCGTCGCCGAGGCGGCCGCGAGGGCGGGCACGAGGACGAGGGCGGCCGCGACCAGGAGGCCGAGGACGGCGAGGGAGAGGGCCATCGCGGGCGCGGCGAGGGCGGCGCGGAGGGTGTGGGCGGGGGTGCCGGCGGGGGCGGGCCGCCGGGTCGGGCGCTTCCCGGTGATCGGGGCGCCGGATCGGCGGGGGCTGTCTGCGCGAGGGGTGGCGCGGCCTCCCGCGCGATCCGAAGCGCGGTCCACGTCCCGGTCCGAGGCGCGGCTCATCGCGCACCCCGCTCGTGGGAGGCGGCCGCGACTCCGGCCGCTACCGCGACGAGGAGCCCCGCCGCGAGCGCCAGGAGCAGCGGCACGTCGACCGCCGGAGCCGGCCGGGTCGCTCCTCCGACCGCGAGCGATGCCACCGCGGGCAGGCAGAGCGCCGAGGCGACCGCTCCGACCACCGCGCCCACGACGATCCCCGTCCCCGCCACGATCCCGTTCTCGACCAGCCGGCGGCCGCGCCGCTCGCGGGAGCCGACCCCGAGCGCGGCGAGAGCGGCCTCGTCGCCCGCGCGCAGCCTCCGCAGGACCGCCCCGCCGGCGGTCAGCGCGACGAGCGCCATCAGCACGGCGACCACCGCGGCCACCGTCCAGACGCTCGCGCCCGCGGAGACGAAGGGCGATCCTCCGCCGCGCACCGTCCACGGGGCGCTCGCCTCCGTCGCGACGACCCGGGCCGTGCCGCGGAGGTCGTCCGTCGCGATCCAGACCCGGGACGGGGTGGGCAGCGAGTTCGAGGCCGCGAGGTTCGCGCGGGCGAAGTCGCGGGTGTCGATCGCGACGGCCGGGGCCCCTCCCGCGCCGGGGACGACGGGCACGATCGAGGCGACGACGGCCTGAAGCGCGCGCCCCGAGGGTCGGCTCAGGTCGAGGTCGTCGCCGACGGTGAGGCCGAGCGCGGAGGCGGCCGACGCGGTGAGGGCGACGGGCAGCGGATCGTCAGCGCCGTCCACGAGGATCCGCGCGCGCTGCTGCTGCGTCGTGAGCGAGACGGCGTCGCGGGAGAGCCGGGTCGCGTCGATCCCGCCGGTGGAGGCGCCCTGTGCGTCGAGCCCCGAGACGGAGCCGACCTCGACAGTGGCGGTGTCGGCGCCGTCGAGTCGCAGATCGACGGCCAGGAGGTCGGCATCGGCGAATCCGTCCGGGAGTGCTCCCGAGAGGAGGGCGTCGTCGGAGCCGGAGACCGGCACCGTGCCGAGGTCGATCGCGGCGAGCGCTCCGTCCGCGGAGGCGAGCCACGCCGAGCCGGCGACGACGCCCGGGCCGACCGGTCCGTTCGCCGTTACCCGCACGCCGAGCCCGGTCGCATCGACGCCGAGGCCGGGGTTGTCGGCTGCTGCCGGAGCGAACGCGCTGCCGGTGAGCGCCGCGGCCGAGGCGGAGGGCAGGACCACCGAGGCGAGGTCGACGTCGCCGACCGACACCGCCTCCGTGACCACCGCCGCCGCGCGCCCGGTGGCGCGCGCGAGAGCCGCCACCGGCACCGGGGTGTCCCCCACGGCGACGATCGGGCCGAGGTCGAACGTCGCGCTCGCCGCCGCGCCGACGGTGTCGGCTGCCACCGCGCGGTCGGAGGCGGTGATCGTCGCGGGCAGGGCCGCCGCCGCCACGCAGAGCGCCGAGGCCAGAGCGACCACCAGCGCCGTCGCCGTGAACCAGGAAGCGCGCACCCGCAGCGAGCGGAGCGCCGCGAAGAGCCAGGCCGAGCGCGCGCCCAGCCCGATCCTGGTGCGGCGCCGCAGACCGGCCGCCGCCGCCGTCACCGCCGGCAGCGACAGGGCGACCAGGAGGAGGGGGACCGCCGCGATCCCCGCGGCGCCCAGCTCGCCCGACGCCGCGACCAGCTGCCCGACCGCCACGCCCGCCGCCGCGAGGAGGAGCACGGTGCCGAGCACGCCGAGAGCGCCGGTCCCGCGCCTCCGGGGCCCCGCGAGAGGAACGGGCTGCAGCGCCGCCGTCGCCACGAGCGCGCCGAGCAGCACCGCGACTCCGAGCAGCCCCGAGCCCTGCAGGACGGCACCCGGCACGAGAGCGGCGGAGGCGCCCGCTCCCGCCAGCACCCCCAGCACCGCCGCCGGGCCGGCCACCGCCAGGACCTCGCCGCTCGACCAGCGCACCAGCTGCCCCCGGGAGGCCCCGCGCGCCCGCAGCAGCGCATCGGCGTCGCGCCGGCGGCCCGCGCCGAGCACGATCAGGCGGCTGCTGCCCACCACCACGACCACCAGCAGGAGGAGCAGCGCCGCCGCCGTCAGCCCCTCCGCGGCGGAGGAGGTGCGGAGCGCGCGCCGGGCGGTGGCGTCCAGCCCGCCCGAGACGCTCATGTCGCCCGCCTCGCCCGAGACCGCGAACGCGTCGGCCAGAGACGCGCGGTCGGCGCCCCGGGCGAGGTCGGTGATCGACCGGCTCCCCGGCACGACCACCCACTCCGACGTCGTGGAGGAGGCGGCCGCCTGCAGAGCGTCCTCCGCGACGAGGAACGGCCCGACCGCATCACCGTCCCGCCCCGAGGCGGCGGCGGGATCGGCCGCCCAGCGCGGATCGAGCACGTCGAGCGGCTCCCACGTCCCGCTGACCTCGAGCGGTCCGCTCGGAGTGGCGAGGATGTCGCCCGGAGCGAGGCCGAGCGCGTCGGCGGCCGTCCGTTGCACCGCCGTCTGCCCGGCGGCCGGCCACGCGCCCGCGACGAGCCGCGCGGCGTCGGCGAGCCCGGCGTCGGCGAGCAGCTCCGCTCGGATGGCGACCCCGTCGTGCTCGATCGCGACCGGAGCGGACTCGGTGCGGACGACAGCGGCATCGCCGAGGCGGGCCCGGAGGAGGTCGCGGACGGCGGTGTCCTGCCGGGTGGCGTCGGGCGTGCCGGCCGTGTCGGTGGCGTCGGAGGTTCCGGTTGTCCGGGCGGTCTCCGCCGAGAGGAGGACGACGCCCTCGGTCCCGACCGCCCCCCGCACCGCGCTCACGGCCGCCCGATCGGTCGCGGCGGCCACCGATCCCGTCACCCCGACCAGCAGCGCGGACGCGACCGCCACCACGACCCCGACCGCCGCCAGACTCGATGCCGCCGACCTCGCGCGCGCACCCCACGGCGACGCGCGTCGGCGCACTCGGGGAGGGGCGGTGGGAGCAAGGATGCGGGCCACTCTAATGCGGAAGAAGGGCGGGAGTGAGCGGGGTTCCGCGTCCGTGATTCCACGGAGGACAGGCCCTCTCCCCCTCCGCTATCGCCCCTCGCGCTCGCCTTCCGGGCCGCCGTACCGAGTCGCCCGAGAAGGCTCGTTCTCGGCGCCGAAAATCCTTTCGATCCGTTGGTCTGGGCGCATCTTCCGGCATCGGCCCGTCGCGAGTCGAGAGAACTCCTCGAGAGATCCGTCATCCGATCTGTGACTGCCTTCGCCGTACTCAAGCGGTCTCTTCGCAGACCGATCGTCTGTCAGGATCAGGAGGTTCACGGCGGAGACGGGCTCTCTCGTTCTGGAGCGATCAGATCTCTGACGCTCACAGCCGCACTATTCGGGGGAGACAGCACATGAGCAGCGAAGAGACCATCGGTTCAGGCGAAATCATCGCACCTGTCGAGGCTGTCACTCTGGAGGCGGAACTCGTCGAGGAGGAAGCCGCGGAAGACATCGCCAAGGCAGTGAGCGCGCGCCACTCGATCGCCCGGAAGTACGTCATGCGTCTGCGCCGGAAGCGCCCCGACGCCTCCCCGGCGGAATTGATCCGACTGCTGGAACGGCACTACGGAACCTCGATCACGGCAGCAGGCGCGCTCATCTCCGCCGGCGCTATCGCTGCCGACGTCGGCATCGCGATGATCCCGGGAGTCGGCGCCGCAGCGGCCGGGGTGAAGAGCGCGGGGGCGCAGGCAGCGAAGAAGGCCGGCAAAGAAGCGACGAAGGCCGCGGTCAAAACCGCGGCGAAGACCGTCGCGCTCGGCGCCGCGAGGTCAGGAGCGCAGAAGGCCGCCGCGCTGCTGCCCGCCGGCGACGAGCAATTGCAGTTCGAGATCACAGCGATCTTCGCCCTCGCGGTCGCAGACATCCACGGCATGGACCTCGACCAGGATCAGGCGCAGGCACTCGTTTACGGCCTCACCAACGATCGTGTCGGCGCGAAGCAGATCGCTGCCATGGCGACCGATGTCGCCGCGGTCTCCTCCGGTGGGAGTACGCAGGAGAAGCCGACCGCGAGCGGTCGGACTGACTGGGCGCGCACTCTTGCAGACTCCCTTCCTGCGGGTCACGCGCAGAGCCTCGTTCGGACGATTCAGACGGGCCAGCTGGACGGCGTCCGCGACTCCCTCAGCGGCAAGCAGCAGTCCGCGGTGGACTACGGAGTCGGTGCTTTGTCCGGCGGGATTGCACGATTCGTCTTCGGGCGTGAAGTGATCACTGCCTCTCGGGCCGCCTTCGCTGAGGCACCGGATCAGTTCCCCTCCCGACTCGCCCTCGAGCTCGCGCTCGCGGGTGACGACGACGACACGGAGCCGAACCGCGCGCTCGCTGCTCTGGAGGATGCCGCGAAGTCCACCGGTGACTGGGTCGCCGGGACAGCAGGAGCCGTTGGCGGCGGCATCACCTCCGCGGCCAGCGCCGTCTCGCGGCCCTTCCGCAGTGTGGACATCGACGGCGACGGCGTACCGGACGAAGCGCAGGCCCTCACCGCCATGAAGAGCGCAGGATCAGCCGTCGCCGGCGCGGCCGATGCGGTCGGTGGAAAGGTCGCAGGCCTGTTCAGATCGCGCAAGCGCGACTAGGTCTTTTCAGGGGAGGCCAGCCGGAGTCGAGGTCACCCCGCCCGCCCCCACTCCCCCAGCAGCTCCCGCTCCCGCTCCTCCCCCAGTCCGGCGCCGCGTCCCGGCACGTGCGCGGCCGCCGCGTCCCGCAGCGTCTCGGCGAGCTCGCGGCGCTCGAAGCCCGCGGCCTCCGCCCGTGCCGTCGAGCGCGCGTTCATGCCGCGCCAGTCCGGGTCCGCGATCCACAGCGGGAGCGAGCCGGCGCCCGCCCACTGGCCGACGCCGCGCTCGAGCAGCCACTCCTCCGGCACGGCGACCGGCTCGGCGGACGACCCGCCGCGCGCCACGGCGAGGTGCTCGCCGAACGGCACGGGGGTCCCGCAGACGTTCATCACGCCCGCCACCCGCGCCTCGGCGGACGCCACCAGCCAGGCGGCGAGATCCCGCACGTCGACCACGGACGCCGGCAGCTCGGGCGCATCCGGCACCAGCACGGGCCCGGACCGCGTGCGGAAGCGCCAGGGCCAGTAGGAGGAGCGGCTCGTGGGGTCGCCGGGGCCGCCGATCAGGCCGGCGCGCGCGATCAGAGACGGCGCGGATCCGGCCAGCACGGCCTGCTCGCAGGCGGCCTTCGCGGCGCCGTACGAGGCGGGGTCGTCGGAAGGAGAGAGCTGCTCGGCGTCCTCGTCCGCACCGACGACCGCGTTCTCGGCGTAGACGCTCGTGGTCGAGACGAGGACGTAGGCGCCGCAGCGCAGGTCGCGGACGGATCGGCGGACGTGCTGCGGGGTCGAGGAGACGTCGATCACCGCGTCCCACGATGCCGCAGCCACGGCGTCGAGAGCGTCGTCGCGGTCGCGGTCGGCCCGGACGAGGGACACCCCCGCGGGCACGGCCGTCCCGCGCACGAGGCAGGTCACGTCGTGGCCGCGCCGCAGCGCCTCCGCGGCGAGGTGCCCGCCGAGCCAGCCCGTGCCTCCGAGGATCAGCGTTCTCATCCCCGCATGCTCGCACGGGCCTCCCCGCGCGAGGCCCGCTGAGGTGCCCGAGACGGTTCCGAGAACGCTGAAACAGCTTCATCCTCGGGCGACTCGACGCGGTGCGCGCCGAGCGAGCGCCTCAGCGACAAGGGCCCCCTCCACGAGCCCCCGCACACCCGACCACCCGAGCCCGCCCGCGTCCTCTGTCCGGAATCACGCGGGCGGCTCGGGCGCCCGAGCGGCTCACACGACGACGAAGGCGTCCAGGATCAGCGAGTTGCCCGTGGAGGCGGCGTTGCGCTTGCTGCCGCGGCGGATGGTGATGGTGTGCTCGCCGGCGCTGAGGGTGCTGCTGGTGAACACGGTGCGGGCCGAGCGGTTCGTGGCGCTGTAGCGGTCGACGGAGGCGACGAGCACGCCGTCGATCAGGACCTCGTTGATGCCGGAGGTCGGGGTGATCCGGCTCACCCAGCTGACCTTCGTGCCCCGGAAGCGGAGGGTCGCCGAGGCCGTGGAGGTGCTGGAGTACGAGATGCTGCCGCCGCTGTCGGCGGTGCTCGAGAGCGTCGCCCAGGTGCCGACCGTCGCGATGACGGCGGCTCCGTTCTGGTACGTCCCCGCCGCCGGCAGCGTCGAGGTCGGGGTGGGCGTGGACGTGGCCGTCGGGGTCTCGGTCGGAGTCGGCGTGTCGGAGGGGGTCGGCGTGTCCGTGGGCGTCGGCGTGCTGGTCGGCGACGCCGTCGCGGTGGGGGTGGGGGTCGACGTGGAGACGGTCCCCGCGGTCACGACGAAGGCGTCGAGGATCAGCGTGGATCCGGTGGACGCCGGGTTGCGCGTCGTCCCCCGGCGGATCGTGACCGTGTGGGTGCCGGCGGCGATCGGCCCGCTCGTCCAGACCGTCTGACCCGAGCGGGTCGTGGGGCTGTAGCGGTCGACGGTGGCGACGAGGACGCCGTCGAGCAGCACCTCGTTGATGCCGGAGGTCGCCGTCATCCGGCTCACCCAGCTGACGCCCGTGCCCGAGAAGCGGAAGCTCGCGGACGCTCCGGCCGAGCTGGAGTAGCTGATGCTCCCACCGCTGTCGGCGGAGGAGGAGATGGTGCTCCAGGTGCCCGCCGTCGTGATGAGCGGCGAGGAGTTCTGGTACGTGCCCTCGCCGGGGATCGACGAGGCGGGCTCGTCGGGCAGCGGAACGACCGGCTGCTCCGCGAGCCAGCGGTCGAACGTGTCGAGCATGTCCTTGTTCGTCAGGCTCGGCACGTTGTGGCCGTTCGGAGCGCCGTCGGTCGGCGTGTAGAGGACCACAGCCTCCTTCGCGACGGGCTTCGCGAGCGCGACCCAGGCCCCTCCGTGCACGGCGATCGGGACGAGGACGTCCTCGGTCGAGCCGGTCGTGCGGATCCGCGCCCCCGCCCACGAGGCCTGCGGCAGCAGCGCGGGGTCGGTCGCCGGGATCGTCGAGGGGTCGTTGTCGTAGTCCGGCAGAACCCGCTCCGGGTCGCGGCGGGCCATGTCGGCCATGTCGTAGACGCCGGCCGCGTGGTACGCGCCGCGGATCTCGGGGACCAGCTTGTTGCCGTACGCCCAGCAGAGCAGCGCGCCGCCGCCGGAGTTCGAGCGGAGGAAGCTCGCGCCGATCCGCCACGTCTTCTGGAACCAGGCGACCGCGTCCACCTGCATGGCGACGGCCCGCTTGTTCGTGTAGATGCTGCCGCCGTAGTTCGGGCAGATCGAGATGACGCCCTTGTCGACGGCCTGGTCGGCGCTGTACTGGTAGGCGCCGGACAGGGCCGCGTAGGTGCTCCCGTTGGCGTGGTAGTACCAGTAGACGACCCGGCC
The DNA here is from genome assembly GCF_009866585.1 of Rathayibacter sp. VKM Ac-2762. Classification (NCBI taxonomy): domain Bacteria; kingdom Bacillati; phylum Actinomycetota; class Actinomycetes; order Micrococcales; family Microbacteriaceae; genus Rathayibacter; species Rathayibacter sp. VKM Ac-2762. Next base: position 2,973,015 of record NZ_CP047419.1, on the reverse strand, counting down.
GATCCGCTGCGACGGGACCGCGGTGTGCGGGACGAAGAGCCGCGCACGGTCGGTGCCGATCATCACGTCGATGATCTGGTACGGCTTCTTCCCCACGCGCGAGATCGCCGTGTCGCTGCGCCCGAGCTCGTTGGGCAGCGGCGGGATCACGCTGTAGTCGGGCGCCGCGGACGCGGTCATCGCGTAGGCGAAGGCGGATCCGACGCCGAGGGCGGCTCCGGTGAGGACGAGACGGCGGCTGTGGCGCGCAGGAGAGGACATGGGATCCCGACGTGGAGAGGGCTGCTCGGTCGGCGGAGCCTGACCGGAAGGAGTGAGGGGGTGCTGCGGTCCGGGTCGGACCACCGTGGAGGGGGCGCGGTGCGGTCCTTCGGGGGACCGTGCGGGCGGGCAGGCGCGAGTGCATCCTCCCGCGTCCGCTGCGCGACCGCCAGACCCGCTTCAGGGACACCCGCGGCGGCGCTCCCACCTGGCGTGGAGCGGCGGAGGGATGCGAGAAGGTCCTGGTGAGAGCGCTATCTCGCGCCACTGCTCTGGAGATGCCCGCCACGGGAGCGGAACCGCATCGTCCCGGTGCCGGGACGCCGGGGCGGCACGGGGCCGGCACGGATCCAGGCCGCCTTTCGTCCGGCGCGCGGGCCATGCGCACGTCAACACTCTCGCGGGAGACCCCCGGATGAGTCTCGTTATCTGAGCACGACCTGATCGCTGGTTCAGCGCCTGCTCTCCCCCTTCTGAGTGCCGACCGGGTCGAGGGTCCGTCGTCCGCCGCCCACGTCCCGTCTCAGGGGGACAGGGCGCCTCCGAGCCGCGACCTATCGTGATCCCGCTCCATCCGGAAGGCCCGGCGAGGCGCCCGGGGGGAGGTCGATCCGTGTCGAACGCGCATGCCCGGCCGGGCCACGACCGCTCGATCGCCCTCGGCCTCGTCCTGCTCCTGATCGCCGCCGTCCTCGTGGTCCTGCCGGCGACGAGGGCCGCGGCGGCCACGGTCCTCCTCCAGGAGGGCTTCGGCGGCACCAGCGTCGCGGACTCGGCGTGGCAGCCGCTCGACGCCGCGTGCCTCACCCGGGCGACCGCGACTCCGCCGACCGGCAGCTCCCGGCTGGGCACGTGCGTGACCCCGAAGAACGCGGCGCCGGCGACCTCGACGGATCCGGGCTTCCTGCAGCTGACGGACAGCCGCGGATCCTCGAAGGGAGGCGCGGTCTTCAACCGGCCGATCCCGGCCACCGGCGGACTCGATGTGCAGTTCGACCAGTACCAGTACCAGGGCACGCTCGACGTCACCGGCGGTGACGGGATCGGGTTCTTCCTGACGGACGGCTCCCGCAGCCTCACCGCGGCGGGAGCCTCCGGCGCCTCTCTCGGATACGGGCAGTCCTCGACCAGTGACGGCGTCAGCGGCGGCTACCTCGGGATCGGACTGGACGCCTACGGGAACTTCTCGAGCACGGCGAACGGGCTGGGAGCGGGCTGCCCCACCGCTCCTCCCGGGGCGCTCGCCAACCGGATCGTCGCGCGCGGACCCGGCGACGGGAGGACCGGCTACTGCTTCATCCAGAGAGCGTCGCCCGGAACTCTGCAGTCATTGCGACCGACGGTCAACCTGGGGGACCCGACGAATCCGCCGGCGTCGAACGGACGCACCATCCGCATCACGGTGTCGGCAGCGGCCACGCCGGTGGTGACGGTCTACTACGGCTCCACCGCAGGCCTGGCGGCCGCCTCACTCGCGCAGGTGATGCAGTTCACGATGCCGACCGCAGCTCCGTCCACGTACAAGCTCGGCTTCACCGCCTCCACGGGAGGTTCGTTCGACACCCACCTGATCCGGAACGTCTCCGTCTCGTCCATCAACACGCTCGACGACATCACCCTCGTCAAGCAGATCGACCGCACCACCGCGCAGCCCTCCGCCTACACCGAGGGCGCTGCGATCCCGTACCAGTTCGTGGTGACCAACGGCTCGATCAAGGCGACGCTCAGCGGCATCGTCGTCGCCGACCCGAAGGTCGCGACGATCACCTGCGCGGCCACGACGCTCGCTCCGCTCGCCTCCACGATCTGCACGGGATCCCATACGGTCACGGCCGCAGAGGCGGTGGCCGGCTCCCTCGTCAACACGGCGACGGCCTCGGCCACACGGACCGCGACCGGCGAGACGACGACGACCGTCACCAGCAGGACCGCCACCGTCACCGCCCCCATCGCCGCCCCGGCTCCCGCTCTGACCCTCACCAAGACCGCCCTGCTCACCGACACGAACGGCAACGCCCAGGCCGACGCCGGCGAGCAGATCCGCTACTCCTTCCTCGCCCTCAACTCCGGCAACGTCACACTGCAGGCGGTCGCCGTCGCCGACCCGAAGGTCACCGGCATCACGCCCGCCTCGACTCAGCTCGCCCCCGGAGCGAGCGCGACCTTCACCTCGGCGCCGTACACGGTGCTGCAGACCGACATCGACAAGAACACGTCGCTCGTCAACACGGCGACCGTCTCCGGCCGCACCCTGGCCGCCACGCCCGTGACGGTCACCGCGACCTCCACGGCCACCACGCCGATCCGCTACGCGCCCTCGATCTCGCTGACGAAGAACGGCACGATCCCGACCGGCGCCGCCGTGGGGTCGACCGTCTCCTACAGCTTCACCGCCACCAACACGGGCAACACCGGGCTGAGCTCCGTCGCGGTCACCGATCCCAAGAGCGGGCTCTCCGCGCTCGCCTACTCCTGGCCGGGGACCGCCGGGCGCCTCGAGATCGGCCAGTCGGTCACGGCGACCGCCTCGTACACGCTCACGCAGGCCGACGTCGACGCGGGCCAGGTCCTCAACACCGCCACCGCGACCGGCACCCCTCCGACGGGCGCCGCCGTCACGGCCACCGCCTCGCGGACGGTGACGATCACCCGCACGAACGACCTCGCGCTCACCAAGACCGCGAACCCCGCCTTCATCAGCGCCGCCGGCACCGTGGTGACCTACACCTTCCGCGCGACCAACACCGGCACCACCACCCTCACCGCGGTCGCGATCAGCGACCCCAAGAGCGGGCTCTCCGCTCTCACCTACTCCTGGCCGGGCACTTCCGGACGACTGCTGCCCGGCCAGGTCGTCACCGCGACCGCCGCCTACACGACCACCGCCGCCGACGTCACCGCCGGCACGATCGCCAACACCGCCACGGCGACGGCGACCGGCCCGACCGGCGGGGCGTTCACCCGCACGGCCTCGGTGAGCATCTCGGTGATCCCCGATCCGGCGGCCGACGCCGCGACGGTCGTGCAGGGCGGATCGGTCGTGATCGACGTGCTCACGAACGACGGGCCCGCCGCGACCGGCGCGACCTTCTCGCGCGCGCAGCTCTCGGCGACCCCGAGGGCGATCGGAGGCGCGGCGACCCCCGCCCCCGCCACTCCCGTGCAGGGTTCCGTCTCCTGCGTCGCGAGCGGAGCGACCCGCGGCCAGTGCACCTACCGCCCGATCGCCGCCTTCGTCGGCACCGACGTCTTCGACTACTCGCTCTCGGGCCAGTACGGCACCTGGAACGTGCGGGTCACGGTCACCGTCACCGCGCTCAACCGCGCGCCGGTCGCCCGGCCCGACCGCGTGGTCGCGACCACCGGCGGCCCCGCCGTCACCGTCGCTCCGCTCGCGAACGACACCGACGAGGACGCGGGCACGACCCTCGCCCTGGTCGGCACGAGCGTCTCGGCCGGGCTGCGCGGTACCTTCTCCTGCTCCGGATCCACGTGCACCTACACGCCCGCGGCCGACGGCTGGACCGGGAGCGCGACGATCGCGTACACGGTCACGGACGGCGCGCTCACAGCGGGCGGCACGATCACGGTCTGGGTCGATCCCGCTCCCCTCGTCCGGCGCGGCTTCTCCGGCACCGGCAGCACGAGCGGAGCGGTCGGGCTCGGCGCCTGGACCAGCTCCTCCGTGGTCGCCACGCCCGTCGCGAGCTGCACGGCCGGTCGGCCGAGCACCCTCGTGAGCTGGTCGGCCGCCGCCGGAGCGACCGGCTGGACCCTCGAGCGCCGCCTCGCGGGGACGACGCCCGGCCCCTGGACCGTGATCGCGGCACCCGCCGCCTCCGCGACGAGCTTCACCGACGACCGGGTCGGCGAGGGCCGCAGCTACCAGTGGCGGGTCCGCCCGGACCTGCAGCGCTGGCTCGGAGTCGCGTCCGCCGCCTCGATCGCCGTCGCCCAGCCGGCCGTCACCACCGCCGGAGGCTGCTGATGCCTCCCCGCCGACACCCCTCTCGTCCTGCACGTGTCCTCGTGAGGGAGACCACGCCCGCACCGGGCACCACCCACCAGAAAGGAACGGTCGCCATGACCACCACAGCACCCACCCGTCGCAGCCCCTGGAAGAAGATCGCCCTCACCGGCGGCGTCCTCCTCGCCGCGGGAGCCCTCGCCGGCGCCGGCGCCTTCGCCGTGTTCACCGACTCCGGGACCGCCGTCGGCAACGTCGACGCCGGCCAGACCGACATCTCGGTGACCGGAGCGTTCACGGTCGCGAACATCGCGCCCGGCGACACGGTCCAGCGCCCGATCAGCCTCGTGCTGCCGAACGCGACCAACGACGGCGACCTCGTCTCGTCGGTCCGCTTCTACCAGGACGTCACCAACGACGTCGTCGGCTCGGACACCACCGACCCGGGCCGCGTCGGCGCGTCCCTCGTCACCGGCGCGAACGGACTCGACTACCGCCTGCTGACCTGCTCCACCGCCTGGGTCCCCGCCGCCGCTCCCGCGGAGGCCGGCCCCTACACCTGCGCGGGCACGCAGACCGTCACCGGCACCGGCAAGCTCTCGACCATCGGCGGAGTCGCCAACGCGGCGAACTTCACCCCGGCGAACTTCGGCATCACCCCCACCGCGACCGGGACCTTCCCCTCGGACGCCGGTGACGTGACGCTGAACACGCTGATCGAGCTCGTCCTGCCGACGGCGGCCGACAACGCGTACGAGAACGCCTCCGCCACGGTCACCTTCACCGCCGCCGCGATCCAGCGCGCCGGCATCCAGAAGTAGACCGTCCCCCACCGCCTCCGCCCTGCCCGGCCGCCACCGGCGCGGGGCGGAGGCATCCCCCTTTCCTCCCGGAGTCGTCCCCATGCCCCACGCCCGTGCGCTCGTCGCCGTCCTCGCGGTGGTGCTCCTCGCGCCCGCGGCGAGCGCCGAGCCCGTCGGCGTGCTCGACGTGCGCGAGCTCTCGGCGCCCGGATCCCTCACCGACCTCGCTCCGGGCGACCGCGCCGAGTGGGCGGTCGAGGTGACCAGCACCGGCCTGTCGCCGCAGGGGGTCTCCGTGGCCTTCGCGGTCGACGGAGGCACGCTGGCGCAGGACCCGCGCGACGGCCTCCAGCTGTCCGTCGAGCTCTGCGACGCGGCGTTCACCGTCGCCGAGGTCGTCGACGGGGAGCGCACGGTCGAGCGCTACCTCTGCCCGGAGGACGCGATGCCGCTCGGATCCGGGCCCGCGGCGACGCTCGGCCGGCTCGACGGCGTGCGTCCGCTCGAGCGCGGGGCCACCGTGGGGGTGCGCGTCCGCGTCCTGTTCCCGGAGTCGGCCGGCAACGGGGCCGAGCTCGCGGCGGCGTCGCTGCGGGTGCTCGTGGGCACGACGGAGGAGGATCCCTCCCCCACCCCCGGCCCCGGCTCCTTCCCCGGAGCGGCGGGCGGCGGGCTGGCCGTCACCGGCCGCGACCTGGGCGCTGCGCTCCTGGGCGGGATGCTCGCCCTCGGCTCGGGCGCCCTGCTCGCCGCGGCCGCGCGCCGTCGTCACCGGAGGGAGCAGGCGTGAAGGCCATCCGCGCTCTCCTCGGCGGACTGGTCGCGATCGTGGCCGTCGCCGGCATCGCCGTCTTCGTCCTCTCCGCGCTCGGTCTCGTGCGGCTCGTGCCGGTGCTGTCGAACTCGATGGCGCCCGGGATGCCCGTCGGCTCCCTCGCCGTCACCCTGCCCGTCGACCAGGCCGCGATCCGCGCCGGCGACGTGATCGTCTTCACCGACCCGGACGATCCGGGCCGCCGCGTCATCCACCGCGTCACCCTCGTCTACTCCGAGGAGGAGGCTGCGGCCCTCCGCGGCCGCGAGCCCGGCCAGCTGGCGCTCACCACCAAGGGCGACAACAACGAGTCGGCCGACCCGTGGATCGTGACGATCGCGGACGAGCGGATCTGGCGCGAGAGCTCGGTGGTGCCGCTGCTGGGCTGGCCGAGCATCGGCCTCGCCCACCCGGAGGCGCGGTTCGCGCTCTTCGCCGCGGGCGGCGCGGTCATCGTGGGCGCGCTCCTGATCGCCATCTGGCGCCGCCCCGCGGAGGTCGCCCCGTGAGCGGCGCGCACCGCTCGTCGGACGGCACGCCGCCCCCGGAGCCCCTGCGTCCGCCCGCTGAGCACGGGCGGCACAGCGCCCGGCCGTCCTCCCGCGACCGCGGAGCCCCGCGCCACTCCCCCGAGGTCCGCCGCCGCGTGGTCTCCCGCGCCGGCCTGGCGGGACTCGTCGCCGGCGCGCTCGTCCTCGGCGCCGCCGCCACCGCGACCGCCGTGCTCCTGGACCGGGGCTCCGTGAGCGCGCGGGTCGCCTCCGGCACCGTCATCGCGACGTTCACCGGCACCGGAGCGACGACCGTGCCGGTCCCCGTCGCGGGCCTCGTCCCCGGTGGCACGGCCCGGCGCCTCCTCGACCTGACGAACGCCGGGACCCTGCCGATGTCGGCCCTCCAGCTGCAGACGGCCACCGGCACCGACTTCTCGGACGGCCTGCAGCTCGCGATCGAGCGCTGCTCGCTGTCCTGGTCGGCCGATGCCGCGACCTGCCCCGGCACCGTCACCACCGTGTCGGCCGACCGCCCCGCCGCCTCCCGCCTCGACCTCCCCGGCTCCCCGGCCCTGGCCGTCGGAGCGACCGACCACCTCCGCCTGACCGTGCGCCTCTCGGAGTCCGCGCCGCCCGCCGCGCAGAGCACCTCCGCGACCGTCACCGTCACCGTCGTCGGCGTGCAGCGTCCGGGCCGCCAGCTGTAGGCGCGGCGGGCCCACGCCTCGGCGGCACCACCGCCGCGCCGTCCACTCTCGCGTCAGCGCTGAGGCGCCCTAGACGGTCGTCGACACGCCGGAGCGGGCGACCGTCTCGGGCGACTGAGCGGGGCCGCGGGTACCTCGGTGGTGCCTCGCTACTCGCGCAGGGCCGCCACGGCGTCGTGGAAGCTCGGCACGTCGGAGAGCACGCCCTCGGGGCCCAGCACCGTCCAGGTCGTGCCCGTGCGGATCAGGACGCCCAGCTCCTCGGCGGGCCGGCGGCGGGTGCGGCGCAGCTCGAGCACGAAGACTCCGGGACGCGCCTCTCTGATCTCGGGAGTGCGCCGGTCGGGCAGCATCACGAGTCCTCCCCGAGGGTCAGCGGTAGACGCTCCACTCCTTCTTCACGATCCGGCGCTCCTCGCCGTCGACCGCGACGATCCACTCGCCGTCCTTCTTGGCCACGACCCGCCCGCGCAGGTACTGCGGCTCCCAGCCGTCGGCCTTGTTGACCCACTTCACGAATCGCGCGAACCGCCCCGGTGCCACGTCGTCTCTGGACATCTCTCGACTCCCCTTCGTCGTCACCGGCACGTCCATCGCCCTCCGTCAGGAGAGCACCTCGCCCAGCGCGAGGGGGACCTCTCCTGTGAGGTCTCGAAGCCGGTTCACTGACGGTAGAACGCGCTGCTGGAAGTGGACGAGGCCGTTGACTGATCGACGATCGTCTGGCAGTGGGGTCAGGATGCGGCAGCGGATTCAGGAGTCGAACAGCACGTGCGGCCGTCCGGCGTCGACGATCACGCGGGCGCGCACCCCGTAGACGTCCGCGATCAGCGCCGGGGTGAGCACCTCCTCCGGGGTGCCGCCCGCGACCACGCGCCCCTCGCGCAGCACCAGCAGCGCGTCGCAGAAGAGGGCCGCGAGGTTGAGGTCGTGCAGCGCGACGACCGTGGTCACCGGCAGCGCCCGCACCAGGGCCAGCAGCTCCAGCTGATGGCGGATGTCGAGGTGGTTGGTCGGCTCGTCCAGCAGCAGCTCGCGCGGCTCCTGCGCGAGCGCCCGGGCGATGTGCGCCCGCTGCCGCTCGCCGCCCGAGAGGGTGTGCCAGAGGTGGTCGGCCTTCGCCTCGAGACCCACCTGCTCGAGGGCGCGCTCGATCGCGCGCAGGTCCTCGGCCGTGTCTCCGCCCAGGAGGGAGCGGTGCGGTGTCCGCCCCAGCCGGACGACGTCGCGGACGGGGAGGTCCGCCTCCGTCTCGGCCTGCTGCGTCACCGTGGCCACGGCCCGGGCGACCTCGCGGCGGCGGAGCGAGCGGAGCGGCGCGCCGTCGAGGGTGACGACGCCGGCGTCCGGAGCCGCGGTGCCCTGCAGCAGCCGCAGCAGCGACGACTTGCCCGAGCCGTTGGGCCCGAGCAGTCCCACTGTCGAGCCGGGAGCGGGGCGGAGCGAGACCCCGTCGACCACCAGGCGGCCGCCCCGGCGCCACGAGACCCGGTCGGCCTCGAGCGTCACGAGCGGCCCCTCCGCCGCAGGAGCAGCAGCATGAACACCGGCACGCCGACGAGTGCCGTGCCGACCCCCACCGGCAGCGGAGTCGGCGCGAACGCCACCCGCGATCCGGCGTCGACCCACACCAGGAACACCGCGCCGAGCAGGATCGTCGCCGGGATCACCCGCGAGTGCCGCTGGCCGAACACGAGTCGCGCGGCGTGCGGCAGCACCAGCCCCACGAAGCCGATCGCGCCGGCGATGCTCACCAGGGTCGCCGTCAGCAGGGCCGTCACCACCAGCAGGAGGAGGCGGGTGCGGCCCACGTGCACGCCGAGCGACGCGGCCACGTCCTCCCCGAAGGCGAACGCGTCGAGCGTGCGCGCCGCGGCGAGGCAGACCACGGAGCCGAGCAGCACGACTCCTCCGCTCAGCGCCACGTCGTCCCAGCGCATCCCCTCGAGGGAGCCGAGCAGCCAGAACATCACGCCGCGCGTCTCGTCCGAGTCGGCGAGCGCGAACACGATCAGCGAGGTCAGCGCCGAGAACAGCTGCGTGCTCGCCACCCCCGCCAGGATCACGCCGGAGGTGCCGCCCGCCGAGAACCGCGTGAGCAGCAGCACGAAGCCGAAGGCGACCAGCGCGCCGACGAAGGCGCCTCCGGAGAGCCCGACCACTCCTCCGCCGACCCCGAGCACGCCGACGAGCACCGCGCCCGTGGACGCTCCGGACGAGACGCCCAGCACGAACGGGTCGGCGAGCGGATTCCGCAGCAGCGACTGCAGGATCACTCCGCACACGCCGAGCCCCGCCCCGCAGGCCGCGGCCACGAGTGCGCGCGGGAGGCGCTCCTGCCAGACGATCGCATCCTCGGCCGGGCGCACCGGGACGGAGGCGAGCCCGAGGTGGTTGAGGAGGATGTCGCGGACGTTCACGAGCGAGACGTCGGCCGGGCCGAGCGTCACCGCGACGCCGACCGAGAGCGCCAGCGCGAGCAGCCCGCCGACGACCAGCGCAGCGGCGGCCAGACCGCGCGGCACCCGGCGGACGAGGACCGTGCTCGTGCTCGTGCTCGTGCTCGTGCCCGTGCCCGTGCTCAGAGCGAGGCCCCGTTCTCGTCCCACCAGGCGCGGATCTTCTCGAGCCCGTCGACGAAGCGGATCGACGGGTTCAGCTCGGCGCCGTGGAGCGCGATGAAGCGGCCGTCCTGCACCGCGGGCAGGCTGCTGGTCAGCGGGTCGGAGCGGAGGAACGCGGTCTTGTCGTCGAGGCGGTCGCCGGGGAAGCGGTCGCGCTGCAGGTCGCCGAGGACCAGGACGTCCGGGTCGGCCGCGACGACGCTCTCCCAGCCGACAGCGGGCCAGTCCTCCGTGCGGTCGGCGAAGACGTTGGTCATGCCGGTCGTGGTGCCGAGCATCGAGGCGAAGTTGTAGCCGCCTGCCATGTAGGGCGTCTTGGTGTCGGCGAACCAGAAGGCGACGCTCCGGCCGCCGAGGTCGACCCCCTCGGTGGCGGCGGCGGCGCGCTCCTGCAGCTGCGCGACCAGGGCGTCACCGCGCTGCTGCACGTCGAAGACCTCGGCCAGCTCGTGGATCTCCTGGTAGAGGACGTCGACGGTCAGCGGGACGGTGCGCGTGCCGCTCCCGCCGTTGACGCTCGCCCCGTTGTCGCAGTCGGAGGGGGCGAGGTAGGAGCCGATCCCCGTCTCGGCGAGGCGGTCGCGCGAGGCGACGCCCTCGGGCGCGTAGTGCCGGCCGAAGGAGGCGGTGACGAAGTCCGGGTCGGCGCCGAGCAGCACCTCGTAGGTGGGCGCGTTGTCGGCCAGGCGCGGCACGCTCTCGTTCGCGGAGGCGAGGGTCTCGAGCACGGGGTCGGTCCAGGAGGCCGTGCCGACCATCCGGTCCTCGAGGCCGAGGGACAGCAGGATCTCGGTCGAGTTCTGGTCGAGGGAGACGACCCGCTGCGGAGGGGCGGTGACGGTGGTCGTGGTGCCGCAGTCGTCCAGCGTGAGCGGGTACGAGGTCGTGCCCTCCCCCGCGGCGGCCGTGCTCTCGGGCTCGATCTGCTCGGAGGCGCCGCAGCCGGTGAGGGCGAGCAGGGTGAGGGCGGCGAGGGCGAGGGCGGCGGGGCGCCGTCGGTGCGTGGACATGGATCTCCCGTGGTTCGTGGGCGTCGGTCGTCGGCCCGGTGCGCGGGCCTTGTTCGTGGGCCCGGCGCGGAGCCCGGGTAAGCATAGCATTACCTCACTTCGACCCGTCCATTCGCGCCAGTCGATCCGCGCCACCGACCCTCGGCCGCCCTCGGCCCGGCCCGCATGCGACCCCGCAGGAGTCGCCGTGGTCGCGCGCGAGGACGGCGGCTGCCGAGTCCTCACCGCACTCAGAAGGTCCGGAACAGCCGAGTAAGCGGACACCTGTCGCGCACCTCGCCTCCGCAGCCCCCAACCAGGTGGACAGCACCCCGGACACGGTTCCCCTGGGGGCGGGAGAGCGCGATCCTGGACAGCGACGCTCGACGGCGCCCGCCCCACCGCCCTCCGACCGTCACAGAAGGATCCTGTTGCCCCGCCACTCCGCCCGCACCGCCCCCTCCGGCCGGTCCGCGCTGGTGCGCAAGGCCGATGCGTCCGGCTACCGGCCCGAGATCGAGGGACTGCGCGCCGTCGCGTCCCTCCTGGTCGCGACCTTCCACATCTGGCTGGGCCGCGTCTCCGGAGGCGTCGACGTCTTCTTCGTGATCGCCGGGTTCCTCACCACCCTGACCCTCCTCGGCCAGATCCGGCGGTTCGGGCGCGTGCGTCCGATCGCCTTCCTCCGGAGGCTCGCCTCGCGGCTCTTCCCGGCGGCCGCGGTGGTGCTGGTCGTCGTCGCGGCGCTCGCTCCGCTCCTCCTGCTCCCCTCGCAGCTGCTGCAGACCTTCACCGAGGTGCTCGCCTCGACCTTCTACGTCGAGAACGTCGCGCTCGCGCGGGCCGGAGTGGACTACCTCGCGCAGGACGACTTCCACTCGCCGGTGCAGAACTTCTGGGCGATGTCGGTGCAGGGGCAGTTCTACCTGATCTGGCTCGCCCTGGTGCTCGTCGCGACCCTCGCCGCCGTGCTGCTGCGGCGACGCGCGCAGCTGCCGCGGTTCCTGCTGGCGCTCGTCGCGGCGCTCACCGTCCTCTCGTTCGCGTTCTCCGTCGTGCTGGTCGGGATCGACCAGCCGACCGCGTACTACAGCACCCTCGCCCGCTCGTGGGAGTTCGGGCTCGGCTCGCTCGCGGCCCTCGTGCTCCCGGGACTGGCGATCCCGGCGACCCTGCGGGCCGTTGCCGGGTGGCTGGGGCTGATCGGAGTCGTCTCCTGCGGGTTCGTGCTCCAGGTCTCGAGCGCGTTCCCCGGCACCGCCGCGCTCTGGCCGACCCTCTCGGCGGTGCTCGTGCTCGTCGCCGGGACCGGCCCCGCCCCGGAGCGCGGAGTCGGCCGGCTGCTGGCCCTGCGCCCGCTCGTGTGGCTGGGCGGCCTGAGCTACGGGATCTACCTCTGGCACTGGCCACTCCTGGTCTTTTGGCGCGAGAGCACCGGCGAGGACCCGACCGCCCTCGCGGGCCTGGGCGTCATCGCCGCCGCGATCCTCCTGGCCGCCGCCTCGAAGCGCTTCCTCGAGGACCCCCTCCACCGCCGCGCTCCCGCCGAGCGCCCGCACCGCCTCCGCGCGCTCGCCCCGGCGGCCCTGCTGGCCGTCGCCGCCCTGGTCGGAGCGACGGGCCTCACCGGAACGAACGCCGCGATCGCCGCCGACCTCACCCGCGCGCACGCCCTCCCCGTCTCGACCGAGGGCTGCGTCGGAGCCGCGGCGCTCGCGAACGCCTGCTCCGACTCCTGGACCACGAGCCTGCCCGCCGTCGACGCCTCGGAGGACGGCTCCGCGCTGAACACCGACGAGTGCAGCACGGGCAACTCCGGCACCGCGCTCAAGGAGTGCCGCTTCGGCGATCCCGCCGGCCTCCGTGTGCTGCTCATCGGCAACTCGCACGCGGCGTCCTTCTTCCCGGCGCTGCGCGGCGTCGCGGAGGAGCGCGGCTGGGACCTGCACACCTACTACAAGACGGGCTGCGTCTTCTCGACCGCGGAGCGGCGCGACGACTCCGCCTCCTCCCGCCGCTCCTGCGACGTCTGGAACGAGAAGCTGCAGGAGGAGCTCGCCGGCCAGGAGCCGTACGCGCTCGTCGTCACCGCCTACTCCGCGAAGAAGTCCGTGTTCGTCGACGCGTCCGGCACCCCCGACGAGCAGGCCGGCATCGACGGGTTCCACGAGTCGTGGGCGCCGCTGATCGCCCGCGGATCCACGGTGGTCGCGATCCGCGACAATCCGGTGCTGCCCTCGCTCTCCCTGCTGGCCTGCGCCGAGGAGCCGGGCCCCGCGGCCGACTGCAGCGTGCCGCTCGACGAGGCCTTCGCCGACCGCGAGCTGATGGCCGCCGCGGCCGAGGGCTGGCCGGGCGCCGCCGCCGTCGACCTCACCCGCTGGTTCTGCGACGACCGCGGCTGCCCCCTCGTGATCGGCGGAGTGAAGGTGTACCGCGACCTCGGGCACCTCACCGAGTCGTATGCCCGGACCCTGGCGCCCTACCTCGGCGAGGCGCTGGACCCGCTGGTCGGCTGAGGGCCCTCGCGCTCGCCTCCGGACGCATGCAAGACTGTTTATACGAACAGGGATCGGAGGAGCCGATGGGCCACTCTCACGGCGTTCCAATCGGCTCCGCCGCCGCACGGCACCGGCGTCCGCTCGTGGCCGCCTTCGTGCTGACCGCGGCGTTCATGATCGTCGAGTTCGCGGTCGGAGTCGCAACGGGCTCGCTCGCGCTGCTCTCGGACGCCGCGCACATGGGCACCGACGTGCTGGCCCTCGGAATGTCGATCGCCGCGATCTCGCTCGCCGCCCGCCCCGCCGCGAAGAGCCGCACCTACGGCTCCTACCGCCTCGAAGTGCTGGCCGCCCTCGCCAACGGCCTGCTTCTGTTCGCGGTCGCCGCGTTCGTGATCGTCGAGGCCGTCCGCCGCTTCGCCGAGCCGCCCGCGGTGCCCGGCGGCCCCCTCCTGATCACCGCCGTCGTGGGCCTGGCGGTCAACCTCGTGAGCCTGCGCCTGCTGTCCGCCGGGGCGAAGGAGAGCATCACCCTCCGCGGAGCCTCCCTCGAGGTGCTCGGCGACGCGCTCGGCTCGATCGGCGTGATCGTCGCGGCGATCGTGCTGCTCACCACCGGCTGGGCGTGGGCGGATCCGATCGTCGGCGTGCTGATCGGGCTGCTGATCCTTCCCCGCACCTGGTCGCTGACGCGGCAGGCGCTGGGGATCCTCATGGAGTCGGCGCCCGCGCACGTCGACCTCGCAGCGCTCGAGCGCGACGTCTGCGCCGTCCCCGGCGTGCTCGCGCTGCACGACCTGCACGTGTGGACGATCACCTCCGGCATGGAGAGCGCCACCGGCCACGTGGTCGTCGCCCCCGACGCCGACTACCGCACCGCGCTCTCGCGGGTGCTCGCCGTCCTCCGCGAGCGCCACGGCATCGACCACGCGACCATCCAGTGCGAGCCCGAGGCCTTCCCGGAGACGACGCACCGCGTCTGAGCGCGGGGGTGTCGCGGCGCGCGGCCGCACGCCTCCGCATGCCCACGACCCTCCAGGAGTCGTCGCACTCGGCGCCGACTGCGACGACTCCCGGCTTCTCGACGCTGCGGGCCTCGCCCACCCCTGAGCTCCTTCCGATTGTTGACGTGAACATGTACAGTCGGCCGTCAGGGCGCGTTCACGTGAACATGCCCGCATTTCGATGGCGAAAGAGAGACCGCATCAATGTCGATGTCCTTCAGAAGGGTCGCCGCGCTCGCCACGAGCGCCGCCCTGGCCACAGGAGCACTGCTGGCGATCCCCGCCGCAGCGGCCCCCGCTCAGGCCGCGGACGCGTTCCGCATCACGCCGAACCCCGCCGCCGCCGGTGAGGCGTTCGAGGGCTGGGGCACCAGCCTCGTCTGGTTCGCGAACGCGACCGGCGGCTATCCCGAGGCCCTCCGCGAGGACCTCTACCAGAAGGTCTTCGGCGACAGCGGCCTCGACCTGAACATCGCCCGCTACAACATCGGCGGCGGCAACGCCTCCGACGTGAAGGACTACCTCCGCCCGGGCGGCGCCGTCGAGGGCTGGTGGAAGCCGAACCCGGCCGGCGACGCGTCGACCTACGGCGGCACCTCCACGAAGCTCGCCGACCGCGATGCGCTCCTGGCGAAGTGGAACGCGGACGACCCCGCCTCCTACGACTGGACCGCCGACGAGACGCAGCGCTGGTGGGTCGAGAGGCTCGCCGAGGAGAAGCAGATCTCGCACTGGGAGGCGTTCTCCAACTCCGCCCCGTACTTCATGACCGAGAGCGGCTACGTCTCGGGCGGCTTCGACGCGAACAGCGAGCAGCTGAAGCCCGCCGCCGAGGAGCAGTTCGCGAAGTACCTCGTGAAGGTCACCGAGCACATGGAGGACGAGTACGGCATCGAGTTCGACACGCTCGACCCCTTCAACGAGCCGAACACGAACTACTGGGGCACGCAGCTCTCCAACGGCGTCCCGACCGGCGGACGCCAGGAGGGCATGCACGTCGGACCGACGCGCCAAGCGGGTCTGATCCCCGACGTCGCCGCCGCGCTGGACGCCTCGACCACCGACGCCGGCATCGCCGCGATGGACGAGACCAACCCCGACATCTTCGCGACGAACTGGGCCGCCTACTCCGCCGCGATCCGCGCCGAGGTCGACCGGATGAACGTCCACACCTACGGCACCTCGGGCCGCCTCAAGGTGCGCGACCTCGCGAAGCAGGCCGACACCGACCTGTGGATGAGCGAGATCGAGGGCAACTGGGTCTCCGGCTTCGACCCCACCAACATGGAGAACGGCCTCGGCATCGCCGGCCGCATCAACGACGACCTGCGCGAGCTCGAGCCGAAGGCGTGGGTGCTCTGGCAGCCCGTCGAGGACTACTACAACATGCAGCAGCCCAAGCCCAAGGGCGAGAACCTCAACTGGGGCTCCGTCTACATCGACCTGGACTGCAAGCCGTACCAGGAGAACGGGACCGAGGTCTGGAAGTCGGTCCGCCGCGTCGCCGACGCCGGTGGCGACTCCACCAAGGCCCCGGTCTGCGGCGTCGAGACGAACTCGAAGTTCAACACCATCCGGAACTTCACCAAGTTCATCCACGAGGGCGACCACCTGATGCCCTCCAACGACAGCTCCTCCACCGCCGCCGTCCGCGGCGACGGCTCGGGCGCGACCGTCGTGCACACCAACAGCACCGCGACCGAGAAGACCGTCGTGCTCGACCTCTCCCGCTTCGGCACCATCGCCGACACCGCGACGGTCACCCCGTACGTCACCACGAAGGCCTCCTCGGCCGCCGCTCCCACGAGCAACGCCCTGGTCGCGAAGACCCCGGTGAGCGTCGACCGCATCTCGCGCACCGCCACGATCACCGTGCCCGCCAAGTCGGTCACGAGCTTCTCGATCGACGGAGTCTCGGGAGTCGCCGACTCCGCCCCCGCCCTGCGCGACGGCCACCGCTACCAGCTGGTCGGCACCCAGAGCGGCAAGGCCCTGACCGGCAACCCCTCGGGTGCCGCGACCACGATCACCGGCCTCGCCACCGACTCCGCCACGGCCGCCAAGCAGACCTGGACGGTCCGCGAGGTCGCCGCCGGCGAGCGCGAGGCCACCCGCCGCGTCGTCCTCGTCAACGGCGACGGACGCGTGCTCGGAGCCACGACCGCCGGCACCGACCTGCGCTCGCTGTCCGTCGACGCGGCGAAGACGACCGCCGCGACCCGCTGGATCGTCAACACCACCGACGGCGCGAACTTCTCGCTCGTCAACGAGTCGATCGCCCAGTCGCTCGACGTGAACGGCGGCTCCAGTGCCGACAACGCGTCGGTCGGCGTCTACACCTCCAACGGAGGAGCGAACCAGAGGTGGTCCCTCCGCGACCTCGCCCCGACCGCCGGCCAGACGATCGCCGTCCGCACCACCGCGGGCGTCGCTCCGACCCTGCCCGCGAGCATCACCCCGCAGTACTCCTGGGGAGCCGGCGCACCGCTCGCCGTCACCTGGCAGCGCCCCGCCGACTCGGCGTACGGCGCGACCGGCCGCGTCGAGGTGCCCGGCACCGCGACCGACCTCTACGGCCAGACGATCACGGTCACCGCGCTCGTCGATGTCGGCGGACTGACCGCGACCGACCCCGTGTCGGTCACTGCCGCCGCGGGCGCCTCGGTCGCCGGAGTGAAGGCCTCGGCCCCGACGACGGTCCCCGCCCGCGTGGGCGCCTCGGCCAGCACCTTCCCGGTGCCGGTCGTCTGGGACTGGACGCCGCTCACCACCGCCTCCCTCGCCCAGGCCGGGCAGGTGACGGTCTCGGGAACGGCGACCGCCGACGGCGCGACGCTCCCCGCCACGCTCACGGTGCTCGTCACCACGGGCACGCTCCGCAACTTCAACCCGGACGCCGGCATCGTCGCGACCGCGTCGTCGTCGGAGTCGGGCTACGGACCGGAGCGCACCCGCAACGGCGTCGACGGCGACAAGGGCTGGTCGAACTGGACCAACGGCACCAAGGCCGCGCAGAGCTCGCTGACCTACACCTTCCCCTCGACCCACCAGGTCGAGAAGGTGTCGGTGCAGTTCCTGGCCGACGGCGGCACCAGCTGGGCGCAGACCTACCAGTTGCAGTACCAGGCCGCCGACAGCACGACCTGGACCGCGGTCCCCGGCTACGAGTCGGCCGTGGCCCTCGCGTCACCGGCCGGCGGAACGGCTCCGACCCTGGTCGCGTCGTTCGCGCCCGTCACGGCCAAGGCCTTCCGCGTCGTGATGAACGCCTACGACAACACGCACCTGATCGTGGCCGAGACCAAGCTCTACGAGTCGGTCGCCTCGCCCGCCGCGGTCGCCACCCTGGGCGCCCTGCGCGTCGGAGGAGCAGGCATCGCCGGGTTCGACCCGGCCCGCACCTCCTACGCGGTCACCGTCGAGGGCACGGCGATGCCGGTGATCGGAGCAGTGGCGACCGACTCGGCGGCCACCGTGCGGATCACCCAGCCGACGACGGCGAACGGCGGAGTCGCGACCATCGCGGTCCGCGCGGCCGACGGCTCCGTCACCTCGACCACGACGGTGACGGTGACCCTGAAGGCGCCCGCCGCCCTCGCGGTCGCGGTCACGGCGACCACCCGCTGCATCGCCGGCAAGGTGACGCTCACCGTCGCGGCGAAGAACGAGTCCGGCGTGCCGGTCTCGATGACCATCGCGACGCCCTCCGGGTCGAAGCAGGTCACCGGAGTCGCGCCCGGCGCGAGCGGCAGCGCCGCGTTCACCACGCGCGCGGCCTCGGTGCCGGCCGGCCAGGCCACCGTCACCGCGACGGGCACGGTCGACGGTGAGCAGGTCACCTCGGTGGCGACGGGAGCGTACGCGGCCCGCAGCTGCTGACGCCCCCTCCGACACGGACCGCCTCCGCCCCTCCGGGGACGGGGGCGGTCCGTCGTTCGCCGTCGGAGCGGCGCTGCGCGGGCGGCGCGTCGTGATGTCTCGGCGCGCCCGCGGCGCGAGCTACTCGATCAGCATGGATCCGTGCCGGTCGGGCAGCCGCACACCTCCGCGCCGGTGGAGCGACCGCGCACCCCCATGCCGGTCGACCGGCCGCGGCACGCGGAGTACCGAGACCCCGCTCAGTGCCCCGCGGCCGCCTCGTCGCGGGTGCGCAGGCGCGAGACGCCCATCACGACGGCCGCGATGACCAGACCCAGGACGAGGCCGAAGATCATCGAGACGAAGGTGTCGGCCAGCCACACGACGACCGGGCCCGCGCCCTCGACCGCGTGGGTGACGACGTGCACGAGGTCGTACGGACCGTGCCACACCGTCTCGGCGAGGTTCGCGACGACGAGGTGCCCGCCGACCCAGAGCATGGCGAGCGTCCCGATGATGCTGATCGCGCGGAACACGACCGGCATCGACGCGACGATCCTCGCCCCGGTGCGCCGCACGCCGCGGGCCGCGTTCTTCATCAGGCGCAGGCCCACGTCGTCGATCTTCACGAGCAGCGCGACGGCGCCGTAGACGAGCACGGTCATCCCGAGCCCGACGACCAGGAGCGCGCCGAGCGTGGGCCAGATCCCGAAGTCGGGGTCGAGGCCGTCGAGCGCGATCAGCATGATCTCGGTGCTCAGGATGAGGTCGGTGCGGATGGCGCCGAAGACGAGCTTCTTCTCGTCACGCGCCTCCGTCTCGTGGCCGCCGTGCGAGACGCCGAACCACTCGAGCACCTTCTCCGCCCCCTCGAAGCAGAGGAAGGCGCCGCCGAGGATCAGCAGGTACGGCAGCACCTGCGGCGCGAACGCCGAGAGCAGCAGCGCCAGCGGGATGATGATGACGAACTTGTTGAACAGGCTCCCCAGCGCGATCCGCCCGACCACCGGGAGCTCCCGCGCGGGCGTGAGGCCCTGCACGTACTGCGGGGTGACGGCCGCGTCGTCGATCACGACGCCCGCCGTCTTGGCGCTCACCTTCAGGGCGGCGGTGAGGATGTCATCGACAACCGCGAGCAGGCCGACCGACATGTGCGTCTCCTTGGAGGTCCGGGGTGAGAGGGCTCACAGTATCGCGAGCGCCGCGGTCGAGCGGGCACGGGGAGGGGCGTGGGTGCGGCAGAGGGGGTCCGGTGCAGGGGATCTCGGTACGCCGGCGGGGTCGGCTCCTCGATCAGCGTGAAGGGCGGGCGGGCTCCGCGGGCCGGCTCCGCGGAAGCATCAGGAGGCGGCGGGGGCCGGGCCGGTGCTCTCGCGGACGATGAGGCGGGTCGGCACGAGCGAGACGCCGGTGCGCTCGCCCGACTCGAGCTCGCGCAGGAGGATGTCGACCGAGCGGCGGCCCGTGTCCCCGAAGAACTGGCGCACCGTCGTGAGAGGCGGCCAGAAGCTCGCCGACTCCTGCATGTCGTCGAAGCCCGCGACGCTCACCTCGCCGGGCACGGCGCGTCCGGCCTCGTGCAGGGCGCGCAGCACGCCGAGCGCCATCTGGTCGTTGGCGGCGAAGATCGCGGTGACCTCCGGATCGGCGGCGAGCCGCTTGCCGAGGCGGTAGCCGGAGTCGGTGGACCAGTCGCCGACCAGCACCTCCGGCACCGGGGCGCCGCGCTCGATCAGGGTCGACTCCCACGCCTCGTGGCGGCGCTCGGCGGAGTAGGAGCGGTCCGGGCCGGCGATGTGGTGCACGGTGCGGTGTCCGAGTCCGAGCAGGTGCTCGACGGCCTGGCGGGCGCCCGACATCTGGTCGGTGTCGACCACCGGGTACTTCTCGCCGCCGGCGGAGTCGACGACCACCACGGGCAGGTCCGGCGGGAGGACGATGTCGGCCTCGTCGAGCAGGTGCGCCTCGACGATGATGATGACGCCGTCGACCGCCTCCTCGCTCAGCCGGTGGAACGCGACCGACACCTCGCCCTGGGTGGGGTGGGAGACGGGGATGAGGGTGATCGAGTAGCCCGCGTCGGCGGCCGCGATCGCGATGGCGTCGAGGGTGCGCATGTTGCCGAACGAGGACAGCGTGAACATGATCACGCCGATGCTGTGGAAGCGGCCCGTCCGCAGGGCCCGCGCCGCACTGTTGGGCCGGTAGCCGAGGGCCCGCATCGCCTCGAGGACCCGCTCGCGCGTCTCGCCGTCGACGTTCTGCTTGCCGTTCGACACCCGCGAGACCGTCTGGCCCGAGACGTTCGCGCGCCGGGCCACGTCGGCCATCGAGACGCCGCGTCGCGGCCGGGTGGACGGGGACGGGCGGTCGGTCTCGAGTGACATGGGCTTCCCTTTATAGCGCGCCGCCCGTCAGCCGT
This sequence comes from Rathayibacter sp. VKM Ac-2762, assembly GCF_009866585.1. NCBI lineage: Bacteria > Bacillati > Actinomycetota > Actinomycetes > Micrococcales > Microbacteriaceae > Rathayibacter > Rathayibacter sp. VKM Ac-2762. The sequence continues at coordinate 2,952,571 of NZ_CP047419.1, read as the reverse complement.
GGTGCATCGTGCGCCGAACCGTGACGCAGGAACAGTCGCGGGTGGCGACGTGGACATGCTACGGTGACGCTCTGCCATGTTGACGTGAACATGGCGGGCCCGCACTACTCCCCGAACGGAATCCCATGACGACGACGTCTCCCCCCGTCCCGCTGAGCGAGGTCGCCCCTCCGGCGTCCCCCCTCGCGGCCCCGAAGTCGCGGGCGAAGAGCGAGTGGAAGGGCCTGGCGTTCGTCGCCCCCTTCCTCGTCGTCTTCCTCCTGGTCTTCATCGCCCCGGTCGTCTACTCGATCTACCTCAGCCTCTTCCGCGAGCAGCTGGTGGGCGGCAACTCCTTCGTCGGCTTCGCGAACTACGCCGCGATCTTCACCGACCCGAACTTCTGGGAGGGCTTCGGCCGCGTCCTGCTGTTCCTCGTCGTGCAGGTCCCCGTGATGCTCGTGCTGGCCCTCGTCGCGGCGCTCGCGATCGACAGCGGCCGCCTCCACGGCACCGGCTTCTTCCGCATCGTGGTCTTCCTCCCCTACGCCGTCCCCGCGGTCGTCGCGGTGCTGATGTGGGGCTTCATCTACGGCGACAACTTCGGCCTGGCCGCGAACGTCAACGACCTGCTCGGCTCCGACGTCGTCCAGCCCTTCTCGCGCGACTGGATCCTCGCCTCGATCGGCAACATCGTCACGTGGGAGTTCGTGGGCTACAACATGCTCATCTTCTACTCCGCGCTGAAGACGATCCCCGGCGAGCTCTACGAGGCGGCCGAGATCGACGGCGCCGGCCCGATGCGCGTCATCCGCTCGATCAAGCTGCCCGCCCTGCGCGGCGCGATCGTCATCGCCACGATCTTCTCGATCATCGGCAGCTTCCAGCTGTTCAACGAGCCGAACATCCTCCGGACGCTGGCGCCGAACATCATCACCACCTACTTCACCCCGAACATGTACGCCTACAACCTGTCCTTCGCCGGTCAGCAGTACAACGCGTCGGCCACGGTCGCCATCGTCATGGGCGTGATCACCGCGGTGATCGCCTACGTCGTGCAGCTCCGCGGCGCGCGGAAGGAGAACTGATGGCCCTCGCGACCGCTCCCCGGACGCCCGCCCGCGCCCCGAAGCGCCCGGCCGCCCGCCGCGGCTCCTCGGTGCAGCCCAAGAAGTCGATCGCCTTCACCCTGCTGATGTCGGTCTTCATCCTCTACAGCCTCGTGCCGCTGGCCTGGCTGGTCATCAACGCGACGAAGACGCAGGCCGGCCTGCTCTCGAGCTTCGGCCTCTGGTTCGACGGCGACTTCGTCTTCTTCCAGAACATCGCCGACACCCTCAGCTACCGCGACGGGATCTTCCTCCGCTGGCTCGGCAACACCCTGCTCTACGTCGTCGTCGGCGCCGGAGGAGCGACGCTCCTGGCCACGCTCGCCGGCTACGGCCTCGCGAAGTTCCGCTTCACGGGCCGCAAGGCGGTCTTCGCCGTGGTGCTCGGAGCGATCGCGGTGCCCGGCACGGCCCTCGCCGTCCCGACGTTCCTCATGTTCAGCCAGCTCGGCCTGACCAACACCCCGTGGGCGATCATCATCCCGTCGCTGATCAGCCCGTTCGGCCTGTACCTGGTGTGGGTCTACGCGGTGGAGTCGGTGCCCACCGAGCTGCTCGAAGCGGCGCGGATGGACGGGGCGGGCGAGTTCCGCACCTTCTTCACCATCTCCATCCGCCTCCTCGCCCCCGGCATCGTGACCGTGCTGCTGTTCTCGGTCGTCGCGACCTGGAACAACTACTTCCTCCCGCTGATCATGCTGAGCGACCCCACCTGGTACCCGCTCACCGTCGGCCTCAACCAGTGGAACGCGCAGGCCACCGGCGTCAGCGCGCAGCCGATCTACAACCTCGTGATCACGGGCTCGCTCCTCACGATCATCCCCATCGTCGTCGCCTTCCTCGGGCTCCAGCGCTTCTGGCAGTCCGGTCTGAGCGCCGGCAGCGTCAAGGGCTGAGCCCTCCCCCTACCCATCCCCCGGCCGGAGCGTCCTGCCCCGTCCACAGCACCCGCAGCACGAAGAAGTGAAGGGAAACACCACCATGAAGATCGCCCGTTCCGCCCTCAGGCGGACCCTGACGGTCGCGGCCGTCGCGGCCCTGGCCGCCGGCTCCCTCGCGGCCTGCTCGTCCACCTCCGGTGGCGGCACGACCACGAGCGCCGGCTCCGCCGCCGACCTCGACTCCGCCCTCGAGGCCGGTGGCAAGATCACGTACTGGAGCTGGACCCCCAGCGCCGAGGCGCAGGTCGCCGCGTTCGAGAAGGCCTACCCGAAGGTCGACGTCGAGCTCGTCAACGCCGGCACCAACAAGGACGAGTACACCAAGCTCGAGAACGCGATCAAGGCCGGCTCGGGCGCCCCCGACGTCGTCCAGATCGAGTACTACGCCATGCCGCAGTTCGCGCTGTCGGACTCGCTCCTCGACCTGTCGCAGTACGGCATGGGCGACCTCGAGGACAAGTACTCCGCCTCCACCTGGGGCAGCGTCAACATCGACGGCAAGCTCGTCGGCCTCCCGCAGGACTCGGGCCCCATGGCGCTGTTCTACAACAAGACCGTCTTCGACCAGTACGGCATCGCCGTCCCCGCCACCTGGGACGAGTACGTGGCCGCGGCCGAGAAGCTGCACACCGCCGACCCGTCGAAGTACATCACCGCCGACACCGGCGACGCCGGCTTCGCGACCAGCATGATCTGGCAGGCGGGCGGCGAGCCGTTCACCACCGACGGCACGGACGTGAAGATCGACCTCGCCGACGAGGGCACCGCCGAGTGGACCGGCGTCTGGAACCAGCTCGTCGAGAAGAAGCTGCTCTCGGACACCCCCGCCTGGGGCGACGAGTGGTACAAGGGCCTCGCCGACGGCTCCATCGCCTCGCTGGTGACCGGCGCCTGGATGCCCGGCGTGCTGGAGTCCAGCGTCCCCGACGCCTCCGGCGACTGGGCCGTCGCGCCGATCCCGACCTACGACGGCACCGCCGTCAGCGCCGAGAACGGCGGTGGCGGCCAGTCCGTCACCAAGCAGAGCGAGAACCCGGCGCTGGCCGCCGCGTTCCTGCGCTGGCTGAACAGCGACCAGGCCTCGGTCGACGTCTTCCTGCAGAGCGGTGGATTCCCGTCGACCACGGCCGACCTCGACAGCTCGGACTTCACCGGTCAGGAGTCGGAGTACTTCGGCGGCCAGAAGATCAACGAGGTGCTGACCCAGGCCTCGAAGGACGTCCGCTCCGGCTGGTCGTACCTGCCCTACCAGGTGTACGCGAACAGCGTCTTCGGTGACACCGTCGGCCAGGCGTACGCCAACGGCACCAGCCTCGACCAGGGCCTCGCCGACTGGCAGAGCAAGCTCGTCCAGTACGGCAACGCGCAGGGCTTCACCGTCTCGGAGTAGCACCACTGCTCGACGCGGGGCCGGCCGGATCGCTCCGGTCGGCCCCGCGTCGTTCTCACGCTCGGACACACCGGGCACCGATCCTGAGGGGGATCCAGATGACCACCGCTCCCGAGAGCCGCTTCGCCATCGGCACCGTCGACTTCGAGCTCGACGGCCGCCCGCACCGCATCCTGTCGGGGGCGCTGCACTACTTCCGCATCCACCCGGACCTCTGGGCCGACCGGATCCGCAAGGCCCGCCTGATGGGCCTGAACACCATCGAGACCTACGTCGCCTGGAACGCGCACGAGCCGCGCCGCGGCGAGTGGCGCGAGGACGCCGGGCTCGACCTGGGCCGCTTCCTCGACCTGATCGCCGCCGAGGGCATGCACGCGATCGTGCGCCCCGGCCCCTACATCTGCGCGGAGTGGGACAACGGCGCCCTCCCGGCCTGGCTCTTCCGCGACCCCGAGGTGGGCGTGCGCCGCTCGGAGCCGAACTACCTCGCCGCGGTCAGCGACTACCTGCGCCGCGTGTACTCGATCGTGGCTCCGCGCCAGATCGATGCCGGCGGGCCCGTGGTCCTCGTGCAGATCGAGAACGAGTACGGCGCGTACGGCTCCGACAAGGAGTACCTGGCCGAGCTCATGCGGGTGACCCGCGACTCCGGCATCACGGTCCCGCTGACCACCATCGACCAGCCCACTCCGCAGATGCTCGCCGACGGCAGCCTGCCGGGCCTGCACCTCACCGGCTCGTTCGGCTCGCGGACCACGGAGCGCCTCGCGACGCTGCGCGAGTTCCAGCCCACCGGGCCGCTGATGTGCATGGAGTTCTGGTGCGGCTGGTTCGACGACTGGGGCACCCAGCACCACACGACGGACGCCGACGCCTCCGCGCAGGAGCTCGACACCCTGCTCGCGGCCGGCGGCTCGGTCAACATCTACATGTTCCACGGCGGCACCAACTTCGGCCTGACCAGCGGCGCGAACGACAAGGGCCGCTACGCCGCGATCACGACGAGCTACGACTACGACGCCCCGCTCGACGAGGGCGGCGACCCGACCGCGAAGTTCTGGGCGTTCCGCGACGTCATCGCGCGCTACGCGCCGGTGCCGGAGGAGGTGCCCGCGGTGCGCCCGCCGGCCCCCGCCCTGACCGCTCCGCTCGTCCCCGGCCCGGCGCTGCTCGGCCTCGGCCAGGCGTTCGGACCGGCCGCGCACCTCGACGCGATGGCCAGCTTCGACGACCTCGGCCACGACGACGGCTTCGTGCTCTTCACGACGACGCTCGACGGCTCCTCCGCTCCGGTCCGCCTCGTGGTGGGCGAGGAGGTGCGCGACCGCGCCTGGGTGCTGCTGGACGGCGTGCCGGTGGGCGTGCTGGCGCGCGACCACCACGAGCGGGCGCTGACGCTGCCGAGCGGACGCGGCGAGCTCGCGATCCTTGTCGAGAACCAGGGCCGGGTGAACTACGGCACGCGCATCGGCGAGCACAAGGGCCTGATCGGAGGCGTGACGCTCGACGGCGCCCCGCTGACCGGCTGGGCGGCGCGCGCCCTCGCGCTCGAGTGCCTCCCCGACCTGGCCGTCGCGGCACCGGCGTTCTCGGCCGGGCCGCAGCTCGCCTCCGGCTCGTTCGACCTCGACGAGCAGGCCGACCTGTACGTGGACACGCTGCACTGGGGCAAGGGCCTGGTCTGGGTGAACGGCTTCCTCCTCGGACGCTACTGGCGCCGCGGACCGCAGCGGACGCTGATCGTCCCCTCGCCGGTCACCCGCGCCGGCCGCAACCGCGTCGTGGTGCTGGAGCTGGAGGGCATCGCCGAGCCGGAGATCCGTCTGCTCGCGGGAGCCGAGCTCGGGCACACCGAGATCTGAGCTGCGGAGCGGAGGCGCGAGCGGCCATCGGAGGCGCGGGTTCGGGGTTCCGGGCTTCGTCGTGCGGGCGGGGCCGGGCCGACTCCGATCTGCACGCGCTGCCGGACCGCCTCCGGTCTGCGGGTGCCACCGGGCCGCCTCCGTCCTGCGGGCGGCGCCGGGCCGCCTCCGGGACGCGAGGCTCTGCTAGCCTCAGGCGCCCCGGTGCGGCGCCGGCGGGCGAAGGGGGAGACATGATGTCCAAGACACTGCTGCGCACGACTCTGATCGGAGGCGCGCTGCTGCTCGCCCTCTCGGGCTGCGCGGGGACCGCGACGAGCGGATCGACCCTCCGCCCGTTCACTCCGACGCTCCCCTCGTCGTCGGCCGCCCCGTCCGCCACCGCGACGGCCGCCGCCCCTGCCGCCGACACCGCTCAGAAGACCGGCGAGCAGGTGGCCGCCGTGCTGACCGGCGTGCAGTTCGTGCCCGGCGAGTACGCGAGCATCCAGGAGATGCTCGACTCGATCTACCCGGGCCTCACCGCGACCGACGCGAGCTGCCTCTCGCCGTTCGGCCTGGGCTGGGACACCGCGCAGCCCGCCGCCGGACTCTCGTACGGCACCAGCGCCGACCGCTCCATGACCGCCGTCGTGTCGAGCACCGGCACCGCCGACGCGGCCGCCTCGCTCCTCGCGAGCGCCACCGACGCGACCACGCGCTGCGCCTCCGGCTCGACGCTCTTCGCCATGCAGGGCGTGCCGGTCGAGACGACCGTCGAGCGCACTGAGCAGACGCTGACCGGCGCCGACGAGACGCTCGGCTGGAAGGTGTCCGGAGCCGTGGGCGGCAAGCCGTTCTCGCTCGTGGGCATCACCGCGCGCGTCGGCGGCGACGCGGTCGCGCTCGTGGGCTGGGACCCGACGACGAACACCTCGTACGTCCCGCGCGCGACGCAGCTCGTGGTCGACGGGCTGTAGGGCGCTCGGCGCTGGGCGCTGGACGCTCTGAGCTCTGGCTCTGAGCTCTGAGTCCTGCGCTCGACCGTCCTCCCCTCCGCGAGAGTCCAGGAGTCGTCGCACTCGACGCCGAGTGCGACGACTCTTGAACAGTGGGCGCGGGTCGAGCGCCGGAACTCCGAGCTCCGAGCTCTCAGCGCTGCACTTCGACGCCCTCTCCTTCGCGACTGTCCAGGAGTTGTCGCACTCGACGCTGAGTGCGACAACTCGTGAACAGTGGGCGGAGGATCAGGCCGAGCGCCTGAGCTCAGAGCGCTGCGCGCTGCGCGTTGCGCGTTGCGCGTTGCGCGTTGGGCTTCGGGCTTCGGGCTTCGGGCTTCGGGCTTCGGGCTTCGACGCTCGCTCCTCCGCGAGAGTCCAGGAGTTGTCGCACTCGACGCTGAGTGCGACAACTCTTGAACAGTGGGCGCGGGTCGAGCGCCGGGGCGGAGCGGGCACCGGGCGCCGGGCACCTCCCGAGCTTCGGGCAGCCCGCACACGGCGCTGGAGCGAGCCTCAGGCCAGCCAGGAGAGGGTGCCACCGTGGGCGGCCGCGCTCGCGAGCGGGACGCCGTCGGCGGCGAGCAGGAACGGGGTCGGCTCGGGAGCCGTGCGGTCCCCGCGCGCGGCGACGAGGTGCGGGAGCAGCGCCTCCGCCTCGAGCGTCACCAGGCTCGCGCCGCGATCGGCGACCGTCGCCAGGACGCTCTCGCGCGCGGCCCACGGCAGGTAGACCAGGGTCCCGAGCGAGACGACCACCGTCCGCAGACCCGGCGGCACCGCGTCGAGCAGGGCGGGCAGCTCGGCGGCCGCATCGCCCGCGACGATCGTCGGCGGGTCGTCCTGCAGAGTCTCCACGGCCGAGCGGAGCCGCGCGGTCCGCTCCGGGCGGTCGGGCGGGAGCAGCGCCTCCAACCAGGCGACGTCCTCGGGCGAGCGGACGTCGAGCGGCGCCAGGTCGAGCCCCCGGCGCCACGCGACGACCGGCAGCCGCGCCGGCGCCGCGCCTCCGCTCACCGCGCACCGCAGCAGAGGCGCGCCCGACCCGAGCCTCTCCTCGCCGTCGCTCGCCGTGAAGGCGTAGGAGTACCGCTCCGGCGCCAGGCAGAGCCCTGCGGAGGCGCCGATCTCGACGAGCGCCACCGGCTCACCGGGCTCCGTGATCCGCTCCAGCGCCGCGACCAGGGGCGCGCACCGCAGCGCCTCGTTGGTCTGCGTCCTCCGGTCCGCCGCCACCGGCGCCACCCGCGCCCACTCGCTCCGGAGCCACGCGGCGAATCCGGCGCCGTCGACGTCGGGCACGCCGAGCAGCCGCGCGACCGAGAAGAGCAGGGACGGCTGCCGGTGCTGCGCGGGCAGCTCGTCGATCAGGGCGAGGAGGCGCGCATCCTCCGTGACGGCGAGCGCCCACTCGACCTGCCGCTCGGAGGTCTGCGCGAGCTCGACGGCGGCGCGGCGGAAGCGGTCGGCGGAGGAGGGCATGCCTCCATCCTGAGGGAGCGGCGCCACGGTGCCTGCAGCCGGGCGGAGGACCTGCGCGCCGGGCGACGGCCCCGCCCCCGCGGATGTCGGTGGTCGCCGGTAGAACGGACTCATGTCCGACACCGCTCCGAGCCCCGCGTCCGCGCAGGTCCGCGAGCGGCGCCTGCTCGACATCCGGCGGATCTACGCCGAGCCGGCCGCGCTCGAGCTGCCCCGCGGGCAGGAGGTCGTGGCGCGCTGGCCGGGCGCCGAGATCGTGCCCGTCGAGTCGCACTGGCTGATCCCGGAGGTGCACGGCGACGAGGCGAACGTCGCGCGCTGGGTGCGCATCAAGACGGAGGCGCTCGTGCTCGGGGTGAAGAAGTCGCTCGTCACGCGTCCGAACGGCCGCTCGGCCGACTTCATCGCCCCCTCCACCGCCAACGGCTGCGCCATGGCGTGCGTCTACTGCTACGTGCCGCGGAGGAAGGGCTACAGCAACCCGATCACGCTCTTCACGAACATCGAGCAGATCCAGCGCCACCTGGCCCGGCACATCGCCAAGCAGGGCCCCAAGGCCGAGGCGAACCAGTGCGACCCGGAGGCCTGGGTCTACGACATCGGCGAGAACAGCGACTGCTCCGTCGACGCGCTTCTGAGCGAGAACGTCCGCGACCTCTGCGAGCTGTTCCGGATGTCGCCCACCGCCAAGGCGTCCTTCGCGACCAAGTACGTCAACCGCGAGCTCCTCGAGTGGGACCCGCTCGGGCGCACGCGCATCCGGTTCTCGCTGATGCCCGCGGAGACGGCGAAGGTCACCGACATCCGCACCTCGCCGATGGCCGAGCGGATCGCGGCGATCAACGACTTCGTCGACGCCGGCTACGAGGTGCACGTCAACTTCTCGCCGGTGATCCTCACCGAGACCTGGCAGCAGGACTGGACCGAGCTCTTCGACCAGCTCGACGCCGCCCTCCACCCGCGGGCGAAGGCGCAGCTCGCGGCCGAGGTGATCCTCCTCACCCACAACGAGGGCCTGCACGAGGTGAACCTCGGCTGGCACCCCACGGCGGAGTCGCTGCTCTGGCAGCCGGGGCGCCAGGAGCAGAAGGTCTCCGAGAACGGCGCCGTCAACATCCGCTACCGACGCGACCTCAAGCGCGCCGCCCTCGACCGCTTCCGCGCCCTCCTCGCCGAGCGCCTCCCCTACTGCCGCGTCCGCTACGCCTTCTGAGCGTCGGCACCCCCGCCGGAGCGGCGGCGCGACGACTCGCGGAGGAGCGCACCCTCCTCCTCCCGCACACGCCGAGACACCGCCGTCTCGCCGGGACACCGCCGCGGAGACGGCGTCTCGCGCACGAGCGCGTGTCTCGACGCAGCCGCCCCGCCCTTCGGAGGCACCCTCAACTGAGCCCCGGAGTCACCCGGCTGGGAGTCCGCCCGGCGGCCGGGGCCACTGCTTCGCATTCCGGATAGCGGCACGTGCCCTCCGAACGAGGGGCGTACTTTCGGAGAACAGCCGGAGGGACGGCCCGACCGCCCGACTCCACGGGCCTGCAGAGCAGGCGTCAGCGGGGATCGACGGCTCGGCGCGACGGCATCCGGGCTCGACATCCCGGAGCCCGGCACCCCCGGATCGACACTCCGGACACTCGACTCGGCGGCACAGCACACCCCGGGTCCTGCTCCCCACGAACACCCCCACCATCTCGCACTCCCCCTCCCGGCGGCACTCGCCGGGGCACCCCACCGTCGCGGCCGGCACCCGCGACACAGCACAGAACGGCGGCACGCACCATGGGCGCTCTCCTCTACGGCACTCCCCCCACCTCGCACGAGATCGACGACCGCGCGCTCGCGCACCTCCAGATCGTCATGATCAACAAGTTCCGCCGCGACGAGGCGTTCGCCTTCCAGCTCGACGCCTCGAGCGCGCACGGCACCGGACGCCAGACGCTCTGGCTGCACCCGACCATCCCTCTCCAGTTCTCGTTCCACGGAAGCCGCATGCCGGCGATCAACGCCACCTGGGTGCGCGCACTGATGGAGGAGGCCAACAGCGGCCGGGGCCTGCGGATCGTCACCGAGCCGGCGCAGCAGCCCGAGTCCTCCGGGCTCACGCACGCTGCCTGAGCGCGCCGTGTCCAGGCGCGACGACGACGAGCCGATGGAGGTCACCGACTTCGTCGAGCTCGCCGGTGCGGTGCACGACGACGCGGGCTTCGAGTGCTCCTCCACTGTCGACGGCGTGACGGGCGCGCTCTGCGTGCTGCCCGACTCCCTGGTGCTGCGGAGCGCCGGCACCGGCGACTCGACCCGCGTCGGCACCCGCGACATCCGCTCCTGGCGGGCCACTCCGGCCGGCGCCACCTTCTCGCTCGCCGTGGAAGCCGGAGCGCGGCACACCGTGGTGCTGCTCACGCAGTTCCAGGCGGCGACCGTCCAGGCCATGACCCGCGCCGCCGGACCCGCGACTGGTTTATCCGCTTAACGAATTCCCCGTTCGGGGCACGCGGTGAGGAGCGCTCCTCGTGCGACCCTGATCGGGATGAACGAGAAGGACGAGGTCATGCGCTCCGACATCGGCGGGCGTGACATCGAGCAGGCGCGGGCCCTCTTCGAGCAGTCGTACAACGGGCACCGCTTCGTCGTCGAGCCCGGCGAGGACTTCTCGTACCGCTACACCTCCGTCGGCGACGGCGATGTGACGCTCCGCGGCAGCCAGTTCGCCGGCTCCGTGCAGGGCTCGATCCAGACCGAGGGCGAGTACGTCGTCTCGTGGCTGACCGCCGGCGCGGGCGTCACCGATCTCGACGGCGACGCGGTGACCCTCGGATTCGGGCAGCCGGCGATCTTCGTCAACGACCGTCCCAGCCGGTTCGAGTTCCACGACTACCGCCAGAACCTCATCCACTTCGACGGCGCGTACCTCGAGGGCATCGCGGAGGAGGTCGAGGGCACCCGCGGCCCCCTCCTCTTCGACACGACCTCACGGCCCGAGGGCGCGGCGCTGCGGCGCTGGTCGGCGACCGTCGCGACGGTCGCCCGGGTGATCTACGACGCCGACAGCTCGCCGCTGCTGCGCCGCGAGGCCGACCGCGCGGTCGCCGTCGCCCTGCTCGAGACCTTCCCGCACTCGACGCTGGACACTCCCGGCGACCTCGGAGTACCCCGCTCGGGGCGCCTCCGCCAGGCTATCGAGTACATGTACGAGCACGCCCACGAGCCGCTCCGGACCGAGCAGATCGCCGACGCGGCGGGCATCGGCCTGCGGACGCTGCAGACCGAATTCCGGCGCGAGTTCGGCTTCACCGCGGTCGACTACCTGCGGCGGATCCGGCTGGACGGCGTGCAGAAGGAGCTGCGGGCGGGCGAGTCCGGAGTCGTCAGCGTCAGCGAGGTCGCACGGCGCTGGGGCTTCGCGCACCTCGGCCGGTTCTCGGCCTCGTACGCCCACCGCTTCGGCGAGCGCCCCAGCACCACGCTCGACACCTGAGGCGTCAGAGGTAGTCGGTCCCGCCGTCGTCCTCGCTGTCGTCGCCCTCGCCGCGCGGCTGCACGGTCGGCCGCGCGGGCTGGAGCCGTCGGGTCTTCTCGCGCATCGACTCCACCGCCTCCGGGTCGTCGAGGTCGACGCCGCGGTCGAGCGCCGGGCTGGTGAAGAGCTGGCTGGCCGGCCCGACCAGGAGACGGGTCTCGCCGCGCATCCCCTCGTCCGAGAGTGACGGCACCACGACCAGGTCCGACTTCCCCACGTTCGCCAGCGCCTGCGCGTACTCGACGACCGCCGAGCACACCTCGTCGCCCAGCAGCACGAATCCGCTCGCGTAGTACAGCTTCTGCATCTCGCCCTCCCCTGGATCCCGGACCGCCCCTCCGGTCGGCCCGTCCCCCGACGCTAGGACGGCGCCGACCGGGTGCCCCACCCCTTGACGGGGGTGGGGCGGAGGGGTCAGAGTCCGCGCGGAGGGGTCAGAGTCCGCGCGGAACGGGCAGTCGCAGCGCGGTCGCGAGCGCCTCGACGACGCGGGTCGCGCGCACGTCGCCGACCCCCTCCATCCGGTTGGTGAGGAACGCGAAGCCGACTCCCGCGTCCGGGTCGGCGAAGGCGACCTGTCCGCCCGCGCCGTCGTGCCCGAAGCCGCTCGGCGTGAGGTACCGGCGCGCGTCCGTGCTGAGCTGGAAGCCGCAGCCCCAGGCCGGCCACGGGCCCGGCACCGGCCACACCGGCGGGCCGCTGCTGAGCGGAGCGGTGGCCCGCTCGATCGTCGCGTCCTCGAACAGCCGCACGCCGTCCGTCTCGGTGAACGCCGCCGACCAGATCGCGGCGAGCGCCCGGGCCGAGCCGATGCCGCCCGCCCCGGGGATCTCGGCGGCCTGCAGCATGGGATCGTTGAAGCCCGTGCCCGGTCCGACGAGCTCGACGGGCAGCGCACCGCCGAGAGTCATCGCCCGCTCGCCCCAGTCGACGACTCCGGGGGTGCGCGCCGCGGCCTGCGCCGCCGTGAGCTCGGCGAGGGTGGGGCCGACGAGCATCGTCGCGACGCGGCCCTGCTCGGAGGCGGGCAGCCCGATCCACGCCTCCGCGCCGACCGGTCCGGCGATCCGCTCCTGGAACGCGGCGCCGACGCTCCGCCCGGTCACCCGGCGGATCACCTCGCCGATCAGCCAGCCGTGCGTGATCGGGTGGTAGGCGTACCCCGTGCCCGGCTCCCACAGGGGCTCCTGCTCGGCGAGGCGCCCGGCGACGAGGTCCCAGTCGGCGAGGTCGGCGGTCGTGAGCGGGAGGCGGGGGGCCGAGAGCCCGGCCCGGTGGGCGAGCAGGTCCTGCACGCGCACGTCGGCCTTGCCCGCTGCGGCGAACTCGGGCCAGTACTCGGCGACCCGGGCGTCGTAGTCGAGCAGCCCCTCCTGCACGAGACGTGCGGCGAGGAGGGAGACGAGGCCCTTCGTGCACGAGAAGACGACGCTGAGGGTGTCCTCCCGCCACGGCTCCTCCGCCCCCGCCTCTCCCGCCCAGAGGTCGACGACCGGCCGGCCGTGCAGCCGCACCGCGACCGCCGCTCCCGAGCCGGGCCGGACGGCCTCGGCTAAGGCGTCGCGGACCCCCTCGAACCCGGGCTCCACGACTCCGTGCACCGCGGTCACCCCTTCACCGCGCCCTGCAGCAGAGCGGTGATGAACTGCCGCTGGAAGATCACGAAGACCAGGATCGTCGGCACGATGATCAGCAGCGCGCCCGCGTTGAGCAGCGGGATGCTGTTGCTGTACTGCCCCTGGAAGAAGGTGAGCGCTCCGGCGACGGTGCGGTCCAGCGGATCGGAGACGAGCACCACCGGCAGGAGGAACTGGTTCCAGGTCCAGAGGAACAGCAGGATCGCGAGCGCCGACAGGGCCGGGCGCGCGAGCGGCAGCTGGATCCGCCGGAACTCCTGCCAGGTCGTCGCGCCGTCCACGCGCGCCGCCTCCGAGAGCTCGGACGGGATCCGGACGAAGTGCGCGCGCATCCACACGACGCTGAAGGGCATGTAGAGCCCGATCAGCGGCAGGATGATCGCCCACTGCGTGTTCAGCAGGCCCAGCGACTGGATCTCGTAGTACAGCGGGATGATCAGCGACTCGAACGGGATCGTGAGCCCGAGGATGAGGAACACGAAGACGAACCCGCCGCCGCGGATGCGCAGGTTGCCGAGTGCGTAGCCGGCGAGGGTCGCGAAGAGCAGGCTGATCGGGACGACTCCCAGCACGATCAGGGCGCTCGACCCCATGAGCTGCAGGACGTGCCCGGTCTCGAAGGCCTGGGCGAAGTTGCCCCACTGCGGGTCCGTCGGCCAGGTGAGGCCGGTCGGATTCACGTCCGCCGGCTGCAGCGCCGCCGAGAGCATGTTGACCAGCGGGATGACGGTCAGCACGAGCACGACGATCAGGACGACGCGGCCGATGACGACCTCGGACTTGGTGACGATCATCGGTCGTTCACTCTCGAGAGGCGCTGGAGGGGGAGGACGCAGGCGAGCACGAGCACCATCAGCACGATCCCGAAGGCGGAGGCGAGACCCACGTCGCTCTGCGTGAAGCCGATCCGGTAGATCGAGATGCCGGGCACCAGAGTCGAGCGGCCGGGGCCGCCGAGCGTGGTCGTGTAGATGATGTCGAAGCTGCTCAGCGCCGCGATCACGGTGATCGTGGTGAGCACCGAGATCTCCTGGCGCAGGCCCGGGACCGTGATGGTGAAGAACTCCCGCAGCCACGTGCCGCCGTCGAGCCGGATGGCCTCGTAGAGCGAGACGTCGATCTTGCCGATGCCGGTGAGGAAGAGGACCGTGCAGAGCCCGGTGAGCACCCACGAGCCGATCAGGCCGACGGCGGGGAGGGCGGTCTGGAAGTCGCCCAGCCACGGCCGCGCGAGCGAGCCGAGCCCGACGGCCTGCAGGATCTGATTGACCGCTCCGGTCTGCGAGTACATCCACGACCAGGCGATGCCGGCCGCGGCGAGCGGGATGATCTGCGGCAGGAACAGGATCGTCTGCGACACGCTCGAGAAGACGCCGGGGCGCATCGAGCGCAGCAGGCTCGCGAGGACCAGGCCCGCCGAGACCGGGATCACCGTGAAGTAGAGGATCAGCACGAAGGCGTTGCCGATCGAGCCGAGCAGGTCGGGATCGGTGAACACGCGGAGGTAGTTCGAGAAGCCCACCCACTCGGAGGGGCCGACGCCGTTCCACTTGTAGAACGAGTACTGCACCCCGGTGATCAGCGGGTAGATGACGAACGCGATGTAGACGAGCAGGGCCGGCACGACGAAGAGCCAGCCGACGAGGGTCGCCCGCCGCGCCGCAGTGCTCCTGCGGCGCGGCGTCCCGCTCCGGCCCCCGCGGTCGACGGCGCTCGAGACGAGAGGGCCGGCCGCGGTCATCCGGCGAGTTCCTTCGCGTAGAACTCCTGCACGGCCGTGACGAAGTCCTGGCCGGAGATCTGGCTGGTCACCAGCAGCTGCGACTCCGGGATGATCGCGCCCGCGTAGATGCCGGCGGTCGCGTTCGACATGAAGTCGACCTGGCCGTCCTCCGCGCCGATCTGCGCCGACATGGCGAGCGCCTGCTCGAGCAGCGAGCCCGACTCGACCTCGGGGAGCGCCTGGGCCGGGTCGCCGCCGGGAGCGGCACCGGTCACGTCGACGACGATCTGGCGCGCGGCCTCGTTCGTGTGGATCCAGTTGAGGAAGAAGACGATCTCGTTGAGGTGCGACGACTTCGCGGCGACCGAGAACGAGTTGGCGGCGCCCATGGCCACGTGGCTCCCGCCCTCCTCGGCCGGGGGCACCAGGAAGAAGTCGACGCCGTCGCCCATCTTGGTCTGCGTGTCGGCGGCCGCCCAGTTGCCGTTGAAGGCGAACAGGCCCTCGCCGCCCTGGAAGCGGCTGACGAAGGAGGAGTAGTCGATCGCGTTGATGTCCGAGGGGAAGTAGCCCGCGTCGGCCCAGGTGCGGACGAGCTCCGCACCCTTCACGTTGCCGTCGGTCTCGTAGGTGGCGCCGGGGACCGTGAAGATCCAGTCGGCCATCTCCTGCTTGTCGGCGTACTGGTTCATCGCCGCCTGCACGACGAAGTTGACCACCCCGTCCTTGTCGCCGGCCATGATCGGCAGGACGCCGCCGGCCTTCGCCTTCGCGAGGTCCTCCTCGAACTCGGCGAGCGTGGTCGGCGGGGCGTCGATCCCGAGCTGCTTCGCGAGCTCCAGGTTCATGTAGATGCCGGTGACGCTGTAGCCCAGGCCCAGCTGATAGAGCGAGCCCTTCCCGCGGACGCCGTCGGAGTCGACGCGGAGCGGGGCGAGCTGCGAGGCCGACCAGGCGTCCCAGCCGTAGGCGTCGAACCACGGGTCGAGGTCGGCGAGCAGGCCGTCCTTGACGGTGTCGCCGATGGTGGGCAGGCGGATGAGGTCCGGCGGAGTGTCGCTCGCGAGCAGCTTCGGCGAGTTGGCGGTGAGGTTCGCGAAGGTGTCGCGGTTGATGGTGAAGGTGACGTTCGGGAACTGCTTCGTGAACTCCTCCGTCAGCTTGTCGGTGACGGGGAAGCCGGTCTCGTCGGCGATGACGAGCTCGACGGTGTCGCTGGTGAGCTCGGTCCTCACGTCGACCGAGGAGCTCGCGGCCGGAGCGCTCGAGCCTCCGGGCGCGCAGGCGGCGAGGGTGAACAGGGCCGCGACCGAGCCGGCGCCGACCAGGACGGTCCTGCGGCCGATCGGCGTGCCGGGGGTGGGGAAAGACATGCGGTGACTCCTTCGTCGTGGGTGCAGGTGCTGCTGGTGCCCGGCCGCCCGGAGGGGCTCGAGCCGCGGCTCCGGACGGCCGCCTGAAACCTTTGAGCGGGGGACTAAAAGGTTTCAGGTGTGGATATAGTCTGTGCACACGGAAGACTTGTCAAGGGCGACGGCGGGAGGCGGCGGGCATGGCGAAGAAGCGCGTGACGCTCGCCGACGTGGCCCGCGAGGCCGGGCTGTCGATCTCGGCCGCGTCGATGATCCTGAACGGGAAGCCCGAGACCGGACTGTCGAAGGACGCCCACGAGCGGGTGTTCGCCGCCGCCGAGGCGCTGCACTACCGGCCCAACGTCGCCGCCCGCGGGCTCCGCACCGACAAGACCCGCACGATCGGCTTCATCTCCGACCAGATCGCGACCACGCGCTTCGCCGGCGGCCTGATCAAGGGTGCGCTCACGGCGGCCGAGGCGGCACGGCACGTCGTCCTGCTCCTCGAGACCGGCGGCGATCCGGCGCGCGAGGCCGAGGCCGTCGACGCGGTGCTCGACCGCCAGGTCGACGGCATCATCTTCGCCTCGATGCGCTCCCGCGAGTTCTACGTGCCGGAGCTGCCCGCCTCCACCTCCGTGGTGATGCTCAACGCGACGAACTCGCAGCACCCCGCGTCGATCCTGCCCGACGAGTACGCGGGCGGGCGCGCCGCGGTGGAGCTGCTGCACGCGCACGGCTACCGCGACGGGATCGCGCTGATCGGGCAGAACGACGAGGTCGAGCGCGACCGCTTCCGCTCGGCGACGGTGGCCGAGCGCGTCGCCGGCATCCGCGACGCCATGGCCGAGAAGGGGCTCGCGTTCGTCGCCGAGGAGTCGATCCCCGACTGGGAGCCCGAGCACGGCCACCGCGCGGTCGCCGACCTGCTGGTGCGGCGCGACGACATCCGCCTCCTGCTCTGCCTCAACGACCGGATGGCGTTCGGCGCCTACCAGGCGGTCGCGGAGGCGGGACTCTCGATCCCCGGCGACGTCGCCGTGGTGTCGTTCGACGACGACGAGCTGGCCGCCTACCTCCGCCCCGGGCTGACGACCGTGGCGCTGCCGCACGAGGAGATGGGCCGCCGGGCGGTCGAGCTGCTGCTCAGCGGCGCTCCGGGAGAGCGGGTGCTGGTGCCGATGCCGCTGGTGGAGCGGGCGTCGACGCGGCGGGTCTGACGGGGCGGGGCTGATCGGGGACGGCGGGCGGGGCGGGTGGAGTCGGGCCAGCCGCCTCAGCCGGCCGAGCGGATCCCTCCGGTCGGACCCCAGGCGACTCCGGTGCCGCCCGCGTCGCCCTGGTAGTCGTCGGGCGAGAGGGTCATGCCGCTCGCGACGAAGTCGGCGGTCGCCGCGCAGTCCGTGACGACGACGTCGCCGTCGGAGCGCGCGAGCCCGTAGAGGCAGACGGACTCGTCGGCGAGCTCCGCGGCCGAGAAGGAGTCGAGGCTGAGGGTGGCGAAGTAGTCGACTCCGGCGATGCTGCCCAGGTAGCGCGTCGGCCCCCAGTGGAAGACGCGGAGGCTCGCGAGGGTCGACAGCGGGCGCGTGGCGACGTCGTCGGGGACGGCCCAGGGCTCGGTGAAGACCTCCAGCGACGGGCGAGGGGCCAGCGCGACGGAGGCGGCCGTGCCGAGGGCGGCGAGCCCGAGCACGGCGACGAGGGCGGCGATCACCCCGAGGCGGCGGCGCGGGCGGGGCGTGGCGGAGGTGCGGGAGTCGGCGTCGTCGCCTCCGGTGGTCTCGCCGGTCTCGTCCCCACCGGTCCGGCCGCTCGTCGTCCCGCGGCCGATCCGGCCCTGGGCCGCTGCGGGCCCGACGGACGCGGCCAGTCCCGCGACCGCGGCGTCGAGCGCCTCCTCCCGCTCGCGGAGCTGCGCGCGCAGCAGTGCCAGCTCCTCGAGCGCCGGGTCCGCCTCCGCGCTGAACGCCCGGCGCTCGAGCGCGGCCCGCTGCCTCCGCTCCTCCGGCGACGCGCCGTCGCGGCGCCGCTGCAGGGCGGCCCGGCCCCGACCGCGACCGCCCAGGGCTGCATCGAGCGCCGCCTCCGTCGCGGGATCGAGGTCGTCGAGCAGCCGCGCCGCGCGTGGCGGCGTGACCGCGATGCCGACGGACGCCGGCACGTCAGGCCCGGTCGCGGACGGCGCGCGCCAGCGACTCGAGGCGCTCCCGGTACTCCGGCCACCACTCCTCCGGCACCGGCGGGAGGTTGTCGCCGGGCGTCCGGAGCCCGACCCGCCCGTCGATCAGCTCGCGGACGATGTCGGCGTGGCCCGCGTGCCGGTGCGTCTCCGCGGTGATGTGGACGAGGATCCGGTGCAGCGTCACGTCGCGGTTCGTCCACCAGGGGACCTGCCCGGGAGCGTCGAGCGGGAGGGCCGCGACCGTCGCGTCGGAGTGGGCCCATACGCGGCGGTACAGCGCGACGACGTCGGCCAGTGACTCGTCGGCCGTCGCCCACATGTCCGAGTTCGGCTCCGACTCGTCCTCCATCCACGGCATCGGCTCCGGGAACGGCCGCCCGAACACGGCGCCGAGGTAGCCCGCCTCGGTGCCCGCCACGTGCTTCACCAGGCCGAGCAGGTTCGTGCCCGTCGAGACCAGCGGCCGCCGCACGTCGTACTCGTCGAGCCCGTCGAGCTTCTGCAGCAGGGCGTCGCGCCCCTCCTGCAGGTAGCGGAGGAGGGTCTGCTTCGCGTCGTCGCTCATCCCCCCAGCCTGCCGCGCCCGTCCGAGCCGCGCCAGAGCGGTACCGGAGCCGCGCCGTGCTCAGACCGCAGGAAGGATCGCCCCGCGGGCACCGGGATCCGCGGATCCACGGCCCGCCGGAGCGATCCTTCCAGCGTTGTGCACGGGTCAGGCCGGGACGCCCGCTCCCGCCCGCTGGACCCGCGTGCCGACGAGGCGCTGCGAGGAGGCGTCGACAGCGGCGGCCGCGCCGACCAGCTCGAGCGCCGCCTCCGTCTCGCGCGTCGCGCAGTCCGGGCCCACCCACAGCTCGACGCGGCCGGGCTCGACGATCCGCACGCCCTCGCGTCCGGTGAAGGCCAGGCGCGCGGCCGGGACCTCGAAGCGGACCTCCACCTCCTCGCCGGGCTCGAGCGCGACCCGCGCGTAGCCGAGCAGCTGCGCCACCGGCCGGGTCACGCTCGCGAACACGTCGCGGGCGTACAGCTGCACCAGGTCGGTGCCCGCCCGCTCGCCCGTGTTGCGGACGCGCACGGTCGCCGTGAAGGATCCGTCCGTCGGGGCGGACTCCTCGACCGCCAGCTCCGTCCTGGCGAAGGTCGTGTACGAGAGCCCATGGCCGAACGGGCGCACCGGCGTGCTGTCGGCGGAGGTCACGTCCGACGGCCCGCCGAGGATCGGGTGCAGGTACGAGAACGGCTGCGCTCCGGCGGAGCGCGGCAGCGAGACCGGCAGGTGGCCGGAGGGGTCGACCCGTCCCGAGACGACGCCCGCGATCGCGCCGGCGCCTTCCTCCCCCGGGAAGAACGCCTGCAGCACGGCGGCGGGAGCCGACGGCCCGTCGAGCGCCCAGCCCACGGCGTAGGGGCGGCCGGTCAGCAGCACGAGCACGACCGGGGTCCCCGTCGCCACGACGGCCTCGACCAGCTCGCGCTGGCGGCCCGGGAGCTCGAGGCTCTCGACGTCGTTGCCCTCGCCGACCGTGCCGCGGCCGAACAGGCCCGCCCGGTCGCCGACGACCACGATCGCCACGTCGGAGTCGGCGGCCGCCCGGACCGCCTCGGCGATCCCGGAGGCGTCGTCGCCCTCGACCGAGCAGCCCTCGGCGAGCAGCAGCTCGACCGAGCCGAACTCGCCGGCCAGCGTGTCGGCGACCGTCGGGATCTCGAAGCCCAGCGGCACGCCCGGGTGGTGCGCCAGCACGTGGTTGGCGAAGGAGTAGCAGCCCATGAGCGCGGGCGCGCTGTCGGCGTTGGGGCCGATCAGCGCGAGGCGGCGCGGCGCAGCGAGCGGCAGGACGCCGTCGTTCGCGAGCAGAACCACCGACTCCTCGGCCAGCCGGCGGGCGATGTCGCGGTGGGCGGGCGAGTCGAGGTCGATCGACTCGGGGGCGTCGTCGAAGCGCGCGTCGAGCAGGCCGAGCCGCTCCTTCTGCGCGAGCACCCGCAGCACGGCCCGGTCGACGAGCGCCTCGTCGGCCTCCCCGGCCCGGATCCGCGCGGCCAGCGGCGCGAGGAACGCGTCGCCCGTGGGAAGCTCCACGTCGATCCCCGCGGCGAGCGCCAGCTCGGCCGCCTCGCCCAGATCGGCGGCGACCGCGTGCATGAGGTGGAGGAACGCGACCGAGAAGTAGTCGGCGACGACCACGCCGTCGAAGCCCCAGCGCTCGCGCAGCACGCCCGTGAGGTAGGCGGGCGTCGCTCCGACCGGGTCCCCGTCGATCTCGGCGTAGGAGTTCATCACCGAGCGGGCGCCCCCGTCGCGGATCGCCATCTCGAACGGCGGCAGCAGCACGTCCGCGATCTCGCGCGGTCCGGCGTGCACCGGCGCGTGGTTGCGGCCGCCGCGGGAGGCGGAGTAGCCGATGAAGTGCTTCAGCGTCGCGTCGACGCCGGTGGACTGCAGCCCCTGCACGTACGCGGTCCCGATCGTGCCGACGACGTACGGGTCCTCGGCGATGCACTCGTCGACCCGGCCCCAGCGGGGGTCGCGGATCACGTCGAGCACGGGCGCCAGGCCCTGATGGATCCCGAGCTCGCGCATCGAGCCGCCGATCACAGCGCCGAGCTCGGCCACGAGCTCCGGGTCGAAGGAGGCGCCCCAGGCGAGCGGAGTCGGGAACGTCGCGGCCTGCCAGGCGGCGAGCCCGGTCAGGCACTCCTCGTGGACGATCGCCGGGATGCCCAGCCGCGTCTCCTCGACGAGCCGGCGCTGCTCCGCCCACAGCCACTGAGCGCGCTCGAGCGGATCGACGGGGCGCGTGCCGTAGACGCGGGTCAGCTGGCCGATCCCCTCGCGGGTCGCCTCGGCGTACCCGGTCGAGGTGGCCATCTCGCCGGCGAGCGGGGCGACGACCTCGCCGCCCTGGTCGACCCAGTAGCCGACCAGCTGGGAGAGCTTCTCCTCCAGCGTCATCCGGCCCAGCAGCTCGGTGGTGCGGGCGGACGGGGCCTGGGGGTCCTCTGGTGCGTGCGGTGCGGTCACGGTGCGACCCTCTCTGCGGGTGGGGCGACGGGTGCGGACGGGACGGGGGACGCGGCGGACGGGCGGAGCGATCCGCTCATCCCTTCACCGCCCCCGTCAGCCCGCCGACGATGCGGCGCTCGAAGACGCTGAAGAAGATCAGCGCCGGGATCATCGACAGCGAGACGAAGGCGAGCACCTTCGCCGTGTCGACCGAGTACTGCGACGAGAACGCCTGCACTCCGAGCGGGAGCGTGAAGGTGGACTCGTTGTTGAGGATGAACAGGGGCAGCAGGTAGCTGTTCCAGCTCGCGATGAACGCGAGGATCCCCGTGGTGATCACGCCGGGCATCGCCAGGCGCACGACCATCCGGAAGAAGAAGCCGATCCGGCTGCAGCCGTCGATGAAGGCCGCCTCCTGGATCTCGTCCGGGATCGCGCGGAGGAACGGCACCAGGATGATGATCGTGGTCGGCAGGCCGAACGCGATCTGCGGCAGCACCACTCCGGCGAGCGAGTTCATCAGGCCGAGGCTCTTGATCACCAGGTAGAGAGGAGTGATCGCCACGGTCATCGGGAACATCAGGCCGGCGGCGAAGAGCGCGTAGAACACGCCGCGTCCGGTGAAGTCGTAGCGGGCCAGGACGTAGCTCGCCATCAGGCCGAGCACGACCACGCCGAGCGTCGTCGCGAGGCCGGCGATGGTGGAGTTGCCGACCTCCTGCCAGAAGACGCCGCCGGTGATCACGTCGAGGTAGTTCTGCACGTTCCACGGCGAGGGCAGGCCCGCCGGGTCGGTGGTGATCTGCGCGTTCGTGCGGAAGCCGCCGAGGATGATGTACGCCACCGGGGCGAGCATCAGCGCGATCACGACGATCGCCACGACGTAGGCGATCGTGGTGCCGCGGCCCAGGGGCTGCCGGCGCCGCTTCACCGCGAGAGGCCGAGGGGTCTCCGGAGTGATCGGCGGGGCCGTCATCGTCGTGCCGGTCATCGCTTGTCTCCCGTCAGTGCGCCCGCCGTGTCGCGCCGGAGCACGAAGCGCTGGTAGAGCAGCGCCACCACGAGCGAGATCAGGAACAGGACCACCGCGACGGCGTTCCCGTACCCGTAGTTGCCGGCGTTGCGGCCGTTGGTGACCAGGTAGATCGCCATGGTCGAGGTGCCCGCGGTCGAGGACACGTACTGGCCCCAGATGATGTAGACGAGGTCGAACAGCTGCAGTGCGCCGATGATCGACAGGAACGCCCAGATCCGCAGGGTCGGCGCGAGCAGGGGCAGGGTGATCCGCCGCTGCACCTGCCAGTAGGAGGCGCCGTCGATGGCCGCGGCCTCGGACAGCTCCTCGGGGATGCCCTGCAGACCCGCGAGGAAGAGGATCACGGCGAAGCCGATGTACTTCCACGTGATGATCAGCATCAGCGTCCAGATCGCGATCGCCGGATCCGAGAGCCAGTCCTGCTTCAGCGCGCCGAGGCCGACCTTCTCGAGCAGGCCGTTGACCGCGCCGCTGGTCTGGAGCATCAGGCTCCAGCCGGTGCCGACGACGACCTCCGAGATCACGTACGGCACGAAGATCAGGACGCGGATGATCGACTGCCCGCGCAGCTTGCGGTTCAGCAGCAGCGCCAGGAGGATCGCGACCGGCCCCTGGAGCACGAGCGAGAGCACCACGATGATGCCGTTGTGCGCGAGGGCGTCGTGGAAGGTGGGGTCCTGCAGGATCGTCAGGTAGTTGCGGAAGCCGACGAAGTCCGTCGGCACTCCGTAGCCCTGCCAGCTGAAGAAGCCGTAGTAGGCCGCCATCACGACCGGGAAGATCACGAAGGCGAGGAAGACGATCAGCGCCGGGCCGACCAGGAGCGCGATCTCGAAGCGCCCCGCCCAGCCCACGCTGCGGCGGCGCCGGCGCACCGGAGGCGTCGAGGTGACGCCTCCGGTGCGCGCGGTCCCGCGGGGCTCATCCACTCCGAGGAGCGGGCTCTCGCGGAGTGCCATGGTGGCTAGGCCTTCGCCGCGGCGGCGTTGACGGCCTCGACCAGCTGCTCGGGGTCGCTCTTGCCGGCCAGCAGGTCGACGACTCCGACGTTCAGCGCGTTGCCGACGTTGAGGCCGTAGACGGTGTCGAGCCACTGCGAGACGTACGGGGCCGAGTTGTAGGCCTCGAGGATCTGCTGCAGGTACGGCTCGGTGACCGCCTCCTGCGCCACGGTGTTCACCGGGGGCGCGTTGAAGGCCGCGTAGTACTCCTTCTGCACGTCGGAGGTGGCCAGGTAGTTGAGGAAGTCGACGCACTCGTCGGGAGCGCCCGCGGAGCAGGAGTAGCCGTCGACGCCGCCCATGATCGCGCCGGCCTCGCCGTCGCCGCCGTCGATCTCGGGGAACGGGAACCAGCCCAGGTCGGGCAGCGGCTTCTCGTCGGGGGTGAGGGAGGCGATCACGCCCGGGTCCCACGCGCCCATGAGCTCCATCGACGCCTGGTGGTTGGCGAGGAGTCCGGCCGAGCTGCCCGCGCCCTGCTGGGCGGCGGTGGTGAGGAAGCCCTCGTTGAACGGCTCGGTCGCCGCGAAGTCCTGCAGGTCCTCGCCCGCGCGGACCCAGCAGTCGTCCGAGAAGTCCTTGGTGTCGGCCGCCTCGGCCATGGTGTCGGCGCTGCACTCGCGCAGCGCGAAGAAGTAGTACCAGTGCGCGGCGGGCCAGGCGTCCTTCGCGCCGAGCGCGACGGCCTGGGCTCCGCTGCCCTTGATCTTCGTGATCGCCGAGTCGAGCTCGTCGATGGTCTTCGGCGTCTCGGTGACTCCCGCCGCCGTGAAGAGGTCCTGGCTGTAGAACAGGCCGCCCGGGAGGACGGCGACCGGCATCGCCCAGACCTTGTCGTCGAGCGTGTTCGCCGAGAACGAGCCCTCGGGGATCTCGCTGCGCGCCTGGTCCGAGATGCCGCCGGTGAGGTCCTTCAGCTGTCCGCCCGCGACCATGGCGGCGAGCTTGCCGCCTCCGCGCTGGAGGAAGACGTCGGGGGCGTCGCCCGAGTTGAGCGCCGTCTGGAGCTTGCCGTCGAGGTCCTCGTTCTGGATGGCCTGCGACTCGATGGTCACTCCGGGGTTCGCGGCCTCGAAGTCCGCGATCGTCTTGTCCCAGAACTCCTGGCCGGGGCCCGTGGTCGAGTTCTGCCAGAGGGTCATCGCGACGGTGCCGTCGCTCGATCCCGAGTCCTGGGCCGAGCAGCCGGTGAGGGCCGCGACCGTGCCGAGCAGGGCTGCTGTCGCCACTGCGATCTTCCTGAACTTCATCGTCCAACCGTTCTCTTCATCGAGGGCGCCGCCTGGTGCACCGGCGCCGTGGGGGTTCCCGCCTTCGCGGGTGGAGTCAGTGTCCGCAGTGCTTGCGAAAGTGGTCAAACGTTTTCGAAATGGTTTTCGAAGCACGGGTTACAGTCGGCCACATGACCACCCGACCGACCATCCACGACGTCGCCGCTGCCGCCGGCGTCTCGGTGGCGACGGTGTCCAAAGCCGTGAACGGCCGGTACGGCATCGCCCCCTCCACCGCCACCCGCGTGCTCGAGGTCGTGCGCGAGCTCGGCTACGAGTCGAGCCTCGTCGCGAGCAGCATGCGCTCCCGGCGCACGGGCGTGATCGGCGTGCTCGTCGCGGGGTTCGAGCCGTTCAGCGCCGAGATCCTGAAGGGCGTGGGGTCGGTGCTGGCGGAGTCGCGGTTCGACCTGCTCGCCTACTCCGGCTCCCACGAGGGCGAGCAGGAGGGCTGGGAGCGGCGCTCGCTCAGCCGGCTCAGCGGCACCCTCATCGACGGGGCGATCATGGTGACGCCGAGCGTGGTGAGCGCCCCCTCCGACATCCCGCTCGTCGCCGTGGACCCGCACACCGGCCGTGCCGACCTGCCGACCGTCGAGTCCGACAACTTCGGCGGCGCCCTGCTCGCCACCCGCCACCTCGTCGCCCTCGGGCACCGCCGCATCGGATTCGTCGCGGGCCGCGGCGACCTGCGCTCGGCGAGGCTGCGCGAGGCCGGCTACCGGGCGGCGCTGGCGGAGGCCGGCATCGCCTTCGACGAGCGCCTGCTGCGGGTGGGCAACTACCACCGCGACACCGCCCGGCGGCCCGCCTCCTCGCTCCTGTCGCTGCCCAACCGGCCGACCGCGGTCTTCGCCGCCAACGACGTCTCGGCGCTGGCGATCATCGAGACCGCCGCGCACCTGGGCCTCGCCGTGCCTCACGACCTGTCGGTGATCGGCTTCGACGACGTGCCCGAGGCCGCCCGCTTCGATCCGCCGCTGACCACCGTCCGCCAGCCGATGCAGACGCTCGGAGCGACCGCCGCCGAGATGCTGATCGCCCTGATGGCCGGGCGCGAGCCGCGCTCGCTGCACGTGCAGCTGCCGACGCAGCTCGTCCGCCGCGCGACGACGGCACCGCCGGCATGAGCGGCGACGGGACCGCCGGCATCGGCGACGAGCTGGAGGACGACGGCCCGACCGCGGTGCACGCCGCCCTCTTCGACGCGCTGGAGCTGGTGGACCTGCCCGCGCTCGAGGCGCTGCTCGACGAACGCTTCGTGATCGAGCACCCGACCGGCCTGGTGCAGTCGCGGGAGGAGTGGCTCGCCGACATCGACGAGGCGCGCAAGGAGTACCACGAGATCGACCACGTCGAGAGCGCCCTCTCGGGCGGCGCCGCGCACCCGGTGCTCACCTCCCGCACCATCACCGAGGCGACCATCGGCCGCCTGCACGCGACCTGGCGGCTCCAGCTGACGAGCCGCCTCGTCCGCCGCGACGAGGGGTGGGTGATCACGCGGACCGTGGTGACGAGCTGGTGAGGCGGGCGGACCGGCGCGTCCGCGGCCGGCTGCGGGCGCGGCGGGCAGGATCGACACCGTGCTCCTCCAGGTCGTGACCCGCTCCGCCCGCCCGGCCGCCGAGATGTTCGACCGGGCACGCGACATCGACCTGCACACCGCCTCGCAGGCCGGCGCTCGCGAGCGCGCGGTCTCCGGGACGACTACCGGGCTGATCGGCCTGGGCGAGCACGTGACCTGGAGCGCCCGGCACTTCGGCGTCCCGCTCCGGCTGACCAGCACCGTCACCGCGCTCGACGCCCCGCACTCCTTCGTCGACGAGCAGACCCGCGGGCCCTTCGCGACCTTCCGGCACGAGCACCGCTTCGAGTCCGACGGCTCCGGCTCCGGCTCCGGCTCCGTGATGATCGATCGGCTCGAGTACTCCGCGCCGCTCGGCGTCCTCGGGCGGATCGCGGAGCGGCTGGTGCTCGACCGGCACCTGCGGCGGCTGCTGGAGGAGCGCGGCGCGTTCCTCGCCGGGGGCGACCGGTGAGGCTCCTGATCCGGACCCTGCTGACGCTCGTCGCCGTCGCCGGGGTCCTCTCGCTCGCGACGACCTCGGTCCTGTTCGCCCTGTCCTCCCTCGACACCGGCCGGGACCCCGGCGAGCTGCTCCTCCCGCTGGCCCGAGCGCTTCTGGCGGCCGCCGTGACGGCGGCCGTCGGCGGGCTCCCCTACTCCGCGGGACGGGGTCGCGCGCCCTGGCCGGTCCTCTCAACCGCTTCTACGGTCTGCATCCTCGCGATCGCCTGGCTCATGGTCTCGATCGCGGCGTGGACCGACGCGGGCGACGGGACGGACGCCGTCGTCGCGCTGCTGACCGTGGTGCCCGCCGCCTGCTGCTCGATCGCCGCGGTGCCGGTGAGCGAGCTGGTCCTCCGGGTGGGAACGCGCAGGATCGGCGCCCGCTAGCGGATCCGTCCGCGCCGCTTGACGTTGACGCTGCGTCAACCCGTACCGTCGCTTCCATCGCCACCGGAGTCCCCGGCGACGCGGAGACGGAGGGCACTGTGGAGCAGGAGTGGACCGTGCACGAGGTGGCGCGGCTGGCCGGCACGACCAGCCGGACGCTTCGGCACTACGGGGCCGAGGGACTGCTCCCGGCAAGCCGGGTGGGCGCGAACGGCTACCGCTACTACGACGCCGCCGCGCTCGTGACGCTGCAGCGGATCCTGCTGCTGCGCGACCTCGGTCTCGGGCTGCCCGAGATCCGGCGGATCCTGCGGCGCGACGCGGAGCCTGTGGCCGCTCTCGAGCGGCACCTCGACGTGCTCCAGGAGGAGCGCCGACGGCTCGACCGCCGCATCCGGGCGGTCACCGGGACGATCACCACGATGAGAGAAGGGAACGGGCCGATGGCCGAGGAGATGTTCGACGGGTTCGACCACGGGGAGCACCGCGAGGAGGTGGAGCGCCGCTGGGGTGCTCCGGCGTACGCCGACGGCGACCGCTGGTGGCGCTCGATGAGCGCGGAGGACCGCGAGCAGTGGCAGCGGCGGCAGGCGGACCTCGCCGACGCGTGGATCGCCGCGGCGGCGAGCGGGGCGGATCCGACCGGGGAGGAGGCGCTCGCGCTGGCCGAGCGGCACCGCGCCTGGCTCGCCGAGGTGCCGGGCACGCCCCGCGACGCGACCGGCGGCCCGAGCGACGAGTACCTGCTCGGGCTCGGCGAGATGTACGTCGACGACGAGCGGTTCTCGGCGCACTACGGCGGAGTCGCCGGCGCCCGGTTCGTTGGCGACGCGCTGAAGGCGCTGGTCGAGCGGCGGGGATGACGGAGGTTCCGTCGGCCGGGACGGGACACTGCTCCGGAACGGCATGATCGCCTCATGGGACGCATCCGATTCAGCAGTCCGGGCTGGGACGAGGACACCGATCGGGGGCCCGCGCCCGACCCCGACCGCGGCCGGTACTCCCGGGACGACGGGGCGAGGTTCACCGCGATCGCGCTCACCTGCCTGTCGGTCCTCCCCGCGATCGTCCTCACGGCCGCGTTCCTCCTCGTGCGGCTCCCTCCGCTGGACCGCGACGACCAGCCCGACTGGACGGCACCGGCCGCGGACGTCCTGGCTCCGTGGCTGCTGCTGTTCCTGCTCCCGCCGCTGGTCACGGGGCTGCTCGCCCGTCTGGTCGGCGGGCGGGACTCCTCCCACGGGTTCGGTCGCTCCGCCGCGGTCTGCCTCGTGGTGATGGCGCCGTTCCTCGGGCTCTCGGCCCTCTCGCTCCTCGGCTAGGCGCTGCCTCTCACGCCTGCAGGACCACCGCGCCGTAGTGGGTGCCGGCGCCCGTGCCCACCAGCAGCACCGACTCCCCCGGCTGCACGCGCGAGCGGTGCAGGGCCAGCGGGATCGCGCTGCCGATCGTGTTGCCGACCTCGCCGAGTGTGATCGTCATCCGGTCGCGACCCCAGAGGCGGGCCATGCCCTCGAGCCCGGCGGCGCTGGTCTGGTGCGGGACCACGCGGTCGATGCCGGGGAGCCCGGTCGAGAGGCCGGGCCGCACCTCCTCGAGGAACGCCGGGAAGTGCCGCAATGCGTCGACGAGCAGCGCCTTGCCCTGCATGTCGAAGCGGAAGTCGGCGAGCCGGTCGGGCGCCTCCTCGATGCGGATCCGCGAGCCGAAGCCGCGCAGCTCCGCGTGGCGCACACCGCTCGGGCGGGTGCGGAAGTGCGTGGTGACCAGGCCCTGGCCCGGAGTCTCGGCGCGGCCGATCACGACGGCGGCGGCCGCGTCGCCGAAGAGCAGGGCGCTCTCGGGCTGGCCCGGGTCGATGCCGCGGCTGCCGCAGTCGGTCGAGACGATGAGCACGGTGTCGGCGCGACCCGTGGCGAGGAGGAACCCCGCCTCCTGCAGAGCGAAGAGGAACGACAGGCAGGTGGCGCCGACGCTGTACGCCGAGACGTCGTCGAGGCCGAGGCCCGCCGCGAGCAGCGCGCCTCCGTCCGGGATCGCCTGCAGCTGAGTGCCCGAGGCGTTGAGCACCACGTCGACCGTGTCGAGCCCGGCCGCCGCGAGCGCCCGGCGGGCGGCGAGCAGGCCGAGCTCCAGCGGGTCCTCGTCGTCGGTGACCCAGTGGCGGGTGCGCACGCCGGAGCGGCGCTCGGCCTCGTCGGCGGGCAGGCCGCCGAGCGCGGCGACCTCGGCGGTCGTGACGATCCGCTCGGGCAGCGCTTCGCCCGTGCCGAGGATGCGGAGCGGGAGGAGGTCGGGCACGCGGGCCCCTTCCTGCCCCGGGACGTGCGGAGCGAATCCCTGTATAGCGCGCCTCTGCACTTCTGCGTGCCGTGTCGGCGCGGTTTGACGGCACGGGCCCCCGCCGACACCATGGTCCCGGAGCGGGGGACGGATGGACGCGCGCGGTTTCTGGGTGGTCGTGCCCTTCCTCGACGAGGAGAAGCTGCTCGGTGGCGCCCTCGACGCGCTCGCCCGCCAGACCGATCCGGACTTCACCCTCCTGCTCGTCGACAACGGCAGCACCGACGGCTCGCGCGCCGTGATCGACGAGTTCCGCCGCCGGTGCCCGGAACGGCAGGTCGCCGTGATCGACGAGGCGCAGAAGGGCACGGGAGCCGCCTCCGACACCGGCTTCCGCCACGCGATCGCCGAGGGCGCGACGGCCGTCGCCCGCACCGACGCCGACTGCCTGCCGAGCGCCGACTGGGTGGCGCGCCTCAAGGCCGACCTCCGCGGCGGCGCCCGCTTCGTCGGCGGCCGCCTGTCCCCGCGACGGGACGAGGCCGTCTACCGCTGGTACGACGGCGTGCTCGGCACCGCGCTGATCCGCCTGATGGAGCACGCGCCGGCCGTCTTCTACCGCCGCCCCGGCCAGCGGTACCGGATGTTCATGGCCGCCGGCTGCAACCTCGCGATCGACGCCGCGCTGTACCTCCAGGTCGACGGCTTCCCGCGCTCGAGCATCGACGACACCGACGAGGACCTGGAGCTGCACCTCAAGGTCTGCCAGGTGATCGGGCGGAGCGAGGCGCTGCTCGACAAGGACGCGGTCGTGCTGATGTCGATCCGGAAGGGCAAGGCGCTCGGGTACCTGGGGATCCTGCTCTGGTACTGGGGCCGCAAGCGCGGGCTGGAGGTCGTCGATGTCCGCTGAGCGCCGGCGCCGCGTGCTGATCACCGGGGCGACGGGCTTCCTCGGCGGCTACGCGGTGCGCGAGTTCCTGGCCGCGGGCGACGACGTGCTCGCCACCGGTCGCGCCCCCGAGGCGCTGGCGCGGCTGGAGGAGGAGGGCGCCACGGTCCTCCGCGCCGACCTCGCCGAGCTGGGCGCGACGACCGTTGAGGCCGACGTGCTCGTGCATGCAGCGGCGCTCTCGAGCCCGTGGGGCACGTGGAGCGAGTTCGAGCGCGCGAACGTCGCGGGGACGGAGGCGATGATCGCGCTGGCCGAGCGCTGCGGGATCCGCCGGTTCGTCTTCGTCTCGTCGCCGAGCATCTACTCCGCCCGGCGCCACCAGTACCTGGTGCGGGAGGAGGAGGTCGACACCGGCAGCCGGATGAGCCTCTACATCCGCAGCAAGATCGAGGCCGAGCGGCTGCTGCAGGAGGCGCACCGCGCCGGCCGGATCCCCGAGCTGGTGATCCTGCGCCCCCGCGGCCTGATCGGCGTCGGCGACCCCAGCCTCCTCCCCCGCTTCGTCGCGGCCAGTCGCCGCCGCGGCATCCCCCTCTTCGACGGCGGCCGGAACCCCGTCGACATCACCTGCGTCGAGAACGCCGCGCACGCGCTGGTGCTCGCCGCCGACGCTCCCGTGGCCGACGGCGGCGTCTACAACATCACCAACGGCGAGCCCGCTCCGCTCGGCGACCTCCTCGAGCGCTTCTTCGCCGCGATGGGCGAGGAGCCGCGCTTCATCCGGGTGGACCTGCGCGTGCTGACCGCGCTCGCCGAGATCCTGGAGCGGGTCTACCGGCTGCTGCCCGGCCGCGAGCCGCCGTTCACCCGCTACACCGTGGCGACCCTCGCCTACGCGCAGACCCTCAACATCTCGCGGGCGCGGACCGAGCTCGGCTACGAGCCGACCGTGCCGCTGGCCGAGGGCATCCGCCGGGTCGGCGAGCACCTGAGGGGGACGCGTGGCTGAGTCGTCGCTGCAGGTGATGGCGTGCGGGAGCACCGTCTTCCCGCTGTCCCGGGTGTTCCGCGGGAAGGGGCTCCCCCGCCGCGTCTTCCCCTCGAACGTCTTCCTCTACACGCACGCGAGCGGCCGACGGGTGCTCGTGGACACGGGCTACCCGCCGACGTTCCGCGGAACGGGCCTCGTCGGACGGCTGTACGAGCGCATCCTGCCCGCGACGGTGCCGGACGACGAGACCGTCGACCAGCGGCTGCTCGCCCTCGGCCTGACCCCGGCCGACGTGGAGTTCGTGGTGCTCACGCACCTGCACCCGGACCACGTGGGCGGCGTGCGCTGGTTCCCGGACGCGACGTTCGTGCTGTCGTCGGGCCAGGTCGCCGCCGTGCGGCGGAACCGCGTGCGCGAGGGGATCTTCCGCGCGCTGCTGCCGCCGTGGTTCGCGGCCGGGATCGTGGCGGACGAGCAGCCCGCGACGACGATCGCGGGGCTGACCGGATTCGACCTGTTCGGCGACGGGTCGCTGCTCGTGGTGCCGCTCCCGGGGCATGCGCGCGGGCACCTGGGGGTGCTCGTCGAGGGGCGCGTGCTCGTGGCCGGAGACGCAGCATGGGGGCGGGAGTTCCTCGGCTGGTCCGGGCGCCTGCGCCGGCTGCCGCGGTTCATCAGCGACGACGCGCGGTCGCACGAGCGGACGTCCGAGTTGCTCGAGCGTGTGGAGGCGGCGGGGGTGCGGCTGCGCTTCTCGCACGACGCGTATCCGGAGGGGGACGTGCGGCTGGGTGGGGCGGCGGCGAGTGGCGGACAGGACCTCATCGACCTCGACGGTGAGAGCTCCCGTCTCCGCTAGACGGGAGGCGACTCAGGTTCACGGGGTCCTCGGCGGATCAGTCGTTCGAACGTCCCGCGAGAGGCCCCGTCACCGGGCCTGTCGTCGGGCAGGTCTTTCGGGACGCTGCGGACCGCGAGATCTCGAGTTCCGGTACTCGACCAGGCGGCGGTCGTCAGCGGGGCAGGTGCTCATAGGGGACGCGGCGGCTCAGCCAGGCGAGCAGCCCGGCGGCGAGCGCCGCGATCGCCGCCGGGATGAGCAGCAGCCAGAGGGCCGAGGTCACGGCGACGAGGACGAGCGCCGCCGCAGCGACGCCGGCGCCGATCGCGAAGTTCCAGCGCACGTCTGTCGCCACTCCGCCCTCGGGACGCGCCCACAGCACGACGAGGGCCGTCGCGATCGGCCCGAGCAGCAGCCCCAGCACGAACCAGCGCCAGCGCGAGCGGCCCTTCTGCTCGGCCAGACCGGCGGTGACGATCGCGAGTCCGAACCAGATCCAACCGGAGTCCTGGGTGAGTGTCATGCGTGGAGCCTAGGGCGCGGGCAGGATCGCCCCGGCGAGGTCGCCGATCGGGAGCGTGGGCCTGTCGCCCGCGTCTCCCGCCCAGCGGTCCCCGGCGCGGCTACCGACCTCCACCGCTACCCGGGCACCACCGCGAAGGCGACTCCGACGACGACGCCCAGCACGAGAGCCACTGAGCCGAACCCGATCAGGAGGGCGAACGTCAGCGGACGGGTCTCCCGGAAGCTCATCGTGCCGGGGATCAGCTCGTTGATCTCGGAGGGGCTGAGCGTCTTCTCCGGGGCGGGCGGCGCCTCGGTCTCCCGCCGACGAGCGGCTCCGGTCAGGCGCGCCCACACGCTCCGGCTACCGGTGTGCACGCCACGCGCCGCCGGCAGGAGCGGCGTCGTCACGGCGGCGACGACAGCTCGCAGATCCTCGATCTCCCAGTCCGACCCGCGGAGCCGCAGCGACCGGCTCTCGTCCGACAGGAACAGGATGAGCGACGGGGGCAGGTTGATCCCCTCACTGTTGGGGCCGGCGGGCACCCAGGCGAGCAGCGCCTTCACCGACGGGTCGGCGCGGTCGAAGGTCACGACCCTGCCTCGAGCGTCCGTGCACTCGATCGTCCGGTCCGAGATCCGCAGCGACGCGCTGGCGAGGAACCGCCGGTTGCGGAGCGCCAGCACTCCGACGATCACCAGAGCCACCACGGTGGCGAAGCCGAACAGCCCGAGGTAGACGGCCAGCGCGGCACCGCGGTCGTCGGCGACCACGACTCCCCAGACGCTCCCCGCCAGCAGGACCAGCGCGGGGAGGACGGCGACGGGCCTCAGGCGTCGCGACTCGTTCTTCTGCCGGGCCCTCGAGGGCCGGAACTCGCGAACCGGCTCCGAGCGGTCCGCCCGTCGCCGCTCCATCAGACGGACGCGACGGACGGAGAGCCGGTGCGGACGCGGTTCCGAAGAGGGTCGTCGAGGATGCGGCGCATGGCGTCAGGGTAGCGGTGGCGCTCACCAGCGCCGCCCTCGCCTTGGGGGCCTTGGATTCTTCGCGCGGCTGTAGCGCAGCGACCGCCGAAAGCGAGGACCACCGCTCCTTCTGTGCTCCCGGCGACGCCGATAGCCTTCGCCCGTGACCTCCTCGACTCGCGCACTGGACCTCGCTCGTGCACGCCTCCGGATCGGAGTGCTCGCGTTGGTCCACCTCGTGGTCGCCGTCAACCTGGTCCCGTTCGGACTGTTGAGCTACGCCTCCGAGAACTATCCGGCCGTCGATGAGTGGTCCGACCTGTCGACGCTCGGGCGGGCCGTCCAATGGGCGGCCTTCGCTCCGTGGGTGCTCGTCGTCATCACTCCCGTCGTCTCGTTCATCGTCGTCCGTCGCCTCTCCGCCCCCCTGAGGAGCTTCTGGATCACGCCCGCCGCCGGCATCGCCGCCACCGTTGCGATCCACTTCGTGTCCTACCTCTTCTTCGACGCCCCTCGCCCAGTCACCGGAGGGTGAGCGGACGCGGCGCGCCTGTCGGTCCGCGCGGGATGTCACCGCACGACAGGTCGCCCCCCTCCCGGGGTACCGCCGCCGAGCACGATCATCCGAGCGAGGGCTCGTCCGGGTCGACAGACTGGGCTGGTGTCCTCACCGATGACGATCCGCGCCGTGCCGACCTCGGCCCAGCGTGAGGAGATGCACCTCAGGCTCCATCTCGCAGAGAGCAGGCGAGTGCTGCCTCTCGCGGCCGTCCCCGGCGATCGGCCTCCTCAGGACCTTCCGTACCGGGCAGCGCGCTCGACGCACGCGGGACGCCGGGCGCGGCGGCAGCCCGCCGGGGGCCGAGCGCCCTGACGCGACTCCCGCGCCGCCGGCGACACGACGCCCCCACTCGACGCCCCACGTACCCACTCAGACAGGACCTGCCATGACCTCCTCCCTCTCCCACCCGGCGAGCCGCTGGGCGCTCGACCACATGCCCCTCACCGCGCAGGCCGTCCGGGAGCTCGCTCCGGTGCTCTCCGGGAAGAAGCTGGCGATCTGCCTCCACGTCGAGCCCAAGACCGCCGCCCTCGTGTCGCTCCTCGTCGAGGCCGGGATGGACATCGCTCTGACGGGCTCGCCCGGAACCACGAAGGACGACGTCGCCGACGACCTCCGCGCCCTCGGCGTGCACGTGCACACGCAGCAGAGCGACGGCGAGGCGGAGCACCTCCGCAACATCGAGAAGGTGCTCGAGCACGATCCCGACCTCACCCTCGACAACGGCGCCGACCTCACCCTGCGCCTGATCAATTCGGGCGTCCCGGACCACTACCTCGGCGGCACCGAGGAGACCACCACCGGCGGCATCCGCCTGCGGGAGAACAGCGCGACCCTCCCGCGACCGGTCGTCGTCATCAACGACTCCCCCCTCAAGCTGATCGTCGAGAACGAGTACGGGGTCGGCCAGAGCGTCGTCCAGGGCTTCATGAACGCCACGAACCTGATGATCCCCGGCACGCGCGCCGCGGTCATCGGCTACGGCCCGTGCGGACGCGGAGTCGCCGACACCCTCGCGCAGCTCGGAGCGCGGGTCTCCGTCGCCGACGTCGACCCGATCCGCTCGCTGCAGGCGATCCTCCGCGGCCACCGCGTCGGACCCGTCGCCGACGTCCTCTCGGACGCGCAGTTCGTCTTCACCGCCACCGGCGCACCCGGCGTCATCGGCGCCGCGGAGATCGACGCGTTCGCCGACGGCGCCGTGATCGCGGGCGTCGGCCACTTCCCGTGGGAGATCGACGAGGACGCCCTCGCGGCCGCCACGGAGTCGACCACCGAGTTCGCCGACGGACAGCGCCGGCAGGGCATCCGCCTGAAGAACGGCAAGCGGATCGTCCGCCTCGA
This sequence comes from Rathayibacter sp. VKM Ac-2762, assembly GCF_009866585.1. Taxonomy (NCBI): domain Bacteria; kingdom Bacillati; phylum Actinomycetota; class Actinomycetes; order Micrococcales; family Microbacteriaceae; genus Rathayibacter; species Rathayibacter sp. VKM Ac-2762. Next base: position 2,917,252 of record NZ_CP047419.1, on the reverse strand, counting down.
GAACGGCCGGATGATCAACCTCACCGCGGCCGGAGGGAATCCGATCCAGGCGATGGACCTCGGCCTGACCCTGCAGGCCCGGAGCCTCGCCGCTGTCGTCACCGCGGACCTCGACGCCGCCGTGCAGCCCGTCCCGGCCGACGTCGAGCACCGCATCGCGACCGACCTCGTCGCCCTCCTCAGCCGCTGAGGGGCGCCGGGCAGGAGGGGCTCGCCGGGCGCAGCGGGTCGGGATCGCGACCCGGCTGCGCCGACGTCGGCGCGGTTGCCGGCAGCAGGAGCAGGCGTCCGTGGCCGCTCCCGCGAGGCCGAACCAGCGGGCCCGCCCGGCTCACGGGACCGTCACTCGCGGCCGAGCCAGTCCGTGATCGCGCTGACGACGCGGTCGAGGTGGGACTCGAGCAGGAAGTGCCCGCCGTCGACGAGCTCGATGCGCGCGTGGGGCGCGTCGCGGAGGAAGGCCTGGGCGCCGGCGGGGGCGAAGATCTCGTCGTTCCGGCCCCAGACGGCGAGGACGGGGACTCCGGACTCGCGGATCCACGCCTGCACGGCGGGGTAGAGCTCGCGGTTGGTGGCGTAGTCGCGGAAGAGCGCCAGCTGCACGTCGTCCTGGCCGGGGCGGGCGAGGAGCGCGAGGTCGTGCTCCCAGGCGTCCGGATCGACGGTGGTGGTGTCGGGGACACCGTGGGTGTACTGCCATTCGACGGCCTCCCGGCCGAGAGCCGGCCGGAGGGCGTCGCGCGTCTCGTCGGTCCGCTCGGCGGCGTCGGCCCAGATCGGGTCCCAGAAGCCGGGCACGAAGCCCTGCTCGTAGGCGTTGCCGTTCTGCGAGATCACGCCGACGACCGCGGACGGATCGGTGAGGGCGAGGCGCCAGCCGACGGGGGCGCCGTAGTCCTGGACGTAGATCGTGTACCGGGTCACCCCGATGGTCTCGAGGAAGCGGCCGGTCACCGCGGTCAGGGCCGCGAACGTGTAGTCGAAGTCGTCGACGGAGGGCGCGGACGAGCGCCCGAAGCCGATGTGGTCGGGGGCGATGACGCGGTAGTGGCCGGCGAGGGCGGGGAGGAGGTGGCGGACCATGTGCGAGCTGCTCGGGTACCCGTGCAGCAGCAGGAGGACGGGCGCGTCGACGGGCCCGGCCTCCCGCCAGAAGACGTCGAGTCCGTCGACGGACACGGTGCGGTGATGGACGACGACCATGACTAACCCCTTACAATAGATTTACCGGTTAGCCGGACGCTAGCATGGATCGAACGGGCCGCACGGCGGGAGAACGGGGAACGATGGATCGGGACGAGGAGCTGCTCCTGGCGGTGCTGAACAGCGCGCCGGTGGTGGACGGACGGCCGACGGACGACCTCGGCGACGCGTCCGGTCGCGAGCTCGCCCGGCGGTGGGGCGGAGTCGGCACCGAGGACGAGCTCGAGCGGCTGCGCCGCGCCCGCGACGCGCTCCAGGCCGTCGTGCGCTCGGACGCGCCCGCGGCCGTCACGGAGCTCGCGGACCTGGTCGCGCGCGCCGTTCGCACCCCGCGCATCACCGGTGAGGGCGTCGTGTGGGAGCTGAGCGCTCCCGAGCCGGATCGCCTCGCGGTGCAGTCGGTCCTCGCCTGGTCCGCTGTGAACGCCCGGTTCCCCGGGCGGCTCCGCGCCTGCGCGAACGACGAGTGCAACCTCTTCCTCCTCGACCGCAGCCGCCCCGGCACCGCCAAGTGGTGCTCGATGGCGACCTGCGGCAACCGGATGAAGGCCCGCGCGCACGCGAGCCGGTCGCGGGACTGAGCGCGGCCGGGAGGCGGACGCCGTCGAGCTAGCGGGGTCGCACGTCGTAGGTGACCCGGAGGAGCCCGTCCCCCTCGCTGCTGTGATGGCCTCGGAGAGTGAGGAGCACGTCGCCGGTGAGGTCGCCGAAGAGGCGGTGACCCTGTCCGATCAGCACGGGAGCGATCGAGACGGTCAGCTCGTCGACGAGGCCCGCCCTCAGGAACGCCTGGATGGTGCGGCCTCCGTCGATGTAGACGCGCTCTGCCGCTCCGGCGTCGAGCAGCAGCGCCGCCTCCTCGACGGAGTGAGCCACCTCCACTCTGCCGTCCGCCTCGATCGTGGTGCTCAGCACGACGACCCGCTTCCCCTCGAACGGCGAGGCGTCGAAGCCGAGGACCGTCTCGTAGGTGGAGCGCCCCATGACGAGGGTGTCGATCGTCGGGAAGAACGTCTCCCAGATGAGCGCGGGGTGGGCCGTCGCCTCCGCGGTGTGAGGTCGCGGGGCGGGATCGGTGAGCCAGTCGAGGTCTCCGCCCGGTCGCGCGATGAAGCCGTCGAGACTCGTGCCGATGAACACGCATCCCGTCCACGATCGGTTCTCTGCCATGTCCAGCCTTTCCGAAGAGCGTCGAGTGCGAGGGCAATGATCGCAGGGGAGGCGTCGCGACCGGACGGCCATCGGGGCCCCGGCGCGGCATCGGCGGTCGGCCGCCCGAGACGCTCGGCCGCGCGCGGATCCGCTGAGTACGCTCGGGCCATGCAGCGCAGGGTGGGCGGAGTCGTCATCGAGGTCGTCCACTCGAGGACCGATGATGCGACCCGGACTCCCGACGGCCCGATCCAGCTGTGGAGGATCACCCTCTCCGGAGCAGGCATCGATCACACCGCGACGGTCGGCGTCGCCGGCACGTCGACGGAGCCGGACGACGACGTGCTCGCCACCGTCCTCGACGTGGCCGTCGTGGAGTACGTCCCCGTATCCGAGGTTTCGAGCACGACTCCGGCGTTCCGCGAGTGGAAGCGGGACCACGCGTCCGAACTGCATCAGCTCGTGGCGGCGCTTCGAGCGGGCAGCTGACTCCTGCAGGGCGCGCGACGGATGCTAGGCGCCGCGCAGCCGGGCCGTCGATGCGGACGCCCGCGCTCGAGCCCGTTGCAGGGCCTCCTCGCGTCCGGCCGCGTCGAGGCGGGCGGGACCGTAGGTGACCACCGGGGGCAGGACGTCGTACCCGACGAACTCGAGCATCCCGCGATGGATGTGGAAGAGGAACGACTGCAGGTCGCCGTAGCCGTCGGCGGCGCCGGGCGCGAAGGCCGCCTCGCCGCCGCCCGTCGTCAGCAGGAGCATCGCGCTCCTGCCGCGCAGGCCGCCCTCGGCGAAGACGCCGTGCTCGCCTCCGAACGTCGCGCCCATCACGAAGACCCGGTCGATCCAGCCCTTCATGATCGCCGGCATCGAGAACCACCACAGGGGGAACGAGAGCACCAGGAGATCCGCCTGCAGCAGCTCGTCGAGATCGCTCGTGACGGGCTCCCCGAGCGTCTTCTCGAGGACCGCGGTCATCTGCTGCGCCTGCGGCTTGAAGTAGCCGGAGCCGGCCGCGAACTGGTCGCGGTGCAGCACCGGGTCCCGACCCTCGGCGTACAGGTCGAGCCGGCGGACCTCCATGCCGTCGGCCCTCAGCTGCTCGAGGACCGCGTCCGCCTGCGCCGAGGAGAAGGACCGCTCCTCGGGATGGGCATGGACGAGCAGAGCGCGGCGAGCGGGAGCGGTCTCGGAAGCATCGGTCATGCGGCCGATCATATCGACGATTCGCGATACGTCGCTAGATCGACGCTCCGAGCCGCTTCAGGAGCCCGTCGACGTCGGCGTCGCTCCTCCGGTAGTGGGTGTACTTCCCCACGCGCGTCGAGCGGACGAGGCCCGCGCGTTCCAGGGATCCCATGTACGACGAGATGGTCGACTGCGCGAGACCGCTCTTCGCGGCGAGATGGGTGACGCAGACCCCGAACTCGGCGCGGTCGGCGATCGGCTCGAACTCGCTGAACGACGCCTCGGGAGAGCGGAGCCACTCCATGATCTGCAGTCGCGTGGGATTGCCCAGCGCCTTCAGCACCTCGACCAGTCCCGTGTCCACCGCGCCATTCTCCTCTGCTCGCCGCCCAGGCGCCTCCGCACCGGAATCACCCTCCGCCCGGACGCACCCCGCTCACGGCAGCAGGATCACCTTGCCGTCGAGCGTCCGGGACTCGGCGAGCTCCATCGCCTCGACGATCCCGGTGAGCGGGAAGCGGGCGGCGATGTTGGCCGTCAGCGAGCCGTCGGCGAGGAGTCCGAGCACGCGGCCGAGGTCCTCCTCGAGCCGCGCACGGAAGCGCGCGGGGCGCATCGAGTGGCCCGCCCAGAGGTCGTAGAAGACCGCGCGCCGGCCGTTGGGGGCCAGCTGGTAGGCCTGGATCCGTGCGAGCTGGCGGAGGAACGGGGGCCAGATCCTCCCGGTGCTTGCGCTGACGATCGCGTAGGCGACGAGGGTGCCGCCGGGCGCGAGCAGCGACCACGCCAGCCGGGTCGTCGCTCCGCCGACGTTGTCGAAGACGGCCTGCACTCCGCCGGGAGCGAGCTCGCGCACGCGGGCGGCGAGGTCGGGATCGGCGTAGTCGACGGGCTCCACTCCGGCCGCTCGGAGGGCCTCGTGGTGGCGGGGCGAGGCGGCGCCGATCACGCGGATCCCCTCGAGGCGGGCGAGGCGGTGCACGAGGCCGCCGACTCCGCCGTTCGCGCCGAACAGGAGGATCGTGTCGCCGCGGGAGACCCGGGCCGAGCGGTGCAGCATCTGCCACGCCGTCACTCCGTTGACCACGACGGCCTCGGCGTCCTCGGACGCGACTCCGTCGGGGACGAGAACGCAGTCGCGGGCGGCGACGCGGGCGTGACCCGTCCAACCGCCGGTCTTGGTGAGGGCGGCGACCCGGCGGCCCTCGAGCGACGCGTCGCCGCCGGGGCCGACCGCGAGGACCCGGCCGACGAGGTCGTAGCCGGGCGTGAAGGGGAACGGCGGCTGGGCGAAGTAGCGGCCGCGGCGCATCGACTGCTCGGCGAACGAGATGCCGGTGGCCTCGACGGCGACGAGCATCTCGCCGGCCGCGGGCGGCTCGACCGGTGCCTGCTCGAGGAGCAGCCCGGACGGCTCGACGATCCCGGGGAGGACGACGCGGGTGGTGGTGCGGGGAAGGGTGGTGGACATGAGGGGCTCCTGGAGGTTGTGGTGAGTGACTGGACAGTCACAACGACGGACATGAAGAAGAGGGTGACGGAGAGGAGGAGGAAGAGGAGGGAGAGGGAAGGGCCGCGGACTCAGTCGCGGTGCCGGATGCCGTCGGAGACGATGCGGGCCCACTCGGAGTCGACGCCGCCGAGGTCGGTCTGCACGATCAGGTGGCAGAGCTGCCCGTAGGCGACGAAGCGCTGCACGGCCGGGCCGTCGGCTCCGGAGACGACGGTGACCGTCCGGACGACCGCGGAGATCCCGCGGCGCACCGCCTCGCGGATCTCGGGGACGTCGCACGCGCTCTGCGCCTGCGACTGCAGCATGATCAGGTCGCGGTCGGCGATCAGGTCGATGTAGGCGACGGTCATCGCCTCGAGCCGGTCGGCCGGGTCCGAGGAGGGCGAGGCCTCCCCCGCCGCCGCGAGCGTGGACGCCACCTGCTCGTAGCAGCGGTCGACCGCGGCGACGAAGACGCCGAGCTTGCCCGGGAACAGGCGGAAGACGTAGGCGGGCGAGACGCCGGCCTCGGCGGCGACCTCGGTGATCGGAGTCGCGGCGTAGCCGGTGCGCGCGAAGACGTGGAGCGCCGCCGCGGTGATCCGCTCGCGCTGCGCCTCGGCGGTGGAGCGGGTGGAGGGAGAAGGCATGTGACTGATCGAACACTTACTTCGCTCGTGTGTCAAGAGCGGCGGCCGGACGGATAGAGACAGCGGCCCCGCTCAGGGGCACCCCACGATCCGGTCCGGCACGCGTCAAGGGCAGGCCTACCGATCGTGGAGCCCGCCACACACCCCCTACCCCGCACCCCCACCCCGCCCCTAGGTTGGGGGGACCGGCATCGCCGACCGCGCACCACAGAGTTCCGATGGAGGAACGCCATGGCCACGACACCCGTGCTCCGCAGGATCGCGATCGCAATGGTCGCGGTCGTCGCAGTGGGAGTGGCGGGTGCCGCACCGGCGTCCGCTCTCGACAGGCCCGTCTCCGGATACCTGAAGGACAGCGGGCTCACGCCCGAGAAGATCCGCGACTTCCTCGGCGGACCCCTCATCTCGCCCTCGACGCAGGTGGGCTACGGCGGAGCGGTCTCGAGCGTCGACGCGAACGCGAGCCGCGTGGGCATGGAGGTGCTGAAGCGCGGCGGCAACGCAGCTGACGCCGCTGTCGCCACGGCCGCCGCCCTCGGCGTGAGTGAGCCCTACAGCGCCGGCATCGGCGGAGGCGGGTACTTCGTCTACTTCGACAAGGCCTCCGGCGAGGTCAGCACCATCGACGGACGCGAGACAGCGCCGGCCGGCATCACCTCGGACGCGTTCCTCGACCCCGCGACCGGAGCCCCGTACCCGTTCACCCCGGACCTCGTCTCCTCCGGCGTCGCGGTCGGCGTGCCCGGCACCGTGGCGACCTGGGACACCGCGGTCGACCGCTTCGGCACCCTGCCGCTCCCCGTCGTGCTGGCGCCCTCGATCGCGCTCGCGGCGAAGGGCTTCCGGGTGGACGAGACCTTCCGCAACCAGACGCTCGACAACCTCGAGCGGTTCCGGGCGTTCCCCGACACGGCCGAGCTCTTCCTCCCCGGTGGGGACGCGCCGAAGGTGGGCAGCACCTTCCGCAACCTCGACCTCGCGAAGACGCTGACCTCCATCGCCGTCCACGGGCCGGACGCGTTCTACGAGGGCGCGCTGGCCGCCGAGATCGCCGACACGGTCCAGAACCCGCGGATCGCCGAGGGGTCGGACCTCCCCGCCCCGGCCGGCACGATGACCGCCGCCGACCTCGCGGCGTACTCGGTCGCCGAGCAGGCGCCGACCCGCGTCTCCTACCGCGGACTCGACGTCTACGGCATGGCGCCCTCCTCCTCCGGCGGGATCGCGGTCGGCGAGGCCCTCAACATCCTCGAGAACCACGACCTCGCGGCCGAGGACACGGGCAGCGCCCTGCACCTCTACCTCGAGGCGTCCGCCCGCGCCTTCGCCGACCGCGGCGCCTACGTCGGCGACCCGGCCTTCGTCGACGTGCCCACCGAGACGCTCCTCAGCCAGGAGTTCGCGGACTCGCGGGACTGCACGATCGACCCGGCGACCGCCTCCGTCCGCCCGGTCGCGCCCGGCGCTCTCGACGGCTCCGGATGCGCGACCGCCCCCGCCGCGGAGGAGTCGGACACCGAGAACATCTCCACGACCCACCTCTCGGTCGTCGACAAGTGGGGCAACGCCGCCTCCTACACGCTGACGATCGAGCAGACCGGCGGCTCGGCGATGACCGTCCCCGGCCGCGGCTTCCTCCTCAACAACGAGATGACCGACTTCTCCCCCACCTTCGTCGACGGGGACCCGAACCGGATCGAGCCGGGCAAGCGCCCGCGCTCGTCGATGTCGCCGACGATCGTGCTCGACGGCGGGGACGTGCGGTTCGTCGTCGGCTCGCCGGGCGGATCGACGATCATCACGACGGTCCTGCAGACCCTGGTCAACCGCATCGACCTCGGCATGACGCTCCCCGAGGCGGTGGCAGCGCCCCGCGCCTCCCAGCGCAACGGCGCGACGACCTCCGCCGAGCCCGAGTTCATCGAGGCGTACGCCGACGACCTCGCTCCCTTCGGCCAGCAGCTGGTCCCCTCGGGCGACACCTTCACCTCGGCCGCGCAGATCGGGGCAGTGGCCGCCATCGAGGTCGACCCCTCCGGCCGGATGACCGCGGTCGCCGAACCGGTGCGGCGCGGCGGCGGCGTCGGGCTGGTGGTCCGGCCCGAGAAGTGACGCACCGGAGCCTCCGCGGCCCGCTGAGAGGAACCGTCGGCCGGCCGCCCCTCTCGCCCGGGAGCGGTCCTCCGCGGGAAGGAGGCGTCTGCGACACTGGGAAGATGTCGTCGTCGCGCCCGCTGCGCACCCTCCGGGGTGTCGTCGCGGCGACGGTGGCGACGCTCGTCGCGCTGTTCTCGCACGTGGCCGGCGGCGGCCAGATCCCGGGTCCGCTCGGTGTCGCGATGCCGCTCGTCCTGTCGGTCCTGGTGTGCGTGGCGCTCGCCGGGCGCAGGCTCTCCCTGGTGCGCCTGGCGGTCTCGGTCGGAGTCAGCCAGTTCCTGTTCCACACGCTCTTCACGATCGGGACCTTCGCGGGGCCGGTCGATGCGCCGACCCTGCACGCGCACCACGGTGCCGTGATCGACGTCAGCGCGGCGATGACGCACAGCGGGATGACCGGCTCCTCGATGTGGGCGGCGCACCTCGTCGCCGCCGTCGCGACGACCGCGGCGCTCCACCGCGGCGAGTCCCTCCTCGTCAGGGTCGCCGCGACGACGAGCCACCTCGTCACCCGCCTGGTGCGGGTCCTGCCGACTCCGGCGACCGCTCCTCGACCCGCGCGACGCTCCTCCTTCGAGCTGCGCGACGTGCTCCCCCTCGCCTCGGGCGTCTTCCCCCAGGCGGCGCTGCGGCGCGGCCCCCCTCTGCAGCCCGCCTCCTGATCATCGACGCGAGCCGCGGCGAGGACCTCCCCGGAGGTCTCCGCGGCGTCTGACCGACCCGTCTCCTCCCCCGCAGGGGTCTCCGAGGGACGCCGGCCGGTCGGCGTCTCGGCGACTCCTCCCGGACGGATCGTCCTGGCCCGGCGCTCCTGCGCGCCGGCGGAGGGGTCAGTGGAGCGTCCCCTCGGGGACGCCCCTGAAGGGAGCCACGCCTGTGGCACAAGCATCGACATCGGTCGACGACGACCTCCTCCCGCCTCAGCGGCCGCTCGCCGCTCCTCTCCGCGGGGCGGAGGCGTCCCTCCTGCTCGCGATACCGGCGGCGGTCGCCGTCGCCCTGCTGGGCCTGTCGTACACCGGGGCGTTCTCGGTGGAGACGCGGCTGATCGACCCCGGCGACCTGGTGACGCGGGGCCTGCCGATCGCGCGGGTCCTGCACGACTCCGCCGCGTCGCTGACCATCGGCCTGCTCACCGCGGCCACCTTCCTGCTGCCCGGGCAGCGCATCGCGCCGGGCGTCGTCTCGTACTCGCAGAACCGCGCCCTGCGCTGGGCGACCTGGTCGGCCGCGGTCTGGGTGGCGTCCGCGATCGCTGTCCTCGTGTTCACGGCGGCGAACACGATCGGGCAGCCGCTGGACGCGCCGGGCTTCCGGACGCAGCTCGTGTTCTACGCCACGCGGATCGAGCTGGGGCAGACGCTCGTGGCCTCGACGGCGTGCGCGACGGCCGTCCTCCTCCTCACCCTGTTCTCGCGGCGGCTGGCCTGGGTGGCGGCGGCGACCGCGATCGCAGTGCTGGCGCTGCTCCCCCTCTCGCTGTCCGGGCACGCCGCCGGCGCCGACGAGCACGCGAACGCGGTGAACAGCCTGGCCGTGCACCTGATCGGAGTGACGGCCTGGGCCGGCGGGCTCGCCGCGGTGATCCTGCTGCGGCGGACCGTCGGCGCCCAGCTCGGCGTGGTCGTCGCGCGCTACTCGGTGCTGGCCGGCTGGGCGCTCGGGGCGGTCGCCTTCTCGGGTCTGGTGAACGCGTCGCTCCGGATCGAGGACCTCGACGACCTGGGCACGCCCTACGGGCAGCTGCTGATCGTCAAGGCCGTCGCGCTGCTCGCCCTCGGCGGCGCGGGCCTCGGGCACCGGCTGCGGCTGATCCCGCGGCTGCGCGCCGACCCGGCCGACCGCCGCGCGTTCGTCGCGGTCGCGGTCGGCGAGGTGGTGGTGATGGCGCTGACCATCGGCGTCTCGGTGGCGCTCTCGAACAGCGCGCCGCCGGTCTCGCAGGACCCGATCAGCGGAGACGTCCGGCGCAGTCTGCTCGGCTTCCGCTACCCGCCCGAGGTCACACCCGAGCGGATGCTCGACCAGTGGCACCTCGACGCCGTCTGGCTCGGGATCGCGGTCGTCGGCGCCGCCCTCTACGTGTCGGCGGTCCTGAGGCTGCGGCGCCGCGGCGACGCCTGGCCGCTCGGGCGCACCGTCGCCTGGGTGGCCGGCTGCGCGGCCCTCGCCTACACGACCAGCGGCGGCCCGGCCGTGTACGGGCAGGTGCACTTCAGCACCCACATGATCCAGCACATGCTGCTGATGATGGTCGTGCCGCCGCTGCTCGTGCTCGGCGGACCGGTGCTGCTCGCTCTGCGGGTGCTGCCGGTGCGCCGCGACGGCGGGCGCGGGCTGCGCGAGTGGATCCTCGCCGTCGTGCACTCCCGCTACCTCGCCGTGCTGTCGCGGGCGCCCGTCGCCGCCGTGCTCTTCGCCGGCAGCCTGGTCGTCTTCTACTACACCGGCTGGTTCGAGTGGGCGATGTTCAGCCACCAGGGCCACGTCCTGATGACCCTGCACTTCCTCGCCACGGGCTACCTCTTCTTCTGGGTCCTGATCGGCGTCGACCCCGGCCCGAACCGGCCCGGCCACGTGCTGAGGCTGCTGGTGATGCTCGCGACGCTGGCGTTCCACGCCTTCTTCGGCCTGGCGATCATGTCGCAGACCACCGTGCTGGCCGCGTCCTGGTGGACCGCGCTCGGGTACACCGACACGGAGGCGCTGCTCGCCGACCAGGGCGTCGGCGGAGGGATCGCCTGGTCGGCGGGCGAGATCCCGATGGTGCTGATCGCCCTCGTCGTGGTCGCGCAGTGGGTGCGCTCCGAGGAGAGGACCGCGAAGCGCTACGACCGGCGCGCCGACCGCGACGGCGAGGCCGAGCTCACCGCCTACAACGACCGTCTGAACCGGCTCGACAGCTGGAGCACTCCCCGTCCGACCACCACGAAGGAGACCGACCGATGACCTCTCGACCCCTGCGACGGCTTCCCGCCGCGCTGGCAGCCCTCGCCCTGGCGGGCGTCCTGATCGGGACGGCCGGGCCCGTCCAGGCGCACGACCAGCTGATCAGCAGCACTCCCGGCTCCGGTGAGCACTTCACGAACTCGCCCGCGGAGGTGACGCTGACGTACTCCGAGGACGTCCTCACGATCGGCGCGCTGGTCCTCGTCACCGACATGGACGGCATCGACCACGTGTCCGGCCCGGTCGAGCTGACCGACTCGACGGTCACCGCTCCGCTCGAGGCGGCGCTTCCGGGCGGCTCCTACGACCTCAAGTGGCGGGTGGTCTCCGCCGACGGCCACCCGATCGCGGGCGTCGTCCCCTTCACCGTCGGCGACGGCGCCTCGGCGCAGGCCGCGGCCGTGGCGGAATCCACCCCGACCATCGAGCCGACCGTCGTCGCAGCCGCCTCCTCGCAGGCCCCGCCGGACGTCCTCCGACCGGTTCTCATCGGTCTGACCGGCGCGGTCCTCGCCGTCGCGGCCTTCCTCCTGATCACCCGCCGCCGCGGGCGGCCCTCGACCACCACCGAAGACCGGACGTCGTCGTGACCGCCGACGTCCTCCACCCACCGCACCACTTCACAGGAAGGCGCCACACCATGCGCACTCGACACGTCACCACCCTCTCCGCCCTCTCGGCCGCAGCCCTGCTCGCCCTGACCGGCTGCAGTGCCGGAGCCTCCGGCAGCCCCTCCGCCGAGGTCGCGCCCGCCGCGACCGAGGTGAGCATCACCGACGGCTGGGTGAAGGCCGCCGACTCCGGCATGTCCGCCGCGTTCGGTGAGCTGGAGAACTCCGGCACCGAGGACGTCACCGTCGTGTCCGCCACCTCCGCCGCGTCCTCCGAGCTGGAGCTGCACGAGACCGTGGCGAACGAGTCGGGCGAGATGGTGATGCGCGCCAAGGAGAGCGGCTTCACGATCCCCGCCGGCGGCAGCCTCGAGCTCGCCCCCGGCGGGAACCACATCATGCTGATGGACCTCACCGCGCCGATCGTCGCCGGAGACGAGGTCACCGTCACCCTCACCTTCTCGGACGACTCCACGACGGAGTTCACCGTCCCGGCGCGCGACTACGCCGGCGCGAACGAGGACTACGAGGGCGGCGACATGGACATGGACATGGGCGGAGAGGGCTGATGAGCGAGGACCGCGAGACCGGCCACGGCGCCGACGAGCGCCCGCGCAGCGCCGTCAGCCGGCGACGGCTCCTCCTCGGCGGAGCAGTCGCCGGCATCGGCGCGGCCGGTGCGATCGGAGCGGACCAGCTGCTCGGCCGCGGCGGCGCTGCGCCGGCAGCGGCCGCGGCGCTGAACGGCGACGAGACGATCCCCTTCCACGGTGCGCACCAGGCGGGGATCGCCGCGACACCGCAGGCGCACGCGACCTTCGTCGCCCTCGATCTGCGCGAGAGCACCGACCGGGACGGGCTGCGGCGGATGCTGCGCATCCTGTCCGACGACGCCGCGCGCCTCACCCAGGGGCAGCCGGCCCTGGCCGACTCCGAGCCCGAGCTCGGCGTGGTCCCCGCCCGCCTCACCGTGACCTTCGGGTTCGGGCCGAGGCTCGTGTCCCTCGCGGCCGGCGATGCGGCGAAGCCGGCCTGGCTGGCACCGCTGCCCGCGTTCGGGATCGACCGGCTCGAGGAGCAGTGGAACGACGGGGACCTGCTGCTGCAGTTCCACGCCGACGACGCGTTCACGATCGCGCACGCGCTGCGGATGCTGCTGAAGAACACCCGCACCTTCGCGACCGTCCGCTGGACCCAGACCGGATTCCGCCGGGCGCACGGCTCCGAGAAGGCCGGCACCACGATGCGGAACCTGTTCGGCCAGGTCGACGGGACCGTCAATCCGCGCCCCGAGGACGTCGACTTCGACGAGCTGGTCTGGGTCCGCGACGGCTGGCTGGCCGGCGGCACCGGGCTGGTGCTGCGCCGGATCCGGATGGACCTCGACAAGTGGGACCGCCTGGACCGCAGCGGCCGCGAGCAGTCCGTCGGGCGGACCCTCGCGAACGGCGCGCCCCTCACCGGGACGGCGGAGGCCGACGAGCCCGACTTCGAGGCGACGACGGCCATCGGCTTCCCGGTGATCCCGGAGTTCTCGCACATGAGGCGCGCCCGCTCGGAGAACACCGCCGAGCGCTTCCACCGCCGCGCCTACAACTACGACGACACCCCGACGGGCGAGGACATCTCGAACTCCGGGCTGATCTTCGCGGCGTACCAGGCCGACGTCACCGCGCAGTTCGTGCCGATCCAGATGCGACTGGACGAGCTGGACCTGCTCAACGAGTGGACGACGCCGATCGGCTCCGCCGTCTTCGCGATCCCGCCGGGCTGCGTCGAGGGCGGCTACATCGGCGACACCCTCCTCTGACCCTCACCGGCACCCGCCACAGCACCGAAGGACCAGAAGCATGACCACCACCGCCACGAGACCCCGCGACTCCGCCGACACCCCGCCCCCGCCGCGCAGAAGCAGCGGAGGCTGGCTCGGACAGCTGCTGCTCCGCCTGCACTTCTCCGCCGCCCTGTTCGTCGGGCCGTTCATCCTCGTCGCCGCGACCAGCGGAGCGCTCTACGCACTCACCCCGCAGCTCGAGCAGGTCGTCTACGCGCAGGAGCTGCACGCCCCCGAAGCGGACACCTACCTGCCCCTGGCCGACCAGATCGACGCCGCCGACGCGTACACCGGAGGCGGGCAGAGCATCGTCGCCGTCCGCCCCGCCCCGAACCCCGGCGACACCACCCGGGTGATGTACGCGGACCCGGCGCTCGGCGCCAGCGAGACCCGCGCGGTCTTCATCGACCCGGCCACCGCCGACGTCCGCGGCGACCTCACCGCCTACGGCACCAGCGGCGCCCTGCCGTTGCGGACCTGGATCAGCGACCTGCACCGGACGCTGCACCTCGGGGACGTGGGCCGCTCCTACAGCGAGCTCGCCGCCTCGTGGCTGGGGGTCGTCGCCCTCGCCGGCCTGGGCCTCTGGATCATCCGCCTCCGCCGCGCCCGCGTGAAGAGGGACCTGCTGCGCCCCGCGCCGAGGACCACCGGCTACAAGCGCCTGTTCTCCTGGCACGCCTCCACCGGCGTCTGGCTGCTCGTCGGCGCCCTGTTCCTCTCGACCACAGGCATCACCTGGTCGCTCTACGGAGGCGGGAACTTCGAGACCCTCCGCTCCGCAGTCGGCTGGACCACGCCCTCGCTGGGGACGACGCTCGGCGACCGGACCGGCGAGGTGGCCGACGAGCACGCCGGGCACGCCGGACACGGCGCGGCCACCGGCGACGCCGTCGAGTCGACGGCGGGCTACTCTCCGGCCGCCTACGACTCGGTGCTCTCGGTCGCCCGCGAGGTCAACGTGAACACGGGACTGGTCGAGATCCGGCCGCCCGCGGCGGAGGGCTCGGCCTGGGTCGTGCAGGAGATCCAGCGCAGCTTCCCGACCGAGGTCGACGGCGTCGCGATCGACGGGAGCACGATGCAGGTCGTCGACCGGGTCGACTTCGCCGACTTCGGCCTCGTCGCCAAGCTCTCCCGCTGGGGCATCGACACGCACATGGGCTCGATGTTCGGGCTGCCCAACCAGCTGCTGCTGTTCGTCACCGCGGCCGGCATCGCCACGATGGTCGTGCTCGGGTACCTGATGTGGTGGAAGCGCCGCCCCACCCGCGGCCCCCGGCGGCTCGGCGGCACCCCGCCGGCCCGGGGAGCGCTCCGGCGCGCGCCGTGGTGGGGAGTCGCGTCCGTCCTGGTCGTCGCCGCCGCGGTCGGGCTGTTCCTCCCGCTCCTGGGGGCGAGCCTTGCGGCCTTCGTGGTCGTCGACACGCTGCTGGGGCTCCGACCCGCGCACCGCTGAGCGCGCGGGCGCCGACCCGGTGAGGTGCACCGGGCCGGCGTCACAGCCCCTTCGGGAAGCCGAGGGAGCGCAGCGCGGGGTCGAGGCCCTGCCACTGGTGACGGCGCTCCGCGTCCCGGTCGGCGTCGCTCCCCCGGAGTCCGACCGCCTTCGCGGCGTACACGGCGGCGTGCGAGCAGTGATCGACCATGTGCGCGACGGCTGCGGCCTGCCCGGCCGCCCGCGCGGCAGCGGTGGCGGCCGGCTCGCCCGCCTGCGTCGCGGCGCGGGCTGCGGCGTGCGCCGCGAAGGCCGCCGAGCGGCACTCCGTCATCGGAGCCTCGCCCCGCTCCCACGCGAGGAGGACGTCGAGCGCGCGCCGGGGCCGGGGATCGTCCGGGTCCCACTCCTCGAACGCCGGGAGGGCGCGCTCCGCGCACTCCGCCGCCCACCGCGCGAGCGCCCGGTGGACCTCCGGCTCCGGATCCGCCCAGGCCGGCTCCTCCGCTCCGCTCACGGGTCTCTCTCCGATTCCGGAGCTCAGCTCCGGCGCGGCCGCCCCGTGACGTGCTTCACCCCGTAGACCAGGAGGAGCAGGATGCCGCTCAGCTGCAGGGCGAGCGAGAAGCCGGAGGCGAATTCACCGGCCGGCCACACCAGCCTCAGCACCAGCGCGACGAACATCGCTGTGACCCCGACGACGAACAGGACTCGATTCCGCATCCGTCGAGTCAACCATCCGCACGCGCATCGGGGCCAGCCGGACGGCTCAGCTCAGGCGCTCGGTCAGGTGGACGGTGACGACGTCGCCGAGGTCCTTGCCGATCGTCTTCCGCAGTTTCGCGCTGATCGACAGCATGTGACCGCCGGTGCCGTTCGGCAGCAGGCCCGCGGTCACCGGCTCGCCGTCGACGGTGGCGACCACCTTCACCGACCTCCCTGTGCCGAGCAGCTCGACGGAGCCGGGCACCTCGACGCACGACCAGAGGTCGCCCTTCACGGCGACACCGATCGGGGCGGTGAAGGCGAGGTCGAGGGGGCCGGCGCTCATGCGCTCTCCTCCGCGGACGCCGCGCTCTCGCCGGAGGAGCCCTGCCCGCTGTACCGGTCGAGGATCTCGTCGTACATCGCGTCGTCGAGCAGACCATGGGACAGGGCCCGGCGGACCTCCTCGAACTCCCCCGGGTCGAGGGTCGTCCAGTCGAAGCCGTCGCTCGGCGATCCGGGCCGGTAGCGCCAGCGGCCGAGCTCGTCGACGGCCTGCTCCCGCGTCAGCTCCCCCGCGGCGAAGCGCTGCGCGATCCCGTACGGTGTCGCGCCGGAGAAGCCGGAGCGCACGTGCGGCAGCGCGGCGGCGGCCTCGATCCCGTCGGACACCTCGTCGATCGACATGCGGACCCCTCCCGTCCGAGGGTCCACCGACCCTCCCGTCGACCCTACGACGAGACGTCGCATCCCGGTCGGGCCGGGCGACGCGCACTGCCCTCGACTTGCGGCTACCGTTCCTCCATGACCGGACGCGCCGCTACGTCCCGGCACGAGTTCCGCGTCGACTCGCGCACGCTCGTCGCCCACGACTTCCTCGGCACTCGAGCCCCCCGCGCTGTCGTCGTCTGGTGCGGAGGGACACCGCACACCGGCGCACTCCTCGCTCCCCACGTCGACGCCGCTGCGGCGCGCGGCATCCGGCTCGTCTCCGTCGCCCGTCCCGGCTTCGGCGGCTCGATGCGCGCTCCCGGACGGAGCATCGCGGATGCGGCCGCCGATGTGCTCCGCGTCGCCGACCTGCTCGGGATCGAGCGCTTCGTGGTGACGGGCTACTCCGGCGGCGGCCCGCACGCGCTGGCCGTCGGGGCTCTCGGAGGTGATCGCGTCCTGGGCGTCGCGACGTTCGGCAGCCCGGCGCCCTTCAGTGACGACGGAGCGTGGTTCGACGGCATGCAGGATCCGGGCGCTCTCCGCAGCGCGCGCGACGGCCGGGCTGCGCGCGAGGAGTGGGGGGGCGACTGCCCGCTTCGATCCGGAGCAGTTCACCGGTGACGACTACTCGGCCCTCGACGGCCCGCTGACGGCGCTCGGCGCAGAGGCCGGACGCGCCTCGGAGCTCGAACAGGGCGGGAGCGTCGACGACGACCTCGCCCTCGTCATGCCCTGGGGAGTCGACCTCTCGCGCCTGGCGGCGCCGGTCCTCCTCCTCCACGGCGCCGCGGACAGGGTGGTCCCGGTGGCCCACGCGGAGCGGATCCGCCGCCTCCACCCGGCTGCGGAGCTCACGATCCGGTCCGGTCGAGGCCACATCGGCGTCCTGCTCGACTGGCCGGACGTCCTCGACCGCCTCCTCGCGGACGGGATCCCCGGGGACCGCCCCGGCAGCGGAGGCTGAGCGCCTCATCGCGGCCGGCAGCGGAGCCGACGCGGAAGGTGGGCCTGGAAGGGCCACGCTTCGAGAGGGCTCCCTCCGCGAGGATCACGGCATGGCCCCTCACACGGATCCCCGCCGATGACTCTGCAGGACCTCGCCGACGAGCTCGCCCAGGCTCTCGACCGCCCGGTGACGATCGAGGACGCCTCGAGCCGGGTACTGGTGGCGACGCGCGCGCGCGAGGAGGCGCCCCGCGACGGGGTGT
Organism: Rathayibacter sp. VKM Ac-2762; assembly: GCF_009866585.1. Classification (NCBI taxonomy): domain Bacteria; kingdom Bacillati; phylum Actinomycetota; class Actinomycetes; order Micrococcales; family Microbacteriaceae; genus Rathayibacter; species Rathayibacter sp. VKM Ac-2762. The sequence goes on along the minus strand of NZ_CP047419.1, from coordinate 2,899,954 downwards.
TCCCCGTCCAGGATCCGCGGGGCCGGCTCGCGACCCTCCTCCTCCCCCGGGAGCGGCCCGCGCCGCTCACTCCGGCCGAGTACTCGCTCATCGATGCGGCCGTCGGAGCGATCCGCCGCCTCCTCGGCCCCTCGACGCGGGCGGGCGGCAGCTCCCGGCGCGCGGACGTCCTCGCGGCGCTCCTGGCGGCCGACGGCGGCACCCGGCGCGCCTCCTTCGCCGAGGCGGTCGAGCGCCGCTGGCTGCGCCGTGACGCCCAGACCGTGGTCCGCGCGGTGCGGCTGACCGGCCCGACCGGCTCCCTCCAGCGGACGGCGCTGGCGCGGCGGATCGACGCGAGCGCCGCCTCCGGGCTGACGTTCCTCGGCGACCAGGAGGGCGTGCTGTTCTTCGTGAGCGTGGAGGCGCCCGAGGCCGCCGCGGAGGCGGACGACGTCCTGCGGGCGGAGGCGCGCGGCCGCGGCACGGCCGTCGACGCGATCGGCTCGGCGCGCTTCGACGTCCGCGACGACGACCTCCTCCCGACCGCCGAGCGGGCCGCCCTCGCGGCGACCATCGTCGGCTCCCTGCCCGACGGCCGCGGCCGGGCCGACATCGCCGAGCTCGGGGCCTGGGTGCTCCTCGCCTCGATCGGGGCGGACAGCTCGCAGCTCGCCATGCTCTCGCCGGCCGCGGCGATGCTGCTCGAGCGGGGCGACGAGGTGCAGCGGCGGACGGTCGAGGCCTACCTCGACGTGCGCGGCAGCGTGCGGGAGGCGTGCGGGCTCCTCCACATCCACCGCACCACGCTCTACTACCGCCTCGACAACCTGCCCGAGGCGGTCCGGGAGGCGCTCGACGACGGCCTCGCCCGCAGCACGCTGCACCTCTGCCTCAAGCTGATGAAGTTCCGCGACGGGCTCGAGCGGCGGCGGGCCTCGTGACCGTGGCCGGGGACCTCCCGCAGGTCCGCCTCTACGGGCGGCGCGAGAGCCGCGACGCGTGGGAGATCCGCGACCTCCTCTCGCGCAGCGTCGTCTCGTTCTCGTGGACGCCGATCGACACGGACGAGCAGTGCCTCGCCGTCGCCGGGCATCCGCTCGCCACCGCGTCGCTCCCCCTCGTGGTGTTCCCGGACGGCAGCCGCGCCTCCGATCCGACGCTCGCCGAGGTCGCGGCCCGGCTCGGCTGGGTGGGCTCGCCGCGGCTCGCGGAGTACGACCTCTCCATCTACGGAGCCGGCCCGGCCGGGCTCTCGGCCGCCGTGTACGCCGCCTCGGAGGGGCTGAAGGTCGTGGTCCTCGAGCGCTCGGCGATCGGCGGGCAGGCCGGCTCCAGCAGCCTGATCGAGAACTACCTCGGCTTCCCGCACGGGATCGCGGGAGCCGATCTGGCCGAGCGCGCGCGGCAGCAGGCCGTCTCGTTCGGCGCCGAGCTGCTGCGGATGCGCGAGGGGATCCGCGGGCGCTTCGCCGACGACCGGATCCACGCGCTGCTCGCCGACGGGACGACCGTCGTCGCCCGCACCAACATCTGCGCCACGGGCATCCAGTGGCGCCGGCTCGGCCTCGAGCGCGAGGACGAGCTGCTCGGCGTCGGCCTCTACTACGGTGCCGGCACGAGCGAGGCGCCGCTCTGCGAGGGCGAGGACGTCGTGGTCGTCGGAGGCGGCAACTCGGCCGGGCAGGCCGTGATGAACCTCTCGGCGCACGCGCGGCACGTGACCATGCTGGTCCGCGGCCCGGATCTGGCCGACAGCCTCTCCTCCTACCTCGCGGAGCGCGTCGTCCGGCAGCCGAACGTGACGATCCTCCTCGACTCGCGCGTCACCCGCCTGCACGGCGCCGACGCCCTCGAGTCGATCGAGGTCGAGAACTCGGCGACCGGCGCGCACGGGGCGCTCGCCACCTCCCACCTCTTCGTCTGCATCGGCGGCGAGCCGGACACGACGTGGGCGGCGGAGACCGCGATCGTCCGCGACTCCGGCGGCTACCTCGTGACGGGACCGGACCTCGCCGGCGAGCACGCCGCTCCCGACTGGCCGCTCGAGCGGGCGCCGTTCTACCTCGAGACCAGCGTCCCCGGCTCCTTCGCCGCGGGGGACGTGCGCCGCAGCTCGGTCAAGCGCGTCGCCTCCGCCGTCGGCGAGGGCGCGATGGCCGTCACCTTCGCCCACCGCCACCTGCAGGAGACCTCGTGAGCCGCCGGCTGCCGACGGTGCGCCACGGCGTCGGCTTCTGGATCGTCGCCGCGACCTTCCTGCTCGTGATGGCGTACTCGACGGTGCCGACTCCGCTCTACCCGCTCTACCAGCAGCTCGACGGCTTCCCGCCGTTCGTGATCACCGTCGTCTTCGCCGCCTACGCGGTCGGAGTGATCGTGAGCCTGTACCTCGCCGGTCACGTCAGCGACTGGCTCGGCCGCCGCCGAGTGCTGCTGATCGCGGTGCTCGTCTCGGCGGTCTCGGCCGTGCTCTTCTCGCTGACGACGGAGGTGCCGGGGCTGATCGTCGCCCGCTTCGTCAACGGCGTCAGCATCGGGATGCTCACCGCCACGGCGACCGCCCACCTCGGCGAGCTGCGCGCCCGCGCCCGGCCCGACGAGAACACGATCGTCGCCGCGTCGATCTCGGGCGCGGTGAACCTCGGCGGACTCTCGCTGGGCCCGTTGCTCGGCGGGGTCTTCGCCGAGTTCCTGCCCGATCCGCTCCTCCTGCCGCACCAGGTGTTCCTGGTCGCGCTGCTCGTGGCGGGCCTGGCGCTGCTCCTCGTGCCCGAGACGGTCGACGTGCCGGAGACGGCGCCCGCCTACCGGCCGCAGCGGCTCTCGGTGCCGGCGGACGCGCGCCGGGCGTTCCTGCTCGCGGCGTTCGGAGCGTTCTCGGCCTTCTCCGTCCTCGGCCTCTTCACCTCGCTCGCACCGACGTTCCTGGTGCAGACCTTCCAGGTGCGCGACCACCTGCTGGCCGGCGCGACGTCCTTCGCCGTGTTCGCCTCCGCGGCCCTCGGCCAGCTGCTGCTCGTGAAGGTGGGGACGCGCCTGCAGCTCTCGATCGCGGTGGCGGGCTGCGCGGTCGGGCTCGCGGCGGTCGCGGCCGGAGCGATCGCTCCGCAGCTGGGGGTGTTCCTCGCCGGCGCCGTCGTCTCGGGCTTCGGGGTGGGGCTGCTCTTCAAGGGGTCGATCGGCACAGCGGTCGCCCTCGCGGATCCCGCCCGCCGGGGCGAGACCCTGGCGGTGGTGTTCCTGGTCGCGTACACGGGACTCGCGGTGCCCGCACTGGCGGCGGGAGCGGCGCTCAACCTCGTCGCCGCGACGATCGTGCTGACGGTGTTCGCGGCGCTCGTGCTGGCGGCGACCGCGACGGCCGGCGTGCTGCTGCGCGCCCGCACCGTGGCGGCCGGGCGATGAGCGGCGGAGCGGGGCGGCGCTGCGGGGTGCGGGCCGGCGGCCGTCCGGGTGCCGGCCGCGTGCACCCCCGGACGGCCGCCCGCCGCATCAGAAGTCCTCGCGCCGCTCCTGCTCGGCCTCGGCGGCCGGCTCGAGCGCGGCGAGATCCCCGAGCGCGAGGCGCAGCTGGCGCAGCAGCCACTCCTCGGTCAGCGCACCGGCGTCGAGCGCGTCCAGCCGGCGGAGGCGCTCGGCCGCCGACCCGGTGAGGTCGGCGGGCGTCCCCGCGCTCATGCGCCGTACCCCGCTCCGCGGAGCAGGCGGCGCAGGTCGACGAGCTGCTGCTCGTCCACGTCCTTGTGGTGCGGCCGGTGGAGCGTCTCGGTCGTCGAGCCGACCGTCACCGAGAAGGCGCCGTCGTGCTTCTCGTGGACGGTGCCGACGGCCTCGAGCAGCGTCAGCACGTCCGCCCAGAGGACGTTGTGGCTCGGCGAGTCCTCGAGCAGCCGCTCGAGGGTGTCTCGCTGGTTCGAGTGGAGGTGGCGGGTGTCGGTCATGAACGGCCCTTCGGTGTCTGCGCACGCGCCCCGGTGGCGGTGCTCGGCGTCGCGTCCGACGGTAGGCGCGCGGGTGGAGCGGGTGCGCGAGTCGGATGACTCGAAGAGCGGACGCCGCGGGGCGGCCCCGCGAGAGGTGCGGTCCCCGCGAGAGGTGCGGCCGTGAATCCGGAGCCGAGCGACCGCCTCGACGAGGAGGACCCTCCCCGCACGCCCGCGCTGCCCGAGGCCGCCGTCTCCGCCGCGTCGCTCCCGGACCGGCCGGCCGCGTTCCTCAACGCCCTGCTGACCGAGCACTTCGTGCTGGAGTCGGCGCGCGGCATCACCGTGACGGAGTCGAGCAGCCGCGCCTCGCTCTATCTGACGATGCTCTCCAGCTCGCTCGTGGCCTTCGGCTTCCTCGCCCCGACCCGGTACGCGATGGGGTTCCTCGCGGTGATCATCCCGGTCGTCGTGCTGCTGGGGGTGTTCACCTACGAGCGGCTGGTGCAGACCTCGATGGAGGACATCGCCGCGCTGACGGCCATCCAGCGCATCCGCCGCTACTACGGCACGCTGCTGCCCGGCGCGGGCGCCTACTTCGCGGTGCCGCGCGGCCGCCACGCGCCGAACGAGCTGCTCGAGATCGGCCGACGGCAGAGCTGGCGGGGCATCTTCTTCACGATGTCCTCGGCGATCGCGGTGGTCAACTCGATCGTGGCGGGCGCCGGAGTCGCGCTCGCGCTGACGCAGAGCGGCGCGGACGAGGTCCCCGCGATCGCGTGCGGGATGGCGGCCGCGGTCGTCCTCGCGGTGCTGCACGGGGTGTACCAGTTCCACCGCTACCGGCAGATGCGGCTGCGGATCGCCGAGGCGGAAGCGCTGGACGGGGTCGAGAGGGGGTGACGGGGCGGGGTCCGGCCGGCGGGGTCTGGAGCTGACGAACGCCGATCAGGCGCGGCGTCGGCCGCCGGCTGGGCAGCTGGCTCCGACCTGCTCCCGCGACTGCTCAAGAGTTGTCGCACTCGACGCCCAGTGCGACGACTCCTGGACTCTCGTGGCGATCGCTCCTCGGCGGGCCGCCGCGAACATCCAGAAGTCGCCGTGGTCGGTCGCGAGCACGGCGACTTCTGGCTGCACGCCGCCTGTAAACAAGCGTTGGGTGTCGGCGGCTCCGACGGCCGCGACTGCTCGAGAGTTGTCGCACTCGACGCCCAGTGCGACAACTCCTGGACCTCGTGGCGATCGCTCCTCGGCGGGCCGCCGCGACCATCCAGAAGTCGCCGTGGTCGGTCGCGAGCACGGCGACTTCTGTCTGCACGCCGCCTGCGGACGTGCGCAGGGAGCCGGCGGCCGGCGACTGTCCAGGAGTTGTCGCAGTCGATGCCGAGTGCGACAACTCCTGGACTCTCGCGAAAGTCCTGCGCTCCCGCGGAGGCGCGCGGCTCAGCCCCGCTCGGCGCGCTCGGCGCGCTCGGCGCGCTCGGCGCGCTCGGCGCGCTCGGCGCGCTCGGCGAGGAGGTACTGCCAGTCGCGCGGCACGCGGTCCTTCGGCCCCGGGGTGGTCTGGCTCGCCGGGTGGCTCTGCGGGTCGGCCAGGGCGGGGCCGTCGGCGTAGTCGTCGGTCCGGTAGTCCCAGAACCAGTCCTCGCCGGGCTCGAAGCTGCGGATGACCGCGTGGCCCGTCGAGTGGTAGTGGGCCGTCGCGTGGCGGTTCAGCGAGTCGTCGCAGCAGCCGATGTGCCCGCAGAGCGCGCAGCGGCGCAGGTGCAGCCACCACGAGCCGGACTGCTCGCACTCGACGCAGCCGGGGCCGCTCGGCGGGACGGAGGGGTCGATCATCTGCTGCGACGTCATGCGCTCAGCATGCGCCTCCCGCGGCGGCAAGCACCAGGTCGGATGACTCGATCCTGCGGCTCCGTCATGCGCTCCGGGCGTCCTCGAGGCTGAGGAGCGCGTCGCGGAGCCCGGCCCGCGAGGTCACCCCGAGCTTGGGGAAGATCCGGTACAGGTGCCCGCTGACGGTGCGGGGCGAGACGAAGAGCTGCTGGGCGATCTGCTTGTTCGACAGGCCGGCAGCGGCCAGAGAGACCACGCGCCGCTCCTGCTCGCTGAGGTCGGCGGCGACCGGCGCCTCCCCCGCTCCGCCCGCCGCCCGCAGCTCGTGCTGGGCGCGGGCGAGCCAGAGCTCGGCCCCCACCGCGGCGAATCCCGCGGCGGCCTGGCGGAACCGGGTGCGCGCCTCCAGCGGGCGCATCCGGCGGCGCAGCCACTCGCCGTGGCAGAGCTGGACGCGCGCCCGCTCGAACGGCCACTCCTCGGAGGCCGGGTCGAGGGAGCGCTCGAAGAGGGCGCCCGCGCCGCCGGTCTGATCGAGGACCGCGGTCGCCGCGAGGGCGAGCATCCGCCCGCGGGGAGCGAGGGGCCGCGCGGCGAGGTCCGCCGCGGCCGTCGCCAGCTCGGCGCAGTGCTCGGGCAGGCGGAGGCGCGAGGCGGCCTCGGCTGCGTCGAGGAGCTCCAGCGGATCGCCGCCGGCGCGGGAGGAGGAGCGGGCGTGTGCCTCCTCGAAACGGCCGCCGCCGAGGTCGAGCGAGCACAGGGCGTGATCGGCGGCGCGCGCGACCGACGCCGCTCCGTGCCGCAGCGCCCAGGCCGTCGCGCGCTCGGCGCACTCGAGGGTGCGTGCGCGGTCGCCCTGCACGGCGTGGACCCGGGCTCGAGTCGCGTCGATCAGCGCGCGCACGGCGGGCAGGTCGTCGGCGCGGGCGGCGGCGCGGTCGAGGTCGGCCGAGGCGTCGTCGAGGCGACCGCCGTCGAGTGCGGTGGTGCCGCGGCGGAGGAAGGCGAGGGCGCCGGGCAGGCCGTCCGCCTCCTCCCCGCCGTCGAGGAGCCCGGCGAGGCAGTCGCGGCGCTCGTCCGAGACCTCGAGCAGCGACCAGGCGAGGTGCAGCGCGACCGTCTTCCACGGGTCGCCCGTGACCGCGGAGTCCTCGGCGAGCCGCAGGCGACGCTCCCACTCCTCGTCCGGGACCGGCTGCACGCAGGCCTCCACGAGGCGCAGGACAGGATCGAGGGGGTGCTCCTCGCCGACGGCGAGCGCCTCCTGCCACCACGCGGGATCGCTGCGGAGCATGCAGGCGAGGTGGAGGACGGTCGTCAGCAGGTCGGCGGCGGCGTGAGGGGCGACGCGGTCGGCGGAGAGGCTGCCGGCGTCGTCGCGGGAGGCGTCGGTCTCGGCGGGAGCGACACCGCCGACTGGAGAGGCACCGCCGGCGAGCGAGGCACCACCGACTCCCGCGCCCCCACGCCCCACCCGAGCGCCGAGCCCCCGGAGGGCCGCGCGGCGGACCCCGCCCACGTCCCCCGTGCGGAGCAGCGCATCGGCCAGCCGCGCCGCCTCGACGCCGGCCCCGAGAACCCCGCCGTCCTCCCGCGAGCGCTCGACCACCCGCTCGAGGGCCGCCGCGTCGCCGGTGAAGGCCGCGACGGCGGCCGCGCGCGCCTCGAGCTCCTCCTGAGCAGCACCGCGCGCACTCGACCGCGCCTCGGCGAAGAGGAGCAGCGCCTCCTGCGGCCGACCCGCGCGGAGTCGCTCCTCCGCCGCGTCCCTCAGCAGCCGCGCCCGCTCCTCCGGCCCGGCCGCGTCGTCCGCCGCGAGCAGCAGGCGGAGGTGCGGGGCCGACTCCGGGCGCTCGGCGAGCCGCCTCCGTGCCGCCCGCAGCGCTCGGGGCGACGCCGTCGAGAGCACCACCGCGCGGACCACCGGGTCGCGGAACGCACGGCCGCCCGCCGTCAGGATCCCCGCCTGCACCAGGGCGCGGTCCCCGTCTCCGGGGGCCGACCCGATGCTCTCCGTGAACTCGGCGCCCGCCACCGCGGCGACCAGGAGCGCCTCCCGGCACTCCTCCGACAGCGGAGCCAGCAGGTCGAGCACCCTGGTCTCGGCCTGCTCGAGCCGCGGGTAGACCGGGAAGGGCGAGGGAGCGTCCTCGTCGGCCCAGGCCCGCCCGAGGACGTCGAGGAGCAGCGGATTCCCCTCCGCGACCCGCAACAGGCGCGCCTCGACGGCGAGCGACCGCCGGCCGCCGTGGGCGCGCAGGAAGCCGCAGGCCGCCTCCGCGTCGAGGGGCTCGGTGCGACGGTGCCGGAGGCCCTCCCAGCCGGCGAGGACGCGCCGGTCGCCGGTGGCGAGGAGGCAGGCGGCGCCGACCTCGTCGACCAGCCGGGTCACCAGGGCCTGGAGGGTCTCGCGGGCGGCGACGTCGAACCGCTCCCAGTCGTCGACGACGATCAGGAAGCCGGGGTCGCAGGGCGAGGCGGAGGAGTCGCGCACCCGCTGCAGACGGCCGATCAGCGTGGCGAACAGTGCGAGCGAGGACGCGCCGATCACGGCGTCGCCCCGGTCCGGCCGCACCTCCACGACTTCGCAGCCGGCGGCGCGAGCGGTGGCCGCGGCGGAGCGCAGCATGTGCGTCCGGCCCGAGCCGATCCCGCCCTCGACCACCAGGAGCCGCTCCCGCGCGGGCGACGCCGAGCTCAGCATCCGGACCACCACGTCCTCGGGGGCGCTCGGGTGCGCGGGCGGCGAGGAGAGTGCACTGATCGTCATCGCGACTCCTGAGGGACGGGTTCCGAGGACCCCATGCTGACCGCCGGGCGCGGCCGCGCTCTCCTCCCTCTGTCGGAACCCTCCGGAGCGCACCCTCTGTCGAACCGTCCCGAGCGCCCGTCTCCCGGTCGGCGCCGGGCAGGAGGCACAGGAGGGCAGTGGGCCCCGCGAGCGCCCGACGGTACTCTGTGTCCCACCGGACGACCGGTACGGCCCCACCCCCGCACGACCGCCGCTCGACGCGGCGGGTGATCCGATGGAGTCGCACGATGAGCTCTCGCAGCCCCCTCGCGGAGTTCCTCCGCGCTCGCCGGGCGGCGCTGCGGCCGGAGCAGGTCGGCGTGCCGACCGCGGGCACCCGGCGGCGGGTGCCGGGCCTGCGCCGCGAGGAGGTCGCCGACCGCGCCCGGATCAGCCGCGACTACTACCTCCGCGTCGAGCAGGGGCACGCCGTCGCCCCCTCCGACCAGGTGCTGAACGCCCTCGCCGAGGCGCTCGCCTTCGACGAGTTCGAGCGCGCCTACCTCTTCCGGCTGGCCCGGCTGCGCCCCGGCCCGCGCGATCCCGACTCCCCTCCGCCGGGCCAGGGCGCGGAGTCGCTGCTCGCCCACTGGCCGAGGACCCCGGCGTACGCGTTCGACCGCAACCTCGACGTCCTCGGCGCGAACGACCTGATGAGCCGTCTCGCCCCCGACAAGGGCGTGCCCGGCGCCAACATGCTGCTCTCCACGTCCCGCGGCTACGTGCGCGCCGTGGCGGACGGCGACCCGCCGGACCAGCTGCAGGCGTGGGGCCAGGTCTTCCGCGAGCTGATCGCCGCGCTGCGGTTCTACAGCGACCCCGACGATCCGCGGCTGCACGAGATCGTCGGCGAGTGCTCGGTCGAGAATCCGCTGTTCCGGTCGATCTGGGCCGAGTACCAGGTCCGCCCCTTCACCCACCGGTGGATCCGCGTCCACGTCGAGCCGTTCGGCTGGCTCGACCTCGAGATGCAGACCCTGGAGCTCGCCGGCGCTCCGGGCCGGTACGTCGTGACCTACCTCGCGGCAGCGGGGACTCCGGCGGCTGCGGCCGTCGACGTCCTCGCCTCGCTGCGGCCCGCTCCGGAGGCGGGCACCGCGCTGGCCGCCTCGGCCGGCGCCTGACGCGTGGCCGCGAGCCGGGCGAGAGCCTCGCGATCCGTCGCGTCACCCGCCTCGAACAGGAGCAGGAGGCGCGCGCCGTCCCGGACCAGCCGGTAGTCCATCGGAACGGAGCCGACCGCGGTGTCGAGGAACACGACCGACCCGCGTGCGTCGGCCTCCGCTCCAGCCGCCCACGAGTCCGCGAACCGCGGGCTCCTCGCCGAGAGCTCCCCGACGACCGTCAGGAACTCGCGGTCCCCCCGGTGCCGGTCGAGCGAGTCGCGGAGCATCGCCGCGACCTGATCGGCGGCGGAGCCCCAGCAGGGCAGGTCCTCGACCTCGGACGAGTCCAGGAAGGTGAAGCGGGCGATGCTCACTCCTGGGGCGAAGGCGGGCGAGAGCGCCCGCGCGAGCGGAGTCGCGGCCAGCACGCGCAGGTGCCGATCCAGCAGCACCGCCGCCCTCCCCGCCCACGGCAGGAGCGCCGCCTCGTGATCCTCCGCCATGTCCCCGTCCCCTCAGCGCGTCCCTCCCTCAGCGCAGCGGAGTGATCCCCTGCGTCCCTGGCGGGAAGGTCGCCAGCACCTCCTCCGGGATGTTCAGGTGCTGCGCGACCAGCGACGGCGGCAGGTGGCTCAGCCACTGGGCGAGCGACACCTCCTCGTAGCGGGAGCTCTTGAAGGTCTCGATGTAGACGAGCGTGTCGTCGCCGGTGTTCTCCACGTAGTGGCCGAAGTTGCGGCGCACGACGCCCACGTCTCCGGCGTGGAAGTCGGTCGTGTTGGCGTGCGGGCCGGTGTTGAAGACGGTCATCCGAGCGGATCCGCGGAGGTAGTACTGCCACTCGTCGGCGTTGGGGTGCCAGTGCAGCTCGCGCATCGAGCCGGGCTCGACGGTCGTCAGCGCGGCCGAGACCGTGCGCGAGGCCGGGAAGTTCGTGCTGTCGGCGATCTGGATCCGGCCGCCGCTGTTCTGGTACGCGGGCTCGGAGCGGGAGAGCCGGAAGATCACCGCCTCGTCGCCGTCCTGCACCCCGGCCGCGGCCCGGTCGGCCTGGAGGTCGCCGGGCACGTCGCCCGGGAAGATCCAGAGGTCGTGCAGCGGGATGTCGCGGAAGACCTCCTGCGCGACGCCGAAGTTCTTCGCCAGCACGTCAGGCGGCGTGTGCGCGAACCAGTCGGTGAGCAGGAGCGTGTTGCTCTCGGACTGCTCGCCGTCGTCGAACGCGAGCACGAACTCCGCCCCGTCCGGGCCGAGGCCCTGCAGGGAGTGCGGCAGGCCGGGCGGGAAGTACCAGAGATCCCCCTCCTGCACATCGTCGACGCTGGGCCGGCCGGTGCGGCTGAGCGTGGTGATGCGGCAGTTCCCCTTGGTCATCAGCGCCCACTCGGCGCTCTGGTGCCAGTGCAGCTCGCGGATCCCGCCGGCCTCGAGGTACATGTTCACGCCGGCGATCTCGTTCGAGATCGCGAAGTCGGCCTGCGTGAGCTCGCGCGCCCAGCCTCCCCGCTGCACCCGCCGCGGCGAGATGTTGAAGGAGGACCAGAAGAACGGCTGCGTGCTGATGTCCGTCGCGGGCGCGGCGATCTGGTTCGGGAACAGTCCCTCCAGGACGCGGTTCTGCGGGCCGGTCATCGTGTTCGCCGAGGGATCGCCCTCGGTGTTCACGATCCCCTCCTGGGGGAGGTCCGGGTCTCCGAAACCGGGGGTCTCGTGGTGCGGAGCGGTGCTGTCGTCGGGTTCCACGGCGTTCTCCCTGCTGATCGTCCTGCGCGCCTGCGCTGCTCCGATCCCACCGCTCCGGCCCGGGCGGCACCACGGTCATCCGACTCGATCCGCGCCCCGACGACCCACCCGTGTCAGCCGCCCAGGCCCTCGAGCACGTCCCGCGAGGGCACGAAGTAGACCCCGCCGGTCGTCGCGGTCGAGAAGTCGAGGAGGCGGTCGTGCCGGCCTGCGGGCACGCCGACGAACATCCGCGTCAGCATCGTCTCGATCACCGACAGGTCGGCGGCCAGGCCGAGGAAGTACGTGCCGAACTCGCCCCTGCCGGGCCGGCCGAAGGGCATGTTGTCGCGGAGGATGTCGTGCTCGGTCCCGCCGGCGTCGACCACGGTCGCGAGCCCCTTGTGCGAGAGCTGCGCCGGATCGTCCTCGCGCTCGACGTTGTCGGCCTTGCTCCGGCCGATGACCCGCTCCTGCTGCTCGGTGGTGAGCGCGTGCCAGGACGTCAGGTCGTGCAGGTACTTCTGCACGACCAGGTAGCTGCCGCCCGCGAACGCCGCGTCCTCCGCGCCGATCAGCGCGACGCGGGGCAGCGCCTCCCCGGTCGGGTTCTCGGTGCCGTCGACGAAGCCCAGCAGGTCGCGGTTGTCGAAGTAGCGGAAGCCGACCACCTCGTCGCGGACGACGACGTCCTCGCCGAGCGCGTCGAGCAGGAGGCGCTCGAACTCGAAGCAGGCGTCGTCGCGCTCCGCCCGGATGTGGAACAGGAGGTCGGTCTGCGTCGAGACGGCCGTGTGCGCCGCGCCCACCACCTCCCTGAACGGGTGCAGCTGTACGGGGCGCCCCTCCCCGCCGAAGCGGCCCCACGCGTCGCTCCCGATCCCGACCAGGCAGGAGAGGCGCAGGCCCAGGTCGCGGAAGCCGACCGCTCGGAGGATCCCGCCCACGTCGGCGACGACGTCCCGCACGCGGTCCGCGGCGTCCTGCCCGCCGACGATGTCGAGCGAGAGGAAGACGGCGGACCGGCTGAGCGGAGCGACGACCGCCTGCGGCTCGATCGGGACGCGGTCCTCGACGGTCACCGGAGCACCGCCGGCCGGAGCGTCGTCGTCAGGGGCGTCGGCAGGGCCGACGTCGTGGGCGTCGTCGTGGGCATCGCGACCTCCGATCCGCGCGCCGCGGGAGGGCGCGTCCGCCGCGATCCTGTCAGCGTCCGCGGTGCGGGTCACGAGTCATCCGACCCCACACGGCGTGCGCGGCCGGCGGCCTCGCCACCGCCCATGCGACCAGGTCTGGACGATCGTCGGAACATCTCCCCGCGCTCTTCAGGGAGCGCTCCCACGCGCCTATCGTGGAGCCGCTCCCCACCCTCATCCGGGGAGGCACCACCTTGGACACGACCCGGGCCGGGCTCGGGATCGACACGAGCACGGAGGTTCGAAGATGCCGTTTGTGACCACGGACGACGACGTCGAGATCTACTACAAGGACTGGGGCAGCACCGACGCGCAGCCCATCGTCTTCCACCACGGCTGGCCGCTGTCGTCCGACGACTGGGACGCGCAGATGCTGTTCTTCCACGCGCGCGGCTACCGCGTCATCGCGACCGACCGCCGCGGGCACGGACGCTCGACCCAGGTCGGCACCGGACACGACATGGACCACTACGCCAGCGACGTGAACGCGGTCGTCGAGCACCTCGACCTGCGGAACGCGATCCACATCGGCCACTCCACCGGAGGCGGTCAGGTCGCGCGCTACGTCGCGAAGTACGGCGAGCCCCAGGGTCGCGTGGCCAAGGCCGTCCTCGTCTCGTCGGTCCCGCCGCTGATGGTGCAGACCGAGGCTAACCCCGAGGGCACGCCGATCTCGGTGTTCGACGGCTTCCGCGACGCTCTCGCGGCGAACCGCGCCGAGTTCTACCAGGCCGTGGCCTCCGGGCCCTTCTACGGCTTCAACCGCGAGGGCGTCGAGCTCTCGCAGCCCGTGGTCGACAACTGGTGGCGCCAGGGCATGACCGGATCCGCGCTCGCGCACTACGAGGGCATCAAGGCCTTCTCGGAGACGGACCAGACCGAGGACCTGAAGGCGATCACCGTCCCCGTCCTCGTCACCCAGGGCGACGACGACCAGGTCGTCCCCTACAAGGACGCCGCGCTCAAGCAGCACGAGCTGCTGCAGAACTCGACGCTCAAGATCTACGAGGGCTACCCGCACGGCATGCTGACCGTCCACGCCGACGTCATCAACCCCGACCTGCTGGCCTTCATCCAGGAGTAGCGCGGCACGCTCGCAGGCGCGTCCCGGCCGTTCCGGGGCGCGCCTGCGCGTCTGCGCTCGAACGGGGGCCGGGTGCCCCTGCGAGCGGAGTCCGGCCTCAGGCGTCGGCGCCCGCGTCCCTCCCGAGCACCGCGGCGAGCTCGCCCCGCCCGCCGATCCCGAGCTTGCGGTACGCCGCGTACAGGTGCGCGCCGACCGTGCGCGGCGAGAGGAACAGGTTCTGCGCGATCGCGCGGTTCGACAGCCCCGTGCTCGCGAGAGCGCAGATGCGCAGCTCCTGCGGGGTCAGCGTCGCAGCGGCCGGCGACGGCGCGTCCGCGATCCTCCCTCCGGCGGCCCGGAGCGCGTCACGGGCCCGATCGGCCCAGGCGTGGATCGGCAGCTCCTCGAGCATCGCCAGTGCCTCGCGGAGGAGGGGCCGCGCCTCCGCCGCCCGACCGGCCCGGTGCAGCCCGTCGCCCACGAGCAGCAGCGCCCGCGCCCGTACGTACGGGAGCGGCGGCGGAGTCCGGCGGAGCAGCCCGGCCGCGACGTCCGGCGCTCCGTCGGCGAGCGCCACGGCGATCTGCGCGTACCGGAGGGCCGCCTCGATCATCGGCTGGTGCCAGCGCTCGAAGAGCGATTCCAGCCTCGCGGCGTGCAGGCGCACGACTCCGACGTCCCCGATCGCGAGAGCCGCGTCGACGAGATCGGGCGTGGTCAGGATCGCGAAGCCGGGGTTCAGGGAGTCGTCGTCCGTGTCGAGGAGGGGCAGGAGCTCCGGCACGGCGTCGCCCGGTCGAGACTCGAGGACCGCCACCGCCGCTCTCGATCCGCGGAGCGTCGCCCGCATCACGCTCGAGGAGAGGACGGCCGCGCCGATCGCGCTGCCCGCGCTGATCGCCTCGGGATCGGGCGCGACTCCCTCCATCGCGTCGAACCAGGCCAGGCAGGCCCGGGAGGCGGTCTCGAAGCCGACGTCCCCCAGGTCGCTCCCGAGGACGAGCGCCTCCTCGGCGAAGGAGCGGGCGCGCGAGAAGCGGCCGGCGAGCGACGTGGTCATCGAGGCGGCGAGGAGCGCCTGCGGGAGGATCCGGATGTCGCCGCGCGCGCGCAGCCCGGTGATCGCCTCCTCCAGGAGCTCCCGGGCGACCTCGACCTCGCCCGCCGTGTTCAGCGCGTAGCCGAGCCACCACGCCTCCTCCGGACCGCTCGCTCCGCCGGCCGCCGCGAGCGCCCGGCGGACGACCTCGTCGCCGCGGGCGATCGGCTCGGTGACCGCCGCGAGCAGGACGGCGCGCGGGTCGGAGTCGTCGAGGGCGAGCGCGCGCACCGCCTGGATCATCGGCTCCCCCGGCGATGCCTCTCGGTTGTGGTCCCAGGCGATGGCGGCGAGGTGCAGGAGCGCGGCGGTCGCGGCGTCGACGGCTCCGTGGCTCTGCAGCGCCGTCACTGCGGCGAGCGCGGGCGAGAGGTCTCCCCGCGAGAGGGCCGTGCGCCCGGTCGGCAGCGTCTCGCGCGTCCAGGCGGCGCGGGCGGTGAGCACCGGATCGACGGTCTCGCCCGCCGCGCGGTGCACGAGCAGCGCCGCCTCCGCGGTCCGGCCGGCGAGTCCGGAGTACTCGGCCGCGTCGATCAGGCGCGAGACGCGCAGCGGCCCCGCGGGGGTCAGCTCCGCCGCCCGCTCCATCGCCTGAGCCGCCAGGACGACGTCGCCCGTCGCGAGGCCGGACGCCGCGAGACCGGCGAGCTCCTCGCCGACCGGCCCGTCCGAGCCGGTCGCGAGCTCCGACCGCCACCAGAGCGTCCGGCTCGGGTCGTCGCGGTGCTCCTTGACGAGCGTACGGAGCACGGCGGCGCGCTCGGAGGGTCGGCTCACGCTCGTCACCGCGGACTGCACGAGAGGGTGCCGGAAGCGGAGTCCGCTCCCCGGCGTCCAGCTGAGGAGCGACGCGGCGACGGCCCTGTCGATCCAGGAGGGGTCGGGATGGCGGCCGAGCGCCAGGTTCGCCAGGCGGCTCGCCTCCTCCGCCGTCGCGACGTCGCCCAGCGCCACGGCCAGCACGGCGAGCCGCGAGGGCTGGTCGAGCTCCGCGAAGCGCTCGGCGAAGGCCGACTCGAGGCGTCCGGTCACCGCGCGGTCCTCCGCCTCGTCGGCCGACGGGTCGCGCCCGGTCAGCTCCACCAGGGCGAGCGGATTCCCGCGGGCGAGGTCGAGCAGAGCGCGCCGGGCGGCGCCGCGAGGAGGATGCGGGAGCGTGTCGAGGAGAGCGGCCGAGTCGGCGGCCGACAGCGGCCCGAGGTGGAGGTGCTCGAGGCCGGAGTCCTCCTCGGGCCGGTCCCTCGTGGTCATCACGACGACGACGCGGTCCTCGCCGATGCGCCGGGCGAGCATCCGCAGCGCCCACGCCGACTCCGGGTCGATCCGGTGCAGGTCCTCGACGACGACCAGCAGGGGCCGATCGGCGGCGGCGTCGCTCAGGAGGGTCAGGGCCGACAGGCCGGCCAGGAGCGGCGTCGGCTGCACTCCCTCCGCCAGGTGGAAGGCGACGCGGAGCGCGTCCCGCTGCGGCAGGGGCAGGCCGTCGAGGCCCGGGCGGAGCGGGTGCAGGAGGAGCTGCAGCGCCGCGTACTGGTCGCCCGACTCCGCTGCGGAGCCCGCGGTGCGCAGCACCCGCACGTCGCGTGCGCGGGCGTAGGCGACGACCTCCTCGACCAGGGTGGTCTTGCCGACCCCGGCGTCCCCGTCGACGACGAGCGCCGACCCGTGGACGGCGATGCCGTCGACCATCAGACGGAGCCGCGCGAGCTCCGATCCCCGACCGACGACGAGCGCGTCCCGCTTCACGCGTCGAGTATCGCACCCTCGCGCAGACACTCCTCGACCCGGTGGCGGGCCCGGATGAAATCGATCGCGGCGGCCGCGGCGCTGCCGGGGGCGCCGAAGAAGGAGGTCAGGAAGTGGTCGCCTCCGTGCACCTCCAGGGTCTGCCAGCGGAAGGCGATGAAGCCGAAGGGGTCGACGCGCACCGGCGACGAGCCCTCGCGGAGCGGATACGCCTCCTGGCTCGCCCAGACGCGGCGGAAGACCCGCGAGCGGCCGCCGAGCGAGGCGACCAGGACCCGCAGGCGCGGGTCCGCCGGGTCGGAGTGGAAGCGGAGGGCGGCCGCCATCACGGCGATCGTGCGGTCCCAGTCCTCGTGCCGCTCGGCGTCGGTCTCGAGCGCCGCGGCGTCGATGACGGCCTCGATCATGTTGGTCCCCTGCTCGCAGGCCAGGGGCAGGAACAGGCGGCCGAGCTCGTTCACGGCGACGAGGTCCTGGTAGCGGTCGACCACGTAGGCGGGCGTCGTGGTCCAGGACGAGACCATGCTCGTCAGGCTGCCGACCTGCGCCGGCGTCGGCCCGGCCTGTGCCCAGCCCGGCGAGCGGCGCGGCGCGGCGTGCCCGCCGAGCCGGAAGAGGTAGTCCCGCCCGTCCGCGTCGAGACGGAACGCGCGGGCCAGAGCGTCCAGGACCTGCGCCGAGGGGCGGCGGTCCTTGCCCTGCTCGAGCCGCAGGTAGTAGTCCGGGCTGATCCCCGCGAGCACCGCGACCTCCTGCCGGCGCAGCCCGCTGACCCGGCGACGTCCGTCGGTCCCCAGGCCGACCTCGTCGGGGCGCAGCCGGTCGCGGTGCCCCCGGAGGTAGGCGCCGAGCCGTGCGGTGTCCGTGTCCACGATCCCGCCCTTCTCTCCCTTCGAGGCTAGGGAGGCGGCGGGCCCGGCTCCACGCGACGCCGACCTAGATCCGCGGCGGGAGTACCTAGATCGGCGGGGCGTGCTTCAGGGTGGGGGTGGTGCGCGGCGGGGTGCGGAGGAGCGCACCGGAACGCAGCGCACCCCTCCGCGATCGGTAAGACTCCGCGGTCAGCTCAGCTCCGCCGCGGCGTCGGTGATGACCCGCGCGACCTCCTCCGGGTGCGAGCGCATCACCAGGTGCGGCGCGTCGAGCTCGACGACCGAGCGCACGCCCGCCCGCCGGTAGCCGAACCGCTCGACGTCCGGGTTGATCGTCCGGTCCGCGGCCGCGACGACGCCCCAGCTCGGCCGGGTCCGCCAGGCGGCGACGGGAGCGGCCTCACCGAAGGCCAGAGCGGCGAGCGGGCGCTGGCCGACCGCGAGCACGGCCGCCTCGGCCGGATCGATCCCGGCCGCGAACACCTCCGGGAACGCCGACACCGCGACCGACACGTCCGTGCCCGGCTCCGCTCCGTCGATCGGGAACGGTGTGTAGACGAGGTTCGCCGGGAGGTCGGAGTCGGGGAAGGCGCCCTGCAGCTGCCCGAGGCTCTCCCCCTCCTCGAGCGCGTAGGCCGCGAGGTAGACGAGGCCGACCACGTTCTCGGCGGCGCCCGCCACCGTGATCACGGCGCCGCCGTAGGAGTGGCCCGCCAGCAGGACCGGCCCGTCGAGCTGCTCCACGAAGGAGCGGAGGTACTCCGCGTCGCCCAGCAGGCTGCGGTTCGGCACGGCCGGGACGCGCACGGTGTGGCCGGCGTCGAGCAGGATCCGCGTGACCGGGGCGAAGCTCGCGGCGTCGGCGAACGCTCCGTGGACGAGGACGATGGTGGGTGCGGTCATGGGGCTGTCCTTCCGGTCGGGCTGCGGTCCGGCAGCCGGCTGCGCAGCCGATCCGGACCCGGGCCGAACCTAGGACGGCGAACGGCGCGCGTCGTGACCCCGCGACTCCCCTGCCGACCGGGCGGTCGCCTGTCGCCCGCCCGAGGACACGCTCCAGCGCTCGTCCCGCCCGCTCACGGCGGGCCCGGCCCGCTGCAGCGTCCGCGTCCTGGTCCCGGCAGGGTCACCCTTCGACGGCTGGACCGCCCGGGATCGCGGCGCGATCGGCCGGCGGAATCTCCGGCCGGATCGCCGGCGACAGCGGCGGATCGGCACGCGGACTCCTGCGGCCCGAGACCCGGGCCGCGGCGCCTCAGCTCGCGAACTCCTCCGGCCAGCCCAGCGCGGCCAGCGACCGGCGCACGCGCTCGATGTCCTCCTCCGAGGGCAGCTCCGAGGTCACTCCGGCGATCGCGGTGCCGACGTCCGCGCGGGAGGCGGGCGCGTCGGCGGCGAGACCGGCGGCCACCTCGGCCACCTCCTCGTCGCTCAGACGGCGGCGGAGGAGCGCCAGCAGCGGCACGAAGTCCTGCTCGGGCAGCCCGGCCGGATAGCCGGCGCGCAGCCAGCGGACGATGCGGGCGACCAGGCCCTCGCGGGTGTCCGGCTCGGCCAGCGACTCCGGACCCGCCAGCGGCCAGCCCGCGCTCGCGAGCCGCGAGGAGACGCGGGCGACGTCCTCGGGCATCGCCGGTCCGAGCAGCAGCTGCTCGATCCGCTCGCGCACGACGGCCCGTGAGACGACCGTCTCGGCCCGCTCCGACTCCGACAGGAGCCGCGCGACGACCTGCTCGACCTCGTCCGTCGTGAGACTGCGGCGCAGCAGGCCCAGCAGCGGCAGGTAGTCCTGCTCCGGCACGCCGGACGGGTAGCCCGCGCGCAGCCAGCCGACCACGCGGGCGACGATCCCCTCCCGCGCCGCGATCGGATCGGTCGAGGCCATGCTCAGCCCTTGGGCACGAAGGTCGGGATCACGTGCTCGAAGCTCACCGACTGGCCGAGGCCCGTCGCGATGATGACGCTCAGGCCGATCACGACGGAGCCGACGACGAGGGCGAAGCAGAGCACGCCGATCCCGCGCAGCACCGGAGCGGGCAGACCGCTCCGGACCGCGGAGGCGTCGGACCCGCCCCAGGCGGGAGCACCGGCGGCGACGGCGAAGGAGCGGACGCCGACGGCGAAGAGCACGGGCAGGCCTGCTCCGAGGAGCACGGCGACGAGGGCCACCTGGCCGGCGGCGGAGAGGAAGAGGGAGAGCACGGTGCGGATCCTTTCGCTCAGACGCCGGCGGTCTCGGGCGCGGGGCGTGCCGCCGCGTCCTGCCACTCGTCGTTGACGTTGTGCGCGCCGATGCTGTCGCGGCGCGAGCGGATGTAGATGAGGGAGGCGACGGCGACGAGGATCGCGGCCATCAGGAGGCCGCCGGCCGCGCCTCCGACGAGGTGGCCGATCCACCACATCACGGCGCCGACGAGGGCGGCGGCCGGGAGCGTGATGACCCAGGCGATCACCATGCGCAGCGCCACGCGCCAGCGCACCTGCGCTCCGGGGCGGCCGACTCCGGAGCCGAGGATCGAGCCGGTCGCGACGTGGGTGGTCGAGAGGGCGAAGCCGAGGTGGCTGGAGGCGAGGATGACCGCGGCGGAGGCGCTCTCGGCGGCCATGCCCTGCGGGGTGTCGATCTCGACGAGGCCCTTGCCGACGGTGCGGATGATCCTCCAGCCGCCGATGTAGGTGCCGAGCGAGATGGCCAGCGCGCAGCTGAGCTTGACCCAGAAGGGGACCGACTCGGTGTCGCTCCAGCCGCCGGCCGCGATCAGCGCGAGCGTGATCACTCCCATGGTCTTCTGCGCGTCGTTGGTGCCGTGCGCGAGCGAGACGAGGGAGGCGCTGCCGATCTGGCCGAAGCGGAAGCCGCGGTGGAGGCTCTTCTCGGCGAGGTTGCCGATCACCCGGAAGACGAGCCAGGTGCCGATCGCCGCGACCGCTCCGGCGAGCACGGGCGACATCAGCGCCGGGAGGATCACCTTGCCCACGACGCCGTCGAGCTTCGTGCCGTCGCCGGCCCAGTTGACGCCGTTGAGGCCGAGGCCCGCGAGAGCGGAGCCGATCAGGCCGCCGAAGAGGGCGTGCGACGAGCTCGAGGGAAGGCCGAGCAGCCAGGTCAGCAGGTTCCAGACGATGCCGCCGATGAGGCCGGCCAGCACGATCAGCAGCAGAGCGGATCCGCCGTCCTCGAGCAGCGCCGGATCGGGTGCGCCCGAGGAGTCCTGGATCTTCACGACCGCGTTGGTGACGGTCAGCGCCACCTCGATGCTGAGGAACGCACCGACGAGGTTCAGCGACGCCGAGAGGGCGACGGCGGTGCGGGGCTTCAGGGCACCGGTCGCGATGGACGTGGCCATCGCGTTCGCCGTGTCATGGAAGCCGTTGGTGAAGTCGAAGGCGAGGGCCGTGACGACGACGAGCGCGAGCAGGATGAAGGGATCCACGCAGACATGATGCTCCCGCGGCGGGAGGCGTTCCGGCGTGGTCGCGAGGCTTCACCTGCTGTTCACCTCGCGGGGCACGCCCGCCCGAGTACCCTGTGCGGATTCTCAGGCGGGCGGCGCATCGGCGGATGCGATTCTCCTGAGCCCGCACTGGCGTACGGCGCTCAGACGGGTGCGCTCAGGAGGCCGAGCGCGGCATCGGCGGGGTGAGGTCCGGGGTGTGCGCGGGGTCGGAGTCGGGGGCCGGCTCCGGCTGTGCGGCGGACCCGGCCGCGGCACCGGCGTCCTCGGCGGACTCCTGATCCTCGGCGGGCTCCTGCGAGCCGGGCAGCGGCGGGGTGAGGTCGAGGGCGCCGACCGCCGGCTCGGCGGCGTGCTTCGGCGTGGTCGGGTGGTTCTCGGCCGCGGCCGCCTTCTTCGCCGCCTTCTCCTGGGTCCGCTTGAGCTTCTCGGTCTGCTCGGCCAGCTTGCGGGCCTTCTTGCGCAGCTTCTTGCTGGAGTCGCGGACCGCCTCGTGCGCCGCGCGCACCGACTTCTCGGCCTTCTTCAGCGCCTTCTTCGCGCGCTTCTGCGCCGCCTTGTCGCGTGCGTCCTTGTCCTTGCCGGTCCCGGCCATGTCCGCTCCTCCGCTCGTCGACCGCTCCGGCCGACTTCCCCACGCTACCGAGCGGCACCCGGCCCGCGAACCCGCTGGCGAGCGCGCCCGGGTCGCGCTAGGCGCGCGGGCGGCGGCCGTCGTCCGGCCGTGCCGTCCGTGCTCCTCATTCCCCCTTCGTCGCCGCCTCTCCCCCTTCCCCCCGGCTCTCGCTTCGGCCCTGCAGCGCCGTTCGCGGCTGGGAGTCGCGGGCGAGTCGACCCCGCGACGGGCGCGGGTTCGGCAGGCTGGGGGCATGGTCTTCCAGCACGATCCCGGCGGCTACCAGGGCCGCGCCGGCCTCCGGCGTCCCGTGCGCGGGCCCAGGCGCGACAAGTGGATGTGGTGGCGCCTGGGCTCCGGAGTCGCGGCGACGGTCGCCGGTGTGATCGCCCTGCTCGTCTTCACCGCCGACCGCTGAGCACGCCCACCGGCGACCCGGCGCACCCCCGCCACTCCGGATCGAGAGCCGATCGATGCGCTCAACCGCTTGACTCCGGAGGTTTCTCTCAGGTCGGATCCGGCGGAACGCGGGTAGTTTGGAGGGTCGCATCGGCTTAGCCGTGCGATCAGCCCCACTGCCCCACCCGGCGCTCGCCTCCCCCCTCGAGCGTCGGCAGACCTGGAACCTCCTCTGCATGCACCGTTCGTCACGCGCCTCGACTCCCACCCCCGCAGGAGCCGAGACCGGCAGTCCGTCCGCCCTCCCGACCCGTCGCTCGCTCCGTGAGCAGGAGTCCCGCAGCCGCCGCCCCTCCCGCGGCCCGTCGCGACCCCGCGTCTCCGCCGTCGCCGCGATGACCCTCGTGGCCGGCATCGCGATCACGTCGACGATGCCCGCGTTCGCCGTGGGCGGCACCGCCGACTCCGAGCTGACCCGCGACACGGCCACCGCCGTCGCCGCGGCCCGCCCGCAGAGCTTCGTGGCGGCCGGAGTCGTGCAGCAGAGCGTCACCCGCGACGCCTTCGCCGCCGAGGCCAAGCCCGAGGTCCTCGTGCCCACCGCGTCCCTCGACGCGATCACGGCCACCTCCGGCGAGTCGACCGCGGCCGCCGCCGGAGCGTCCGGAGCGTGGGTCGTCCCGATCTCCGGTCACATCAGCAGCAGCTACGGCCCCCGCCCCGACGCGCCGGTCGCCGGCGTGAACCTGTTCCACAAGGGCACCGATCTCGCCGGCGCCTGCGGCACGCCCGTCCTCGCGGCCTCCAGCGGCACCGTCGAGGAGGCGTCGTACCAGGGCAGCTACGGCAACTGGATCCTGCTCGACAACGGCGGCGGCATCGAGACCGGCTACGCCCACAACAGCGAGCTGATGGTGTCGGTCGGCGAGACCGTCACCGTCGGCCAGGTCATCGCGCTGCGCGGCTCGACCGGCGCCTCGACCGGCTGCCACCTGCACTTCGAGACGCGGGTCGACGGCGAGGCGGTCGACGCCGTGCCGTTCATGGCCGAGCTCGGCGTCCCGATCGGCTGACGTCCTCGACGACTCGAGAACGCAGACGTCGCGGTGGCCGCTCTCGACCACCGCGACTTCTGTGTTCTCGTGAGCGCGCAGGCCGGCGTCAGGGCCCGGGGACCGTCCGCGCCCCGGTCGAGACGGCGGCCGACCAGTGCGCGTCGTCCGGCACCGTCGTCACCCTGATCTCGGCGTCCTGCTCGACGGCGATCTGCATGGTGCCCGTGTTGCCGCCTCCGGTGCCGGTGCGGGTCGTGCTCGGGCTGTAGACGCACGACGATCCGCTCGTCATCAGGCCGACGACCTCGATCGTCACCTCGGCGTCCGCGGTGTCGCAGGCGACCGAGACGGTGATGTGCAGCGGATCGCCGCTGAGGTTCACTGTCTGCGGATCGACAGGGCCGACCTGGTCGGTCCACCGCACGGCGGCGGTCGCGCCCTCGGGCAGCGTCACGGGCCCGAGCGGAGCGTCGGTGGGCGTCGCGGTCGGAGCGGCGGTCGTCGGAGCAGCGGCGCCCGGGGCGGCGGGTGTCGCCTCCTCCGCCTGGTCGGCGCCGCTCGTGCAGCCGCTCAGAGCGAGCGCCGCGAGCAGTGCCGAGGCGCCCAGCACGGTCGCGTGCCGTCCGGCCCGGAGCCCCGTCGCCCGGCGCGGAGCGGTCGTTCTCGTGGTGTCCATGGTGGTTCCCCCTGTCCACTGGCGTCCCTCCGGTCTACCCGAGCCCGCGTGGCCGCGGATCGCACTCTGCGGCGGTTGCCAGGGTCGGGGGCCGTGCTGCGGAGCGATGTGGAGCTCCTCCGTACCGGCGCGGCGGCCCGTCGATCCGCTCGGGTGCCGCGGATGATCGGCACCGGGCGGGTCCGACGCCCGCCGCACCCGGCGCACCCCGCCGAGCCGCCCCTCTGCACCCGGAAGGCACCGCCATGATCGCCTCGAACACCTACCCCTTCGCCGAACGCACCGTCCTGGTCACCGGAGCCGGCTCCGGCATCGGCCGCTCCATCGCACGCGCATTCCTCGAGCAGGGCGCGAGCGTCGCGGTCGCCGGGCGCACCCCCGCCACGCTCGAGGAGACCGTCGCCGGCTTCCCGGCCGAGCGCGTCCTGGTCGTCCCCACCGACGTCTCGGTCCGAGCCGAGGTCGACGCGCTCGTCGAGGGCACCGTCGCGAGGTTCGGCGGGATCGACGTCCTCGTGAACAACGCGGCCGGCCACCTCGGCGGCCCGATCGAGGAGGTGGAGGACGACTCCTGGCGCTCGCTCTTCGCGACGAACGTCGACGCCCTCTTCTACGCGGTGAAGGCGGCGCTCCCGCACCTCAAGGCGAGCCGCGGCAACATCGTCGTCGTCTCCTCCGTGTCGGGCATCCGCGGCGACTGGGGCCAGGCCGCCTACAACGCGACCAAGGGCGCGATCACGACGTTCGTGCAGTCGCTGGCCCTCGACTTCGGCGCGCACGGGGTGCGGGTCAACGCCGTCGCCCCCGCCTTCACGCAGACGCCGCTGACCGAGTCGATGGCCTCGACCCCCGAGGAGCTCGCGCCCTTCATCGACCGCATCGCCCTCGGGCGCCCCGCGCAGCCGGACGACATCGCCCCGCCGGTGCTGTTCCTCGCCAGCGCGGACGCGGCGTACATCACCGGCGCGATCCTGGCCGTGGACGGCGGAACGAGCGCCTCGACGGGGCAGCCGCACCTGTAGGCGGGCGTGCGGCGGATCGGGGTCGGGGGGGGGCGGGGGCGGGGGCTCTGCCCAGGACCCGAGTGCTCGCGTCGGATCCTGCGGCCCCGCTCGTGAGGGTCCACCGGGCTCGACTGCGGGCGCCCGCAGCCCGGATCACTCCATCCCTGACCGCGCACTCAGACTCAACCGACACCTGTGGCGTATCGTGGAGTCAATTGCATGCAGACGCATGGATACGGACTCGCCGACCGCACGGCCTCCGAGCCCATCCCTCTTCGAGCAGGAGTCGTCATGACCACCACAAGCACCCGCTTCACCGACCGCGTCGTCCTCATCACCGGAGGTGGATCCGGCCTGGGCCGCGCTGCCGCCGTCCGCCTCGCCCAGGAGGGCGCGAAGCTCGCCCTCGTCGACATCTCGGAGCAGGGCCTCGCCGCCACGGTCGACGTCCTGCCGGAGGGCACCGAGTCGATCACCGTCCTCGCCGACGTGTCGAAGGAGGCGGACGTCGACGCCTACGTCGCGCGCACCCTCGAGGCGTTCGGCCGCATCGACGGCTTCTTCAACAACGCCGGCATCGAGGGCCGCCAGAACCTCACCGAGGACTTCACGGCCGACGAGTTCGACAAGGTCGTCGCGATCAACCTCCGCGGCGTGTTCCTCGGCCTCGAGAAGGTGCTGAAGGTGATGCGCGAGCAGGGCTCGGGCATGGTCGTCAACACCGCGAGCGTCGGCGGCATCACCGCGATCGGCAACCAGTCCGGCTACGCGGCCGCCAAGCACGGCGTCGTCGGCCTCACCCGCAACTCCGCGATCGAGTACGGCGAGTTCGGCATCCGCATCAACGCGATCGCGCCCGGGGCCATCTGGACCCCGATGGTCGAGAACTCGATGAAGCAGCTCGACCCGCAGAACCCGCGCAAGGCGGCCGAGGAGTTCATCCAGGTCAACCCGACCAAGCGCTACGGCGAGGCCGACGAGATCGCCTCGGTCGTCGCGTTCCTCCTCTCCGACGATGCCTCCTACGTGAACGCGACCGTCCTCCCGATCGACGGCGGTCAGTCCATCAAGTACTGAGGACCCGCGGAGGGAGCGGAGGGAGCGGAGGGAGCGCCTGCTGCGGCGGCGAGCCCTCCACCCTCCCGCTGACGCCGTGTCGTTCGTGGGACGGACTCGGCCGCTCCTCCACAGGTGCTCCCTCCGACGCGCGTCCCCACCGGGCCTCCGTCGCGCAGCACCCGGCACCGCGGCGGGAGCAGAATGGGGTCGGTCCCGCCAGCGGCCGGACCTCGACCGCTACGGAGACATGCATGAACCCCACCGGGAGCTTCCGCGCCGCCCGCGACACCCTCCTGCAGCACCGCACCGATGCGGTCGCCGCGAACGAGGCCTTCCAGTGGCCGGACGTCGGGCCCCGCTTCAACTGGGCGGTGGACTGGTTCGACGCGATCGCCATCGGCAACGAGCGCCCCGCCCTCTGGATCGTGGAGGAGGACGGCTCCGAGGAGAAGTACTCCTTCGACCGGATGCGCTGGCGCTCCGACGAGGTCGCCGCCTGGCTCCACTCGGTCGGCGTCGAGCAGGGCGATCACGTGATGCTCATGCTCGGCAACCGCCTCGAGCTGTGGGAGTCGATGCTCGCGATCATGAAGCTCGGCGCGGTCATCCTCCCCACGACGACCCTGCTCTCACCCGCCGATCTGGCCGACCGCCTCGAGCGCGGCGAGGTCGCGCACGTCATCGCGGACGCCTCCGAGACAGCCAAGTTCGACGAGATGGAGGGCGGCTTCGGCCGCATCGCGGTCGGTGGCGCCGTCGAGGGCTGGCTCGACTACGCCGACTCGCTCGAGCCCTTCGGCATCAGCCCGACCGTGGTCGTCCAGAGCTCCGATCCGTGCCTGATCTACTTCACCTCCGGCACCACCTCGAAGCCCAAGATGGTCGTGCACACGCACGAGTCGTACCCCGTGGGGCACCTCAGCACGATGTACTGGCTCGGCGTCCAGCCGGGCGACGTGCACATGGCGATCAGCTCGCCGGGCTGGGGCAAGCACGCGTGGAGCTGCTTCTTCGCGCCGTGGAACGCCGAGGCGACGGTGTTCGTCTACAACTACAGCCGCTTCTCCCCCACCGCACTGCACGAGCAGCTCGACCGGGCCGAGGTCACCACGTTCTGCGCGCCGCCGACCGTGTGGCGGATGCTGATCCAGTCGGCGCTCGGAGTGAAGCCGCGCGCGCTGACCGAGATCCTCTCGGCGGGCGAGCCGCTCAACCCCGAGGTCATCGCGACCGTCGAGCGGGAGTGGGGACTCACGATCCGCGACGGCTACGGCCAGACCGAGACCACCGCGATCATCGCGAACCCGCCCGGCGCCCCCGTGGTCCCCGGAGCGATGGGCCGCGCGCTGCCCGGCGTCGCGATCGCCCTCGTCGATCCGCTGACCGGCGAGCCCGCCTCCACCGGTGAGATCTGCCTCGACCTCTCCGTCGAGCCCGTCAACCTGATGTCCGGCTACCTCGGCGACGAGGACCGCACCGAGCGCGCCCGCGCCGACGGCTACTTCCACACCGGCGACGTGGCGGTCCGCGCGGTCGACGGCACGATCACCTTCGTGGGCCGCACCGACGACATCTTCAAGTCCTCCGACTTCAAGATCTCGCCGTTCGAGGTCGAGAGCGTGCTGCTGCAGCACCCCGCCGTCGCCGAGTCCGCAGTGGTCCCGGCTCCGGACGAGGTGCGCCACAGCGTGGTGAAGGCCTACGTCACCCTCGCCGACGGCTGGGAGCCGACCGCCGAGACGGCGAGCGCGATCTTCGCCCACACCCGGGAGCTGCTCTCCTCCTTCGAGCGGGTGCGGCGCCTCGAGTTCCACCCCCTGCCCAAGACGATCTCGGGCAAGATCCGCCGCGTCGAGCTGCGCGAGCGCGAGGAGGAGGCGTTCCGCCGCGGCGAGGAGATCCCCACGGAGTGGCGCGCCGACCGCCTCTAGGCGCGGGGGCCCTCGTCCGCCGGGACACCGCCGAAGCACCGCCGAGACGGCGGCGTCTCGGCGAGGCGGTGCTGTCTCGGCGGGATGCGGTGGGGCCGGGACGTCGGCCGCCGGTGACCAGCGGGAGCGGGTGCCGTCAGCGCGGAACCAGCGCGGTGTCGGCGGCGTCCGGATCAGAGGTCGGCGGTCAGCTCGGCGTCAGCGTGGGCGGACCGCGATCAGCTCGCCGTGGTCGCGGACGCCGGGGGCGCTGCGGCGGAGCGAGTGGGTCACCTCGAGGCCGGCCTGCTCGGCGAGGGCGCGCATCTCGGCGAGCGGGTGAAACCACGCCGGTGCGACTGCGTGCGCGAACGCCTCCGTGCGCGGCCCTTCGAAGAAGCCGATCAGCAGGCTTCCGCCCGGTCGGAGGTGCGCGGCGAGCGCCGTGACCGCGCCGGACAGCTCCGCCGGCGGGAGGTGGATGAGCGAGTACCACGCGAGAACGCCCCCGAGGCCGTCGACGTCGAGCTCGAGCGCCGAGCCGAGCCGGAACGGGACGTCCGGGAACCGCGCCCGCGCCAGAGCGACGAACTCCGGCACCGGATCGACGCCGATCGCGGCGGCTCCGCGGCGCTGGAGGAACTCCGTCCAGTGCCCGGGCCCGCAGCCCACATCGGCGACCGTGCCCTCCAGCCCGTCGGCCCACGACCCGATCAGCTCGCGGTCGGCCGCAGGCCCCGCGTCGACCGATCCGAGCAGCGCCGCGTACTCCTCCGCCCGCGCGCCGTACGCGTCCCGCACCTCGTCCATCCGGTGAGCGTAGGCCGTCTCGAAACGGCGCGCAGCGGGCACTCGGAGGCGCGTGGCACGTTCCGCGGTGCCGTTGGCACAGCTCGGCGGCACGGTCCACTGGCGCGTTCTGACGTTCTGGCGCGCCTGCCTCGTGAGCGTTCGCGCCCGGCCTCCCGAGGCGCTCCGCGAGGACGGATCATCGAGGTGCCGCGCCCCGTCCCCGCCCCGAAGGAGACCCGATGACCCCTGCCGACGCCGCCCCCGCCCTGCCCGCCGCCGCCCTCGTCTTCCCCCTGCTCGTCGGAGTCGCGCTGCTCGCCTCGGGCGCGACCGCCCTGCTCCGCGCCGCTGGTCCTGATGGCGTCCGGAGGCGCCTCGAGGAGTCCCGCGCCCGCGCCGCGGCCCTCGGCGGAGGCCCGGGCGCGCGCGGATGCAGCGCTCCCGGCGTCCTCCCGGCCTGCCTGCGGGTCGTCGTCGGCGCCCTCCTCCTCCTGGCCGCCGGCCCGGCCTACACCGCGGCCGCCCTCGTCGCCGCAGCCCTCTGCGCACTCGCCCTCGCGCACGCCGTCCGCCGCTTCGCCCAGGACTCGGAGGGCGACCCGCCCACCCCGGCCGCGGTCGCCGCCACGGCCGCGATGCTCGCCTTCGCCACCGTCGCCGCGGCCCAGGGGATCCTCGGATTCACGGGCGTCCCGGCACACCTCCGAGAGTTCGACCAGCAGGACCTGAGCTGGGCGGCCGCCCTCGTCGGAGTGGTCGCCGCGTGCGGCCTCCTGCAGCTGGCGGGACGCGCAGCGCAACCGGTGGCCGCACCGGCGGCGGGCGTCAGGCGGCGCGGCTGATGCTCGGAGCTCCGACGCTCGATGCGCCCCCGCACCTCGTCCTCGACGGCAGCGCGGTGCGGCTCGCGCCCGCCCGCGGGTCCGTCGCTGTGATCACCTTCTGGATGCAGTTCCACAACTCCGGCACCGCCGCCCTGCACGATCTCGCCCTGTTCTGCGGCTCCTTCACCGACGGCTCGGGCGTCGAGCTCGACTACGACGAAGCCCCGGTCACCGTCGTCGGCCGGCCCGAGCGGGTCGCCCCAGGAGCGGGATTCGTGGCCGTCGCGCACTACACGATCGCGCCGCTGCGGGCACCGCGGACGCTCCGCCACTCCATCGTGCTGCGGGGCCGCACGAGCGACGACCGGCCGTTCACCGACGTCGCCGCGCTCGAGGTCCACGTCGATCCGAGGCGCACTCCGGAGGTGCGGTTCCGTCCCCCGATGGCGGGATCCGACACCTTGCGGTGGAGGTGAGCGACGATGCGATCGCATGAAGACTTCTCACCACCGGGCCGGATCGGCCAGGGTAGAGGGATCGCGTCGTACGGAGGACGCGCCAGAGGAAAGGACTCCGCCGTGAGGGGAATCGCAGAAGGCAGCCGACCGATCGTCGATCGCGGAGTGTCCCGCCGGGACACCGCGGCGGCCGCGTGGCTGGCCCAGAGCGGCGTCGACGTCCGCGCGAACGGCGCGTTCCGCATCGTGGCCGACACCCTCTGCAGCGACGGCGTCGACGTGCTCCGGATCTGGCACTCGCCGGCCCGCCTGCACCGCACCTCCGCCATCGGCCCGGGCGTCCGCCTGATCATCCCGCTCGAGGGCGCGCTCGTGATCCAGCCGGACGATCCGGCGGCGCTCGAGGTCCGCGTCGCGCCGGGCGACATCGCCTTCCTCCACTGCGACTCCCCGTTCACGATCGTGACCGACACCCCGAGCGCCCGCACCGAGATCGCCCTCGACCGCCCGCTGCTGGGCCTGGTCGACTCGGCCGACCGTGGCGCCGTCGTCACCGAGGCCGACCCGGCCAGCCGCGGCATCCTGCTCTCGACCGTCAACGCGACCTTCGGCTCCACCCTCGACGCCGACTCCCCCGCCTTCCCCCTGGTGCGGGCCGCCGTCGAGCAGCTGGCGGGCGCTGTGCTGGCGACCTCGCTGCCGCGCGAGAGCAGCGAGGACGTCTACACGCGCGCCCTCGCCCTGATCGCCGCGATGTCCACCGACCCCCGCCTCTCGGTCCAGGAGATCTGCGAGCGCCTCGGCGTCCCGAAGCGGACGCTGCAGCGCACCTTCGCGCGGAACGGCACCACGGTGTTCGACGAGATCCGCCGCGCACGCCTCACGACCGCGCGCGCCCTCCTCGGCGGGAGCGACTCTCCGCCCTCGCCCGAGCACGTGCTGAGCAGCTACGTCCGCTCGCAGCGCCTGCGCCGCGACCTGCTCCACCTCGAGGCGGTGCCCGCCTCGAAGCTGGGCTGACCCCGGGGCCGCAGCTCTCTCCGCGTCGACAGCCCCGTGGGCAAGGGAGGTCACCGCGCGGGCGCACGCCTCCCATCCGGACGCTCCAGCTCGGTCGCACCGTCTCCGCAGCCGCCCCGCGCTCAGCCCGGGTACGGCACCGCCGCCGCCGGCCACCCCGACGCCGCGAGCTCCGCGCGCAGACGGTGGTGGTGCTGCACGGCGCCGAGCGAGTCGGTGCGGAAGGCGATCGCGAGGGCCGCGTCGGCCCAGTAGGCGTCCCAGCCGGAGTAGCGCTCGAAGACGCGGTCGCCGACGGCGGCCAGCAGCTCCCAGGCCCGTGCCGCCGGGAGGTAGCCGGCGACGTAGGCGTAGCGGATCGCGCCGATCGTGCGCTCGGCGTCGCCCGCGAGCAGGAGGAGCGGCGGACGCCCCTCGACCGCCTGGGCGAGCTCGAGGAGGTGGAACTCGCTGCCGCCCGTGAGCGCGGCGACTCGGGAGCGCATCCGCTCGGCGTCGGCGGAGGCCGAGACCTCGGCGAAACGGGTCGAGAGCGGCCCGCGGGTGAGCACGTCGGCGACCAGCAGCTCGACGTCGTCGGCCGAGGCGATGCGGAAGTCGCGGTCGAGCGCGACCCGGTGCTCGACGAGCGGATGCAGCGGCAGCTGCTGCCACGGCGCTCCCTTCGCTCCGTCGGCGTATCGGCGCCGCAGCTCCTCCGGGAGCTCGGCCCACGAGGGCTGGAACGCGAGGGAGGAGTTCCAGCCGGCGAACGAGAAGTCGCTGACCGCGTCGAGCGCGAGCAGCTGCTGCTGGCGGAGGGACGGGGTCGGCGAGCCGGCCGCGCCGAGGTACGCGAGCTGCTCGCGGCGCGGCGCGCGCGCATCCCACTGCTGGAAGCCGACCGTGGCGGCGAGCAGCCCGAAGGCCAGAGCGAACGCGAACGCCGTGAACGCGACGACGCTCTCGCCGCCGCCGAGCGCGAGCCCCCATGCGAAGCCGACCAGGCCCACCGGAGCCGCGAAGGCGGTCACCAGAAGCGCGCGGCGTCCGGCGCCCTGACCGCGCCGGTGCGCATCGGCCGCCCGCGCGTAGCGCAGCCGGGGTCGGACGGGGAACTCGACGTCTCCGGGATGGTTCTGCAGCGGCACGGTCGCAGCCTAGGGGCGCGGGTCGCGTCGATGTGTGCTTGCCTGGTCGCATGACTCTCGCCGAAGCACTCCTCGAGCGGGCCGACCTGCAGAAGCGGATCGAGGCCCTCCAGTCGCGGATCGTCGCGAACGCCTCCTACCAGGAGGGAGAGGAGCCGACCGAGGACCCGGCCGAGCTGCTCGCCGACTGCACGCGCGCGCTGGGCGAGCTCGAGCGGCTGGTCACGGCGATCAACCTCACCAACGCGACGGCGACCACTCCCACCGGAGAGGTGCTGACCGCGGCGCTCGCCCGGCGCGAGGCCCTGCGCGCCCGGCACAGCCTCCTGACCCGCGCGGCCGACGCGGCCGCCGGCGAGCGCGGCTACCGCCAGCTCCGGAGCGAGCTGCGCCGCCTGCCCGCGCTGCCGGTGCGGGAGCTGCGCGAGCAGGCCGACGCCGTGGCGCGCGAGCTGCGCGGGCTCGACGCCGATGTCCAGAGGACGAACTGGGGGGTCGAGCTGCAGAGCTGACACGAGACGCGGTGAGTCGGTAGGCGCACCGGAGCGAGCACGCACCGTCGGGCCGGCGGTTCATCCGGCCCTCTGTCACGCGGTGGGCAGCGTCCCGGCTCCGGCCGTCACTCACAGCCCAGCACCGAGGACCGGTGACCGCGCAGACAGGACACCTCATCACCATGTGCTGGCCGGTGCGCCGAGGGCGGGTTCGGGGACCTCACCGCATCTCGGGCGTGCGCGGACGCTCGCCGGGTCGGGGCGGGATCTTCTCGAACGGGCGCGTGGGCGCACGCCGGGCTCGGGGCTGCGGCCCCTCGAACGGGCGCGCGGACGCCCGACGGATCCGGGCCGGCGTCCGGCCGCCTCCGCCCGGCCGCGCCCGCCCGCCCCACCGCTCAGTACTCGATGCGCCCGCGCCGGTCGTGGAACTCGCCCGTCGGCCCGTCGGAGCCGAGCAGGGCGAGCGCGACGGTCGCGTCCGTGCCCTCGGTGACGGTCTGGTGCCCGCCGTGCCCGTTGAAGTCGGTCGCGGTGTAGCCGGGGTCGCTCGCGTTGATCCGCATCGCCGGCAGGTTCTTCGCGTACTGCACGGTGAGCGCGACGACCGCCGCCTTCGACGCCGCGTAGGGGATCGCGGTGACGGGGAACTCGTCGTGGCCCTCGGTGCTCAGCCAGCGCGGCCAGCCGACTCCGGACGCCACGTTCACGACGACCGGGGCCGCGGAGGCCCGCAGCAGCGGGAGCGCGGCCTGCGTGACGCGGACGATGCCGACGACGTTCGTCTCGAGGACGCCCGCCATCGCCTCCGGGGTGAGGTCGTCGACGCCGAACGAGGTGCCGAGCACGCCGGCGTTGTTGACGAGCACGTCGAGCCCGGGCAGGGAGGCGATCGCGGAGTCGACGCTCGCCTGATCGGTGACATCGAGGCGGACGGGGTGGGCGCCGAGCGCGCGGGCGGCGTCGCCGTCGGCGGTGTCGCGCATGCCGGCGTAGACGGTGTGGCCCGCCTCGAGGAGTCGGCGGGCGGTCTCGAGGCCGAGGGAGCGGTTCGCTCCGGTGATGAGTGTCGTGGTCATGCGCCCATCCTGCGCGGGTCGTCGGGCCTCGACCAGGCCGCGCTCGACGGGGGGACCGTCAGTACCTGGCTCGGCGACGGCGGGCGGAGGAGGATGGGCGGCATGGAGGAGTTCGCCACGGTGCTGCGCTCGTGGCGCGACCGCATCCGTCCCGCCGACGTCGGCCTGCCCGCGGGCTCGGGCCGCCGCGCCACGGGCCTGCGCCGCGAGGAGCTGGCGGCGCTCTCGGGCGTGAGCGTCGACTACCTCGTGCGGCTCGAGCAGGGACGCGCACGGAACCCGTCGCCGTCGATGCTCCGCTCTCTCGCGGTGGCGCTCCGGCTCACGGACAGCGAGCGCGACCACCTCTACCGGGTCGCCGGTGCCGCCGTCCCCTCGCCGGGCGTCGTGCCGCAGCACGTGAGCCCGGGCGTGCAGCGGATCGTCGACCGCCTGGGCGACGTGCCGCTCGCGGTGTTCACGGCGGCCCACGACATCCTGCTGTGGAACCCGCTCTGGGCCGCCCTGAACGGCGACCCCTCGGTGTACACCGGGCTGGAGCGGAACCTCGTCTGGCGGCACTTCACCTCGGGCCACGCGGGCACCGAGTTCGACGCGCAGCACGAGGAGGACTTCGCGAGCGACCTCGCGGCCGACCTGCGCGCGGCGACCGGGCGCTACCCGCGCGATCCGGCGCTCGCCGCCCTCGTCGCCCGGCTGCGCGAGGAGTCGCCCGAGTTCGAGCGGCGCTGGGCGGAGGCGCGCATCGCCGAGCACCGCGCGAGCCGGAAGACGGTGACGCGGACGCCCGTCGGACCGATCACGATCGACTGCGATGTGCTCACGGCTCCGGGCACCGACCTGCGGATCGTCGTCTACACGGTGGCGCCGGGCAGCGAGGACGAGGCGCGGCTCGACCTGCTGCGGGTGACGGGGCTGCAGGCGCTGAGCACGGCGCCGGCGTGAAGCGGACGGGCGCGGCTGGGGCGCGCACAGCGGAGCGGGGCGCTGGCTGAACCGGGCTGAGCTGAGTCGAGCGGGCTGAGCCGAGCCGAGCCGAGCCGGGCGGGGCAGGCCGGGCTCGTCCCACGGCGGGCGGGACAGGCCGGGCTCGTCCCACGGCGGGCGGGACCGGCTCGGCGCGGCCGACGGCGCAACCTGCCGATGCGGGCGAGCGGCGGCTAGTGACGGCCGAGGTGGACGGCGAGACGCGTCCGCGGCGCCGACGTCCGCGTCCCCGGACCGCCCGCCACCCCTGCTCAGGACGCGCAGTACGCGGTGATGAACGCGTAGAGCTCGCCCTTCTGCTCGGGGGTCGCGGCGACGACGACGGTGCCCTGCCGGCCCGCGGTCTCGACGGTGACCGGCAGGCGCGTGCCGACCTTGTCCTCGGCGAGCGCGTGGGTGTCGCAGCGGGTGGGGACGGCGTCCAGGACCACGGAGTCGAGGGTCCCGGCGGGCACGGAGCGGTCGAGGGTCCAGGCGTCGGCGGCGTCGGGCGGCTGCAGCAGGATCGTGGCGTCGACGCTGCGGAGCACGAGGGGGGTGCCCCGGACGTCGGCGGTAATGGTGAGGCGCGCCGGCTCGTGCGCGGCGCCTCCGGACGTGTCGATCCGCAGGGCGAGGTCGGCGTCGACGGTGCGGGCGAAGCAGCCGGACCGGGCGAGAGCGTCGACGAACGAGAACGGGTCGTCGGCGGGGTACGCGTGCTCGCCGTGGCCGTCGATGGCGAGGACGACCTCGAGCGCAGCGGGCGCCTCCGCGGCCGGGCAGGCGGGCTCGGGCACGTCGACGCGGAGGTCTCGCGAGGTCCCGTCGGGGACGCCCGTGCCGCCGGTCCAGGTGAGCGGGGCGGCGAGGCGCGGGTCCACGAGGCGGGCCGCGGTGACCTCGATCGGGGCGCCGCTGCCGTTGTGGACCTCGAAGGCCATGGTGCCGCCGGCGATGTCGGAGCGGTTCTGCTGGACGGAGACGGTGACCCCGGGAGCCGGGGCGGACGGGGCGGAGGAGCGGGCCGGGTCGGGGGCGGCCTGAGCCGGGGTGGCGGTGGTCGCAGCCGCGGTGGCCGCCGCGGTGCCGCTCGGGGCGCCTGTCGCGCCTGCCGGCGCGCAGGCCGCGAGGGCGGGCAGGAGGAGCAGCGCGGCGGCGAGGGCGCGGAGGCGTCGCATCGTGCCTCCCTCCGCTCGCCGTCAGTCTGGCGCCCCGGACCCCTCTCCGCGAGCGGGCGCTCCGGCGCCCCTCGGCTCGATCGATGCGTCACGAACGGTCGCCACGGCGGGCGGATGACGACCGTTCGTGACGCATCGCCGGAGCGACGGGGGTGAGGACCCGGGGACGCGCACCCATCCGGGTGTGCGTCCGCTCCGAAGAGAGGCGGGGACTTCAGGAGGAGACAGATGGCACGCGGCAGATGGCACGTCGGCACGATCGTGGCGCGAGTGCGCGCATCCGCAGCGATCGGGGCCTCCGGGCTCGACGCGGTGGAGCGGGCGGAGCGCCGGGCAGAGGTCCTGCGCATCGCCGGAGGAGTCGACTCCGGCCGTCTGGGCGACGACCAGGCGATCGCGGCGTTCGGCCGGATCGTCGACGGCCTGCAGAGCGACCTGCCCGGCTCGGCGCTCGGCGCCTAGCCCGCGAGGCCGGCGTCCCGGCACCCGCCCGGAGCGGACACCCGCCGAGCCGACATTCCGAGCCTCCGCGCGGCGCTGAGACCCGCCGGGCGAGCGTGCCGACGGCACACTGGGCGCCGAGACCCGGCACCCCGAGCACCCGCGCGCCGCGGAGCCCCGCTACCCCAGCGTCCCGAGCGCGATCCGCGGCAGCAGCCGCTGGATCGCGACGGCCGCCGCGCCGCGCGCCCACTCCACGAGCCCGCCGTCGTCGACGAGCAGCGCCAGGGGCGGAGCGTCCGGGTCGCGCGTGGCCGCGATCGCGGCGTCCACCACCGCGGCCTGCTCCGAGTAGAGGGCGACACCCTCCCCGGCCAGGATCACCGTGCCGGACATCGAGAGGTTGCCGATCGCGGCGATCATCGTCCCGAGCGCGTTGCCGGAGTCGGCGAGGATGCGCTCGGCACCGGGGTCGCCCGCGCGAGCGGCGGCGAAGCCCTCGGCCAGGGTCAGCTCGCGGCCGGTGGCGACGAAGAGCTGGCGGAGGAGCGAGGGCAGGCTGAGCATCGCGGTCGAGCAGCCGCGGTGGCCGGCCTCGCAGACGGGGCCGGTGGGGTCCAGCGGGTAGTGGCCGCCCAGGCCGAGCCCCGCCTCCGGGGGCGCGACCACCCGGTCGTGCACCACCAGTCCGTAGCCCACGCCCGCGCCGACGGTGAGCACCGCGAAGTGCGGGATGCCGCGCCCCCGTCCGAACCAGTGCTCGGCGCCCGTGAGCGCGACCACGTCGTTCTCGAGGGCGACCGGCAGCCCGAGGGCGGCGGAGAGCGGAGCGGCGAGGTCGACGTCGCGCCAGCCGAGGAACGGCGCGCGGCTCACCCGGCCGTCGGCGGCGATGCTCCCGCCGAGCGTCACGCCCAGGCCCGCGAAGGCGGAGGGGCCGCCGAGCTCGTCGACGACCGAGACGATCGCGGCGATCACGTCGGCGGGCTCCGTGCCCGGCAGCGGGCGGACCAGCTCCCGCTCGGTCCGCGCGCGCAGGTCGGTGCGGACGGCGAGGACCTCGGTGCCGGTGATCTTCACGCCCGCGAAGCTCAGCGCGTCGGCGCGGATGTCGAGCGGGCGGGCGGGGCGGCCGACTCCGGTGCTCTGCTCGGGGCCCTCGACGACCAGGCCGCCGTCGAGGAACGGGCGCGCGAGCCGGGTCAGGCTGGCGGGCGAGAGGCCGAGGCGGCGGCCGAGCTCGGCCCGCGAGACGGGACCGTGGATCAGGACCTCGCGCGCCAGGAGCTCGGAGGAGCTCCCGGAGGCGTCCTCGGCGACGATGGTGTCGGTCACGGGGCTCCTTCTTTCCGGCCTGGTAGAAAGCTACCGGCAGTGCGCCGCTCCAAGAACGGATCCGGACACTCGCGCCGCTCTTGACACCCCTATTACTTCTGCTCTAGAAATAAGCCATGCACCGCAGCATCGCCCCCACGAACGACTCCGTGACCCTCTCCGGCCGGGAATCGCGCCTCTTCCACCTGCAGGACGGGGGCACCAGCGTCGTCGTCGACGCCCGCCTCGTCACCTTCCCCACGATCGTGCACTGGGGCGCCG
The DNA here is from genome assembly GCF_009866585.1 of Rathayibacter sp. VKM Ac-2762. Taxonomy (NCBI): domain Bacteria; kingdom Bacillati; phylum Actinomycetota; class Actinomycetes; order Micrococcales; family Microbacteriaceae; genus Rathayibacter; species Rathayibacter sp. VKM Ac-2762. The sequence goes on along the minus strand of NZ_CP047419.1, from coordinate 2,862,460 downwards.
CGCTCGGAGATCTTTCCGCCGCCGAACTATCCGCCCTCGCCGACGCCGCCCTCCCCCAGCGCGTCTCGGGCGGACTCGACGCCTTCGCGCCGTTCGGCCTCGTCGCCGTCGAGGCCGACGGCTGGCAGCACGCCCCCACCTTCGAGGGCACCCACGAGCGCGCGGCCGCGTCGGAGCGGTTCGAGGTCGAGAGCATCGAGGCGCTCGGCTCCGCCCTCCGGACCGTCGCCACCGGCGCGGGCGTCCGGCTGACGGTGGACCTCGAGGTCGATGCGGCCGGCCTGCTCACCCAGCGCGCCCGGGTCGAGAACCTCGACGCCCGCCCGTTCCGCCTCGAGCGCTTCGAGCTCGGCTTCCCGCTCCCCGCGACCGCGCGCGAGATCCTCGACACCACCGGGCACCACCTCCGCGAGCGCCACCCGCAGCGCCGCGCGCTGACCATCGGCGAGCACACCCGCCGCACCCGCCGCGGCCGCCCCGGCGCCGACGCGACCCTCCTCCTCGCCGCGGGCACGCCCGGCTTCGGCTGGGAGCGCGGGCTCGTGCACGGCGTCCACCTGGGCTGGAGCGGCGACAGCTCGCTCCGCGCCGAGCGCACCGTCGAGGGCGTCTCGCTCCTCGCGGCCGGCGAGCTGCTGCGGCCCGCCGAGATCGAGCTCGCGCAGGGCGAGAGCCACGAGACCCCGGTCGCCTACGGCTCCTGGGGCGACGGGCTCAGCGCTCTGCAGGCCCGGTTCCACGCGTCGCTCCGCGCCCGCCCGCAGCACCCCGTCGCTCCGCGGCCCGTCACCCTCAACACCTGGGAGGCCGTCTACTTCGACCACGACCTCGCTCGCCTCACCGCCCTCGCCGAGCGGGCCGCGCGGATCGGGGTCGAGCGCTTCGTGCTCGACGACGGCTGGTTCCTCGGCCGCCGCGACGACACCGCCGCGCTCGGCGACTGGACCGTCGACCCCGCGGTCTGGCCGGAGGGCCTCACCCCGCTGACGGACGTCGTCACCGGCCTGGGCATGCAGTTCGGCCTCTGGGTGGAGCCCGAGATGATCAGCCCCGACTCCGACCTGGCCCGCGCGCACCCGGAGTGGATCCTCGGTCCGGCCGGCCACCTCCCGGCCTCGGGGCGGCAGCAGCAGGTCCTCGACCTCTCGCAGCGCGGCGCGTTCGAGCACGTGCTCGGCGCCCTCGACGCGCTGCTGACGGAGTACCCGATCGCGTACCTCAAGTGGGACCACAACCGCGACGTGATCGAGGCGGTCTCGCCCGCCACCGGTCGCTCCGCCGTCCACGAGAACGTGCTCGCGCTCTACCGCCTGCTCGACGAGCTGCGCTCCCGGCACCCCGGCGTCGAGATCGAGTCGTGCGCCTCCGGGGGCGCCCGCGTCGACCTCGGGATCCTCGCCCGCACCGATCGCATCTGGACGAGCGACTGCATCGACCCGCTCGAGCGGCAGACCATCCAGCCCTTCACCCAGCTGGTGGTGCCGCCCGAGCTGATGGGGCAGCACATCGGAGGGCCGCGGTCGCACTCGACGCAGCGCACCCACTCGCTCGCCTTCCGCGCCGGCACCGCGCTGCCCGGCCACCTCGGCATCGAGTGGGACGTCTCGGATCTCGCCCCCGCCGTCGAGGAGGAGCTGACCGCCTGGGTCGCCTTCCACCGCGAGCACCGGGCGCTGCTGCACACCGGGACGGTCGTGCGCGCCGACCTCGCCGACGACGCCGCCTCGCTCTCCGGAGTCGTCGCCGCCGACCGCTCCGCCGCCCTCTTCACCTTCGCCCAGCTGCGCACCGGCGAGACCTACCCGCCCGGCCGGATCACGCTCCCGGGCCTGGACCCGGAGCGCACCTACTCCGTGGCGCTCGCCCCGGTCACGTCGCCGCTCGGCGGCCCCGGGCAGTCGCCGCTCGGCTGGGCCGAGCACGGGACCGCGCTCCGCGGCCGCGTGCTGGGCACCGTCGGGCTCCAGGCCCCCGTCCTTGATCCGGAGCAGCTCGTCGTGCTCGTGCTCACCGCCCTCTGACCCGCCCTCCCGGCGCCGGAGCCGACCCCGCTCCCCCGCCGCCGCACCTGCTCTCGCACCGCCCTCCGCGGTCGAGCGCGCCCTGAGACCTGTCCCCACGCGCAAGGAGGCGCCGCATGTCCGCTCATCCGCATCCCCCCGGGTTCTCCCGGCGGCTGTTCCTCTCGGTGCCGCTCGCCGCGGCGTCCGCCGCCGCCCTCGCCTCCTGCGCCTCCCCCGGCGCCGGCGACGGAGTGACCACGCTCGACTTCTTCCAGTTCAAGGCGGAGGCGGTGGAGGACTTCGCGCGGATCATCCGCGAGTTCGAGGCGGCCAACCCGGACATCCGGGTCGTCGCCAACAACGTGCCCGACCCCGACACGGCCATCCGCACCCTGCTCGTCAAGGACAAGGTGCCGGACGTGCTGACCCTGAACGGCAGCGGCTACTACGCCGACCTCGCGAAGGCCGGCGTGTTCCACGACTTCACCGGCGACGAGCTCGTCGAGCGGGTGAACCCGGCGGCCCTCGACATCCTCGCCGCCCTCGGCAGCTTCGAGGGGAAGGAGGTGAACGCGCTCGCCTTCGCGAACAACGCGGACGGGATCCTCTACAACCGCACGATCTTCGCCGAGAACGGGATCGAGGTGCCGACCACCTGGGACGAGCTGATCGCCGTCTGCGAGACGCTCACCGCCGCGGGGATCACTCCCTTCTACGGCGCCCTGCTCGACAACTGGACCGGCGCCCCCGCCTTCAACGCGCTCGGCGGGCAGCTGCAGCCGGACGGCTTCTTCGACGCGATGCGCGAGGAGGGAGCGGCGCTCGGCCCCGACTCCCCCGTCTCGTTCACCAAGGACTACGCGACGACGATGGAGCGGCTCGGGCAGCTCTTCTCGTACACGCAGGAGGGCTCGTTCGGCCGCGGCTACGACGACGGCAACCAGGCCTTCGCCGCGGGCGAGGCGGCCATGTACCCGCAGGGCATCTGGGCGATCAACCCGGTGCGCACGAACAACCCGGACATCGATCTCGGCGTCTTCCCCTACCCGGTGCTCGACGACCCGGCGGACACGCGGGTCACCTCGGGCGTCGACGTGGCCGTCGCCATCGGCCGCGGCACCCCGAAGCTCGAGGCGGCCCGCCGCTTCGTCGACTTCCTGCTGACCCCCGGAGTCGTCGAGCCGTACGTCGCGAGCCAGGCCGCCTTCTCGCCGCTGGTCGGCGCCGCACCCAACTCGGACCCCACGCTGGCCGAGCTGCAGCCCTACTTCGAGCAGGGACGGCTGATCGGCTTCGTCGACCACCAGATCCCCGCGAGCATCCCGCTCAACCCCACGCTCCAGGCGTTCCTCGCCAGCGGGGACGCCGACGCGGCGCTCCGGACCCTCGACAGTGAGTGGCGCAAAGTCGCGGCACGCACGACCAGGAAGTGACCCCATGACCACGACCACGACGGCCGCCGCGCAGGCGGTGGCGACCACTCCTCCGCCGCCCGCGCGCCGCAAGCGCACCATCGGGCGCACCTCGAAGACCTTCTACTGGATGACGGTCCCCGCCGTCCTGCTCTTCTTCGTGCTCCACACGGTCCCGGTCCTCACCGGAATCTTCTTCAGCTTCACCGACTACGCGGGCTACGGCTCGTGGGACCTGATCGGCGCCTCGAACTACCTCGCGCTCCTCCAGGACGACCGTGTCTGGAAGGCCTACGGGTTCACCTTCGGCTTCGCGATCGTGGCGACCGTGCTGGTGAACGTGATCTCGCTCGCCATCGCCGTCGCCCTCAACGCGCGGATCAAGTTCCAGACGGCGTTCCGCGGGATCTACTTCATCCCCTACGTGCTCTCGACCCTGGTCATCGGCTACGTGTTCCAGTACCTCTTCGCGAACTCGCTGCCGCAGATCCTCGGCGCGATCCCGGTGATCGGCGAGAACATCCTCGCGAACGCCGACTGGGCGTGGGTGGCGATCGTGGTGCTGGCGGTCTGGCAGGCCTCGGCCTTCTCGATCATCATCTACCTCGCCGGACTCCAGACCATCCCGGGCGAGCTCTACGAGGCGACCTCGCTCGACGGAGCGGGGAGGTGGCGGCAGTTCACCTCGATCACGTTCCCGCTGATCGCCTCCTTCTTCACGATCAACATGGTCATCTCGATGAAGAACTTCCTCCAGGTGTTCGACCACATCATCGCCCTCACCAACGGCGGTCCCGGCACCTCGACGGAGTCGATCACGCTGCTGATCTACCGCGGCGGCTTCCAGGGCGGCGAGTACGCCTATCAGACGGCCAACGCCGTCCTCTACTTCCTCATCATCATCGTGGTCTCGCTGATCCAGTTCCGAGTCCTCAGCCGCAGAGAGGCGTCGTTCTGATGACATCGACCATCACCCCCACGACCGCCATCGCCCTCGGCGAGCCCGAGGGGCGGCGCCGGCCCTCCCGCGACACCTACCGGATCAACTGGTGGGCGACCGCGCTCATCGCGGTCTGCTCGCTGACGATCCTCCTGCCGCTCTACTTCGCCGTCGTGACCGCGCTGAAGACGCCCGACCAGCTCGGCGGCACCGGGTTCGAGCTGCCGACCTCGATCTCGTGGGGCAACTTCGCCGAGGCGTGGACGGCGACCCGCTTCCCGCAGGCCTTCGTGAACACCGCGCTGATCACGGTCGGAGCCGTCGTGCTGACGCTGTTCTCGAACTCGATGGTCGCCTACGCGGTCGCCCGGAACATGCACAGGCCGTTCTTCAAGGGCGTCTACTTCTACCTGCTCGCCGCGGTCTTCGTGCCGTTCCCGATCATCATGCTGCCGGTGGTGAAGGAGACGGCCCTGCTGGGCCTGGACAACCAGGCCGGGCTGATCCTGCTCTACGCCGTGTTCGGGCTCTCGATCAACACGTTCATCTACACCGCCTTCATCCGCTCGATCCCGATCGAGCTCGAGGAGGCGGCGCGCACCGACGGCGCCTCGACCTGGCGGACCTACTGGCAGGTGATCTTCCCGCTGCTCGGCCCGATGAACGCGACCGTCGGGATCCTGACCTGCGTGTGGGCGTGGAACGACTTCATCCTGCCGCTCGTGGTGCTCTCGGACCCGTCCGCCCGCACCCTGCCGCTGGCCGAGTACGTCTTCCAGGGGCAGTTCAACACGAACTACACCGTCGCCTTCGCGTCCTACCTGATGGCAATGGCGCCGCTGCTGATCGTGTACCTCTTCGCGCAGCGCTGGGTGGTCAGCGGAGTGATGCGCGGGTCGATCAAGTAGCGGTCGCGGCGAGCGCCGCCTCGAGCAGGTCCGTGAGCACGATGCCGCGCGAGCCCGCGTCCTCCGGGTGCCACTGCACGCACCAGAGCGGCGCGGACTCGTGCTCGAGGGCCTCGACGGTGCCGTCGTCGGCGCGGCCGACCACGACGAGGCCCTCGCCGGGACGGTCGACGGCCTGGTGGTGGGAGCTGCGGACGTCGAGCTCGGCGGCGCCGAGGATGCGAGCGAGGGCGCTGCCCGGCTCGAGCGCCACGCGGTGGTCGACCATCCCGGACAGGTGCTCGCCGGGGACCGACCGGCCGACGTGACCGGCGCCGGGCAGGTGCTGCACGAGGTCGCCGCCGAGGGCGACGTTGACCAGCTGCATCCCGCGGCAGATCCCGACCAGCGGGGTCCGCGTCTCGACGGCACGGCGGACGAGCGCGATCTGCGCGCGGTCGGCGGCGGGGAAGGACTGGCCGCGGTGCGGGTCGTCGGGCCGGCCGCCGTAGAGGGACGGGTCGACGTCCTCGCCCCCGGTGACCACGACGGCGTCGGCGGCGGCGAGCCGGCGCTCGAGCTCGGCGGCGCCGGCCTGCTCGGCCGGGACGCGGTCGACCACGAAGCCCGCGGCGGTGGCGGCCGAGACGACGCTCGCGGTCAGCAGCTGCAGCTCGATCTCGAACTCGGGATCCTCGCGGCCGCCGTCGGCGACGTCGACGACGAGCAGGACGGGGCGGTCAGAGGCCATGCGGACATCGTGCCACCCGGCCGGCTCCTGCAGAACGTCGGCGGAGAGGAGGGCCTGTGCGTCGGCGGGCGAGGGACCGCGCTCTCGGCGGGCGTTCTGCACGAGCCCGCAGACCTCTCCCGGGGTCTGGTCAGGATCCGGTACCGCGATCTAGGATGTTCACGTTCACATTCCGTGCGAAGACGCACACCTCCGCGGCCCTGCGGATCGTGCCTCGACGCCGCACCCGATCACGAGGGCCTATCTGCATGAGACGATCACGATCGGCGGTGAGGACCGCTCTGGCGGTCGCGACCGTCGCCGCCACGGCGCTGCTCGGCGCCACGGTCCCCAGCTCCGCCTTCGGAGCCACCGAGACCCCGCTCCTCCACTACACGTTCGACACCGCCCCCACCGGCACCACGGTCGCCGACACCAGCGGCAACGGCTACAGCGCGACGCTGCGCGGCTCCGGGGCCCAGTTCCGCAACGGGCTCATCAGCCTCCCCGGCGGATCCGCCGCGGCCGCCCCCTACCTGGAGATCCCCACCGCCGGCCTCGTCGGCAAGAAGGACCTGACCTTCTCCACCTGGCTCGCCCACAAGGGCGGCACCGGCAACGTCGCCGCCGCGTTCGTCGGAGCGCCCGTCGCCTCCGGCGCCTCGTTCTCCTCCGGCTACTGGCTGCTCAACCCGAGCAACCTGTCCGGCTACACCAAGTCGGTCGTCACCAACTCGGTCAACGCGGGCGCTCCCTACAACACCGAGGTCGGCGCCGGAGCGACGGGCACCCCGACCGTCGGCGCGCGCACCCCCGCGGGCCTCTCGCTCTACACGACCGTCGTCGACGGCTCGACCGGCAAGCTCACCGTGTACGTCAACGGCGCGCAGATCTCGCAGAGCGCGATCGCCCGCGACGTCTCCTCGTTCGGCCCGTCGCTCGTCGCGTACATCGCGCGCTCGACCTACAACGACCCGGGCTGGAACGGCGAGATGGACGACTTCGCCGTCTACGACAGCGCCCTCAGCAGCAGCTCCGTGCAGGCGCTCTACTCCTCGCAGGCCCTCGACCGCGCCGTCGCGTCGGTCACGGTGCCCACGGAGGCGACCGCCGGCTTCACGGTGCCCACCACCGCCAGCGGCGTCGGCATCACCTGGACGTCCAACAGCGCGGCCGTGGCCATCACCGGCGGCACCGCGACCGTCACGCGCCCCGCCGCGGGACAGCCGGACGCCACCGCCACCCTCACCGCCACCTACAGGGTCGGCACCGAGACCCGCTCGGTCGACTACACGGTGCGCGTCGCCGCGCAGCTGGACGACGCGACGAAGGTCCAGCGCGACCTCGCCGCGATCGCCATCCCGAACGTCGGCGACATCCGGACGAACGTCTCGGTGCCCACCACCGGCACGCTCGGCTCGAGCATCGCCTGGAGCGTCGTCAGCCCGAGCGGGGCGACCGTCCGCGACGGCAGCGCCGCCGGCACCCGCACCATCGACGTCGACCGCCCCGCGACCGGGAGCCCCGCGATCGACGTGGTCGTCCGCGCGACCGCGACCAGCGGATCCACCACCCGGACCCGCGACTTCACCCTCCGGGTGCAGCCGCTCCCCGCCGGCACCGACGACACCGAGGCGTACGTCTGGGCGTTCTTCACCGGAGAGGGCGACGGCGCCGAGCGCATCAGCCTCGCCGCCTCGAAGGGCAACGACGCGCTGAGCTGGAACACGCTGAACGGCGGCAAGCCGGTCTTCACCTCGAACCTGGGGACGATGGGCCTGCGCGACCCGTTCATCATCCGCTCGCACGAGGGCGACAAGTTCTTCATGCTCGCCACCGACCTGAAGATCGACGGGCTCCCCGGCGGCTTCGACACCGCGCAGAAGTCGGGCTCGAAGTACATCGAGGTCTGGGAGTCGACCGACCTGGTGAACTGGTCCGCCCAGCGCCACGTCAAGGTCTCCACCGACTTCGCCGGCAACACCTGGGCCCCCGAGGCGTACTGGGACGACGAGCTCCAGACCTACGTCGTGTTCTGGGCCTCGAACATCTACCCGACCACGAACACGGCCGACCGCGCCTCCGTCACCTACAACCAGATGATGTACGCGACGACCGAGGACTTCACCTCCTTCTCGGAGGCGAAGCCGTGGATCGACGTCAAGCGCGGCGCCGGCAAGGGCACCATCGACTCGACGGTCGCGAAGGACGGCGACACCTACTACCGCTTCACCAAGGACGAGGCGTCGATGACCCTCCGCGAGGAGAAGAGCACCGACCTGCTGGCCACCGTCTCGGGCTCGCTGCCCGGCACCGGCGGACCGGCGGACGAGTGGTCGCTGGTCAAGGAGAAGGTGGCCTCGGGCCTGCCCAACGGCGAGCCCGGGAAGACCTTCACCAGCGGTGAGGGCCCCAACGTCTTCCCCGCCAACGAGGGCGACGTGAACGGCCTCGACTGGTTCCTCTTCATCGACCAGCCGAACTACCACGACGGGCCGAACCACTACATCCCGTTCGGCACCGACGACCTCGCGAACGGCGACTCCTGGCAGCCGCTCGGAGCGAAGCTCCGCACGGGCCTGCCGCAGAACGCCGACGGCGGCAAGCCGCGCCACGGCACGGTCATCCCGGTGACGCGCTCCGAGTACCAGAAGGTGCTCGAGGGCTACGCCCCCGGCCTGGCCGTCGCCTCGGTCGCTCCGCTGACCGCGACGACCACGGTCGGCACCGCGCCGGTCCTGCCCCGCGCCACGATCACGACCGCCGCCGGCACCACCAGCACGGTCGACGTGGCCTGGGACGCCGTCGCGCCCGCCGCCTACGCCACGGCCGGGACCTTCACGGTCTCGGGCGTCGCGCAGGACGCGTCGCGCATGCCGGTGCAGGTCACTGTCACCGTGCAGTCCTCGCTGAAGGTGAGCGCGACCGCCACGTCGCGCTGCGTCGCCGGCAAGGTCGTGCTGACGGTCGTCGGCAGGAACGGCGACACGGTGCCGATGGACGTCTCGATCAGCACCCCGGAGGGCGTGAAGACGATCGCCGGCGTGAAGCCGGGCGCCTCCGGCTCCGCCGCGTTCACGGTGCGCTCGACGCAGCTCGCCGCGGGCGAGGCGACGGTCACCGGCACGGCCACGGTCGGCGGCAAGACCGTCACGGCCACGGCCACCGCGCCGTACAGCGCGCGCAGCTGCGGCTGACGCACGGCACTCCCCGGGAGCCCGTCGCACCTCACCGGTGCGGCGGGCTCCCTTCGTCGTGCGGAGGGAGTCGGGACACCGCCCTGACACCGAGGCACCGCTCCCTCGGCGGCGCCTAGGAGGACGGCGCGGTGCCGCGGCGCGCGGGCGGACCCGGGACGGCCCGCCCGGCGTCATCCGGTGACGGCTGCCGGTCCGGCTTCGAGCAGGTCGCGGACGCTGCGCGGCTCGCGTCCGAGGAGGCGCCCGAGCTCGGGGCCGGTGCCCGCGAAGAAGCCGCGCTCGGCCGCCTGGTGCATCCCGAGGGTGAAGCGCACGAGGAACTCGGGCTGACCCGCCGCGACGCGCGCGGCGACCCACTCGTCGTCGCCGAGGACGCGCAGCTCGACGGGTCGCCCGCCGACCTCGGCCGCGATCCCGGCGATCTCCTCGAACGTCGGAGCCTCCGTCGCGGTCAGCATGATCGGCCCGTCCTGCGGGCTCCCCGAGAGGAGGAGCCGGGCGGCCGCCTCCGACTCGTCCTCGCGGGCCGTCCACGAAACGCGGCCGTCGGAGGGGACCTCGATCACGCCGGTCTCCCGCCACGGTCCAAGGAACAGACCCAGGCTGTGCGCGTAGAAGCCGTTGCGGAGCGACGTCCAGGCGAGTCCGGACTCGGCGAGCAGGCGCTCGGTCGCCGCGTGGTCCCGGCCCGGGCCGAAGGGGGTGTCGGCGGCGGCGCCCTGGTGGCTCGTGTAGAGGACCCGTCCGACTCCGGCCGCGACGGCCGCCTCGACGGCGGTGCGGTGCAGGGCGACGGCGTCGGCCCGCGGATCGCTCGAGGAGACGAGGAGCAGCTGATCCGCTCCGTCGAAGGCGCCCGGGAGGGAGGCGGGGTCGGCGTAGTCGCCGACGCGCACCTCCACTCCGCGCTCCGCGAAGCGGGCGGCCTTCGAGGCGTCGCGGGCGACGACGGCGATTCCGGAGGCGGGGACGGAGTCGAGGAGGTGGTCGACGGTGGCGCCGTTCAGAGCGCCGGTGGCACCGGTCACGATGATCATGGGGAGAGCCTTCCGATGAGGGGTATCAGCGATACCACGACGAAGATAACCACGGAATTCCCTTGATAGCAACCGTGCGCTACCGTCGATACGTGACCAGCTCCACTCCTCCGACCGACACGCGCCTGCGCATCGTCGAGGCGGCCGCCGGCCTCCTCCGCGACGAGGGCCCCGCCGCCGTCACCACGCGAGCGGTCGCCCTGGCGGCCGGGCTGCAGGCCCCGGCGATCTACCGCCTCTTCGGCGACAAGGACGGCCTGCTCGAGGCGGTCGCGGAGCACGTGCTGGCCACCTGGGTCGACTCCAAGGCGCGGACGGTCGAAGCGGCCGTCGCCGCCGGCGTGGACCCGGTCGAGGACCTGCGCGCGGGCTGGGCCGCGCAGGTGGAGTTCGGCCTGGCCAACCCCGCGCTCTTCCGCCTCCTCAGCGATCCGGGCCGCGCCTCCGGATCGCCGGCCGCCCTCTCCGGGCGGCGGGTCCTCGCCGCCCGCGTGCAGCGCGTGGCCGCCGAGGGCCGCCTCCGAGTGCCGGAGGAGCGCGCCGTCGGCCTCATCCAGGCGGCGGGCACCGGCGTGGTCACCACCCTGCTCTCCACCCCCGCCGCCGACCGCGACCCCGGTCTCGCCGACGCCGCGCTCGACAGCGTGCTCGCGGGGATCCTCGCCGACCCGCCCTCCCCCGGCGACGGCGGGCGGCTCACCGCCCTCGTCGGCGTCCGTGCCCTCGCACCGGAGCTCGCCGGCCTCACACCCGCGGAGCGCCTGCTGCTCGCGGACTGGCTCGACCGCGCCCTCGCAGCGGCCGAGCAGGAGTGACGGGCGCGCAGGAGTGACGGCCGCGCAGGAGTGACGGGCGCGCTTCCACCACAGGAGTGACGAGCGCCGTCCCGCCGCGGGGACGACGGCGCCTCCGTCCCGCAGAGACGCGGGCTTCGCGGCTAGGCGCGTCTGCCGTCGGGCGGGAGGATCGACGCCTGGATGAGCGGCACGGGGAAGTGCGACGCCCGCAGCGGGTCGAGCAGGCTGTCGGTGATCCCCGCGGTGAAGTCCTCCGTGCCGAAGACCTTGAACAGCGCCTCCCGCCCGAACTTCGAGCTGTCGGCGACGAAGAACGCCTCGCGCGCGGACGCCATCATCAGCCGCTTGAGCTCGAGCTCGTAGCTGGTGGTGCTGTAGATGCCGTCGTCGCCCACGGTGTCGGCGCCGAAGATCGCGACGTCCACCCGCAGGTTCGAGAGCTGCTGCACCGAGGTCGGCCCCCACATCGAGAAGGCGTTCGGCAGGAGCTCGCCCCCGATGAAGACGAGGTGGATCGTCTGCTTGCGGGCGACGGCGAGGGCGACCCGCAGGTCGCCGGTCACGACGGTGAGGCGCTGGTTCTCGAGGTGCCGCGCGACCTCGAGCGTCGTGGTGCCCCCGTCGAGGAGGATCGTCTGCCCCTCGAGGACGCGCTCGGCCATCGCCCGCCCGATCGCCGCCTTCTCGCTGCGGTGCAGCTCCTCCTTGAAGTGGTGCGGAGTCTCGGACTGCTTCACCGGGATCGCACCTCCGTGCGTGCGCTTGACCAGGTCCATCGCCTCGAGCCGCTCGAGGTCGCGCCGGATGGTCGACGGAGTGACGTCGAACCGCTCCGCGAGGTCTCGCACCGACTGGAAGCCGCCGTCCTGGAGGGCGTCGACGATCTCTGCTTGACGGGACATCCCACACCTCGATCCTGGTCTCGCCTCCGTCGAGGCTACGGGGCGGAGCGGGGAGGAGGCGCAGACGGCGCGCGGAAACGCGCAGATTGCGCGCATGCGCGGGCGGCTGCGCGTCCCGACCGCCGGGTGCGCGGCGGATCTGCGCGGTCGAACGCACCGTCTGCGCCCTGGATGCGTGATTCGCGCGCTTCCCACGCCCCGTGCGCGAAAGAGTGCAGCCATCTGCGCGTTATCGCTTGACGGAGTGCTCGATCAGCGATTAGCGTCGGGCTCCTGCGACGGATTCCGACACAGCAGCGTCAGAACACCGCACCGGATGAGGGCCGAACGGCCGCCATCCTCTCGTTCACGAAGGAGTCAACGAATGGACCGCTCTCGACTTTTCCGAGGCATGACGCTCGCAGCGGGCGCCGCAATCCTCCTCACCGGATGCACGACCGTCGGCGCCGGCTCCGACACCGCCGCCGGCAGCGGAGGCTCGTCCGCCCCCGGCGAGATGGTCATGGTGACCGTCGTCAAGGCGCAGACCATCCCGTGGTTCCAGCGCATGGCCGTCGGCGTGCAGGACTTCGCCGACGAGACCGGGATCGACGCCCGCCAGGAGGGCGCCGACGACGTCAGCCCCGAGAAGCAGACCGCGATCGTGCAGGACCTGATCGCGCAGCGCCCGACGGCCATCACGGTCGTCCCGAACTCGCCCGAGTCGCTCAGCAACGTGCTCGCCCAGGCCCGCCAGCAGGGCATCATCGTCGTCTCGCACGAGGCGTCCGGCATCGAGAACGTCGACGTCGACATCGAGGCCTTCGACAACGCGTCCTACGGCTCCGAGATCATGGACAACCTCTCGGAGTGCATGGGCGGCGAGGGGAAGTACGTCCAGTTCGTCGGCGGCCTGACCGCGAAGACCCACATGGAGTGGGTCGAGGCGGCGTACGAGACGCAGCAGGCCGACTCCCCCGGCATGACACGCGTCGAGACCCCCATCGAGAGCACCGACAACCAGGAGACGGCGTACGAGCGCGCGAAGGAGATCCTCGCGAAGTACCCCGACATCGCGGGCTTCCAGGGCTCCGCCGGCAACGACGTCCCCGGCATCGCGCGCGCGGTGCAGGAGGCGGGCCTCCAGGACCAGGTGTGCGTGATGGGCACCTCGATCCCGTCGGTGGCCAACCAGTACCTGGCCGACGGCTCCATCGACAAGATCTTCTTCTGGGACCCGGCCCTCGCCGGTGAGGCCCAGCTGTCGATCGCGAAGATCCTCGCCGACGGCGGCGAGATCACCGAGGGCACCGACCTCGGCGTCGAGGGCTACGACTCGCTCAAGAAGCTCGACGGGTTCGACAACGTCTTCGTCGGGAACGCGTCCGTCGCGGCCGACGCGGAGACCGCCGCGCAGTACGACTTCTGATCCCCCTCCACCCCCGTTCCGGGGCGCGCCGCCCGCGCGCCCCGGAGCACCCTCAGGAAGGTCGACGATGACCGACGCTCCCCCCGGCACCATTGCCCCGATCCTCAGCGCCCGCGGCATCACCAAGCGATTCGGCGGCGTCACCGCCCTCGACGGCGTCTCGCTCGACCTGATCCCCGGCGAGGTGCACTGCCTCGCCGGCGAGAACGGCTGCGGCAAGTCCACCCTGATCAAGATCATCTGCGGGGCCGAGCGCCCCGACGCGGGCGAGATCTCCATCGACGGGGACACCCGCTCCCGGATGGACACCACGTCCGCGATCACGAGCGGGATCCAGGTCATCTACCAGGACTTCTCGCTCTTCCCCAACCTCACGGTCGCCGAGAACATCGTGCTGACGTCGGCCGTCGCGGCGAAGCACCGCCTCTACCGCGCCGGCACCGCGCGCCCCCGGGCGAAGGCCATCGTCGACGAGCTGCAGCTCGACCTGGACCTCGACGCCGACGTCGCCGACCTCTCGGTCGCCGACAAGCAGCTCACCGCGATCTGCCGCGCCCTCGTCAACGACGCGCGCGTCATCATCATGGACGAGCCCACCACCGCGCTGACGCACACCGAGGTGGCGCGGCTGTTCACGATCGTGGAGCGGCTGCGCAGCCGCGGCGTCGCGCTCGCGTTCGTCTCGCACAAGCTCGAGGAGGTCCTCGAGATCTCGCAGCGGGTGACGATCATGCGCTCCGGCCGCGTGGTCACCAGCGGCCCCGTCGCCGACTTCGACCGCCGCTCCATCGCCGAGCACATGACCGGCCGCGAGCTCGACGAGTCGCGGATCGTGAGCACGCTCGACGAGTCGGCGCCCCCGATGCTCGAGGTCGTCGGCCTCTCCCGCCCCGGCGCCTTCCACGACGTCTCGTTCTCGGTGCGCCCGGGCGAGATCCTCGGCATCACCGGGCTCCTGGGCTCGGGCCGCACCGAGATCGCGGAGGCCGTCTTCGGCTCCCAGCCCGCCGCCTCCGGGATCATCGCCGTGGACGGAGCGCCCACCGCGGTGCGCAGCATCCGCGACGCCGTCCGCGCCGGCATCGGCTACGTGCCGGAGGACCGCCTCTCGCAGGGCCTCTTCCTGGAGAAGCCGATCGCGGACAACATCATCGCGGGCTCCCTCGACACGCACCGCACGCCGTGGCGCTCGCTCGACAAGCGGCGGATCCGCGCGACCATCGACCGGCTCTTCGCCGAGCTGTCCATCAAGGCCCCGAACCCCCAGGCGCCCGTCCGCTCCCTCTCGGGAGGGAACGCGCAGCGCGTGGTGATCGCGAAGTGGCTGGCGACCGACCCGAAGGTGCTGATCCTCAACGGACCCACGGTCGGAGTCGACGTCGGCTCCAAGTCGCAGATCCTCGAGCTGCTGCGGCGCGAGGCCGCCCGCGGGATGGCCGTCGTCGTGATCTCGGACGACGCCCCCGAGCTGGTCGCCTGCTGCCATCGCGTGCTGGTCGTCGCCCGCGGCCGCATCGCCCACGAGCTCCGCGGCGACGAGATCACCGCCGAGAACCTCCAGAACAGAATGGCGGTCTGACGTGTCCACGCTCCGATCCCTCCGAGGCGCGAACAACGAGGGCGTCCTCGCCCTGGTCCTGGTCGCCCTCGTGATCGTCATGACGGCCGTGAACCCGGTCTTCTTCAGCGCGACGACGGGTCTGTCGATCCTCCGCAGCGCCACCGTGCCGCTGATCTTCGCGCTCGCGGTCCTGATCGTCATCGTCTCCGGAGGCATCGACGTCTCGTTCGCGGCCGTCGCGATCTTCTCGGCCTACACGGCGGTCAGCGTCACCCTCGCCACCGGGCAGGACCTCCCCGCGCTCGCGATCATCGCGATGGCCGTGGTGATCGGGGCGGTGCTCGGCCTGGTCAACGGATTCGTGATCGCGCGGTTCCGGCTTCCCACGCTGATCGTCACGCTCGGCACGCAGGGCGTGTTCGTCGGCGTGATGTACACCTTCGTCGGCGCCCAGTACTACGCGCAGCTGCCCCCGTCGCTCGCGGCGCTCTCCTCGGTCAACGTCGTCGACGTGGCGACCTCGGGCGGCCGCGCGGCCCTCCACCTGATGACGCTGCTCGCCGTCGTGCTCGCGGTCGTGGTCTGGCTGATGCTGACGCGCACGATGTTCGGACGCTCGCTCTACGCGATCGGCGGCGACATCGAGGCCGCCCGCCGGGCGGGCTTCCGCGTGGTCAGGACCCAGCTCTCGGTCTACGTCCTCGTCGGCGTCCTCGCCGCCCTGGCCGGGATCGCGCACATGGTCCTCGGCCGCAGCGCGAACCCGCAGGACCTGGTGGGCGACGAGCTCGACATCATCGCCGCGGTCGTCCTCGGTGGCGCGTCGATCTTCGGCGGCCGCGGATCGGTGCTCGGCACGGTGCTGGGCGTCGTCCTGATCCAGGTGATCAACAACAGCCTGCTGCTCGCCGGCGTCCCCAGCGCCTGGCTGCGCGCCGCGGTCGGAGTCCTGCTGATCGTCGGAGTCGGCGTGCAGGCGATCGCCGCGCGCCGCAAGGCGAAGCGGGTCCGGCCCGTCGACGACGACGTGAGCCACGAACGAGAGAGCGCGAGGGTCGCATCATGACCGACGGATCCCGGACCACCTCCGAGCACCCGGCTCGGCGCATGAACGACCGCCTCGACGCGTTCACCCGCGGTGTCGTCGGACGCGCCGCGGGCAACCGCGGGACGGGCCGCATGCTCATCGCGCTCGTCGTCGCGGTCGCGATCTTCGCGATCGCCAACCCCCGCGTGTTCCTCAGCCCGCTCAACCTGCAGAACATCGGCGTCGCGGCTCCCGAGATCGGCGTGATCGCCATCGCGATGATGCTCGCCATGCTCACGGGCGGCATCGACCTCTCCCTCGTGGCGATCGCCAACCTGTCGGCGGTGACGATGGCGACGATCTACTCCCAGGTCGCCGCCGCCGACCCCGCCGCCGCGGAGGCGATGACCGTGCCGATCGTCCTCGCGGGCCTGGTCGTCGGAGTCCTCTGCGGCGCTCTCAACGGATTCCTCGTGAGCGTCGTCGGGATCACCCCGATCCTGGCGACCCTCGGCACCATGCAGATCCTCAACGGCATCGCGGTGGTGTGGACCGGCGGGACCACGCTCTACGGAGCACCGTCGGCCCTGACGACCTTCGGCATGATGGCCGTCGGGCCCGTCCCGGTGCTGTTCCTCGTGCTGCTCGTGGTGGCCGTCGCGGTCGCCCTGCTGATCAACACGACCTCCCTCGGCCGCAAGGTGCAGCTGGAGGGAGCGAACCCCGAGGCCGCGCGCTTCTCGGGCATCCGCAGCGTCAGCGTCCTCTCGCGCAGCTACATGATCGGCGGGCTGCTCGCCGGCGGCGCCGGGGTGCTGTTCCTCGCCCGCAATCCCACCGCGTCCGCCGATTACGGCTCCTCGTACGTGCTGCTCGTCATCGTCATCGCGGTGCTGGGAGGGACGAACCCGTCGGGCGGCTTCGCCTCGGTCGCCGGAGTCGTGCTCGCCACGCTCACCCTCCAGGTCGTCTCGAGCGGATTCACCGCTCTGCGGCTGACCTCCCACGAGTACGCCATCGCCCAGGGCGTCCTCCTCATCGCCGTCATGGTCCTCGACTCCGTCACCGCGAACCGGCCGCGCCGGCAGCGGGCGACGGCCCCGACCCCTCCCGCGCCCGCGCGGCCCACCGTGGACGCGTCCACCAGAACGGAGCACCAGTGAAGAAGATCATCAACGAGCCGAAGGACTTCGTCGACGAGTTCGTCGAGGGCATCCTGCTCGCCCACCCGACCCTGGTGAAGACGCCGGGCACCGACCTGCGGATCCTCGCCCGCGCCGACGCCCCCGTCGCGGGGAAGGTCGGGATCGTCACGGGCGGCGGCTCCGGCCACCTGCCGCTGTTCAAGGGCTACGTCGGCACGGGGCTGTGCGACGCGGTCGCCATCGGCAACGTGTTCTCCTCGCCGTCGTCCGCGCAGATCCTGGAGGCGACCAAGGCCGTCGACGGCGGCGCCGGCGTCCTCTACCTGTACGGCAACTACGGCGGCGACGTCTTCAACTTCGACCTCTCGGTCGACATGGCCGAGCTCGAGGGGATCCGCACGCTGACCGCCCTCGGACGCGACGACGTCGCCAGCCAGCCGAAGGAGCGCGCCGCGGACCGCCGCGGAGTCGCCGGGATCTTCTTCGCGTTCAAGGCGGCCGGCGCCGCCGCCGAGCGCGGGGACTCGCTCGACGAGGTCGCGGCCGTCGCCGAGGACGTCATCGAGCACACGGCGACCATGGGAGTGGGCCTCTCCCCGACGATCCTCCCGATGACGGCCAAGCCGAGCTTCGAGCTGGCCGAGGACGAGATGGAGATCGGGATCGGGATCCACGGCGAGCCCGGCATCCACCGCGGCGCCCTCGAGTCGGCGGACAGCATCGCCGAGCACCTCACGGAGCGGCTCGTCGCCGACCTCGGCATCGGCGAGGGCGACCGCGTGGCCGTGCTCGTCAACGGCATGGGCGCCACACCTCTCGAGGAGCTGTACCTGCTCTACCGGCGGGTCCACGGGCTCCTCGCCGAGCGCGGCGTCACCGTCGCGAAGAACTACATCGGCGAGTACGCGACCAGCCTCGAGATGGCCGGAGCGTCGATCTCGCTCCTCGCCCTCGACGACGCGCGTCTCGAGCTGCTGAACGCCCCCGCCCAGTCCCCCTTCTTCCGAGAGGTCTGATCACGATGAACGGAACCGAACTCAGCTCCGCGATCGCGAAGTGCCTGGTCGTCTTCCCCGAGCACGCCGACGAGCTCGGCGACCTGGACCAGGCGCTCGGCGACGGCGACCTGGGCATCACGGTGTCGCTCGGCGCCAAGGCCGCCCGCGAGGCGCTCGCGCTGCTCCCGGACACGGCGACGCCGACCGAGGTCGTGCTCGCCTGCGCCAAGGCCTTCGCCAATGCGAACCCGTCGACGATGGCCGCACTCGTCGCGGGCGCGCTGCTCGCCGGCTCCCGGGTCTGGGGCGACGCCGCCACCATCGGCTCCGACGACGTCAGTGCCTTCGCGCTCGCGGCCGCCGAGTCGATCAGCCAGCGGGGCAAGTCGCAGGTGGGCGACAAGACGATCCTCGACGCGATGTTCCCCGCGGCCGAGGCGCTGCGCACGTCGGAGCCCGGCCCCGCCGCCCTCGACGCGGCGATCGCGGCCGCCGAGCAGGGCGTGATCAGCTCGAAGGAGCTGCAGTCCCGCCGCGGCCGTGCGTCGTGGCTGCAGGACCGCAGCATCGGCCTGCAGGACCCCGGAGCCACCGCCTACCTGCGGTTCCTCCAGTCCTGGAAGGCCGCCAATTCCGACCAGGGGGCGGAGCTCCCCGCGGAGACGACCTCCGACACAGAGATGAAGGTGCACTGAGATGGCGAGAATCGGATTCCTCGGACTGGGGACCATGGGACGCGGGATGGCGGACAACCTCGTGAAGGCGGGGCACGACGTCACCGTCTGGAACCGCAGCGCGGTCCCCGAGGTCGCGGGAGCGGCGACGGCCGGGTCCGTCGCCGACGCGGCGGAGGGCGCGGACTTCGTCCTCTCCTGCTTCGCCGACGACACGGCCGTGCGCGAGGTCGTGCTCGCCGAGGGCGGGCTCGCCGGCCTCGTCGATCCGTCGACGATCGTCGTCGACCTGTCCACGATCAGCCCCGAGGCCAGCGACGAGGAGCGCGCGGCGTTCGACGCCCGCGGCGTCCGCCTCCTGGACGCCCCGGTGTTCGGCTCGAAGGGCGAGGCCGCGGCGGGCGGGCTCTGGGTCGTCGTCGGGGGCGACGCCCAGGTCTTCGCCGAGGCGCGGCCCGTGCTCGAGGCGATCAGCGAGACCGTCCACCACATCGGCCCCGGTGGCTCCGGTGCGCGGATGAAGCTGGTCGGCAACCTGATCGTCGCGTCGCAGCTGCTCGCGCTCGGCCAGGCGCTCACCCTCGCCGAGAAGGGCGGGCTCGACCTGCACAAGGTGCTGGAGGTGCTCGCCGTCACCGACTTCAAGTCGCCGATCTTCGACGGCGTCGGTCCCTCCGTCCTCGCCGGCGACTACTCGCCGTCCTTCGCCCTCGCGCTGATGCAGAAGGACGCGGGGCTGATCCAGGCCTACGCGGACAGCGTCGGCGCGCCCGTCCCCGGCGTCGGGACGGCCCGCCACTACATCGACGAGGCGATGGCCGCCGGCTTCGGCGGGGAGAACGCCTCGGCGCTGATCAAGGCGATCGCCGCCGAGGCCGACGTCGACCTGACCCGGCGCTGACCCTCCGCCCGGGGGTGCCCCTGCCCGGCCGTGACGGCTGCCGCAGGGGCTCCCCAACACCCTCCCCGTCCCGGCCGCGCCGCGTGCTTCACTGGAGGGATGACCACGCGTGACGACCACATCGCCGACTTCGCCGAGTTCCTGACCGCCTCCCCCTCCTCGTACCACGCGGCCGCCGAGGCGGCACGGCGCCTCGAGGGAGCCGGATTCACGGGGCTGGACGAGACGCGGGCGTGGCCCGCGGAGCCCGGCCGGTACTACGTCGTCCGCGACGGCGCGATCATCGCCTGGCACCTGCCCGAGGGCTCCGGGGCGACCACGCCCTTCCGCATCCTGGGCGCCCACACCGACTCCCCCGGCTTCATGCTCAAGCCCCGGCCGACGATCGGCTCGAAGGGCTGGCTGCAGGCCGGCGTCGAGATCTACGGCGGCCCGCTGCTCAACTCCTGGCTCGACCGCGAGCTCGAGCTGGCCGGGCGCGTGGTCACCCGCGACGGCTCGACGCGCCTGCTCCGGACCGGTCCGCTGCTGCGCATCCCGCAGCTCGCGATCCACCTCGACCGCACGGCGAACGAGGGCCTCACTCTCGACCGCCAGAAGCACACCGTCCCCGTGTTCGGCGTCGGCGACGCCTCCGAGGTCGACCTGCTCCAGCTGCTCGCCGCGCACGCCGGGCTCGACGACGCCTCCGACATCGCCGGCTACGACCTGCTCACCGCCGACACGCAGGCGCCGCGCCGCTTCGGCCTCGACGAGATGTTCCTCGCCGCCGGGCGGATGGACGATCTCAGCTCCGTGCACGCCGGCCTCGTCGCACTCCTCGCGGCGAGCGCCGATCCCGCGGCGCCGCCCGCGCACATCAGCGTGCTCGCCGCCTTCGACCACGAGGAGCTCGGCTCGGCGAGCCGGTCCGGAGCGAGCGGGCCGTTCCTCGAGGACGTCCTCTCGCGCATCGGCACGGCCCTCGGCGCCGGCGTCGACGAGCGCGCCCGGGCGATCGCCGCCTCCTGGTGCCTCTCGGCCGACGCGGGCCACTCCGTGCACCCCAACTACTCCGAGAAGCACGATCCCGCGAACCAGCCGGTGGCCGGGAAGGGGCCGCTGCTCAAGATCAACGCGACGCAGCGCTACGCGACGGATGCGCGCGGCGCGGCGCTGTGGGCGGGCGTCTGCGAGCGCGCCGGGGTCGGGTACCAGGAGTTCGTCTCGAACAACTCGGTGCCGTGCGGATCCACGATCGGCCCGCTGACCGCGACCCGGCTCGGCATCTCCACGGTCGACGTGGGAGTGCCGCTGCTCTCGATGCACTCGGCGCGCGAGCTCGCCCACGTGGACGACCTGGTCGCCCTGACCGCGGCGATCGAGGCGTTCTTCACTCCCTGAGCCGGGTCCGGCGCGCCCGGGGCCCGTGGCTCCGCGCAGCCTGTGGGCGGACCCTGCGACTCCGCGCAACCGCCAGGCGGGCCCTGCGACTCCGCGCAACCGCCAGGCGGGCCCCGCGGCTCCGCTCAGTCGCCGGGCGGCCGCCGGCGCTGCTGCTTCGTCTCGGAGCGCTGCTGCTTCGCGGCGAGCCGCCGGCGGGTGGAGCCGCGCGTGGGCCGGGTCGGGCGCCGCGGGGCGGAGGGAGGCGCGAGGGCCGCGGTGATGATCCCGCGGAGCATCTCGAGGGCCGTCTCGCGGTTGCGCAGCTGCGAGCGCTCCTGCGCCACCGTGACGGTGACCGCCCCGGAGACGAGCCGCCTCCCGAGGCGCTCGAGCAGGCGCGAGCGCTGCTCGTCCGAGAGAGCCGTCGACTCCTCGACGCTCCAGGTGAGCTGCACGCGGCTGTCGGAGGTGTTCACGTGCTGCCCGCCGGGCCCGGAGGAGCGCGAGAACCGCCACTGCAGCTCCGATGCGGGGACGACGAGCCCCGGCCGCACCTCGAGATCCATGCGGCAAGCCTGGCACGCGCCCACCCCGGAGCGGGAGCGCCGGCGATCCGCTCCCGGGTGCGGTGTCCTCTTCCGGACGTGTCCGCTACAGGCTCTTGTCCCCGCCGTGGTCACGTCCGGACACTGGAAAGGTGCCCGGGCGGGCGCATCGGCCGACTCCTCAGGGCCACCCGAAGGCGTCGAGGGGTCGGCCGCACCGTGTCTGCGACGATGGCGGGCATGACGATCCTCGACCGGTTCCTCGCGCGCCTCGACGAGGAGGGAGCCCGCGACGGACTGCCGCAGGGCGCCGTGGAGGCGGCCCGGCTCGCACTGGCCCGCGCTCGTGACGCGCACGATCCCGAGGAGCGGACCGCGGCACTCGCGCCGCTCGCCCGGCAGATCTCGGACACCTGGCCGCACGCCTCGACGCTCGGCCGGGACGTGCTCGGGTACGTGCAGGGGCTGCGCCGGTAACGCCGGGATCAGGCCCCGCGGCCGGTCCACGCCGAGACCCCGTCCCCGCGGCGGCACTGCCCCGCCCCGGCTCAGTCCTCGCGCGGCACCGTCTCGGCGAGGTCGATCTCGCCGTCGTCCAGCGCTCCCGGCTCGAGCGCTCCCGGCTCGAGCGCTCCCGGCTCGAGCGCCTCCGGATCGACGAGCACCGGCTCTCCGGCACCGGCGTCGCCGTCGCGGGTGCGCGAGTCCGCCGCCCACGCCGTGCCGAGCGCGAAGAGCGTCGCCACTCCGTAGTGCTCCATCGCGGCGGCCACGCGGCGGCGGCCGGTCCGCGGATTCATGCCGAGCCGGTGCGACGCGGTCTCGAGCGTGACGCCCTGGCGCATCAGCCGGAGCAGCGGCAGCCAGCTCTGGTCGACGGCGCCGATCGGAGCGGCCTGCCGCCACAGCACCTCGAAGTACGACTCGACCAGCCCCGCCAGCGCCGCATGGCGCACGCCGAGCACGCTGGTCGGCTTCGTCTCGCCCCGCTCGAACGGGACGGCGAGGTGGTCGCCGTCGACCCAGAACCAGCTCGGCGGGCTCTCGAGGAGCCGGTACTCGACGCCCGCCGCCTGGTACGCCTCCACCCGGGCGAGCACCCGGGGGTCGCGCGCGCCGGCGGCCGGCATGATGACGCGCACCCGGTCCTTCGCCGCGAGCGCGTGCCCGAAGCGGATCGCCCGCTCCGTCGGCGGGTCGAGGAACCGCTCCACGTTCGGGAGCACCGCCACGAGCGAGCCGGAGTCGCGGCGGACGAGGTCGAACCAGAGGTCCTCGGACGCGTGCGGCCCGTGACGGAGGAGGGTCGGCACCGGATCCGTCGTGTCCTCGCCGACCCGCCAGGCGCCGAGCAGCATCGGCAGGCCCGCGACGACGCGCTCGATCCCGTCCAGGGACTCCCTGCCCGCCCGCCGCGCCGACTCCGTGTGCCGGGCGATGGCCGCGGCCGCCCACTCCATCGGCGCCGGGAAGTCGAGCTGCTCGCCCTCGCCGCCCATGAGCCCCCGGCCGCGGAGCCGCTCGATCGCCGCAGCGACCTCGGCCTCGTCGATGTGGGTCAGCTCCGCCGCGTCGGCCAGCGTCGCCGGCCGTCCCCGCAGCAGCGCAGCCAGGAGTCCGTCGTCGTCCATGCGTCTCCTTCGCCGTGGGCCGTCACCCGAGGGTGCCGTCTCCGCGGTCGAGGAGCAAGGGACGCGCGGCGGACGGCGGGGAGCGGCCAGGCGGGGGCGGGGGATGAACTCGTGACGGGCACGGACCTCGGCTCACCTGAGGACTTCCAGCGGAAGCCTTCTTCTCCGCTGTCGATCGCGATCTTTCGCCGTGGCGCCTCGTCACCGGGAAGGCGGTGGTCACTGCGGACGTCCGGGATCGATCAGGAGCCCGGTACTGCGATCACTCGGACAGCAGCGGGATCGAGCGGCCCAGGCGCCTGCCGTACTCGGCGATGGCGCGGCCGACGGGGAGCCGCTCGGCCTCGTAGCGCTCGAGCGCCTCGTCGACCGGGTGCCGCGCGAGGGAGGCGGCGAGGGCCAGCGCGTCACCCGCCGCCTTGGCCGCGCCCATGGCCGTGTGCGGCCGCAC
Source organism: Rathayibacter sp. VKM Ac-2762 (assembly GCF_009866585.1). Taxonomy (NCBI): domain Bacteria; kingdom Bacillati; phylum Actinomycetota; class Actinomycetes; order Micrococcales; family Microbacteriaceae; genus Rathayibacter; species Rathayibacter sp. VKM Ac-2762. The sequence goes on along the minus strand of NZ_CP047419.1, from coordinate 2,838,846 downwards.
CGTCACGGCGGCGTCACTGAGGAGGGCGACCCGGCCGCGGACCGTCCGCGGCGGGACGTAGTCGACGATCGCCTGCAGGAAGGGCTGCGGCTCGGCGAGGACGGCGGCCGCGAAGGGCGGCGGCAGGCGGTCGACCGCGTCCTCCTCGAGCCGACGGCGGAGATCGGGAGCGAGATCGCCGGGCGCGAGGGACACGCTCTCCGGCGGACGGCCGGACGCCGTCATCACTCCGCGGAGGGCGTCCTCCGAGAGGGGCCGGTACCAGACCCAGTTGTAGCGCCGTCGGCCGGGCTCCACCTCGCCGGCGGGTCCGGGGACGAGGTAGCCGAGCATGTGCTCGCCGGGCGCGGTGTAGAAGGCGAAGCGCCCTAGCAGAGTCGCCGCGGCCTCGGCGGGGAGCGCCGACTCCGGGATCAGCCCGCGCCAGGTCGAGTAGCCGGCGTAGCGGTTCCCCGGCGCCTCGGGCGCGACCGCCGCGCGCATGACGGATCCGAGGCCGTCGGCTCCGATGACGACGTCGAACTCCACGCCGCTCCCGTCGCGCAGCTCGACGACGACCGGGTCCGTCCCGGTCGAGGGGCGCACCCCGGCGACGGCGTGACCGAGGAGGTAGCGGTCGGCGGGGATCCGCGAGCGGAGCGTGTCGTAGAGGTGGTCCCACGACACCTGCGTCTGCGGGGAGGGGTCGCGGCCGATCACGCGCCCGGAGCGGTCGAGGGTGATCCGCTCGTGCGCGACGACGCCGACCCGCGCCTCGTCGTCGCGGCCTATCGCGTGCAGGAGGTCGATCAGGTCCTGCTGGGCCACCAGCCCGGCTCCCCGCCGCGACAGCCCCGTCGCCGACCGCTCGAGCACCGTCACGCGGTGCCCGTCGCGGACGAGCAGGGCCGCGGCGAACAGTCCGCCGATCGAGCCGCCGACGATCCCGACGTCGAGCGGGCGCACCGCAACTCCTGCTGCCATGAGCGCGACCGTACCGGCGAGCGCGCGGCGCCCGTTCCTACAGACGGCGGAACAGCGCCCCTCAGGTGCGGTCGTCCACCCGCAGTGATCGGATCATCCCGCGGAGCAGGCGCGCCGCCGCCTGCCGCTCCTCCTCCGCGAGCCCCTCCAGCATCCGCAGCTCCACCCCGCGGACGGCGGCGGACGCCTCGGCGAGGCTGCGGCGTCCGCGCTCGGTGAGCCGGGCGGGGAGCACCTTTCCGACCGGAGCCGCGTCGGGGCGGATGACGACGCCGTCGCGCTCGAGGGTCTGCAGCAGGACGTTCATCGACTGCCGGGTGACGAAGGCGCCCCGCGCGAGCTCCGAGTTCGAGAGGCCCGGCCGCTGGGCGAGGAGCTCGAGGCAGGAGTAGTGGGTGACCGTCATCCCGAGCGGGCGGAGCACGGCCTCCATCGCCGCGCGCAGGGCGCTCGACGCCTCCTTGAGGAGGTAGCCGAGCGAGGTCTCGAGGTCGATGCCGTCTCGACTCATGTCAGTATTCTGACATATGCTCCTGTGTGTCAAAAATCTGACACAACCGAGGAGGAACCCCATGCCCGTCACCGGCCCCGACTTCGTCTCGCTCCAGGTCCGCGACCTCGCGGCGTCCCAGGCGTTCTACGAGCAGTACCTCGGCCTGGTCCGCTCGCCCGCCGGCCCGCCGCACGCCGTCGTCTTCGCGACGACTCCGATCGCCTTCGCCCTGCGCGACCTCGCGCCCGGCACCGACCTCGACTCCGCCTCCCGCCCCGGTGTGGGCGCCGCGATCTGGCTGCACGCGACCGGCGTGCAGGAGATCCACGACGCGCTCGTCGCCGACGGGCACCCCGTCGTCGCGGCTCCGATCGACGGCCCGTTCGGGCGCACCTTCACCTTCGCCGACCCGGACGGGTACCACGTCACCCTGCACGACCGCGCCTGAGCGGAGTGAGACGGGGCGGGGCCGACCGCGCCTGAGCTGAGCGGGGCAGAGCGGGACGGGACGGGGCAGAGCGCCTCAGCCCATCGCGCGCAGCTGGGCGGCGAAGAGGTGCAGCGAGCGGTCGACCTCGGGCAGCGCCGGCGTCCGGTTGAGGTGCCCGTGGGGCATGCCGGCGGCCAGGTGCCCGGTCACGGCGACGCCCGCCTCCGCGAGCTGGCGCAGGAGCAGCTCCGCCGACCCCCGCAGCTCGTCGTACTCGTTCACGACAACCGTGACCGGAGGCAGACCCGCCAGCGGCGCGGAGCCGGGCAGCGCCTCGACGGGGAGGTCGGAGATCCGCCCGAGGTAGGTGCGCACCATGCCCTCAATGCTCGACGGAGGGAAGCGGAGGACCGGCGGCAGCTCGCGCAGCTCGGCCGCGATCGCGTCGTCGACGGCGGGGTTGGGGAAGTGGGCGAAGGGGTAGGCCAGGAGCACGTGCTCCGGCAGCCGCGCACCGGCGTCGCGCTCGCGGAGGACCGCGCCGAGGGCCAGGGCCGCTCCCGCGCTCGCGCCGCCGATCGCGACGGGCGTGGATCCGGACTCCGTGCTGCGGAGGTGCCGCCAGGCGGCGTGCACGTCGTCCAGCGGGACGGGGTAGCGGACGTCGGGGCCGGCGAGCCGGTAGTCGACGGAGACGACCCGGGCTCGCGCCCGGTGGGCGAGCTCCGCCGCGACGACGTGCGACTCGCGCATGTCGATGCTCCCGGCGGCGAATCCTCCTCCGTGCACCCAGAGCAGAGCGCGCTCGGGCGCGGCGGGCGAGTACACGCGCAGCGGGACCGGTCCGTGCGGGCCGGACGCCGTCTCCGTGACGACGTCGATCCCCTCGGGCAGCGACCAGGGCCCCGGATCCTCCTCGAACGCGACCATGCGGGCGGCCTGCTCGGCGTCGAGCGGATACGCGAGGCCGGCCAGGAGGGGCAGCCGAGCGGCGAGGTACGGATCGAGCGGCATCGGCGCCTCCTGCGGGGTCGGGGTCGCGGACCACGCTAGCCCGGCCGCGGGTCCTCGAGCGGCGCCTGCTCAGCCGCGTCTCTGCAGGAGCATCACGCCGTCCAGGAGCACGGCTGCCGTGCCGTCGGGAGCGGTCACGGCGCGCTCCCGCGTCTCGACGAGCTCCGCGGTCCACTCGGCGGGGTCGAGGGCCAGCTCGGCGAGCTCCTCCTCGGGGCCGACGAGGTGCATCGCTCCGTGGCGGTGGTCGTCGCCGCTCGCCCACGGCGGGGGCGCGGCGTGCGAGACGACGGCGAGGCGGCCGCCGGGAGCGACGACGGAGGCCGCCCGCCGCAGCACGTCGATCCGCGGGAACTCGGCCATCGAGTGCAGGAAGCTCGCCGTCACCAGATCGAACTCCCCCACGACCGGCCAGTCCTCGGCGAGGTCTGCCTGCACGAAGTCCACATCGGCGCCCCGCTCGGCCGCGGCCGCGCGCGCCCGGCCCAGCGCCGTCTCGGAGAGGTCGAGCCCGGTGACGCGCCAGCCGAGCGACGCCAGCCACAGCGCGTCCGCCCCCTCACCGGCGCCGAGGTCGAGGGCGCGGCCCGGCGGCAGCGAGCCGACCAGCCCGACCAGCGTCGCGTTCGGCCGGCCCGACCAGATCCGATCGGAGTCGGCGTAGCGCGCCTCCCACTGCTCGCGTGCGGTGCTCATGCTGCTCCTCGTCCCCGGGCGCAGGGGCACCCGCGTCGAGGATGCCGCGCCGCCGCTCCGGCCGCCAGCCGTCGTGCCGAACCGGCACGGGCACCCGTCCCCGCGGACGACACGGCCGGACGGAGCAGCGGCGCCGCGCGGACCCGCCGGACGCACTTCCCCGACACGCCCCGCGCCGATTAGCGTCGGTGCATGGCCCTCCGACTCGAAGAGATCATCGTCGACTGCACCGACTTCCGGACCCTCGGGCACTGGTGGCAGGAGGCGCTCGGCTGGGACGTCGTGGACGAGGACGAGGACGGCATCGAGCTGCTCGCCCCGTCGGGCCGCGGGCCGAGCCTGCTCTTCCTCGACGTGCCCGAGCGCAAGACCGTGAAGAACCGGCTGCACCTGGATTTCGTGCCGGACGACCAGGAGGCGGAGGTCGCGCGGCTGGTCGGCCTGGGGGCGACGCGGTCCGATGTCGGGCAGGGCGAGCAGTCCTGGGTCGTGCTCGCCGACCCGGAGGGCAACGAGTTCTGCATCCTCTCGGCGCGGGAGTGAGAGCGCTTCCACTTTCCGGGACGGTTGTCGGGAAAGCGCTTCCATGCGCATGCATCGAAAAAGATTCTGAAATGTCAAGGGTAGAACGATCGTTCTCGACTCCCTAGCATCGCCTCCGACGCGTTTCCCGACCGGGAGCGCGCGGAGCCGAGGAGTCACCGTGACCACCTACGACAGACCCGTCGCCGCCGTCGGCATGACGCAGTCGCAGCAGCAGGGCGAGCTGCTCGCCGGCCGCGCCCTCGAGAACCGCGCCCTCGGCCTCTACGCGTACGCCTACCGCCTCACGCTGTCGGACTCCGCGGCGAGCGCCGCCCTCCGCCACGCCGCGGTCACCGTCCGCAGCGGACGGCCGCAGGGACTCGACGACACAGGCGCCCTCGACCTGATGCGCTCCGAGGTCGGGCGCGCGAGCGTGCAGCGCGGCGGCTCCGCGATGGAGCGCGCCGAGCAGGCCCCGCCGGCGATCCGCGAGGACGACCTGCTGCGCTCGGGCTTCCACCGCCGCCTGCACGCCCTGCCGACGCTCGAGCGCCAGGCCTGGCTGCTCCGGCACACCGGCGGCCACGACGTCGACGCGATCGCGGCGATGCTGCAGGAGCCGGCGGAGCACATCCGCTCGGCCCTCGCCTCGGCCGCCCGCACGCTGGTCGAGGGCGAGCTGGCCGAGAGCGAGTCCGCGGAGTAGCGCGGCACCGAGGTGCCCGAGAGACGCCGGGTCCAGCCGGCGGCGCCCCTCAGGCGTCTGGGACCCGGCAGCGACTCGGCGCGACCGGGAGGACGGGGTCAGTCGAGGTAGTCGATGTCGTCCCACGGCTGGTGGACGTCACCGGTGTCGCGGTCGTCGTCCGGCACCTCGAGCTCCTCGAAGATCACCGGAACACCTGTCGAGATCAGGACGCTGACCTGGCGGTTGCCCACGATCACGAAGTCGACGAGGCCTCCTCCGGCCTGCGTCGCCTCGGTCGCCGACCGCTTCAGCTCGGCGACGTCGGTCCCCTGGGACAGCCCGTAGGTCTTGCCCTCGATGGTGACGGTGGTGCGGATCATGTGGCGCTGCTGCTCCTCGGCTCGATGGGTTCAGCGTACGAATCGCGACAGAGCGCTGCCAGGCCTTGCGGTGGACGCCCGCGGCTGCCACGCGTGAAGTGGCCGACTGAGGCGAGCGGCGTCCGGCGCCGAGGCCGGAAGCAGCGTGACGGGCCGCTCGGGCGGATCCGCCGCTCCTGACCTCGGTTCCGGACACCGGGCGGCGGAGTCAACCGGGCGCGCTCCACGGAGCTCCCGCCGTAGCGTGGAACCTGTCCGCACGTTCCGCATCCAGCGACAAGGAGGATCCGATGACCGAGAAGAACACTCCCGAGGACCCGCAGACCACCGACCCCGAGCACGTCGACCCCGAGACGGCCACCGACCCCGAGGGCGACCCGGTCGAGAACCCGTCGGGCTGACGCCCGCACCGGAACGGCCCGCGGCCGCCGGGACACCGCTGAGAAGGCGGCGTCCCGGAGGTCGCGGGCCGTTCCCGTGTCCGGCGCCGCCATACTGACGGAGTGCAGGCCGAGGACGACGAGCGCAGGGATCTCGAGCGGATCCTGTCGGCCCGACCCCGCGACGACGGCGCCGACCGGGACGGGCGGCGCGAGGCGCTGCGACGGCTCGGCGAGCTGGAGGCGGAGGACGCTCCTCCCGGAGTGACGCGGTCCGGCGCGCAGACGGGCGCCGCGCCGTCCGTGGCGCAGCCGGGCGCGGCGCATCCCGGGACGGCGACCGACTCGCGTCTCCTCCTGCCCGCGACCGCACTCCCGCTGTCGGCGACTGCCGGCTCCGAGACTGCGGAGGCGCCCGCCGAGCACCCCGACCGGCCGGCCCCGCGGACGCCGCACCCCCGCCGCCGCCGCCTCGTGCTCGCCGCCGCGATCGTCGGCGGAGCCGCGGTCGGCGCGATCGTCCCCACCGCGCTCCTCCTCCCTCCGCCCGCGGACCCCGTCGCCCCGCCGACCGCCTCCGCGGATCCCGCCGACCGCTTCGCCGCGCTCGTCGAGGGCTGGGAGCCGACCACCGACGTCCCGCCGGGCCTCGCCCTGCTCGCCGGGGAGGCCGTCGTCTACGGCTCCGGGTTCGACACCGCCGAGAACGACCGCCTGCTGATCACCGAGCCGAACGGCACCACGGTGTGCCTCGCCGTGCAGCGCCCGGACGCGTCCTTCTTCGCCGGCTGCACCGGCTCGGAGGCGTTCTTCGCCGGGGAGCCCCTCCGGGTCAGCGGCACGACGCTCCGCAGCGGCGCCCCGGTGTACACGCAGATCCTGCTCCGCCCGGACGGGACGATCGAGGGCGGCTACCAGCTGGTGCCGGAGTCGCCGCAGCCCGAGGCGGAGGAGTCCGGAACGGTGGAGTCCGGGTCGGTGGAGTCCGGGTCACCGGACCCCGCGACCAGCGAGCCCTGAACCGCCGGGGCCGCGACCAGCGAGCCGTGAGCCCGCGACCAGCGAGCCTCTAGGCGCGCGTCGCCTCCGCCGCGTCCGCGATCACCTCGGCCGCGGACGCCGTCCGCTCCCACACCGCGCGCTGCCGCTCGGCGCCCGTGCCCCGCGCCAGGACCCGCTCGACGCCGCACGCCGCGACCTCCTCGTCGCCGGACTCCGCCAGCGCCCGACCCGCGTGGTCGAGCAGGCGCGCCAGTACCGCGGAGGCGGGGGCCGGGCAGCCGTCGACCGGATCGATGAGGTCGCCGGTCGTGCCGTGGCGGCTCGCCAGCCAGGAGGAGACGGCGATCACCGGAGTCGGCAGCGCCACGGGCGGGACCCCGGCGTCCGCGTCGCGCACGGCCGTCTCGGCGAGCGCCCGGATCAGGACGGCGATCAGCGCCGAGTCCTCGGCGTGCAGCGGGACGTCGGCGATGCGCACCTCGACGGTCGGGTGCGCACGGGAGAGGCGGGCGTCGAAGTAGAGCATCCCCTCGTCCAGCAGCACGCCGCAGGAGGTGAGGGAGGCGACGACGCTCCGGTACTGCTCGACGTCGCCCCAGATGCCGACCGGGCCGGCGGAGGGCCAGCGCCCCCAGGACTGGTAGCGCCAGCTGGCGAACCCGGTGTCGACGCCGGCGCTCAGCGGGGAGTTGGTGCTCAGGGCGAGGAGGGCGGGCAGCCAGCCGCGCAGCCGGTCGAGGACCGCGATGCCCTCCTCCGGCGACCCGATCCCGACGTGGACGTGCAGGCCGCAGGTGAACTGCTCGCGGGCGACGAGGCCGAAGCGCTCGGCCATCCGGTCGTAGCGCTCGTCGGCCGAGAGGTGCGGCTCGAACGCGGCGGGGCTGGTCGCGACCGCGACGGCGCGGGCACCGACCTCGCGGGCGGAGTCGTCGGCCAGGCGGCGGCCCTCGCGCAGCCCGGCCAGCAGCGCGTCGTGCGTGCGGGCGGGAGCGCCGACCGCCTCGATCTGCTCCGCCTTGAGCTCGGCGGCCAGGGCGACCGCCGCGGAGCCGCGGACGGAGCCGAGCAGCAGCGGCGCCGCGGGCGTCGGGAGGAACGTGCCGGCGTCGACGAGGAGGTACTCCTCCTCCACCCCGAAGGTGCGGGCGCTCATCGGAGCGCCTTCCGCTCGAGTCCCCCGCCGCAGCCCACCCGGTCATCCCACCGTGCCGGGCGCCCGCCGGGCAACCGTCCTCGGCCGATGTTCAGCGTCGTGACGCCCGCGGCGCCGGTCCGCGGGCGGGCTGTCAAGGCCGGGTGCTGCCGGGCGCGGAGCGGCAGGATCGGAGCACACCCAGAACCGGAGGTCCCCGTGCCCGACAGCACTCCCGAGCAGACCGAGTACGACGTCGCCGTCATCGGCGCAGGACCCGCGGGGACGGCCGCCGCCCTCCGCGCCGCGGAGCTGGGAGCGCGCGTCGTCGTGCTCGAGGCCGCGCGCGTCGGCGGCACCTGCGTCAACACCGGCTGCGTGCCCACCCGCGTCCTGGCGAAGACGGCGCGGATGATGCGCGAGACCCGCTCCGCCGGCGACTACGGGATCGAGATCGGCACTCCCGTGCTCGACTGGGCCGCGACCGTGCGCCACGTGCACGAGCGCGTCGACCTGGTGCGCTCGATCAAGCGCGAGGCGCAGCGGTTCGAGGAGGCGGGGGTCGACCTGATCCACGAGGGCCGCGCCCGCTTCGTCGACGAGAGCACCCTCGTGCTCGACAGCGGCCGGCGGATCCGCGCGCGCTCGATCATGGTCTGCGTCGGCGGGCACTCGCGGCGGCTGCCGATCCCGGGCGCCGAGCTCGCGACCGTGCCGGAGGACGTGCTCGGGCTGACCGAGCTGCCGCGCCGCGTCGCCGTGATCGGCGGCGGCAACACGGGCGCCCAGCTCGTCACCGTCTTCAACGCCTTCGGCTCGGAGGTGACGCTCCTCGACGTCGCCCCGCGGATCCTGATGACCTCCGACTCCAGCATCTCCGAGCACGTCGCGTCCGCCTTCGAGCGCCAGGGCGTCCGCGTCCGCACCGGGATCGAAACGGTGTCGGGCATCGAGCGGCAGGACGACGGCTCGCTCGCGATCGCGTGGCGCGAGGGCGGTGAGGACCGCACGGCCGAGGTCGACGTGGTGATCATGGCCACCGGCTGGCCCGCCGACGTCGAGGACCTCGGACTCGAGAACGCGGGCATCGAGGTCGTCCGCTCCGCGATCCCCGCCGACCAGTACTTCCGCACCGTCGTGCCGCACATCTTCGCGGTCGGCGACGCGAACGGGCGCGACATGCTCGTCCAGGCGGCGCAGTTCGAGGCGGAGGCCGCCGCCGAGAACGCGGTGCTCGGCGCGAACCGGCGCACGCCTCAGTTCCTCCTGCCCGCGGGCGGATTCACGGACCCTGACTACGCGGGCGTCGGCTTCACGCAGGAGCAGGCCCGCGAGCGCGACCCGCAGTGCGTCGTCGCCTCGGTGCCGTTCTCCAATTTGGACCGCGCCGTCATCGACGACCGCGAGAACGGGTTCCTCACGCTGATCGCCGACCGGCGCCGCGAGCTGCTGCTCGGCGCGCACGCGGTCGGCGAGAACGCGATCGAGGTCGTGCAGTCGGTGACCACGGCGATGGCGGCCGGAGTCGACCTCGCGACCCTCGCGAACGTCCGCTTCGCCTACCCCACCTACAGCGCGGTGATCGGGATGGCGGCGCGCGCCCTGCTGGCCGAGCCGGCGCGCCCGACCGAGCTGGACTGACGCGCTACCCGATCCTCGGAGGCGGCGCCAGCCCCGAACCGGCGGCCCGCCGCCTCCGAACCACTGGAGACGGGCACTCCGCCCGCCCCGCCGAGAGGAACCCCTGTGCCGATCCCCGCTGTCGACTACAACCACGTCCGACTCACCGTCCGCGACATCGCCGTCTCGCGCCCCTTCTACGACTCCGTCTTCGGCTTCGACGTCGCCTTCGAGGCGCCGCCGGCCGACGCGTCGCCGGAGGAGAAGGAGCAGCTGGCGTTCGTGTTCGGCGGCGTGATCTACCAGTTCCCGGGCGGACTGCTCGGCCTGCGCCCCGTCGCGCCCGGCGACGACCGCTTCGACGAGGACCGGGTCGGGCTCGACCACGTCAGCTTCACCGTCCCCGACCTCGACGCGCTGAAGGCGGCCGCGGCCGTGCTCGACGACCTCGGCATCGCCCACGAGCCGATCAAGGACGCCGGCGGCATGAGCCTCCTCGAGTTCCGCGACCCCGACAACATCGCGCTCGAGATCACGTCCCCGAGCTGATCGGAGCAGCGCGCGCACGATCGGGCGGGTCTCACCAGGCCTCCACGCTGATCGAGTAGCGCGCGTCTCGAGATCCCCCACGCTCGAAGGGGCGGGTCTCGATCCGCCGTTGCGCCGCTACTCGACCAGCAAGGGTCCCCGCCGTGCTGATCGAGTAGCGCGCTCAGCGCGCGTCTCGGGATCCCCGCGCACGCACGGAGAGCGGACTACGGACGCCGCCGACGGTACGGAGTCGTCGTCGACACCCGGACGAGGCCCGCGCGCTCCAGGATGGGCCGCGAGTACTCGGTCGAGTCGCTGTGCAGGAGGGTCTTCCCGAGGGCTCGAGCGGAGGCGGCGCGGGCGGCCGTGACCAGGCCGTAGAGCCCGCGTCCGCGGTAGTCCGGCAGCGTCGCTCCGCCCCAGATGCCGGCGAAGGCGGTGCCCGGGACGGGCTCGAGCCGGCCGCCGGACGCCATCCGCCCGTCGACCTCGGCGACCCACAGCTCCATGCCGTCGCCGCGCGCCAGGCGGGCGACGAGCGAGTCGGCGATCGACACGTCGACCTCCTCCTCGAAGGCGGCGTCGATCATGGCGCTGAACGCGCGGACGTCCGGCTCGTCGACGACCCGCCGCAGCACGACCCCCTCCGGGACCGGCCGGTCCGAGAGCAGCGCCTCGACCGGGCCGATCATGATCGACTCGGCCTCGTCCGGCGCGAAGCCGTTCGCGACGAGCGCGTCGTGCAGGCCGGGGGCCTCGTCGTGGCCGCGGGTCTTCCACTCGACGCGGGTGATGCCGGGATCGGCGTCGAAGTGCGCGCAGGCCGCGGCGACCAGGCGGGCGATCTCCGCGGAGGACGCGCCGGCGAGGTCGCGGTAGGTGACGAAGCCGCGTCCGCCGGCGAAGGTCACCAGACGCAGAGGCCCCTCGCGCGTCACGGAGGCGGCGCTCGGGGTCTCGGCGTCGGAGCGGAGCTGGTCGTCGTAGGCGCGGAGGTAGTCGGAGCTCATCGCCCCGACGCTACCCCCGGACCCGGGCGATCAGGTCCTGGATGAAGGGGATGACGTCCTTCGCCTGGTCGACGCTGGCGAATCCGGTCGCGACGAGCGGCCAGATCGAGCCGATGAGCGTCGCGATCACGGCGGCCACCGCGGCGACCCAGGCGAGGGCCGCGTTGCGGGAGAGGAACGCGACCGCGAGGCAGGCCAGGCCGACCGCGTAGCTGAGGACGATCGAGAGGACGATCGCGCCGACCGGGACGTCGAGCGCCCCGGCCGTGGTGCCGTCCGCCGCGCCGATCAGCCCGAGGACGGGCAGCAGCACGGCGACGACGACCACGAACGAGAGCACGACGCCCGTGCCGAGCGCGATCCAGGCCGCACGCGGCTTGCGTCGCGCGCCGTACGAGCGGGTGCGCACGGGACTACTCCCGACCGGCGGTGGACGACGCGCGGTCGTCCTCGGAGCGGTGGGCGTCGGCGTCGTCGGACGCGGCGTCGCGATCGGCCGCGGCTTCGTCGCGCTCGGACTCCTCCGCCGGAGCGACCTCGACGGTCGCGGTGCGGGGGTCGCCGTCGTCGTCGACCGGCTCGACCTGGACGCGGACCACGAACTCCGCGGTCTCGACGACGGCCGGGGCCGCGTGGGTCTCGACGCGGGGGTCGTCCTCGTCGCGCTCGGCGGCGCGCTCGTCGTCGGCCGTCTTCTGGGCGGCTGCGCGCTCGTCGCGCTCGTCGGCCGCGCGGTCCATCGCGTCCGCGGCGTCGTCGGCGGCGTCCGCCAGGCGTCCGCGGGCGGAGTCGACGGCACCGGAGACGGCGTCGCGGGCGTTCCCGGCGGCCTCCACGGCGGAGTCGCGGGCGTCGGACGCGGCGCGCTTGGCGGTGTCGACGAGCGGCTCCTCGTCCTCCTCCGGCTTCTCGATCGGGTCGAACGGGCCGTGGACGTCGGTCGCCTCGACGTTGACGACGACGTGGCCGCCGGCGACCGGCTCCGCCACGCGCTGCACCTGCTCGCGCACGGCGTCCAGGACCTCGCGGACGGGGTGGGGGTACTCGACGACGAGGTCGATGTCGACGGTGGTGACGCCGTCGGCCTTCGAGACCGTGACTCCGGGGACGGTGCTGGTGCCCAGCACGCGGCGGGAGGCGCGGTCGAGGCCGCGGGCGACGGCTCCACCGAGGTGGTGGACGCCGGACACGCGCTGGGCGCTCTCGCCGGCGGCGGTCGCGACCCGGCTCTCGGTCGACTCGGGCTCGGACGGCTCCCCGTCGCGGCGGGCGGACTCGCGCCGACTCTGCTCGTTCGGGGTCGGCTGCTCATCGGTGCGGATGCGCTCGACGGTGCCGGGCTCCATCGGATCGGACATGGGGTGCTCCTTCAGAAAGACTTCCATCCCGCCTGAGCGGGGCTCTCCGGCCCTCCCGATCGGGAGGGCCGGACGGTGGTGCCGGCGGCTACTGCACGCGGGCGGTGCCGCTCATCTTCGTCCGCAGACCGCTGACGATCTGGATGACGACGGGCGTCTCCTCGCCGAGGAGGGCGTCCCACTGGCGGACGGCCTGGTCGACCGTCTGCCGGGTGCGGGCGGGCGAGGCGCCGCGGCGGGTGTGCGCGGTGACGCGCAGCACCTTCTGGTGCTTGATCTCGAACGCGGTCACGTCGACCGCGACGATGGACGGCTCCTGCGACAGGGCCTCCTCGAGGACCTGCTCGGCGACCTTCGCATCGATGGTGACGGAGCCGCCGGTGGGCGTCCCCGCTCCCTCTCCGGAGCCGACGCGCAGCAGCGTGGAGGTGCGGCCGCGGCCCTGGCGCACGATGAAGCGCACCAGCAGCAGGATGAGGACGAGCGCGACGACCGCGATGACCCAGAGGATCCACGGGGTGCCGCCCGAGAGGGCCCGGCTCGTGGGGTCGGCCGCGTCCTGCGCGGCGGTGGACACGTTCTCCTGGACCTGCGGGAGCAGCGACCCCACCGCGACGGCGCCGCCGGCGAGGAGGAGGACGAGCCCCACGACGAACAGGAGCAGCCGGTTGAGGAATCGGTTCGTGGTGGTCATCAGCGGACCGTTCCCTTCTCGGACAGGCGCACCTTGGAGCGCAGGCGCGGGGTGCAGTCGAACGTGGCGAGCTCGGCGTCGACGGCCTCGCGGATCGGCGCGACGTCGATGCTGCGGCCGGAGGTGCGGGAGACCGTCACGTCGACGACGCGGGATCCGACCGACACCGACACGTTGTCCGGGTCGACGTCACCGGCGTAGCCGGCGGTGCGGGCGACGGCCTGCGCGATGACGCGGTCGTCGACGATGGCCGCGGTGCGGTCGGTGCTGACGGCGCGACGGCCGCGACGGCCGGGCTTGAGCGACACGACGATCAGGACGAGCCCGATCAGCGCGAGCACGGCGCCGGCGGCGGCGGTCAGCGCGATGGGCGCTGCGGCCGCGTTGAGCAGCGAGGACGCTCCGTCCTGCGGGGCCACGAGCAGCGCGGGCTGGCCGAGGACGGCGAGGACCGCCTCCGTGCCCAGCCACGCGAACAGGAGGATGAGCAGGACGGCGAGGACGATCGCCGATCCGGAGCGGGACGAGTGCGTCTCGCGCCTCACCAGGCGCGGGTAGAGCGCCCGGCCGGCAGTGCTGGGAGTCGTCACGACACCCTCCTTCGTTCTCGGAGGTCGGCACCGGTGATCCGGAGGTCGACCCGGCCGATCGTGGAGCCCGTCAGTTCGAGGCAGCGCGAGCGGATGGTCGTCTGCGCCCGGCTGAGTCGGTCCAGCAGCGTCCCGGAGGAGCGGCGGCCCGTCTCGCCCAGGGGCGTGACGTGGATGGGGGCGTGCGCGACGACGTGGAGGCGTCCTCCCTCGTCGTCGAGCTCGACGGACACGTCGGACGAGTTCACGTCCAGCGCCTCCGCGGTGACGGCCGACACGACTCGGCGCACGGCGCGCGAGCTGATCGTCGTGCGGCCGTGGCTGGCCTCGTCGGCCATCACCGCCGCGGTCACGAGGACCGCCGCCCGCGGAGGGTGTCGCCGAGGGAGCGCAGGTCGAGCTTGCCCTCGACGACCCGCCCGACGCCGTAGCCGATCGCCATGGCGAGCGCGACCCAGAGGAGCGCCCAGAAGCCGAAGACGAGGGCGGTCAGCGCGAGGACCGCGCCGAGGACCAGGCCGATGTGGGACGGAGTCACTTGACGCGGCTCTCGGTCTCGTCGTCCTTGTCGTCCGAGGGGATGAAGACGTCGGAGACGGTGACGTTCACCTCGGCGACCTCCATGCCGACGACCGAGGAGATGGCCTCGGAGACGGCGGAGCGGATGCTGTCGGCGAGCTTCTGCAGTGCGACGGGGTACTCGGCGACGACGGTGATGTCGGCGGCGACCTGCTTCTCGCCGACCTCGACGGAGATGCCCTGGCCGCGGTCCTGCGCGTTGATCGCGTTGCGGATGGCGCCGATGGCGCGGGCGGCGCCGTTGCCCAGGTCGTGCACGCCGGGGACCTCGCGGGCCGCGATGCCGGCGACCTTCTCGACGACGCCGTCGGCGATCGTGTTCTTGCCGGCCGAGGTGGCGGTGCCGTGCTTGGCCGAGGAGGCGTTGGCGAGGCTGGTGGGGGTGACGTTGGTCATGATCTTCTCCAGATGGTCAGAGGTCGTGGCCGGGGCCGCGGTGCTCACGATCCGTGGCACATGATGAAGACGTGGCCCGGGGCCCGGACGTCCCGGTGGCTCAGCCAAGGTGCAGGGAACGTCGAGCGGAGATGCGTTTCGCGGCCACCGGCGTCCACAGGCCTCGGCGGCGCACTCGCTGAGCGGCCAGCGGAGTGCACAGCCGCGTCAGGCCGCGGTCGCCGTCCCCGCCGGGAGCCGGCGGTCGCGCCGACGGGTGAGGGCGCGGCCTCCCGAGATGAGGCTCCGGCCGCCCGCGCGCATGACCGAGCGCGGACTCCTCCCCGCGGAGGAGCAGCGCGTCAGGCCTCGTGCAGGTGGCGGTCGAGCGTCATCCAGTTCTCCCGGCTGAGACGGGCGGCGCCGTCCGTGTCGCCCGCGCGGAGGGACTCCACGATCGCGCGGTGCTGCTCCACGGATCCGCGGGCCGCGAGGGAGGCGAAGCGCTGGCGCTCAGCACGGCGGATGAGCGGAGTGGCCTGCTCGAGCACGTCCTCGATCATCCCGTTGCCGCTGAGCCCGGTGAGCACCGCGTGGAACGCGTCGTCGGAGCGCAGCGCCAGCTCGACGTCGCCCTCCGCCAGCGCCCGCGCGAAGTCGTCGTTCGCCGACTCCATCGCGGCGAGCGCCTCCGGAGTGACGGCCGGGCCGGCGAGGCGCGTGGCGAGCTCGTGCATGGCGGCGGCGATCTGCTGGGCGTCGCTGATGCTCTCGGCCGTGGCGGGGGTCACGATCGTCGCCCGGCCGGGCTTGGCCGAGACGAGGCCGACGCGGGCCAGCCGGAGCAGCGCCTCCCGGATCGGCGTCCGGCTGACCCCGAGCCAGGCCTCGAGCTCCTGGTCGCGGAGGCGCTCCCCCGGCTCGAACGTCCCGTCGACGATCGCGTCGCGGAGGGCGCGGTAGACGTCGTCGCGGAGGAGGGACCGGGGGGTGACGGCGGTCGTCTTCGGGATGGGCATACGGCGACCATAGCACCGCGCGATATATTGCATACGCCACTCGACCGCCGCCACCGGCGTCACTCCACCGACACCGCGCCCGCTCCGCTCACCGCGAGCCGGGTGTCGAGCGGGAGCGGCTCCCACCGGTCGCCCGAGCAGAAGTCGACGCGGTCCCGGTCCAGTCCGCTCGTCGTCACGACCTCGCCGCCGTCGAGCACGACCAGAGTCTGCATCCCCTCGTCCTCGGACCGGTCGGGCCCGGACCAGGAGATCCCGGTCCGCTCCTCGACCGACTCCGGCGACTCGTAGGGGCAGACGACGAGGAAGTCAGAGCCGTCGACGCCGTCCACCTCCGCGAGGGCGAACGATCCGCCCGCCGCGGCCTCGGCGGCGTCCTCGACGGCGGGGCCGGGATCGGCCGCGCCCGCGCAGCCGACGAGCAGCAGCGCGGACGAGAGGACGACCGCAGCAGCCCGGGTCCGGCGGCCGGAGGCGGCCCCTCGGTCCGCCCGCCCCGTCACCGCGTCGCCCGCACCGCGTCGAGGATCAGCTCCGCGACCGCGTCCGGCTCCGAGACCGTCACGGCGTGCGACGCGTCGATCTCGACCGCGGTGGAGCGGGCGCGCTCGGCCATGAACCGCTGCGACTCGGCGGGGACGGCGAGGTCCTGACGCGTGATCAGGGTCCAGGAGGGGATGCTCCTCCACCCGGCGGCCGTGGCCGAGTCCTCGAGCGCGGCGGCCGCGATCGGCCGCTGGGTCGCAGCCATCAGAGCGGCGGTGGGCTCGTCGACGTCGGCCGCGAAGACCTCACGGAACCGGTCCTGCTGGATGTAGAGGTCGTCGCCGGAGAACCCGCCGGACGCGAAGGGGACGGGGGTCAGGGCGGGGCCGAGCTCACCGCCCGGGAACTTCCCGGCCAGCTCCCCGGTGCTCTCGCCCGGCTTCAGGAGGAAGCTGGCGACGTAGACGAGCGCGCGGACGTTCGCGGCGCCCTCCGCCGCCTCGCTCGCGACGGATCCCCCGTAGGAGTGGCCGGCGACGACGACGGGTCCGTCGATCCCGTCGAGGACGCTGCGGAGGTACTCGGCGTCGGGGGCGAGCCCGCGGAGGGGGTTGGCGACCGCGAGGACGGGCAGGCCCTCGGCGAGGAGCCGGGTGGCGACTCCGTTCCAGCTGGACGACTCGGCGAACGCGCCGTGGACGAGGACGACGGTGGGCCGGTCGCCCTCAGGGGTGAACGCGGACGTGGACATGGCTGCTCCTTCGGGATGAGGTGGTCGGACGACTGCATGCAATATATTGCATGCAGGTAGAAGAAGGCGAGAGAGTGGCGGGAAATTCCCGAGGCGGATGAACGGAGTGGTCCGGTCGCCCGGTCGGGGCCTCCCACCCTCCCGGCGGGCCGAACGGTCAGCCCGCGTCGTCATCGACCTGCGCACGCGCGCCGACGTCGCCCGGAGTGAGACGCTCTCGACGGAGTGAACGCCTCCTGCCGGGCCGTTCCTGCGTGGAGGCGCGCGGACACGATGCCCCCACCGGCGCCGGAGAAGCCTCGCGCTCCTCGATGAGCGAGAGGACATAAGCTCGCACACGTGGCAGCCGGCGCAGTGATGTACAACTTCGCGATACAGCTGGCTGATGTGGACCGCGGCGTCTACGAGGACATCACGTTGCGGGCCGCTCGGCACCCCTCCGAGACCGACGCGTACATGATGACGCGCGTGCTCGCGTACTGCCTCGAATACGTGGAGGGGATCACCTTCAGCGAGGGGATCTCGTCGACAGCGACCGAGCCGGCGGTGCTGGTCCGCGATCTCACCGGCAGGCTGACCACGTGGATCGAGGTGGGCGCGCCGGACGCCGAGCGACTGCACTTCGGGAGCAGACTGGCCGACCGCACGACGGTCTACACGCATCGCAACCCGGAGAAGGTGATCGCGGCGTGGTCCGGCAAGCGCGTCCACCAGCTCGAGCAGATCACCGTGCAGAGCTTCGACCAGGGGTTCCTGGATGCCGCGGTCGCGGTACTCGAGCGCCGCAACACGCTGACCGTGTCGGTCGTCGAGGGGCAGCTGTATCTCGAGTTCAACGGCGTGACGTCGAGCAGCGACATCCACGTGCATCAGCCGGGCTGAGCCGGCGCCGAGTGTCCCGAGGTCCGTGTCCGGAAGACCGGTCGGAGGACACGATGGAGCATGACGGCAGAGCACTCGCCGCCGACGAGACCGATGTGCATCACCGGCCCTCACCTGTCGCGAGCGTGCACGTCGGGGCGGCGGTGACCTGGCTGGCGATCTCTCCTCTGGTCACCATCGGGATGACAGTGCCGGCCCTCGTCGCGGACGAGTGGCCTCCTGTTCTGCGGGCCTTCGTCCTGACCGCCGTCGTGGTGCCGCTCGCGGTCTACCAGGTCGTGCCGCGGCTGCTCCTCCTGCACGGCCGGATCGTCGCCTTCCGCGGACGTCACCGAGCTGCCCGCGGCTGAAGTCGCACGCTGACGGCTCCGGGTGCCGAGAGGCTCGAGGCCGCTTCTAGTCGAGCGCAGTCTCGGCGAGCCAGTCGCGGGCGATGGTCGCGGGGGATGCCTGCTCCTCGACGCTGCGGGTGTTGAGTCCGAGGAGTCCCTCGGGGGGTGAGTTCGGCGCTGATCGAGTCGATGATCCTTCGCTAACGCCGAGGGCCGCTTCCCTGAGGAAGCAGCGTAAGTGGCGGCGGAGTACCGGGCGCAGTGCCGCGGGTGAATGAGACGCTGCGACGACTGGCCGACCAGTGATCCCCAACGTCACGTACGGCGGGGACATGGGCGGTCTCGTGCGCTACCTCGCGGGCGAGGGGCGCGCGAACGAGCACACCGAGCAGCACTTGATCGCGGGGAACCCGGCGATCATGGCGATGCTCGGTGAGAGCGTCCTCGACCAAGCCGAGGCCGCCGCGATCGCGGCAGAGTTGAACGAGTACAAGAACTTCTTCGGCGTCGAGGTGACCCGCCACGAGAAGGTGTTCGACAAGGACTCCGGCGAGTAGATCGGCAGCAAGCGCGTCGCCGCTGACGTCTGGCACTGCTCCCTCTCGCTGCGTGCGGAGGAGGGGCAGCTCACCGATGAGCAGTGGGGACGGATCGCGACCGATTTCGTGGACCGGATGGGGTCCGCCGGCGAGTCCTCCGCAAAGGCGGACTGCCGGTGGATCGCCGTGCGGCACGGGCTGTCGAAGAACGGCAACGACCACATCCACATCGCTGTCTCCGCGGTGCGCGCCGACAGGACGAAGGCGCACGTCGCGTATGACAAGGCGCTCTCGCAGACGGTCAGCCGTCAGCTGGAGAAGGAGTACGGGCTCGAGCCGTTGCACGCGCCCGAGCGTGAGCTGGGGGAGCGCGGCGTGCAGCCGGGCGCTCGCGAGTCCGCGCAGCGCCGCGGCGCCGTCGAGGTCGACGCTCACCGGCTCGAGCGCGCGGTCCGCTCGTCGACATCCGCGTCAGCGGACGAGGCGGAGTTCGTGCGCCGGATGCGTCAGGCCGGCGTGCTCATCCGCCCGCGCTATGCGGCGGGCCACGACGACGTCGTCGCCGGCTACTCGGTCGCGTTGCGTCCCGAGAAGGGCGCGCCCGTGGTGTGGCACGGTGGCGGGAAGCTCGCCCGGGATCTCACTCTCCCGGAGCTGCGGAAGGGCTGGCCGGACTCACCGGAGTCCGCGCAGACAGCGGTCGATGAGTGGCGCGCGACAGCGAAGAACTCGTGGCGCTATGAGCCCGTCGCGTCCGGCCGCGAAGCGACGGAGCTCTCCAGCGCCCTTTACTCCTCGTACGCGGAGGACATGGGGCGGCTGCACGACTACCTGAGTCGAGTGGACCCCTCCGATCGAGCGACCTGGGCACACGCAGCCCGCGAAGCCTCCGGCGCCTACGCCGCGTGGTCGAGGCGCCTCGAGCCGACGCCCGGGCCGCTGGCCGAAGCGTCACGGACCCTCGCCCGCTCCGCGCACCTGCGCGCGCACGAGTCGACGCCGCGGCCGGCGGGGATGCCGTCCATGTCCGGCACGACGATGCTGATCCTCGCGACCGCCGGGAAGCGGAACAAGGCCGCCGAGGAGGCCATGCTGCTGCGTCAGATCGTGCGCACCACGCGAGCGATCATGGACGCCCACCAGGCCGCCGGCGACGCCCGCCGCACGCGCGAGCTCGCCGGGACGATCCGAAACCAACTGAAGACGGTTCACGAGGGCTACAGCGCGCAGATCCAGAAGAACGCCTGGGAGGCTCTGCCCGAGGACACTCGCCGCGCGCGCGAGACGGTGCAGGCGAGCTTCGCGACCGGGACTCCTGTCCCGACGAAGCTCACGAAGGCCGAGCCGAACGTCACCACGACCGCTGCCCCGCAGCGCGGCACCGAGCCGCGCGAGCGCGACGGATACGACCGCTAGACCGAGACCAGTGAAGGGGAGGCATCACTATGGCTGACGACGACGGAGGCGTGGAAGAGTCCATCAACTCGTCCACGCGGATCGCGCTCACCATCGCGATCCAGCTCGGCGAGAAGCTGGCCCGCGCATACCAGGAAGCGATGCGCGAAGCGCAGCAGCGCAGCGCGATCGAGGCCCGCGAGCTCGCCGCCCGCTACGAGGGCGAACGGGCAGCTGCGCGACAGGCAGTATCGGTCGTCAACGATCCCCAGTGGTGGGATCAGGCGAGCGTGCGCGACGTCGCCCGCGTCGCGGAGACGGCGACCGCGTGGAAGGACGCGGACCCTCAGATCGCGTCCGCCAGCGCCTTGATCGCGTCAGAGGCGAAGGAGCGCTACGGCGTCGACGTCGCCACGCTGCAGGGCATCGCACGCGACACCCCAACCGAGCTGGACCTCGCTAAGCAGTGGGCCTCCACTGCCGCGCCCGAGGGCTACCACCGACACGACGATGACCGGCTGACGATGCCCGTCGGCGACATCCGCGAGCCCAACCCTTCGGCGGAGCGGGCGCTCATCGCGGACTACCGCGCGGCGGTAGCCGGCGACGTCCCCGCACTCGAGCTGAGTGTCGCGGAGGAGTGGAAGCGCGCCAACGATCCGGTCGGCTACCAGGACTACCGCGTCGAGACAGCCGTCGCCTTCGACCATGGCCGCGCGCAGCCGGCGGATCCGGCGGTGGCTGAAGCCGCGAGCGCGGCTCTCGTGCAGGAGTGGCGCACCGACCAGGCCGGCGGCCCCACCGTCGCCGCGGCGGACGCCGAGCGGGCACAATCCCGCCGTGACGTCACCGAGGCCCAGGTGATGATCGCGGAGGCCGGCGGAACGCCCACGCAGAGCCCCGAGGAGTTACGCACCCTGGCCGAGGACGCTCGATCCCAGGTTGCGCTCTACCGCGACGACAACGGCGTCCAGAGCGCCCCTGACGGCGTTCCTGCGGCGGTAGACGAGGGACGCGCAGCCGCGGCCCGCTCCGAAGGGAAACTCGCGTACGACAGCGCCGAGCGCCGGACTCCCACCGCGAATGCGATGCAGGCCCAGGACGTCCCGCAGGAGCAGATCAACGCGCGGATAACCGTGGACGCCTCGTTCGCGACTCCCGCTCGTGGAGCGGACCCCGCAGCGCGCACACGAGTTCCATCGACGCGTGGCGGACGCGGGCAGGGCCGTCAGATCGAACGATCTGAACCCGGCCGCTGAGTCGCGCCCTCAGCCATTGACGCTGCGCTCGCGCTCGTCCCGAGCGTCGCGCGGATAGCTGCTGACCAAACATCAAGGGGCGGAGGGAGGTTGTCTGTCGACGACCGTGACTTGCACCTGTAATCCGATGGTGTAGCGGGAGAAGGGGAAGTAGAGCCGGTTTTGGGTGTCGACCATCTTGAACGCGGCGATGCTCGTGCCTTGAACGAACTGTGCGGTGCAGGGGACCGTGAACACGAGGTCTTCGCCGGGTTTGGTTGTGGGCATGGGGATGAAGGCGGGTGTCGTGATGAGGCCGTGGCCTGCGGCGATTCCGATGCGGGCGAGGCGTCGGTCGGTCCAGGTGACTGTGCCGACGTTGCGGATGGTCCAGGTTTTCTCGAACATTTGGCCCGGCGCCATGATGGTGCCGTCCGCGATTGTCTCTCCGAGGAACTCGGAGGAGTCGGCTTCGGATGCGTCAGGGGAGAGTGCGAATTGGGTGAGTTCGCGGTTGAGCTTCTCTCTGGCGCGTCCCGCGAGGACGGCTTCGTAGGAGGACATCAGGATGCCGCCGCTGGCGAGGTGGTGCTCGAGCTGCATCATGACCGCGGCTGACGGGCAGTCGCGCCCCTCCTCGGCGCCACTGATGGTTCGACGGTTGCGTCCGACGAGGTCCGCGAGTTGGGGGATGGTGAGTGATCGCTGCTCTCGCCAGTGCCGGATCTGGTGGCCAAGCTGCTGCTGCAGCGTGTGGGCGGGGCCGGGGGGACGACTTTCGCGTGGCATGGGCGCCTCCGGTTGGGGGGAAATTTCCCACAACATAGCGTCCCCCGTATCAAGGGAAGTGGCGTCGGTCACAACCACCAGCCGGCGCTCCACTCCATGACACAGCAGAGGAGCCCTGATGTACCCGATCACCCGGCGAGCCCCCCGGTCTCGCCTGACCACTTCCTTCCAGCTCGACACCCTTCGGGCGGGGAGCGAGAAGCCAGTTGGGCCGCGAAAGCGGGTCACGCTCCGCCGAACCGTGGCGACGGGGCTAGTTACAGGTTCCGTGGTCGCCTATGCGGTCGCGGGAGCGAGCTCCGCGCAGGCATCGGACTTCTACCCCACCCTGGGAGCTGCGAACATCCGCTCGGGACCCACGACCGCCGCACCTATCGCCACCGTCGTGCCCCAGGGAACTCAGCTGGCGATCGACTGCTACGAGATCGGGCAGAGCGTCAACGGCACGGCAATCTGGAACCACATCCCGGGCCAGGGATACATCCACGATTCGCTTCTGCTCACGCGCAGCAACGACCCCGTGGTGCCTGCGTGCTCGAACTACGCCCGAAGTGCCGCGGTGCAGTGGGCGCTGGATCACGTCGACGATGAAGACAGCTACCGCTATGGCAACGACTGCACCTGGTTCGTGTCCAACGCCTTGTGGCAGGGCGGGCTGCCCAAGACGTCCGACTGGACGGACTGGACCATCAATCCCGTCTACATGAACGACAAGCCCTGGCCCGGCCCATCCAAGGCGGCCTCCGCCGCCGACTGGTTCAAGAACTCGATGGTGAACAACAACTACTCGACGCTCGCCGAGATCAGCACCGAAGACCGCACAGCCGGAGGTGCCCAGCTCGGCGACATCATCCTCTACGACTGGGATGCCGCCAACGGCGAGCACCACGCTGACGGCGCCATCGATCACGCTGGCATCGTCACCGCGATCGATGGAGACGGATCCGTCCGCATTTCCCAGCACAGTCCGTCGCGCCTGGATAAGCCGTGGGCGCTCGACCCGTCGACAGGCCAGTCGATCGGAGCGGCCGGCGGCCGCGGCTACCTGCTGAAGATCACCTACTAGATCTTCGCGACAGGGGAGGGCCAGGTCGTAGTAGCGGCCTAGCCCTCTTCCGCGCTGCCGCCAGCAGACCCGGTGCATCTTGCCTACCGAAGAAGACGAGGGGCGTTTCCCCACTACGAATGAGCCCGCGTATCAAAGATTCTGACGACGGACGAGACCTTCGGCCGGCGCACCAACTGCCAGGAGTCCTGATGAACCAGACAGCTTCACGAAGCCTTCGCTCCCGTCTCTCGAGCGTCCTCGCCGCCTCCGTCGTGCTCACCGCGACGGCGATCGGGGGAGCGCCCGCAGCGAACGCTGCTCCGACGAGCGGGGATCCTCTCGCCACGGGATGTTCCACCTCGGCGTCCACGATCTACATGCGCAACTACCTCGGCTACGGCAAGGTCGAGGTGCGGTACAGCTCCAGCTGCCAGACGAACTGGGTCAGGATTACCAACGCGGGTGGTCGGCAGGCGGAGGCCGGCATCTACTCCGCCTCATCAGGATGGAAATACAGCCCGTCCTACGCGAGCGCCCCGAACGAGTTCTGGACCCCGATGGTCTACGCACCCGGAACGACCTGCATCACCTTCTACGCGAAGATCGCCAAGAACCCGGTCGACGTCCTCAACACCGGAAACGTCACCCTCTGCTGACAAACTTGCAGGGAGAGTCGCTCGCGCCGCTCTCCCTGCAAGCCGCCATGAGACCCATCTACACACTCTGCACTCATTGAGTTACTGAGTTACCTGGTCCGCGCAGCCCGCAGGATGTCGGTGGCCGTAGCTAGTCTCGTTGAAGGCCTAGTGTCGCGTCCGACGACCGGCGGCCGGAGAGGCAATCCATGGTCCAGTCTGAGGGTCTCCCGGCCCGTGGTGTGGTGTTCTGGCCAGTCGGTAACGGCGACAGCACGACGGTCGTCGTCGATGACCTCCTTGTGCTGCAGGTGGATCTGCATGACATGGCGAAAGCCGATGATGAAGCCACGCCAGAAGTCGCGGTGGTCGACCGTCTGATCGAGGCACTGCCGGTGGTGGACAATGTGCCGTACTTGGCGGCCTTCGCGCTGACGCATGCTGACGAGGACCACTGTCTGGGCTTCGCGGACCTGGTTGACCGAGTCAGGATCGGCGAGCTGTGGTCCACCCCCCGGTTGTGGCGCGAGTACAACGACCCGGACGCTCCGGCTTTGTGCAGCGACGCGGTCGCTTTCCGGGAGGAGTCCGAGCGACGCATCGCGGCAACGATGGATGCGGTGAACGCTGGAAGGGTCCCCGCCAGTGGTGATCGTATCCGGGTCATCGGGTACGACGACGAGCACAGTTCCCATGCCTACGACGAGTTGCCGGACGAGTACCTCGCGTGGCCGGGACAGTCGTTGACGGTGCTGGACGGGCACGAGCGGGCGGGCATGTTCGAGGCGTTCATTCACGCGCCGTTTAAGGACGACGCCGCATCGGCGCGGAACGACACGTCGTTGTCGATGCAGGTCACTCTGACCGACGAGAGCGGCGTTGACGGCAAGGTGCTGCTGTTCGGAGACCTAGCCCACGACACGATCATGAAGATCTTCGACTACAGCGAGTACTACGACCGTGAACAGTACCTGGCGTGGGATCTGCTTCTGGCCCCACATCACTGCTCCAAGCGCGTGATGTACAAGAAGGACAGTGACGGCAACGAACAGCTGCAATTGGACGTCCTCAACGCGTTCGAGCGCAACGCCCGCGCGAATGGGACCATCGTGTGCAGCAGCGGAGTGTTTCCCGACGTAGACGTCGCGGGGCACAACCCGCCCCATCGGATGGCAGCGGATCGGTATGAGGACATTGCGGACGAGGTCATCTGCACCATGTCCTGGATTGATGAAGCGGCGCCTTCCCCGGTCGTGTTCGGCGTTGACGCGATCGGCGCCCGCGTCATCCGTGGCGACCTCGTCCAGAGCGCTGCAACCGAGGCCAAGATTGAGTTGGCCGCCTCGGCGATCGGTCGTCGGTTCGCTGCCATCACGGCAGCCGCCGTTGCCGTCGGTAATGCAATGCCCACCACGGCGTCCGCTGCGCCGTTGAGTACGGGCCCGGAGCGCATCGATGCCGCGGTCGCGGCCGATCGGGGCGGCAGCAGTGCCCCGGAGATGCCGGTCGGGTTCGGTCGTTGAGCGCGCTGGCCCACCGGCAGCTGTCCGATCTCGCTGACGTCAGTGGCGGCGGGATCCAGCTGCTACATGTCGAGCACGATGAAGAGGGCCTGACCACCTTCACCGTCTCCCTCGACACCTCCGGGATCGTCCTGAGTGGGTCGGGCATCCGCGTGCGCGCGCGGGAACGATTCGAGTTCCTCGTCGGGCCTTCCTTCCCATTGGTGCATCCCACCGTCTGCGTCACGCACCGGCGATGGGCGGGGACGCCCCATGTGCAGTGGGGCCGCCTTTTGTGCCTCTACGCGGCGCCCTCAGTGGAGTGGAACCCGGCAGACGGGATGCGCGGGCTGATCGGCCGGCTGAACCTTTGGCTGCAGCGTGCTGCGGCTGGGGAGCTCGACCCAGCCGGCCAGCCACTACACCCGCCGATTGCCTACAGCTCTTACAAGAACGGCTGGGTCGTGGTCCGACCAGACCTGGGCGACCTCGCCCCCTGGACAGATACCGCACCCGATGCTGCGCGGGTGCGCTTGCTGTTCGCCTGGTGCGCCCAGCGCGGAAAACGGATCGATGTGCTGGAGTGGTTGACTGCGCAGCAGATCTACCAGCGTCTGGTTGCTGACGAGCTGCCGGCCCACGACACGGACGGTACGGCACACTTCGCTGCCCCACTTGTGCTGATCAGCGACACCCTCGATATGGAGTACCCCAGCACGGCCGACGCGCTTGCGGCCTCGCTCGAGACCTACGGGTACAGCCGCGACGAATTGCTGCGGGCTTTCGTGATTACCCGCACCATCAATAAAGCAGTCGGTGTCGCGCTCGACGGAGACGATGCCGTCCCCGCGATGATGCTGCTCGGCACCCCCGCACGCCGGCTCGACCCCGGGCAGGCGCTGGCTCACGTCACGGCCTGGGTTCTGGATGACCTGGGTGCGCAAATCACCGAGCTGCTCCAAGACGTCAGCCCCCAACACGTCGAGCTCACCCAGCAAGTGCGCGACCTGGCACAGAGATGGCTGGGCTTTGCAAAGATCCAGTGGATGGTCATTCATGAAGCCCGCTCGGAGGTGACTCGACGCCGCGACTCCGGATCGCCAGCGCAGTGGCTCATGGGCCGCAAGGTGCTGATCCTAGGCTGCGGCGCCCTCGGCGCACCCATCGCGGAACACTGCGTTCGCGCTGGAGTGGCACAGCTGCACGTGGTCGACAAGGGCGCTGTCACGCCTGGAATCCTGGTCAGGCAGCCCTACGACGATGCGGACATCGGCCACAACAAGGCCGATCGACTCGCGCAGCGGCTATCTCGTATCCGCCGAGACCTCGCCGTCACCAGCTCCAGGGTCAATATTGTGACCGGCGCACTCGCCGATCCCGCAACGCTGCTCGAGTACGACCTCATCGTTGACGCGACCGCGGATATCGGGGTGCGGGTCGGGATCGAACGCGCACGAGCAGTCACGCGCGGACAGTGGCCACCGACGATCAGCGCGCTATTTGGGCATACCGCGCAGCGAGGCATCGCCACGGTCTCGATGCCCGGAGCGACCGGCAGCGGCCACGACATCTTGCGTCGCCTTGCCATCGACACCGCCACTATCCCGGCCCCCGGGTGGAGAGCGATCACAGAAGACTTGTTCCCGAACCCGCCGCGCGCCGATCGATTTTTTCCCGAACCAGGCTGCTCAGCTCCGACCTTCACCGGCGCGGCAGCCGAGGTCACAGCACTGGCGTCTGCCCTGTTCTCCAACGCACTGGCTCTTGTTGCCGACAAGAACGCTGCACCGATGTCCGCGGTTGGCTGTGACCTAGCACCCACAGCATCAGGTGGCAGACCCGTGCCGTTGACATGGGCGAACGATCTCACTTTCACCGACCACACCGGTGAGTACGACGTGTGCATCAGCGAACGGGCGCTGACCGAGATGCGTACCGAGGCGCGACGAGGACGACGAGTGCGCGGGAATCGCATCGAGACCGGGGGAATGATCCTGGGCAGTCTCGACGAAGCCACCCAAACCGTCTACATCGATAGCGCGAGCGGCCCGTCGCCTGACAGTCGCCTGTCCGCGGCGTACTTCGACCACGGCATAGAGGGCACCCAGGAGATCGTCACGAGCGTCCGCACCGCGACCGTCGAGCGGGTCGGATTTATCGGCATGTGGCACACCCATCCGCACGGCATTGCCTCACCGAGCCGTACCGACGAGGCCGGCATGGCGGACATCGTCTCACCCGACGGCACGGGGCGCAGAGCCGTCATGCTCATCCTCGGTGGACGCGGAACCACCTGGCAGGCATGGCTGGAGACAGGCACACCACCGGATCTCTACGTGCGTGTGGTGAACCGTACGACCCAGTCCCGGCCCGAAGAGCCGATCGCACTCCACTTCATCTCGGTCGGCGCATGGTTCCCCGGCGGGTACGCCTACCCGGGCCGCAGAGCTTCCGATGACGAGCATGAGGGCTCGGGTGACCATAGATGACCGCGCGAATCGGCCTCGCCCTGTCCGGTGGAGGGTTCCGTGCAGCGGCCTTCGGTCTAGGCGCGCTACGAGCCCTCCACGACCGCGACGTCCTCGACAAAATCAGCATCGTCTCTGGCATTAGCGGTGGCAGCCTCCTAGCGGCGCTTTGGGCCTACGGGCCCCGAAAGTTCGACGAGTTCGACAACACGGTCACTGCCTTGCTCCGAGGCGGTTTGCAGAATGAACTCGCACGCCGCGCCCTCACGCCACGCGCGGCCATGCGCTCAACGTTCAGCGCAATGCGTGCCCTCGGCACATGGCAAGGGCGCTCCTACTCCCGCACCGACGCGCTGGTTGAGGCGCTGGCCGCGCGCCCCTTCGGCGCCTTGCAGATGACCGACGTCACGCACGCGGGCCTCGACACGATCATCTCCGCCACCGACATGAGCACCGGGAACGCCGTCAGATTCGGCAGCGCCCTGAGCGCGTCCTCGCCCTACGGGCGCATCCTCGATGAGGTGAGCGTCGCCGAAGCCGTCGCCGCCTCGGCAGCGTTCCCGATCCTGTTCCCCGCCCTTCACCGACGGTACGCATTTGAACGCTCCGACGGCACCCGCCACGACGAGACGCTCGCAATGACCGATGGCGGTGTCTACGACAACCTGGGCCTTTCCCCACTGCTACCGGGTAGGTCCACCCAGCACAGCTCTCACGTCTACGACCTGGACTACATAATCGCCATCGACGCCGGTAGAGGACGCGGTACACAAACGGCATCGCGCTTCCTCGCCGGGAGACTCACGCAAAGCTTCGACATCACCCACACCAAGTCCCAAGACGCCGCCCGCAACCGCATCCACCTCGTTGGTGAACGAGCCGAGATCAAGGGATTCATTCACGTCTACCTCGGAACGCAGGACCACCGGCTCCCGAACCCTCCAGCTGATCTCGTTCCGCGGCGCGCCGTGCACGCGTACCCCACAAACTTCGCAGCGATGAATAAACCGGACCTCGAAGCGCTCGCCCTGAGAGGCGAACAACTGACGCGCACACTCATCACCGCATACACGCCAAACCTTGGCGGTTCGACCTAGGCGACGGGCCTGCGCAAACCAGACATCCCCTCTCGTGACGTCCGATGCCTCAGCGTCAGTCCGTAGGCTCAGCTGCCGCGTTGAGGAGAGCCTCTGCGTACCTTGTAGCAGGTCGCTTGACGTACGCCGGCGTGATAATGACGATCCAGAGCGCGCTAATCGCGAGGGCTGCGGCGCCACTGAGGATGACCGGGAGCCAGGAGAAGTCCGCCCGGCCGAGTACGTTCACCACGGCAGCGCCGCTTGCTAGAAGGAGAACGCTTACGGAAATCGTGAGGCCCCACGGCTTCACGCCGAGCAGATTTCTCGCGGTGCTGTACTCGAGCAACTCAGAGAAGACGCGATGGTAGCGCGTGCGGTCTCGGGTCATTTCTCGGAGGCGTGCTACTGCGCGCTCGTATGTCGCATCTGCCTGAGCCGAGTCGGAGCGTTCGACCGCGGCCTTGGGTAGCTTCGTGCCGGTCATCGCCTGGACTCGGCGGTGAAGATCGGCGTGGGCCGACTGATCGGTGGCCGAACTCCAGCGGAGCCGAAGTGCTGTCGGGTGTCCGCCCCACTGTTGCCAGAGCCGGTCTTGAACCTTGTTTCCTCGGTCGCGGATCAATCTCATGATGACGAGGTGAAATCCCGCGGCAGCGAGACACGTGACGATCGACGGTGGCAGGTCCTCCCATTGGAAAGTGACGATAGCGGCGAAGCTCAGGGGTGCAACCGCTGCGGCGGCAGGTACCAGTTGTGTCGTCCGTTGGTAGCGGTCCATGCCGTCAGTCCTCCGGTTCCACCCAGGGAAGAGGGGTCATCGGGACCCACCCGGTCCGAGGACTTGCATCGCGGGAGAAGCAGATCTTCTGTCCTCGTGTGGCGCCGACGATGTATCCCCGGCGCTTGAGCGCGTTGGCCACTTCTGCGCGGGGGAACTCGTCTGCCTTCTTCCCGACGCTGACCAGAGCTGTGTGGCTGGCGGTGTCGCCGATGATTGGTCCCACGAGACGGTCGAGCGTGGCTGAGTCAAGGTTGTGACGAGATCCGTGATGGGGGACGTCGAAGAAGTCGGGGCTGGCCGTGGAGCGGTTGGCGGCGGCCACCGCGTCGACGGCTGGGTTGAGTGCGGGTACGCCGGCGTCACCGGTGAAGAGCGCACGGTAGCCGTCGAGCTGGAAGTCGAGGATGATGCTGCTGTTGTTACGTGCGGTAGTGCCACCGTTGTCGGTCAGCTCACCTTCACCGGGATCTGTCGATCGGGGGGTCAAGGCCTTCTTGATCGCTGCGGCTGATGCTCTTAAGAAGGACGAGAAGCTACTGGATGATCTGGTGGTCGAGCCTGATTGCTCAGCCAGGAGGGTGCGGTAGTACTCGCGGGTTGGACCGGCGATCATGAGAGCGCCGGAGAAAAAGGTGTGTCCCGCCCAGACGCTGGTAGACACTGTCGTGCCGGATGCGTGGGCGAGCGTGATGAGCTCGTCAACACGAGCTGCTTTCACGTCGTCGGACCGGTAGCCGTGTTCGCTAGGGCGGTGGATCAGTAGCTCGCCAACAGTGAGTTCGTCGAAGACGCCGAACAGACCGTCGATGTGGTCGCTGTCCGGGTGTGTGCAGACCATCAGGTCGATGTGGCTTGTTCCGTAGAACTGACGGACATGCGAGGCGATGTCGTCGCTCGTGTCGATGAAACCTCCGTCGATGAGGACGACGCGGTCCCTGCCTGTGGACGGCTCCGTGAAGTGGAGCAGGATCGCGTCGCCGGTGTTGGTTTCCTCGCCGATCGGCAAGAACTCGATCTCGATCATGGTGTGAGCTCTTCTCGTGTAAAGCTAACTCGTGGTTGGAGCGGCGTAGCGGGCGGGGGTCGGGAAGCGTTGGGTTGCGACGAGGCGGCTCCACGCTGGGTTCGAGACCAGGTGGTCCTCGATCACCACATTGCCCGACAGCTGTCCAGATGGACATCACTGATGTGTCCCATTCGAGCTCCGCTGCTCGCGGAGGTCGTCCGTTGCCGGCCGCTGCTGTCCAGGAGCGCCGAGGCCCTCGGCTGCTTCGCAGCGAACGAGGCGGCTTCCTCGCGGCGGCGATCGCGCAGAGATGATGCGCGACCGAAGGGTTACGGCCGCCGCGTCGGAACGAGCGATGCGCGTTTCGAAGCGGTGAGCGGTTGCTCGGCCAAGCCTCAGCGCCAGGCGAAGCTGAGTTGACATCCGACAACTACCGACCCAAAATAGACACATTGCTCCCCGCCGTCTCCGGATTGGCGGGGATTTTTTTACCTCGGGGGAGGCCCGTTGTTCCGCACGTCCGTCATCGTTGACTACCAGAACGTTCATCTGACGGCGTTCGACGTCTTCAACCCCCGCGGCGACCGACATGACTCCCTGATTCATCCGATGCAGTTCGCCAAGCGAGCAGTTCAGGAGCGGAACGCGAAGCAGCGGGATGGGTTCGAGCACGCTGACGTGACGCGCGTTGTTGCGTTCCGAGGTCTTCATCACATCGACCACGACTGGGAGCAGCACCGTCGCGCCCAGGACCAGGCCACGCAGTGGCGGGCTGACGGAGTGGATGTCCAACTTCGCGATCTCAAGTACTCGTACCAGCTCGGGGCGGACAGGAAACCTGTCCTCGACATCAATGGCAAGAAGATCCCCCTTGGTCGACCCAAGGAGAAGGGCATCGACGTGCTGTGCGCACTCGCCTGTGTGCGAGAGGCGTCGCGCGAGGACGTGGATCTCGTTGTGCTGGCTTCCCGAGACACCGACCTCGTCCCGGCTCTCGATGAGGTGTACGACTTTCGCGGTCTCGAGCCGGCCAGATACGCCCGTATCGAGACGGTCTCGTGGTTCAACAGTCGATGGCGTGAAGAAGACTCGGTGAGCGGGGGCAGCTTGAAGCCGACCCAGCCGAGAAGGATCTGGAACACGAACCTCAACCGGTCGTGCTACGAGGCATCCGTCGACCGGACGCTCTACCGGTAGGAGCGACTCAGCTCGAGTCGAAGATCTGACCGACGACGTGGGCGTCGTCGGCAGCTTCACGAACATCCGATAATCTAGATTTTGTCAGTTTGCTGACACCACACCCGCTGCCCCCTCATCGGAAGCCGAGCTCCTGCTACCCGGCGAGCACCAGCTGGCCGATCAGGCCAGACGCAAGGGCGCCTGCGCCAGCGTTGGCGGCGGAGGTCAGCACGCCTTTGATCGTTGGCAGGGCGCGCTTGATGACCGACACGTCGGGCGCGGGCTTCGACGCCTCCGTTACGACGACTGTCGCGGAGTCACGAGCTGCCTCCACTTCGTCGGGGTCCACCCCGGCGGTTTCCTCGATGATCGCGATCGCGCGACCCACAGCATCCGCGAGCTTCTCGAACCCTGCGCTGACCGGCAGCTGCTGCGTGATCGAGCTCCCCTCGACCGCCACGGTCACGTTGTTGCCATTGACGATGATCATGTGACCGCCACTCGCGTTGCCACCTTGCTGGCGCGGGAAACCCAGGGAGTGCTTTGAGTACTTCGCCGAGATGTGCTTCATGAATGCTGAGGCCGTGGGCGCATCGAAGACTTCGACGCTGGTGACCTGAGCGGTCTGGCGACTGCCTCGGTCGTCCCACTCCAAGATGTCGCCGTCGAAGACGAGGTCGTCGACCTCAAAATCGATAGCGTCTGGTTTTGCGAGCCCGCGGAGTTCACGAACTCCTCGTTCGGGCATTTGCGTTCCCGGCGTGACCGTCACCGTCTTCGCTGATCCCAGCCGGCTCCAGTGCTGTACGAACGACATCTTCTCTTCCCCTCAGCCGGTCGATTGGCGTAGCTTCCAGACCCGAACCTCGCATCCGAAGTACCAGTCTCAACGAGCGGTCTGACATCGGTAGCAAGGCTGTCAGCCGGCGCCGCTCAAAACGTTCGATGTTGCGGTCCTGCCTGCGTCCTGTTCGAGTGCGAAGGGCCGCCTTGCTTGCCCGGGAATCGGGCTGAGTGGCCGGTGCGAGCGGCTAGCCGTGGAACCGGTTTCCGAGACGGCCCCTCGGGACGCACCCGGAGACGACGAAGGCCCGGCACCGTCCTGAGACGGTCCGGGCCCTCGGGCTCGCAGGGGCTGAGCGTCAGCGGCGCAGCGTGTGGCTCGGCTTCTCGTCGAAGCGCACCTGGTACGCGCTCGCGAAGCGGCCGAGGTTGCCGAAGCCCCACTCGCGGGCGACCGCGGCGACGGTGGTCGAGCAGGGGTCGCCGGCGACCAGGTCGGAGTGGGCGCGGTCCAGCCGCACGTCGCGCAGGTAGACCGACGGCGACACTCCGAGGTGCCGCTTCGTCGCCTGCTGCAGCGTGCGGGTGTGCAGTCCGGCCGCGCGGGCGGCGTCGGCCGGGGTGATCGGCTCGTGGGCGTGGTGCTGGAGGAAGTCGAGCGCGACCCGGGTGCGGGACGCGGACGGGCGCCGCAGCACGGCCGGCACGTCCCACGCGCGCCACGGGAACAGCAGGAGCAGCACGCGGGCGAGGTCGAGCTCGGCGGTGAAGCGCACGAGCGGAGTGATCGCGGCCGTCGCGAGCGCGGCGCTCGCCTCCGTCACCGCGGCGCGCCAGCGGGCGAGGACGCCGGGGTCGGCGTCCGCCGCGTGGTCGAAGGAGACGGGCTGGCGGGGGCCGGCGTGCGTCTCGGTCGCGACGTCCTCGAGGAACCCGGGGGCGAAGTGGATGAGGTTCTGCCGGTGCGGCTCGAACTCGAGCCCGAACTGGCGCTCCGCGGGGAACAGGAACGGGGCCGACAGCGCGCCGGTCCGGGTGAACGGCGGCAGGTTCAGGCGTCCGCCGCCGGCGCGGAACCAGCCGACGACGTACTCCTTCAGGTGGGGGACCTGGCCGGTGAGGGCGCCGGAGCAGTCGGAGGTGCGCAGGGTCACCCGGTCGCTGCCGCGGACGGCGTAGCGGTAGGAGAAGCCGCGCTGCGACGGAGCGACGCGGAACTCGCCTCCGCCGTACGCCTCGGAGTAGACGGCGGACGCGGCGGACGGATCGTCGCCGGAGGCTTCGTAGCGCCGGTCGGCCCGCTCGTCGCCCGCGAACGGGCTGCCGAGGGTGAAGGTCGACTCGCTCATGACGTCCGCCCGGGGCGGCGGCGGAGGGAGCAGTGCATGGGGGACTTCTTCCGGGTTCGGGGTCCGTGCGCTCGGGGGGACGCACGAGGGGTACGGAATCAAGACGTGTCGAGGAGCCGGAATGTCACGAATCCCATCTCGAGACGTCCCCCATCGGCGGCACTCGCAATCCGGCCAGCGGATTCGGCGGCCCGTTGTCAAGGCTGGTAGTCATGCCGGACGGCGCCCCACACTGAGGGCACCGGCGCGCGGGGACACCGCGCGCGGGACCGCGGAGGAGGCGCTCATCGACGACGACCCCCTCCTGAACGCGTCCGACGCGACCCTCGCCGCGCGCGCCGTCGACGGCGACGTGCAGGCGTTCGAGCAGCTCGCCCGCCGCCACGGCGCCCTCATGCGCGTCTACGCCGCGAAGCTCCTCGGCTCCGAGGCGGAGTCCGAGGACGTGGTGCAGGAGGCGTTCCTCACCGGCTGGCGGCGTCTGGCCGATCTCGACAGCCCGGCGCACATCCGCAACTGGCTGATGCGCATCGTCACCCACAAGGCGATCGACCGGATCCGCGTCCGCCGCCGCCACGACGACATCGACGACTGGGATCCGCCCGCGCCGCCCGAGCACTCCCCCGAGCGCATCGTCGAGGCGCGACTCCAGCTGGACGCGGTCTGGGAAGCGCTGGACCGATTGCCTGCTGATCAGCGACGCTGTTGGCTACTCCGCGAGACCGCCGGCTACAGCTACCAGGAGATCGCCGGCGCTCTCGAACTCCCCGTCTCGACGGTCCGCGGCCTCCTCGCCCGGGCTCGTCGATTCCTGCTCCACGAATTGGAGGCATGGCGATGACCGACGACGCCGCCGTGCCCGAGGACGACCTCGACGGCCACACGCTCGAGGAGCTGGGCGAGTACCTCGACCGCGGCCGCGAGCCGCGCGACCCCTCGATCGAGAACTCCGCCGCGTGCCGGCTCGCTCTCGCGAACCTCACCCGCCTCACCGAGCTCTCGGCGCGGGCGCTGCGCCAGGAGGCCGACCGCGAGCCCGACCGCGACGAGGTCTGGATCGCAGGCCTGCTCGACGCGATCCGCTCCGAGGTGCGCTCCGGCCGCGACATCCCCGTCCGCCACCCCGACCCGACCCTCCGCCTGGCGCTCACGGAGGCGGCCGTGCGCGGGATGATCCGCCGCGCCGGCGACACGATGGGCGGCGTCATCATGGGCCGCTGCACCCTCGACGGCGACGTCTCGGCTCCCGGCGCCGTGGTCCGGATCGACGTGACCTGCGCCCTCGAGTTCGGCCTGCCGGTCGCCGTGGCCGCCGACCGCCTGCGCGAGCGCATCCGCTACGCCCTGGAGCGCCACACCGAGCTGACCGTCGGCGCGATCGACGTGACCGTCGACGACGTGTACCCCCACCGGGAGGAGCGGGAATGACCGACGACACCGAGCTCTCGCAGCGGCTGACCGCCGAGATCCGCGACATCGAGGGCGTCGCGGGGGTCTACCCCGCCCAGCCGATCGTCGAGGCCGCGGCCGACGCGCTCGCCGTGAAGCTGGACCTGCGGCAGCCCGACGTGCTGGTCGACATCGACCGGTCGGAGGGGTTCACCACGGTGAGCGCGCACATCGCCGCGTCCGCCGCACTGCCGGCCCCCGAGACGCTCCGCCTGGTGGGCGAGCGGATGCACGCGCTGCTCGCCGCCGACCCGTCGGTCTCGGGGCCGCTCGCCGTGAACGTGAAGGTGCGCCTCATCGAGGACTCGGGGCGCGCCGAGCACTGAGCGCAGCCGCCGCCTCCCTCCCGCGAGAGCCCGCTCGGGTACGCCGCGTACGGCGTGCCCCGTACCGGAGCGGTATCCCGCGGAAGGGATCAGGGGCAGCCCGGGTCAGCAGGAGACGAGGCGGTCGAACCGGGACGCGACGCCCGAGCTGTCGCTGAACTTGCGGTTGATGACGCTGATCTTGTTGCAGCCGCTGTCCGGACCGTTCTTCCAGATGACCTTGACGTTGCTCGCCTGGTCGCAGTGCCACCACACCGTTACCTGCGCGCGACCCAGGGAGTCGCGCTGCGAGCGGACCTCGTAGCAGTTGCCCGGGCCGCCGTTCTGGTAGACGAGCTGCCCGGCGGAGGCGGGGGTCGCGACGGCGACGGCCCCTCCGAGGGCGAGAGCGATCGCGGCGAGCGTGGCCGTGAGACGACGGTGCATGGTGTTCTCCTTCGAACGGGCGATCGGAGGCGACGGCGGCCGCCCCTCGGCCAGCACCCTGGACCCGGCCCCGCCGAGCCCGGTCGTGAGCTTTCGTGCCGGGGATCACCCCGCCTGGAGGGTGGAGGGAGAGCGAGTACTCCTCACTAGCGTCGAGGCGCGCGCAGCTGTGCGCCCCTTCGACGCAGAGGACTCGCCATGCCTTCACGACTCCTCGACCGGCCGCGACTCGCCCTCGCTCTCGCGGCCCTGTGCCTCGGAGTGCTGGCGGCGACACCCCCGCAGGCGGTCGCCGCCCTCGCACCGGCGTCCGCGACTCCGACCGCCTCGTCCGCCGGCCAGGCCGTCACGGCGGCGCCCGCCGACGCCCCGGGCTGGACCACGCTCCTGCGCGACGACTTCACCGGGCCGGCGGGCGCGCCGGTCGGGAGTCAGTGGGAGCACGAGGTCGGCACCTGGGGCACCGGGGCGGTCGACCGGACGACCGCGTCGACGGCGAACGTCTTCCTCACGGGCGGCGGCGCTCTGGGCATCCGCGCCCTCCGCGACTCCGCCGGAGCATGGACGTCCGGGCGGATCGTCACCGCCGACAAGTCGTTCTCGGCGCCGGCGGGCGGCCGACTGCTGATGACCGCCTCGATCCAGCTGCCGGACGTCGCGCAGGCCACCGGCTACTGGCCCGCCTTCTGGGCTCTCGGGCGGGACGCGAACGCCGTCATCGACTGGCCGGCGACCGGCGAGTTCGACATGCTCGAGGCCGTCAACGGCACCGCCCAGGTGATCCAGACTCTGCACTGCGGAGTGCCGGACGGCGGCCCCTGCGACGAGCCCGCCGGCCGGACGAGCGGGATGCTGGACTGCGCGTCCTGCGGGACGGGGTTCCACCGCTACTCCGCCCTGCTCGACCGGACCGTGCCCGGCGACGAGCGCGTGGAGTTCCTCGTCGACGGCGTCACCCGGCACGTGGTGCGGGAGTCGGAGGTGGGGACGGCCGCGTGGCAGGCCGCGGTCCCGAACGACGTGCTGCTGATCCTGAACCTCGCCATCGGGGGCGGGCTGCCGAACGGGGTGTGCGGGTGCGACAGCGCGGCCGCTCCGAAGAGCTCCGGCGGGACGATGCTCGTCGACCACGTCGCGGTCTACCGGTCCGACGCGGCGCCGGCTCCGGTCGTCGTCGGGACCGCCGCGGTGGGCGCGACCCTGTCCTCCTCCGCCGGCCGGACGGGACCGCTCGTGCACCGCTGGGCGGCGGGAGGCGTCGACATCGCGGGAGTGACGGGTCCGGATCTCGTGGTCCCCTCCTCCGCGGTCGGCAAGCGGGTGACCGTGACGGTGAGCGCCGCCGACGGCTCCGGCCCGACGACCTCGCAGCCGACCGCACCGGTCGCCGCCGGCACCCTCGGCACCGCGACGCCGACCGTCACGGGCACGGCCCGGGTCGGAGCGGTGCTCACGGCAGCCCCGGGTCCGTGGACGCCGACCCCCGTCAACCTCACCTACCGGTGGAAGGCGGACGGCGCGGCCATCGCGGGAGCGACGTCGCCGCGGTTCACGCTCACGAAGGCTCAGGCGGGGAAGCGGATCACGCTGACCGTCACCGGGACGAAGACCGGGTACACCACCGCGAGCCGGACCTCCGCGGCGACGGCGGTCGTGGGACGGTGACGGGCGCGGGCTGTCCCCCGCTCGCCACCGTGTCTCAGACCTCGCGCTTGCGGCGAGGAGCGATGCGCAGGACGGCGGTCCCCGCAGCGATGAGGGCGAAGGCCGCGAGGGCGAGCCAGACCGAGTCGAACCCGGTCATGGCGAGCGTTCCGGCACCGACTCCGGCTCCGGCGGCTGTTCCGATGTGGTTGTACATGTCTCTCTCTCTGTTTCACCAGTCGCGCCGACGGCGTGTCAGCGCATCCAGGTAGGCCTTGGTGTGGACGACCTGCAGGAACAGGTCGACGACGAGCTCGTACATCGACGCGGCGGCGAGCATGTACCGCCAGCCGCGGTCGCGGACCGTCACGATCCGCTCGACGACGAAGATCGCGGTGACGGCCAGCCAGAACGGCTGGAGGCTCAGCTCGCCCCAGCCGACCGCGTAGACGATCGTGGCCAGGTAGACGTACGTGATGATGCAGCCGAGCATCGTGAGCAGCTGGCGCCCCCAGTAGGGAGCCGTGACCCGCGTGAAGCCGTACTGCACGCAGTTCTCGACCGCTCCGCGCTTCCAGCGCAGGCGCTGACGCCACAGGTCTCCCCAGGTCGGCATGACCTCGGTGACGAGGGTGCAGCCGGCGGGGCTCAGCACGTCGTAGCCGAGGTGGCGGATCGCGAACGTGAGCTCGTTGTCCTCGGTGAGGACCGTGGTGTCGTAGATGCCGCCGATGCCGTCTCCGGAGGGGAGGGAGCCGGCCAGGCGGGCCGCGCTGATGCGGCGCATCACGGCGACCTGGAGCACGGCCGCGGTGCCCGTGACGACCAGGCACTTCCCGTTCAGGCGGCGCACGTCGCGGGCGTAGCGCGCGTACTCGTTGCGCTGGAGGTGGCCGACGAAGCCGCCGCCCTCGCCGCCGCGGAACACTCCTCCGACCGCGCCGATGCCGCCGTGCAGCCTGCCGCGGGCGATCTCGAGGAACCCGGGGTCGAGCGCGGAGTCGGCGTCCTGCACGAGAACCAGGTCGTCGTCCTGCAGCCCCGGGAGGACCTCGGCGAGGAACTGGTTGAGTCCGCCCGCCTTCTTGTGGCTGTTCCCGACGGTGACGAAGACCTCGGCGCCGTGCGCGAGAGCGATCTCGACCGTGGCGTCGGTGCAGTTGTCGGCGATGACGACGATCCGGTCCGGCGGCCAGGTCTGCCGGCGCAGGCCCTCGATCGCCGCGGCGATCCCGGCCTCCTCGTTGTGGGCGGGGAGGGCAGCGACCAGGTCGCCGATGCGCGACGAGGCGCGGCGGCCGCTGCGGGGGCGCGTGCCGCGGATCGGAGTGGATGCCGGAGGGAGTCGGTCGGCGTCGACGGCGGGGAGCGCGGTGCGCTCGAGGACCGCGGCGGGGGCCGGCGGACGCTCGAGCAGCGCGGTCGGGGCGGCCGGACGCTCCAGCGCGGCGGTCGCGGTGGCCGGATGCTCCAGGGCAGCGGCCGTCGCGGCCGGAAGCGCGGTCGGCGCAGCCCGACGCTCCAGGACAGCGGCCGGCACGACCGGTCGCGCGACCACCGCGGACGGGGCGGCCGGATGCTCCAGCACCGCGGTCGGGGCGGCGGGGACCGTCACCGCTCCGGCGGTCAGCGCGGACGCGAGGCGGCGCGGTGCGGAGACCCGCTCGCGCCCGGAGCGGGCGGCACGGCGTCCCGAGAGCGGGCGCGAGGCCGTCTCGTCGTGCGCCTCCCAGGTCGCCCGGCGACGGGGAGCCGTCGGCTCGTCCGCGCCGTGGCCGGGCTGTGTGCTCATGACTGTTCCTCTCCGCGGCCGGGGGCCGATGTGCGCTGATGAGCGCCCGCGCGGAACGGAGGTCGTCGCCGGGGTGGGCGCGACCCGAGTGAGGATCGGCGTCCGACGGGGGGATCGGAGCAGGGCCTGACAGAGGACAGCATCGGGGGGTGCTGCGATCAACCTAGGGGCACGGAGATGATGGAAGCAAGCAAAATTTGTCACCCTAAAGGGGCCGTACAAGGTCCTTGCGGCTTCTTCGTCTTCGTCGTAGGTGATCCCTCGCCTCCCTGAGCCTCCTCCACACCCGGCGCACCCCTGTCCGCTCGGCCCCACGGCGGGCCGTTCGGGGGTCGGCGGCGCTCTTGTGCGCCGGGCCGCCGGGGTCCACCATCGAGCGACGGCCCCCGCCCGGGGCGGCCGCACCCGACGGGTCAGGGGCGCCATGCGGTCGCGAGGTCTGCTCTTCTGCCTGATCCCGCCGATCCTCTGGGGCGGGATGCTCCCCGTCGCGGACAGCATCGCGGCGACGGTCGACTCCTTCTACATGACCCTGATCCGCTACACGGCGGCCGCGCTTGTCCTCGCCCTTCTGCTCGCCCGGGCGGAGGGGCTCCGCGCCTTCCGGCTCGACGGCCGCGGGTGGCGGCTGGCGCTGCTCGGCGCCTCCGGATTCGCCGGCTTCGGCCTGCTCGCCTTCACGGCTCTGCGGTTCACCTCGGCCCCGAACGTCAGCCTGATGATGGGGATGATGCCCGCGATCGGCGCGGTGCTCGCGAGCATCGGCGCGCGTCGCCTGCCGCCGGCCGCCACAGTCGGCTGCATCCTGCTCGCGCTCGCCGGAGTCGCACTCGTCGTCACCCGCGGCGACGTCGCCCTCCTCCTCGACGGCGAGCTGGGGTTCGGCGAGCTGCTCGCCCTGCTCGGCGCGATCTGCTGGGTCGTCTACACGCGCGGAGCCGCGGCGTTCCCCGGCTGGTCGGCGCTGCGGTACTCGACGCTCACCACCGCGCTCGGCTGCCCCTCGATCGCCGTCGCGGTCGCCATGGCGACGGCCACCGGCTCCGCGCACCCGCCGACCGGAGCCGAGGTGCTCGCGGCCTGGCCGCAGCTGGCCTACCTGATCCTCCTGGCCGGCGTCGTCGCCGTGCTGCTGTGGAACGCCGGCATCAAGCTGCTCGGCGCCCTCAACGGCACGCTCTTCCAGAACCTCGTCCCGGTCACGACCTTCGCGATCAGCATGGCGGGCGGCTACCGGCCGGGGCCCGTCGCCCTGCTCGGCGCGGCCATCGTCGTGACGGCGCTGCTGCTCAACAACTGGGCGACGCGGCGCGCGGCCGCGGTCGCCGCGCGTCCCGTGGCGGTACCGGCTCCGGTGCGCTGAGCGCACCGCCGGAGCCTCCCGCTCGGGGCGGTCACTGGTCGGAGTTGCCGGCCCAGCGGACGGAGCCCTGCGCCTCCTCCTTGCTGATCGGGGACACGGTGCCGCAGTGCGAGCACTCGAGCAGGTAGCGGGTCGAGACGGTCAGGACGGGGACGAAGAAGAGCGAGAGGCGCGTCCGGCGGCGGAGGATCCGCTGCTCGTCGCGCTGCCCGCAGACGCGGCAGACGAAGACGAGCGTCCGGAGGAGGTCCTCGACGGCTCGGGTCCCGAAGATGAGGAGCATGCGTCCGAGCGTAGGGAGCAGGGCGCGCTCGGCGGAGGGGGTTGCCGGGGCGCCGTCGCCGCGAAGCGCCGGGCGCAGACGACCACGGCGAGCGCCGTCTCGAGCAGGTCGCCTCCGTAGAACAGCAGGAGCGCCGCCTGGCGTCCGGTCTCGTCCGGAGCCTCCGCGTAGAGCACGGTCGCGAGCAGCCCGTGCGCGGCGATGCCCGCTCCGAGCA
This sequence comes from Rathayibacter sp. VKM Ac-2762, assembly GCF_009866585.1. NCBI lineage: Bacteria > Bacillati > Actinomycetota > Actinomycetes > Micrococcales > Microbacteriaceae > Rathayibacter > Rathayibacter sp. VKM Ac-2762. The sequence goes on along the minus strand of NZ_CP047419.1, from coordinate 2,797,622 downwards.
CCCCCAGGCGCAGGCCGAACGGGGCGCGGTGCGGGTTCGGATCGACTCCGGCGAGCGCCGCCGTCATCAGGCAGCCGCTGAGGAGGAAGTGCACGCTGAGCGCGAGGTGCAGCAGCGGATCGGCGTGCGCGGCGGCGAGCAGTCCGGTCGCGTGCACGAGCCAGAGGGAGCCCGTCGAGAGCAGGAGCGCCGTCACCGGGTGGGCGAGGAGACGGGCCGGGCGACTCCGGAGCAGCCGCGAGAGCCGCCGGGCAGCCGTGACGTCGAGCGCGCGCAGGGCCAGGGTGACGGGGGCCGAGAGCACCAGGAGGAGCGGCGCGAGCATCCCGAGGACCAGGTGCGTCAGCATCGCCCCGCGCGGATCCGCGTGCGACCACTCCGCGAGCGGACCCGTGAAGCAGAGCGCCGCGGTCGCGAGCCCGCCGAGGAGCAGGGCGGTCCGGTGCAGCGGCCACGGCCGTCCGCGCCGCCGCTCGAGGGCCGCGGCGCCCCCTCCGAGCGCCGCCGCCGCGGCCAGCGGGACCAGGAGCAGCAGGCCCGGGTCGAGCAGGGTGTGGTCGGCGTGCGGGGTCACGCCGTCGCGCGCCGTCGCCGAGGCAGGAGGAGCAGGCCCGCCGCCAGCAGCACCGCTCCAGAGGCGATCCAGACGGAGTCGTAGAGCAGCAGGTCGACGTCGTAGCGCACCTGGTGCACCCGGAGCAGCTTGTGGTCGACGACTCCGTCCCACAGCTGGAACAGCCCCGCCCCCGTGAGCCCCGCGGCCCACGCCGTGCGCGGACGCAGAGCGGATCGGCGCCGGGCGTCGGCGAGCAGGAAGCCGCCGCCGACGAGCGCGAGGATCTCGGCCGCGTGCAGCAGCCCGTCCGAGAGAAGGCCGATCGCCGGAGTGGAGCGGTCGTAGAAGTGGTGCCAGGCGAGGATCTGGTGGAAGACGATCTCGTCGACGGCCGCCATGAGGCCGACTCCGATCAGGAAGGCGCCCTGGAACGCCCTGTCGCCGCGGAGTCCCCGGCCGCTCCGCCGCATCCGGTCCCCTCCCGATCGAGTGCCGGGGCCCCGGGATCCCGAGACCCCCGCGCCTCCTCCCGAGGCCCCGCCACCAGGGAAGCGGACGCCCGGATCGCGGCCTAGAGGGTTGACTCCTCGCGCCCGCGCCGGTCGTGCTGCCCCTCCGCTACGGGCTGGGCCGACGAGGCGCAACCCCGCGCGAGGGGCGCTCCCGTTCGGGAGAGTGGAGGCATGCAGCAGCTGACCTACGCCTCCAAGAGCTTCGTGACGACCGACGCCGTGACCGAGGCCCTCCTCGACCTGGTGACCGCGATCGACCGCCAGGAGCACTCCGAAGCGGTCACGGTCCCGGCGTTCACCGAGGACGGCGAGCTCATCGAGGCGAAGATGACGCTCGACGCGAGCAGCGAGCTCGTCGCCGTCCCCGTCGAGGTCTCCATCAAGGACGAGGAGTCGACCACCGGCGCCGTCGAGGCCGCCGTCGAGGACATCCGCTCCCGCATCAAGAGCAACCGCGCCACGATCGCGCGCCCCGTGATCGACGAGGACCCGGAGCCCTACAACTACGAGGAGTTCTGAGCCGCGCCTGCGGGCCTCAGCATCTCCGCGGCTCCGCACTGAGGTGCCCGGATCTGCTCACGACACGCCGGAGCGGCCGGCCGATCCGAGCACCACAGCGCGGATCCTCGCCCTGCGCCTCTTGACCGGCGGCGCCGCAGGGAGTCGGATGAGGGCGTGCGCGCGCTGGTCCCCGTCTCCGATCCGTGGTCCGTCGACGGGAGCGGGCGGACGGACGACGGGCCGGTCGACGACCTCTCGGTCCGCGCCGAGCGGGACGGCGGCTCGTACTCGGTCCGCACGCTGCGGCTGACCGGTGTCCGCCTCGGCCCGCGCGGCTCGGTGCACGGAGTGGTCACCGACCCGGTCGCGACGGCCGCGCTCGCGATCGGGTCGCTCCTCCTCTCGCTGATCCCCGCCGGCCTGCCCGGGGACCGGACGCGAGCGGCGATGGTGGCGGCGGAGGCGCGGGCTCAGGAGCTGGCCGCCGACCGGCCCGCGTGGGACGTGAGCCCCCTCCCCCTCGACGGGATCGACTACGCGCTCTTCACCCGGACCCTGCCCGAGGGCGCCGTCGCCCACGCCGACCTCGGCTGGGCCGTCGTCGCGCTGTGGAGCACAGGCCCGCTCCCGCGGGGTCCCTTCCACCTGCTCGACATCCCCGACGAGCCCGTCCCGCGCTGAGTCGCCCGGATCGGCTCGCGGCACACCGCAACGGGGAGCCGATCCGGGCGTCTCAGCGAACGGGTCAGCGCACTCGGCCCGGGTTCAGGCGCCCGCGACCGTGGAGCCGCGCACCAGCAGCTCGGTCGGCAGCAGCGTCACGCGCTGCACCTCCTCGCCGGCCAGGAGGCGCACCAGCACGTCCGCCATCGCCTCGCCGAGGCCCGTGGAGGGCTGGCGCACCGTGGTGAGGCGCGGCTCGCTCGCCTCGGCGAAGTAGTCGCCGTCGAATCCCGCGAGTGCGATGTCGCCCGGGACCGTGAGGCCGCGCTCGCGCAGCGCCGTCAGGGCGCCCGCCGCCATCTGGTCGTTGGAGGCGAAGACCGCGTCGATCGGCCGGCCGGAGTCGAGCAGGCGGCGCATCGCGGTCGCGCCGTCCTCGGGCGAGTAGTCGCCGTACTCGACGAGCGAGTCGTCGAGGCCCGCGGCGCTGACGGCCGAGCGCCAGCCGGCCAGGCGGTCGATCGCGGCGGGCATGTCCTGGCGGCTCGCGATCATCGCGGGGGCCGTGCGGCCGAGGCTCAGCAGGTGCTCGGTGACCGTGCGCGCCGCTCCGGTGTTGTCGACGTCGACGAAGTAGCTGCCGCCCTCCTCCGTCAGCGGCCGCCCGCCGAAGACCACGGGGAGGGAGGCGCCGAGCTGCGCGTAGGAGTGGTCGCCGCTGTGGTGCGAGACGACCAGCGCGCCGTCGACGTTGCCGCCGAGCAGGTAGCGCCGCGTCTTCTCAGGAGCCGCCTCCGACGCGATCACGATGGTGAGCGTGTACTCGGTGCCGGCGAAGGCCATCGCGGCGCCCTGCACGACCGAGGCGAGGAACGGATCCGCGAACACCTTCGCCGCCGACTCCGGCACCACGAGCGCGACGGTCTGCGTGCGGCGGCTGGCGAGGGAGCGGGCGGCACGGTTGGGCACGTAGCCGAGCTGCTCGATCGCGGCGAGCACGGCCGTCCGGGCGCCGTCCTTCACGCGCGGGGAGTCGTTGACGACCCGGCTGACCGTCGCGCGGGAGACTCCGGCCAGCGCGGCGACGGCTTCGAGGGTCGGGGCGGCCGAGACGGCGTCGTGAGTCATGCAGGCCTTCCTCGCGGGTGCCTCCGAGGCTAGCCGAGCGCCGGAGGAGCGGCCTCGGGGAGGGCGTCCTCGGCGCGAAGGGGCGCGGATCGCGGCCATTCGGGGGTGATGCGGCGGTGACGGGGCCACCGGGAGCGCCCCCGACGACCGCGCTCAGAGCCCGGTCGCCCCCTCCTGGCCGAGGCCGTTGAGGGCGAGCGCGAGCTGCGTCCGCGTGCGGACCCCCATCTTCCGGTAGGCGTGGGCGAGGTGGGTCTCCACCGTGCGGACCCCGAGGAACAGCTGCTCGGCGATCTCCCTGTTCGTCAGCCCGGAGGCGGCCGCGTCGGCGACCCGGGCCTCCGCGGTGGTCAGCAGCGCTCGGCCGTCCACCGCGTCGACGGTCTCCGTCAGCTGGAGGGTCCTCGCGGCGATCCGGGGGTCGTCGGCGTGCGCGCGCGACGTGGCGACCTCGGCCAGCACGGTGCGCGCCCGGGCGCTCCTGCCCCCGGCGACGAGCAGCTCGGCGCGGTCGAGCTGCGCCCGCGCCAGCTCGGGCGCGAATCCGCTGCGGCGCAGGAAGTCGACCGCGTCGTCCGCCAGGCGCAGGGCCTCGGCGGGCTCGCCCGAGCGCATCGCGACGAGCGCCCGGAGCCGGAGCGCCTGGCCGTGAGCGTGCGGGCGCCGGTGCGGCTCGTCGAGTCCGGCGAGGTGCCGGGCGAGCGCCTCCGCTCCCTCCAGATCGCCGGCGTGGACCCGCGCCCGGCCGAGCTCGACGTCGATCCAGAGCCGCCTGCCGGGCTCGACGATGCCCTTCGCGTCCGCCAGCGCGAGAGCCGTCTCGAGCTCCGACCGCGCGATGTCCCACTGCTCGGACCACGCGGCGTCGATCCCGGCGAGCCCGTGGAGCAGCAGCCCGCCGCGCATCATCGACGTCGGGCTCACCGATCCGGCGAGCAGCTCCTCCAGGGTGTCGCGGTCGTTGCGGGTGAGCGCGACGAGCCCGCGGGCGCGCGTGAGCGGCAGCGGCGGGTCGACCAGGCCGCGCGCGTGCTGCTCCGCCTCGGCCAGCAGCGACCCGGCCTGCACGATGCGTCCCGCGAGCACCTCCACGATCGCGGCGTGCGCGAGGGCGGACACGGTGGTCCGGTGCTCGCCGACGAGCTTCGCCGTGCGGACGAACGCCGTGAGGGCGGGGCGGGAGCGGCCGAGGTCGTCGGCCTGGTACGCGCCGGTGGCCTCGACCGCTCCGGAGCTGGACCTCAGGTCGAGCACGCCGTTCACCGCCTCCAGAGCCCGCGTCCGCGCGAGGATCTCCGAGGAGAGCCCCTGCCCCGCATCGAGGTGCCGGAAGGCGAGATCGCCCAGAGCAGTGAGGAGGGTGTACGGCGTAAGCTCCGGAGGGAGCGCGGCGGCCCGCTCGGCCAGTGCCCGGCCCACCTCCGCGGCCTCGCCGCTGGACCAGACGAGCCTCAGCACCTGGATCACGGTCGACCGCACGTCGTCCGGCTCGAAGGTCCTCAGCGCGTTCGCGAGGCGGTGGTCGAGGGCCTCGACGCCCAGGTCCTGGGCGATCGCCTCCGCGGAGACGACGGCGAGCCGGTCGAACCGGGACGGCGTCAGCTGCGCGGGGTCGACCATCGCGGACAGCCGCAGGACGAGCGCGATCTCGCCCCGCCCACCGGCGATCTGCGCCGCGTGCAGCACCGTGTCGACGTGCGCGGTCGAACCCGGTTCCGCCCGGGCGAGCGCGCGCAGCGCCAGCCGGAGAGCGTCGGAGCTCGTCCCGATGCGCCGGGCCCGATCGGACGCGGTCCGCAGCTCCGCCGCCAGCTCCGGTTCCGGACCGGGCGGGAGGGCGTCGTCGCGGTGCTCGAGCCGCTGCTCGGCGGGGAGGGCCGTCTGGGCCAGCTTCGCGTGCAGGGCGCGCCGGACGCCCACCGGCGTCGTCTCGGTCACCGCGGTCCGCAGCAGCGGCGTCCGGACCGACACTCCGTCGCCCGTGACGCTGAGGACGCCGAGCCGCACGGCCTCGGCGAGCGCCTGCTCCTGCTGACCGGAGACCTGGAGGAGCACGTCGACGCTCCCCGTCCGCATCAGAGCGGTCGCGACCAGGAGCTCGCGGACGGCCTCCGGGAGCCGGGAGATCCGCTCGATCGTCGACGCGACGGCGCGGGACGCGGAGGCCCTCGGCCGCGGCTCCCCCGTCCGGCGGGCCATCGCGAGGTCGATCGCCCAGGACGGGTTGCCGCCGCTCTCCGCGGCGATCTCGGCCGCCTCGGTCGGGGTCAGGCCGTCGATGTCGGCGTCGGCGAGGACGGCGGCGACCGCCGCCGGTCCGAGGGGAGGGAGGAGCGCGAGCTGGGCCGCGGTGAAGACCACCTTCCACGAGGTCACCGGTCCGCCGGCGTCCAGTTCGCGCGCGACGACGAGAGCGATGCCGGCCGCCTCCTGGGGCGGTCGGAACATCGGCGCCAGGAGGTCGACCGACTCCCGGTCCGCCAGGTGCGCGTCGTCGAGGATCACCACCGCGTGCGACGCCGCCAGCAGGGAGCAGAGGTGGCGCAGGGCGGCCTCGAGCACGCGGCGGTCGGCGAGAGCGGGGGGATCGACGACGAGGAGCCGCTCCAGGACGGCGCGGTACCCGCTCGGCAGAGCGCGGTGCAGGCGGTCGGGCACGAGGCGGAGGAGGGACCTCACCGCGGCGAAGGGACCGACGGCCCCCTCGTCGAAGCGGATCAGCAGCACGACCCGGTCGTGGCGGACGCGGCGGGCGAGGGCCTCGAGCATCGTCGTCTTGCCCACGCCGGGCTCGCCGACGAGCGCCAGACGGCCGCCGCGCTCGCCGGCGACGCGCACCATCCGCTGGAGCAGCGCCCGCCGCTCCGGCGCGATCCGATCGGGACCCTCGGGGTCCTCGAGCGCTCCGGGGGTCATCGGCGGGCGCTCCCGAAGACGGCGTCGAGGTGCGCGAGCGCCGACTTGGTCGGCGACAGCGCGGTGTGGCGCGCCCCGGCCCCCACGTCCTGGAGTGCTCGCGCGAGCGGGTGGCCGGTGCGCAGTGCCGCCGCGCCGCTGCCGTTCACGAGCAGCGGCAGCGCGCCCTCCGCCTCCGCGACGGCCTGCACGGCCAGGTCGGCCGCCGTGGCGCGGTCCAGCGCGGACTGCGCGTCGACCGCGGCGCGGGTGCCGAGCCCTGCCACCGCGGCGGAGTAGAGGGCGTTCGCCCGCGCGACCCGCAGCATCGCGGAGCTCACCGAGGCGCGGACGTCGCCGCGGTCCCAGCGCGCCGATCCGTCCGCCGCCTCCGCCGCCACCCTCTCGGCCGCGGCGGTCACGGTGCCGATCAGGGGGGCGGCGAAGAACAGCGTGGCGAAGTAGGTCAGCGGTGCCGCGGCAGGATCCGGACGGAGGATCCGGGTGCGGCGGAGGGGCACGGTCACGTCGTCGAGGAAGGCGGAGTCGCCGCCCGTGCCCCGCAGTCCGAACGCGTCCCAGGTCGCCTCGGTGCGCACCTCGTCGACGGGGACCAGCACGCGCACCGGCTCACCGGCGCCGGCGTCGAGGACCGTCGCCATGACCCAGTCGGCCCAGGGCAGTCCGCTCGCGGGCGAGGAGACCGCCCGGACGCGGAAGCCCCCGCCGATCCGCTCGCCGGTCCCCTGCGGAGCGAGGGTCCCGCAGACCAGCGGCGCGCGTCCGGGCGCCCAGATCTCGCGCAGCGCCTCGTCGGGCAGCTCCGCGACGGCGAGGTTCGTCACGGCGGCGACCGCGCCGACCCAGCCGAGGTCCGTGTCCTCGGCGCCGAGCGCGAGGAGCCGGGCGGCGATGTCGGCGACGGTGGCGGGGCCTCCTCCGTACTGCTCCGGCCGCCAGGCCCGCAGGACTCCGGACCGCTCGAGCGGGAGCGGCACCGGGGCCGCTCCGCGGCCGGTGGTCGAGGGGATGTCGTGGTGCGTGAGGGTCATGCTCGTCCTGTCGATCGTCGCCGGAGTCCCGACTCCGCTCCCGCGCCGCTCGGGGCGCTGCGGTGCGGCGTCGTCCGGTCCCGATCCTCGCCACCGGCTGTCGACGTCGCGTCGACGACGGATCGACGCCGGGGCGCACTCCGGCTCACAGTCCGTGCGGGGCGACGAGGAGGCGGACGGCGAAGACGGCGCCGAACAGGACGAACCAGAAGCCGCCGACGACGACGCCGGCGATCGCCAGCCCGCGTCCGCGCTCTCCGGTCCGGCGGATCTGCGCGAGCGCGACCAGCGACACCACGAGGCCGACGACGTTGAGGACGAACGCGAGCACGAAGCCGGCGATCGACAGGGTGTTCAGGCGATCGGTGTGCGGTGCGGTCGATGTGCTCCGGCCGGTGATGGACATGGGGTCTCCTTCGTGCAGCGTCCCGGGCGGGCGCAGCGGCGGACCGTCCGGGATCAGCCTCCGACGATGGACGACAGGTGTCGAGCACCGTCCGGACGATCGTGATCACCCCACAGGATGAGGGCGACGGACCTCCGTGATCGCACGGACGCCGGCCCCGGCGCAGCGGACGACGATCGCCTCCATGCCGGAACACGAGCCCGCCCTCGACTCCTTCTCGGAGCAGTCCCCCTCCACCGCAGCCGCCCGGAGCGCTCTCCGCGCCTCCCCTGCGCAGTGGATCAGCGGCGCGCGTCCTCGGACCCTCCCCCTCAGCATCGGCTCCGTCGCTTTGGGCACGGGAGCGGCGATCGCGGGCACCGGCGGCGGCATCGCCGAATGGGCGGCCGGCGGCCGGAATCCGGGGATCGCGGCGCTGTGCCTCGCGGTCGCGCTCTGCCTGCAGATCGGCGTGAACTTCGCCAACGACTACTCCGACGGCGTGCGCGGGACCGACCGCTTCCGGCGCGGACCGGCCCGGCTGACCGGAGCCGGGACCGCCGCCCCGGCCGCCGTGCTCGGAGTCGCCCTGTCGTTCCTCGCGCTCGCCGCGGTCAGCGGGACGGCGGTCGTCCTGCTCACGGGGCTCTGGTGGATGCTCGCGGTCGGCGCCGCCACGATCGTCGCCGCATGGTTCTACACCGGAGGCGCGCGCCCCTACGGCTACCGGGCGCTCGGCGAGGTGTCGGTCTTCGTGTTCTTCGGGCTCGTCGCGGTCCTCGGCACGGAGATCGTGCAGCTGGACCGCCTCACCGGTCCCGGCTGGATCGCCGCCACGGCCGCCGGATCCTTCGCCTGCGGCGTCCTGATGGTCAACAACATCCGCGATGCCGAGGCGGACCGCCTCGCCGGGAAGCGGACCCTCGCCGTCGTCGTCGGGGAGCGCACCGCGCGGGTGCTCTACGCCGTCCTCCTGCTCGCCCCGTTCGCTCTCCTCGCCGTCCTCGCGCCGGAGCATCCGCTCGCGCTCGTCGCCGCGTCGGCCCTCGCACCGGCGGTCCCCGCCGTCCGGATCGGCTCGCGTCCGGCGGACGCACCGCGCCTCATCGCCGCCCTCCAGCTGTCGTCTACCGCCTCGCTCGTCTACGCGCTCCTGCTGACGGGAGCGCTCGCCCTCGGCGCCCCGTCCTGACCGCCGCAGCCCGGCGAGCCCGTCCCCCGCACGTCCCTCTCACCCGCCCGCTCCCCCGATCGAGGTCACTCATGCGCATCGTCTTCTCCGCCAACCCGCTCCCGGGGCACCTCGTCCCGATGATCCCGCTCATGCGGGCCGCGCGTGCCGCCGGGCACCGCGTCGCCGTCCTCACCGGGGCCGACGCCGCGGCGTTCGTCCTCGCCGAGGGGAGGCCGGACCTCGAGATCCTGCCTGCAGGGCCGCCCACCCTCGCGGCGATGACCGCGATGCAGGAGGAGACCGGGGCGAGCCCCGCGACCGCTCCGGATCCCGCCACGATCGCCGAGTTCTTCGCCGTGCGCCGGGTCGCCGAGACGGTGGACGAGGCGGTGAGCGCCGCCCGGGTCTGGCGCCCCGACCTGGTGATCAGCGAGAGCCTCGATCACGTCGGACCCTACGTCGCCGAGGCGCTCGGAGTGCCGTTCGTCAGGCACACGTTCGGACCCGAGCGCCCCGAGGCGGTCCGGACCGCGATCGCCGCGGCCTCCGCCCGCGCCGCCGCCGCGCGGGGTGTCGTGCTGCCGGCCCCCGCGGCGTGGATCGACGTCTACCCGGCGTTCCTCGAGGACCCGGCGAGCGTCCGCACCGGATACCGCATCCCCCTGCGCCCGTCGGCGCACGAGGCCGCGGGCTCGCCCGGAGCGCCGCGGCCGGCGCACGGCGACCGGCCGCGCGTGCTCCTGACCATGGGAACGGTCTTCACCAGCCAGCCGCTCCTGGACGCCCTGGTGTCGTCGATGGAGCGGGACGGTCTCCGCATCGACCTGGTGGCCACCGCCGTCAACGGCGTGCGGGCGCGGCCGGGGGCGCCGGAGTCCCCCGTGCGCGTCGAGAACGTGCCCTTCCGTCCGCTCGCCGAGCTCTTGGCGGACGCCGACGCCGTTGTGACAGTGGGCGGTGCCGGCACCGTCCTCGCGGCCCTCGTCTCCGGGGTCCCCCTCGTGGTGATGCCGCTCGGCGCGGATCACGCCGTCAACGCGGCCCGCGCCACGGCAGCGGGTGCGGCGATCACCGTCGCCGCAGCGGAGGAGGCGGGTCCCGCCCTCCGGAGGGTCCTCGAGGACGACCGGTTCCGCGCGAGCGCCCGGACGGCCGCCGCGCGCATCGCAGCGCTGTCGGCCGCCGACGAGGTGCTCGGCGAGATCGAGCACCTCGTCCTGGGCGACCTGCGGAAGCGGGCGTGAGCGGGGAGGAGCGGCCGGGAGGGATGCCGGCCGCGGAACCCGGTCCCGGTGCGCTGCGGCCGCGATCCGCCGGGTCCGGGCGCGGATCCACGCCGTCGCACCGTCGTCGACAGCCCGTCGACCGGACGTCGACGGCCGACTGGTCGACTCCTCACGACCGCCCCCTCCGGGCGGACCCACGACGAAGGACGGACATGCCCCCCACCACTGACCACCGCACCGCCGGTGCCGCTTCCGACTCCCGCGCCGCGTTCCTCGAGGACGTCGCCGCGCTGAGCGCCGCTCTCGAGGGCGCCGCGCTGACACCCGAGGACGACGGCTACGCGGCCGCCTGCGCCGGCTACAACCTCGCCGGCCACCGGCGTCCCGACGTCGTCGTGACGGCGCGCAGCGCGGGCGACATCGTCGAGGCGGTCTCGTTCGCCGCGGCGCACGGCCTCCCCGTCGCCGTCGTCGCCACCGGCCACCACGCGACCCGCCCGATGCGGGACGGCCTGCTCGTCTCGACGGCGGCGATGACGGACGTGCACGTCGATCCCGCGGCTCGACGGGCCGTCATCGGCGCCGGCGCGCGCTGGAGCGACGTGGTGCCGCGCACCGCGGAGCACGGCCTCACTCCCGTCCACGGGTCCTCCGGCCACGTCGGCGCGGTCGGCTTCACGCTCGGCGGCGGCCTCAGCCCCGTGCTGGGCCGCCGGTACGGCTGGGGGTCCGACCACGTCGTCGCCCTCGACGTCGTCGCCGCCTCCGGCGAGCTGCTCCGCGCCTCCGCCGATAATCACGCCGACCTCTTCTGGGCCCTGCGCGGCGGCCGGAGCAGCCTCGGCGTCGTGACCTCGATGGAGATCGAGCTGTTCCCCGTCGAGCGGTTCATCGGCGGCGGCCTGTTCTTCGACGGGGAGCACGCCGAGGCCGTCCTCGCCGCGTTCGCCGCGGCGACAGCATCGGCGCCCGACGAGCTCACGCTGTCGCTGGCGTTCCTCCGCTTGCCGCCGGTGCCCGGTGTGCCGCCGCTGCTCGCCGGGAGGTCCGTGCTGCACGTCCGGGTTGCGCACCTCGGCGACGCGGCGACGGCTGCGGCGCTCCTGGCTCCGCTCCGCGACGCGGCGCCCGTCCTCGCCGACACGGTGGAGGAGACGCGGTCCGAGGACTTCGAGCGCATCCACAACGACCCGACCGACCCGGCGCCGTTCTCGGAGGAGACCTCCCTGCTCGCGGGCCTCGACGCGTCCGCGCAGCGCGCGCTCCTCGACACCGTCGGACCGGCGAGCGGCACCGGTCTCCACATCGTCGAGCTGCGGCACCTCGGAGGGGCGTTCGCCGCGCCGCGGGCCGGAGCCGGGGCGGTCTCCGCAGGCTCTGCCGCCTACGTCCTCTGGGCCGTGTCCATCGGGATGCCCGAGGACGACGCCGACGGCGTCGCCCAGGCGCGCGCGCTGATCGAAGCCCTCCGCCCGTGGAGCACCGGCGCGCGGTACGTCAACTTCGCCCCGGACGACGGGCACCCCGAGCGCTCGTTCTCCGGGGACGACTGGGCGCGGCTGCTGCGGGTGAAGGCGGCCGTCGATCCCGGCGACCTCTTCCGGGCGCAGACGCCCCTGCTCGAGCACGCGCCGTCCGGCGAGCGCCGTCCCGCCCCGCGCCCGTGAACCCGCACCACCGACCCGCACGAACGACCACCACCGACCGAAGGAGCACCACCGTGACCACCACCGGCACCACCGCCACCACCGACACCACCACCGCCACCGCCGCCCTGCCGTTCGCGGTCGAGCAGGAGCTCGGCCGCATCCCGCTGCTCTGGGCGCGCGCCCTCGACACCGCCGACGCGTCCGTGCTCGAGGACCTCCTGACCGACGACGTCGTGGTTGACATGACGCCCGCGACCACGAGGATCGGGCTCGAGTTCCCCGTCCTGCAGGGGAGCGGGACCGTGATCCCCACCATGATCGGCGCCGTCGGCCCGCTCGACACGATGCACGCGGTGAGCAACGTCACCGCGAGCCGCCGCGGCGACGGGTACCTCGTCGAGGCCTACGCCCTGGCGCAGCACTTCCTCCCCGGCGAGGGGCCGGTCGCGACGGCGACCCGGCACGCCCTGATGGGCAACACCTGGACCTTCCACGTCCGCGTCACGCCCGAGGGCCACCGGGTGGAGCGCTTCGTCATGGACTGCCGCTGGATGGAGGGCGACCCCCTGGTCCTGCTGGCCGCGATCTCCTGACGCCCGCGGCGGCCGGATCCGCGGACCCGGCCGCCGTCCTCACCCCGGCGGGATCCCGGAGACTCCGGCCGGGACCCCGAGGAGGCCGATCCGCCTCAGGCGACCTCCTGCCGCAGCGGCTGGCGCCGCGCGAAGGCGCGCACCAGCGCGAAGAAGCCGTAGCGGCCGCCGGCGGCGTCGAGGAGGAGGTGCGCGTCGACCAGGTCCTCGAGCACGGCGCGCGTCGCCGACACCTCCAGGTGCAGGACCTGCGCCGCGGTCTCGACGGAGAAGGCCTCCTCGGTCAGGTGGGACAGCGCGTGGAAGGCCGCCCGGCGGTCCTCCAGGAGCCCGGCCGACGCGCGGCGGAACGGGGCGTCCACGATCCTGCAGTCGGCGTGCATCACGACCGGCTGGTCGAGGTCGTCGTACAGCTGCTGCTCGATCTGCGCGACGCTCCACGCCGGACGGTCCGCGAGGCGGGCCGCCGCCACGCGGACCGCGAGGGGCTGGTGCGAGCACGCGGCCGCCAGCCTCGCGGTGGGGCCGGGCTCGGCGGCCAGGCGCTCACGGCCGACGAGGCGCCCCATCAGCTCGACGGACTCCTCCGGGGCGAGCGGCAGGAGCTTCATCCAGCGCGCCCCGGTGACGTCGAGGAGCCGCCTGGTCGCCGTCACCACGGTCAGCGAGCCGGCGCCCGTGGGGATCAGGGGGTGGACCTGGGCAGCGCTCGCCGCGTCGTCGAGGAGGAGCAGCACCGGCCGGTCCGCGGTCACGGACCGCCACAGCGCCGTGCGCTCGTCGAAGCCGTCGGGGACCGCGGCGCGGGCGACTCCGGCGCCCTCGAGGAGCGACAGCAGCGCGCCGGCCGCGGTGCGGGGGTGGCCTCCCGCCGCCCGGAGGTCGACGAAGAACTGCCCGCCGGGGAACGCCGCCCGCACGCGGTGGGCGGCGTGCACGGCGAGCGCGGTCTTGCCCATGCCGCCCAGCCCGGTGATCCCGACGACCCCCTGGCCGGAGCCGACCGCCGCGGCCTGCTCGATGCGGAGGATCTCCTCGGCCCGCCCCACGAAGTCGGCCGGGTCCGGTGGCAGCTGCGCGGGTGCGACGGCGTGGCCCGGCGTCCCACCCGGCCGCGCAACGGAGGCCGAGAGGGCGACCGGACCGGCGGGCGGTCGAGCGGGATCGTCCTCGAGGAGGTCGCGGTGCAGCTGCTGGAGCGCCGCGCCGGGCGAGACTCCGAGCTGCTCGGCGAGCCGTCGTCGGAGCGCGTCGTAGGCGCCCAGCGCGTCGCTGCGGCGTCCGAGCGCCCGGAGCGTCTCCAGGAGGAGCGCGGCGACTTTCTCGTCGAGCGGTCGCTCCTCGGCGAGGCGGCGCAGCCCGGGCAGGGCGTCGTCGTGCCGCCCGAGGCCGACCCGGAGCCCGGCGAGCTCCAGCGCGATCTCGTTCCGCACCTCGAGGAGGCGCCGGCGCTGGTCCTCGAACCACTCCCCGGGCAGCCCGGCGAGCGGGGTGCCGCTCCACCGGTCCGCCGCGGCGCCGAGCCGCTCGGCAGCGCCGGCCGGGTCGTCGGCCCGCTCGAGCTCGCGGGCGAGACGGCGCTCCCGCTCGACCACGGTCAGGTCCAGATCGACGCCGCCCCGGGGCATCCGGTACCACCCGCCGTCGGTCTCGATGCCCGGCCCGTCCGCGCCGGCGTGAGGAGCGAGCACGCGCCGGAGCCGGTAGACGTAGGTCCGCAGGACTCCGTGCGCGCTCCGGGGCGGGGTCGCCCCCCAGATGCGGTCGACGAGCGTGTCGACGTCGACCGGGCGGCCGTCGGCGAGCAACAGGATCGCGAGGACGGCCCGCTGCTGCGGCGAGCCGAGATCGAGGTCGGCGCCCTCCGCGACGGCCGAGATCGGCCCGAGCACGGTGAACCCGACGGAGCGGGGAGCGGGTGAGGTCATGGACGGTCCTCCTGTGGCGGTGGGGCGGTGGCGGGGCGTCCGGACGACGCGGGGTGCGCGGGACGCGCGGATTCGAGGGGGTGACGGAGCGGCTGTCGCGATGCGGAGGAGACGGACGCCGGGTCCGCTGCGCTCCTCGCGGCTGGGCGGAACGACGGGCACCGCCCGCGCCTCCCGGAACCGGGACCGCGGACGGCTGTGCGCCTCCCGCACCGGGACCGCGGACGGCTGCTCGCATCCCGGAACCGGGACCGCGGACGGCTCCTCACCTGCGCCTCAGCGTCGCGGGAGTGCCGCGCGCGGGCTCGCGGCGCCCCGGTCGCTGCGGGCGGCGGCGTCCGACGGCGCGCTCGACCGGCGCCGCGAGGTGAGCGCGAGGAAGGCGAGCGCGCCGACGAGCGCGATGCCCCCGGCGAGGCGGAAGTCCCCGTCGAGGCCCGTCGCGGTCACCACGCCGCCGCCGACGATGGAGCCGGCCGCGAGGGCGAGCTGGATGGTGGTGACGAACAGCGCCAGTGCGGTCTCGGATCCGGCGGGGGTCGCCGTGGACATCCAGGTCTGCAGGGCGAGCGGGAGGCCTCCCCAGACGAAGCCCCAGACGAGCACGAGCGCGACGACGCCGACGCTCGAGGGCGCCAGGAACGGCAGCAGGACGACCGCCGCGGCGAGCGCGATCTGCGCCGTCCCCGTCGTGCCGCGCACGCTCCGCGTCACCGTCGCTCCGGCGGTGAAGTTGCCGGCGATCCCGGCGACGCCGAACAGCAGCAGTGCGACCGTGACCGCCTCCGGTCCGAGCCCGGCACGGGTCTGCAGGAAGGGCGTGATGTAGGTGTACGCCGCGAACTGGGCGAAGAACAGGACGGCGGCGCCGAGGAGTCCGACGCGGGCGCGCGGCACGCGGAGCAGTCCGCCGAGGGAGGCGAATCGGACGCGCTCCGTCGAGGGGAGCGGCGGCAGGGTCGCGAGCTGGAGGGCGAGGGCGACCAGCCCGATCGCGCCGCCGATGACGAACGCGAGGCGCCAGTCGGCGAGCGCCGAGACGGCCGCGGACAGCGGGAGGCTGACGACGGTGGCGACCGAGATGCCGGCGGTGATCATCGACACCGCTCGGACGGCTCCGGCCGGCGGCACGAGCCGGGCGCCGATCCCCATGCCGATCGCCCAGAATCCGCCCAGGCTGACGCCGAGGAGTGCGCGGGCGGCCAGGAGCACGGGAAAGGTCGGAGCGAGGGCCGCGAGCGCGTCCGAGACGACCAGCAGTGCACTGAGGGCGACGAGCACGGTGCGGCGGTCGAACCGCGAGGTGGCGACCGTGACGAGGGGCGCGGCGAGGGCGGCGAAGAGGCCGGTGACGACGACGACCGAGCCGGCGGTCCCGATCCCGACGTCGAGGTCGGACGCGATCGCGGGCAGGAGGCCGATGGGCAGGAACTCCGAGAGGACGATCGCGAACGAGCCGAGGGCGACGGCCGCGACTCCGACCCGTCCGCGGCGCGCCGTGATTCCGGGCCCGCTCACGAGAGCGCTCCGACGATCGCGGGGGCGTCGACGAGGGGGAGCGTTCCGGTGCGCGACGGGAGGGCGCCACGGCGGAGGGCGGGAGGAACGGTGCTGGTCATGAGTGGTCTCCTTGCTGCTCGGGGTTCGCGGGCGGAAGCGGTCCTTTTCCGGGGGAGGCGGGCCGGGCAGGGAGCGCCGTGCCGATCTCTGGGCCTGATGAAGCCACCCGGGTTGTTGACCGATCAGTCTTGAACGCTACGCCGATGTAGACCTTTCAGTCAATAACTCCGTGCAGCCCTCCCGGCCGGGCCTCAGGTCGCGAGTCCGGCGAGGTGGTGCGGCGCGGAGGGGTCGTACCGTCGGAAGACGGCGTCGGGGAAGTGCGGGCCGACGAGCACGACGTCCCCGCCTCCGACCCGCTCCGCGAGGAGCTGCCGCGTGCGGACCGCCTCCGCTCCGTCGTGGTCCCCGACCCAGACCAGCTCCGGACGGAGGATCTCGGCCGGGCAGTGCACCGCGTCGCCGACGACGAGCGCGCGGAGGCGGCTCCCCTCCACGGCGAAGCCGACGCGACCCGGCGTGTGCCCCGGTGTCCGGACGACCCGGACCCCGGCGACGGGCTCCTCGCCCTCCACGAAGTGCCGACGCCGCGCGTCGATCAGACGGAGCTCGTTCGGCCGCGGCCCCACGGCCTCTCCGCCGTTCTCGGGCCGGCTCCAGAAGTCCCACTCGTCCGCCGCCAGCCAGTACTCGGCGTTCGGGAACGTGGGCACGCCGTCCACGGTCTCGCCGCCGATCCAGCCGATGTGGTCGGCGTGGAGGTGGGTGATCAGCACGGCGTCGATGTCGGCCGGCTCCAGCCCGAGAGCGGCCAGGCTCTCGAGCAGCGCGCCTCCGCGCATGTACGCGTCGCGGACGGCCCCCGGCCGGACGAGGGGGATGGTCCGGTCGCCGATGCCGGCGTCGATCAGCACCCTGCGGTCCGCAGTGGTGGCCAGGACCGCTCCGACGCTCAGCACGAGCATGCCGTCGTCGTCGAGGACGTCGGGGCCGTCGGCGGCGAGCGCGTCGTCTCCGCGGGGGTAGGCGAGTCCGGGCTCCGCGCGGAACTCGCCGTCGGGCAGGTAGTCGAGGGTGATCCCGCCGAGATCGAGGTGGGCCGCGGCTGCGGGTGATGCGCTCATGAGGACTCCGGACGGTGCTCGGGACGGGGACACGAGCAGTGAACCGCGACGAGGCCCGTCCGGCCGTCCGTGGTCCCACCGAGACCGCTCCGCGCCGGCTGGGAGCCGACCGGGCGGCAGCGGAGGGAACGGTGACAGGTCCGCCCCTCCACCCGGCCCAGCCGTGGTTCCACGGACGCCCCGACGGCGACCGCGTTCCTACCGTTCCCACGACGGCCCGCGCAGAGAGCGCGGGCGGGCCGGACTCCGGCCGGACGTCGCGGAGGGAGCATCCATGCGCATCACGGTCCTGGCGGTCGGGTCTCGAGGAGACGTCCAGCCGATGGTGGTCCTCGCCGCCGAGCTGCGCGAGCGCGGACACGACGTCCTGGTGGCTGCACCGGACGACCTCGTGCCGATGGCGTCCGCGCTCGGCCTCGACGCCGTCCCGCTCGGCTTCGACGTGCGGGCGTTCCTCCAGTCGGGCGAGGGGCAGGCGTGGCTCGCCTCCGGAGACACCCGGAGCTACCTCCGCGGCCTGCTGCGGCAGAAGGTCGAGCTCAGCAGCGTGCTGCAGCCCGCGATGGTGCGGGCGGCGGCGGGTGCCGACCTCCTCCTCGCCGCCAACCTCGTCCTCGACGAGGCCTCGTGCATCGCGGAGGCCGCGGGGATCCCCGTCATCGGGATGCACTTCGTGCCGCGGCGCTCCAACCCGCGCTACCCCGCCGTCACCGTGACCGCCCGGAGACTCCCCCGCCCTCTCCCCCGCCTCACGCACCTCATCGCCGATCGCGTCGAGCGGCGGGCGACGGCGGGCTACGTGAACGACCTGCGGCTCGCGCTCGGCCTCCCTCCGACGACCCTGCCGGTCAGCCGGCGCCTCGCGGACCGGGGCGCCTGGGAACTGCAGGTGTACAGCTCCGTGCTGGTGCCCGGCCTCGAGGGGTGGCCGGAGCGCCGGCCGATCACCGGGTTCATCCGCGCGACACCCGAGCAGCACGCGCTGTGGGGCGATGCGGGCGCGGACGACTCCCTCGACGCCTGGCTCGACGCGGGCGACCCCCCGGTGTTCTTCGGCTTCGGGAGCATGCCCGTCGGCGAGCCCGGCCCCGTGCTCGCCCTGCTCGACCAGGTGTGCCGCGACCTCAGGGTCCGCGGTCTCGTCGGCGCGGGCTGGAGCGACTTCGCCGACCGCGCGCCCTCGACCCGGGACCGGCTCCGCGTCGTCGGCGCTCTCGACCACCGCGCCGTCCTCCCCCGCTGCGTCGCGGCCGTCCACCACGGCGGCGCGGGGACCACGGCGGAGTCGCTGATCGCCGGCCTCCCGACCGTGATCGCCGCCGTCTTCAGCGATCAGCCGTTCTGGGGGCGCCGCGTGACCGAGCTCGGGGTCGGGTCGACGTTCGCGTTCGTCGACCTCTCCGCCGACCGGCTCGTCGCCGCGCTCCGGCCCCTGCTCAGGGAGGAGGCCGGGAGGCGGGCGCGAACCGTCGGCGCGGCGCTCGCCCGCGAGGACGGGGTGCGGGCCGCGGCGGACGCCGTCGAGCGCTCGGTGAGTGCCGGCGTCCGCTGAGACGTCCGGGGTCCGTCAGCCGCGAGAGGCCGCGTTCCGGCGGAGCCCCGCGATCACCGGTCGCCGGTCCGCGCAGCCGCTCCCGGGCGGACGACGCGGTCCACGGCACGGACGGCCCCGGTCGCGTCGGTGCCGTCGGCGGCGAGCCAGACGACGCCGCGGACCGCCTCCACCCCCGGCGCCGGCCGGTCGATCCGGTAGCCCACCCGGAAGGGGAACGAGCCGCCCGTGCTCCAGGGGAGGCTCCCGGGCGCCGAGTGGTGCTCGACGAGCTCGACCGTCGCCCAGGTGAGCCCCGCCACCGCCGTGAGAGGGGTGTCGAGGAGCAGCCGGTCGCCCGCGCGCACCGGCGCCGCGGTCACGCTGCCGCCTCGCCGACCTTCAGCGGCGCTCCGTGCCCGGGCAGGATCCAGTGCGTGGGCAGCTCGCGCAGGTGCCGCCCGGCGGCAGCGGCCTCGTCCGGATCGGCGTGGAAGAAGCCGGGGAGCAGCTGCAGGCCGTCGGAGTCCAGCAGGGGATGGCCGGTGACCAGCGCGTCCCCGGCGATCAGGACTCCCGCGGACGGCTCGAGGTACGCGGTGTGCCCGCTCGTGTGCCCGGGGCTCGGGACCACGCGGAGGGTGTGCCCGGTGGTGAGCGCCAGCTCCGTGCCGGCGAGCTCGACGGCGGTCGGCACCCCGACCCGGCCGAGGCCGCCCGCCGCGACGGCGCGGAGCACCCAGTCGATCGTCCGCGGTCGGTGCAGCACCGGGAGGAGCTCCCGCAGTGTCACCTGCTCCTCGATCTCCCGGCGCACGTTCGCCGCCTCCACCGGGCCTGTCGCCACCGCGACTCCGCGGGTCCGCGCCAGCAGACGGCTGCTGCCGAGGTGGTCCGAGTGGCCGTGGGTGATCAGGATCCTCCGCAGGTCCTGCATCCGCCCTCCCGCGAGCGCGATCGACCTCTCGACGAGCCGCAGGTCGCGGGGATAGCCGCAGTCGACCAGCTCGACGGAGCCGTGCCCCGTGAGGACCGTCCAGTTCGACAGCGGCCCCTCGACGAAGAGGACGCCGGGCGCGACCGCGGTCGTCCGCATCCTCACGCGGCTGCGGCGCGCGCTCCCGCTCATTCCGGGCCCCTCGAGCCGAGCGGGCGGACGAGGAGCGGAGCGGGAGCGGCCTGCGAGGAGCGGGAAGGACGTCTGGACACTCAGTCATGGTCGTCCCCGCCGACCGAGGCCCGCGTCGGTGGGATCACGGAGATCCGGCGGACGCGCGCGGTCCCCGCCTCGACGGACGCTCCCGGCCCGATCCGATCGGCCCTTCCGGGTCAGCCCGTCTCGGGGAGCACCGTGACGGTCAGCGCCCGCGCCGGAAGCGGGAAAGGAAGCTGCGGAACCGCTCGGCCTGCCGGTCGGTGAAGTCGTTCGACAGCCGGAACGCCTCGCTCGTCGGATCCGCCCCGTTCGCGACGTCGCGGATGGCGCGCAGCGCCTGCTCCGACGGGGTCGGGCCGTCCGCCGGACGCGGCTGCGCCGACTCGCTCGACGGGTCCTCGTCGCGCCGGTCCTTCGGCTCCATGTCGCCTCCTCCGCGCCAGCCTAGGCGGCGGGAGGACACCTCCGACGAGGTGTCGAACGGGGCGCGGACGCCGAGGAGCAGTGCCCGGCGGTCGGACGCTCCCGGGGCGACGATCGGCCGCGGCCCGTTCCGGAGGGACCGTCGACCGCTCGCGGCCGGGCGGCACGCTCCCCGACCTCGATCCCCGGACCCGGAGCGCCACGGCCCCGGGTCCGAGGCCCCCGTCCCGCGGTCCGATGTCCCCCGACCCGGTCCCGCGGGAGTCTCCGGGCGTCAGCCCTTCACCGCTCCGCTCATGATGCCCGCGATGAGCTGGCGTCCGGCGAGCAGGAACAGCACCAGCAGCGGGATCACCGAGAGCACGGCGCCGGCCAGCACGATCGAGTAGTCGACGTAGTAGCCCGACTGCAGCTGCGCGAGCGCCGTCTGCAGGGTCGGGTTCGTGGGGCTGAGGACGATCAGCGGCCAGAGGAAGTCGGTCCAGGCCATCATGAACGTGAAGAGCCCGAGGATCGCCATCGCCGGTCGCGCCGCCGGGACGGCGACGGTGAGGAACGTCCGGAACTGGTTCGCTCCGTCCACGCGCGCCGCCTCGATCAGCTCGTCCGGGATCACGTCGACCAGGTACTGCCGCATGAAGAACACGCCGAACGCGGTGACCAGCGTCGGCACGATCACGGCGCCGAGCGAGCCGGTCCAGCCGAGCTGCCGCATCAGGATGAACAGCGGGATGATGCCCAGCTGCGTCGGGATCGCCATGGTCGCGACGACTCCGATCATCAGGCCGTCGCGCCCGCGGAACCGCAGCTTCGCGAAGGCGTAGCCGGCGAGCGTCGAGAACGACACGACCGACAGCGTGATGATCCCCGAGACGATGACGCTGTTCAGCAGCGCCGTCCAGAACGGGATCGCCGTCAGCACCTGCGAGGCGTTGGCGAGGAAGTTGCCGCCCGGGACGAGCGGCAGGGTCTCGCTGCGGGTCGCGTTCGAGCCGCTCGCCACGACGAACGACCACCACAGCGGGTAGGTCGAGCCGAGGATGAAGGCGCTCAGCAGCCCGTAGGTGAGGAAGCCGGGCCGGTCGACGCGGCCGGCGCGGGAGGCGCGGACGCGGCGCACCGGGAAGGCGGCGGAGGTGGCGGGGGCGGTCATCGCTCGCTCTCGTTCTGGCCGAGGCCGGTGGTGGTGAGCAGGGGGTCCGCGGAAGCGATCTCGTCGGCGGTCGCGGGGCGGGCGGAGCGGCGCTTCGAGCGCTGCGAGATCCGGTTCTCGACGGAGGCGATCCGCCGCGAGATCGCGAAGTTCAGCAGGCCGATCAGCACGATCAGGAGGAACAGCAGCCACGCGATCGCCGCCGCCTCGCCGAAGTTCTGGCGGAAGAACGCCATCTCCCAGAGGTAGAGGACGGTGGTCTGGAACTGCCGGTCCGAGCCGCCGATGCCGCCCGCGTTCGACACGTCGAACAGGCGCGGCTCCGCGAAGATCTGCAGGCCGCCGATGGTGGCGGTGATGATCACGAAGATCAGGGTCGGTCGGATGCTGGGGATCGTGATCGAGCGGAAGCGGCGGAACGCGTTCGCCCCGTCGATCGCGGCCGACTCGTGCAGCTCGCGCGGCACGGCCTGCATGGCGGCGAGGAGGATGAGGGCGTTGTAGCCGGTCCAGCGCCAGTTGACCATCGTCGCGATCGCGACGTGGCTGGCGAGGCGGTCGTTCGTCCACTCGATCGGGCTGATGCCCACCAGGCCGATCAGGTTGTTGATCAGGCCCTCCTGGTCGCTGAAGACGCTCGAGAAGATCAGCGCGACCGCGACCGGCGAGACGATGTACGGCAGCAGGACGCTCATCCGCCAGAAGGTGCTGGCCCGCAGCGCCTGGTCGAGGGCGGCCGCGAGCAGCAGCGCGACGGCGAGCTGCGGGATCGTGGAGAGCAGGAAGATGCTCAGCGTGTTGACGATCGAGTTCCAGAAGAAGCGGTCGCCGAGCACGGCCGCGAAGTTCGCGAACCCGACGAAGTCGCCCTGGCCCTGCAGCAGCTGCCAGTCGTAGAGCGACACGACGAGCGTGTAGACCAGCGGGAACGCGCCGGTGAGCGCGAAGAGCAGGAAGAACGGCGAGATGTAGAGGTAGGGCGAGGCCTTCACGTCGAAGCGGCTCGCGCGCTGGCGGAAGGTCAGCGGGAGTCGGGGCGCCGGGCGCCGCTTCCCCGCGGGGGGCGTCGCCGTGGTCGGCGGGGTGAGTGTGCTCGTCATGGCGCTCTCTTCGAGGTCGAGTCGGAGTCGGAGGGGTGCGGCGGGGCCGGAGTCTCTCGTGCGGCGGGGCCGGCCGGGAGGAGTCGCGGGCGGCGGGGCCGGAGAGGCCTCGGCCGGCGGGCGGCAGCGTTTCTCCCGTGCGGCGAGGCGGCCCGGGATGCGGGCGGCCCGGCCGCACGGGGACCGGGAGGTCCGGTGGCGGCCGGACCTCCCGTATCGGTTGGGCGTCGGCTCGGAGGGGTCAGCCCCCGGGCGTCGGCCCGACCGGATCAGTCGACGAGCTCACCGAGGAGCTGGAGCGCCTCGTTCCAGCCCTCCTTGCCGTCGATCTCGCCGCGGTCGACCTTCTGCAGGACCGGTCCGAAGACGTTCTCCTGGATCAGCGAGTCGTCCGGGCCCTTGTACTGGGCGACGACGCCCTCGGCGCGCTGCGCGAGGATCGCGCCGGTCGGGGAGTCGTTCATGCCGGGGTCGGGAGCGGCCGCCGAGGCGAGCTCCTTCTGCGCGTCGAGGGTGCTCGGGAACGGTCCGGCCGCCTCGAACGCCTTCAGCTGCTGCTCCGGCTCGCTGAGCCACGACGCCAGCGCGGCGGCCTCGGCGGGGTGCTTCGACTGGGTCGGGACGGAGAGGAACGAGCCGCCCCAGTTGGCGGGGCCGCCGGGGAAGACGTCGGCGAAGTCCCAGCCGGTGGCCTCGGCGTTCCCGCCGCCGGCCTCGACGTTGCTCTTCAGCGTGCCGAACATCCAGCCCGGGCAGACGAAGGTGGCGAAGGTCTGGTCGGTGAACGACTTGCCCTTGTTCCAGTCCCACGCCTTCTGCGCGGCCGAGAGGCCGGAGGCGGTGGCGTCGGTCAGCTGGCCCCAGCGCTCCTCGAGCTCCGGGTTGCCCTCGACGTTCAGCTCGCCGTCGGAGGTGTAGTACCCCTCGGGCAGCTGGTTGACCATGGCGTTCCACACGAATCCGGAGTGGTCGAACCACGCCTTGCCGGTCGCGTCGTGGTACTTCTGGCCGGCGGCGAAGTAGTCGTCCCAGGTCGCGTCCGGTCCGCCGAGCATCTCGGCGACGGCGGCGCGGTCGGTGGGCATGCCGGCGGCCTCGAAGGCTGCGGTGTTGTAGCAGAGGCCCTCGGGTCCGATGTCGGTGCCGTAGCCGATGACGCGTCCCTCGGGGTCGGTCGCCTGCTCGTACTTCCAGTCGACCCAGTCGGCCTTGCGGTCCTCGATGCCGTGGTCGCGCAGGTCGACGAACTGGTCCGAGACCTCCATGACGGAGCCGAGCCAGCCCTCCTCGATGGCGACGACGTCGGCGAGTCCGGAGCCGGCGGCGAGCTTGGTGAACGCGTCGGTCCGCGCGTTGCCGCCGGTGTCGATGTTGTTCGGGACGATGGTGATCCCCGGGTTGGCGTCCTCGTACTCGCCGTAGAGCTCGTCGAAGCCCATGGCGTTGAACGTGGTGACGGTCAGCTCGATCTCGCCGCCCTCGGAGGCGTCGGATCCCGACGAGCATCCGGTGACGATCAGGGCGAGGGCCGAGGCGCCGGCGATCGCCGCGGCGATCCTGGTGCGTCGTGAATAGGGCACGGTCACTCCTTCGTGATGGTGGTGGGGCACCCCCGGGAGCGCTCTCACGCGTGCTGTTCCGCGTATGTGAGAGCGCTCTCACGAGGTGTGCGGCGAGCTTACGCACGCCCCCGCGGAGAGGTCAAGCGTTTTCGAGAGAGCGCTCTCATTGGATTGATGGTCCGCGCCCAGCCGCGCGCCCCCCGCCGCCCTCGCCCCACGAGAACGCAGAAGACGCGGTACTCGACCGCGAGTACCGCGACTTCTGTGCACTCACCGCCCCCTGCCGATCGAGTAGCGGCTACTCGACCAGCAGGGACGCCCTCAGCCCACCAGCACCGCGAAGCCCTGCGCGGGCAGCTGCACGGAGACGGCACCGGACGGCGACGTCTCGCTCACGAGCACGCCGTCCTGCGAGTAGACGCGCAGGGTGCCGGAGCCGCCCGAGACGCCGATCGCCGTGGTGCGCACCCCGTCGGTGGAGTTGCGGATCAGCTCGGTGCGGCCGCCCTCTCCTCCGACCACGAGGCGCGTCACCAGCGGGCGCACCAGCAGCGCGTCGAGGCGCGTCTGCCCACTCAGCGGGCGGACCTGGACACTCGTCGATCCGGCCGGCACGGTGCGGCGGAGCTTCTCCGGGAGCAGCGCGCCCGACGCCTCGGTGACCCCCTGCGACCCGACGGTCGAGCGGAGCAGGTCGAGCGGGCGCGAGCCGGACGTCCAGACGCTCAGCGGCGTGCGCTCCGTGCCGCGCTGCGGCTGGTCGATGACGGCCTCCACCACGCGGTCCTGCGTGGACGAGCCGATCGGGATCGACACCGCGCGGCGCGGGTCGGTCAGCGAGAGGTACGAGCCGCTCCAGCCGGCCTCCCCGGTCCAGGACGACTCGGGCGTCACGACGGTGCCGCTGCGCGCGCTCTCCGCCTCGACCAGCGTCAGCCCGTCGCGCGAGCGCTCGGTGGCGACGGAGCGGGCACGGTCGGCGACGTCCGGGTGTGCGTCGAGCGCCAGCATCGCCAGCAGGCCGTGGATGGTGCTCTCGGCGCCGCTGTTGCGGTTGACGGACCCGTCGGCCTGGACGCCGTCGAAGACGACTCCGGTGGCCGGGTCGTAGACCGGGGCGAGGCTGCGGTTCAGGCCGAAGAACCAGGCGCCCTGCACGGCTGCGAGGTCGGTGAAGGCGCTGGAGCCGGTGGCGTCGGCCAGGGCGAGCGAGTTCTGCAGGCGGGAGTCGGCTCCGTACGCGATCTGCACGCGGTCGGTCGGAGTCGGGTTCCAGCCGTTGTCCGGGCCACCGGCGGTGAGCAGCTCCGGAGCGAAGCGGGCGCCGTCGACGAGCGCGGGCTCGAGGAGGGAGGAGTCGTCGAGCGCCGCGGACGACGCGGCGAGTCCCCCGGCCATCTGCGACGACCAGGAGTGCCAGAGCGTGCGCGACTTCGTCCACGGGAGGATCGCGCCGTACGGCCAGGCGGTGGTGTCCGCCTCCGTCGTCGTGGTGCGGGCGTAGGCGGCGACGCCCTCGGCGAGCTCGGCCGTGCTCGTGCGCACCGCGGAGTCGTCGGGAGCGGCCTCGAGGTAGGCGGACAGGCCGAGCAGCGCCTCCGAGGTGGCGTCGGCGCCGTCGACGATCAGCCAGGCCGGCACCTTCACGCCGTCGGCCTGCGCGTACTCCCCGTAGCGCGTGAGCACCTCGCGGTCGACCGCCGCGACGCCGAGGCGCAGCCGCTCCTGCAGGAAGGCGGCGAACTCCGGATCCGTGTCGCGGAACGCCGCGTAGCCCTCGCCGAGCGCCCAGAGCGTGCGGGCGAGCCAGTAGCTGTCCTCGGAGTCGCTGGGATCCGGCAGCTCGACCGGCTCGGCGCTCGCGTTCAGCTCCCCGTCGGTCTGCATCCAGAGCACCACGTTCCCGGCGTCGTCGCCCTCGGTGGTCTGGAAGTAGGCGAGGGCGCGGAGCGTCTCGAAGGCCTTCTCGCGGCTCTCGGTCGACCCGGTCTGCTGCCAGTGGCGGAGGTAGACGACCGCGGCGCGCGAGATGTCGTCGGTGTTGAACGCGCCCTGCTCGTAGTCGCCGGTGGCCGGATCGAGGCGGCCGCCGCCCACGCGCTCGAAGGCGCCGCCGTCGCGGGCGTCGGCGTAGGTCCACGGCATCACCAGGGTCGGCTCCTCGTCGAGCCGGTAGGTGGTGTGGCCGGGCTCGGGCACCGGAGTGGCGGTGTCGAGGAGGAAGTCGAGGTGCGCCGTGTTCGTCAGCGGCTCGGCCGCCTGCGCGGGGGTCGCGCCGAGGGCGAGGCCCCCGACGGTGAGGGCGGCGGCGGCCAGGACGGCCGCCGATCTGGTGAGCGTGTTCGTCATCGAACTCTCCTTGGGTGGGGGATGTGGGGGCGGATCTCGATACGCGATGCGCGGCTGCTCGATCAGCACGAGGCGCGGGCGGACTCGATCCGGGGAGTCAGCCGTCCGTGCGGACGAGGCGGGCCGCGCCGATCTTCGAGTCGGCCATGCCGTAGAAGACGTAGTGCTGTCCGTCGATCTCCTCGATCGCCGTCGGGAAGACGACGTTCGGGACGATCCCGCTGCGCTCCTCCTCCGTCTCGGCCTCGAGCAGCGGCTCGGCGGTGCGCGCGATCACCCGCGACGGGTCGTCGCCGTCGAGGAGGATCGCTCCGGCCGAGTAGTTCACGTGCTGCTGCTGCGCGAAGGCGCTGTCGATCACTCCGGTGACCCCGTGATGGATGAGCAGCCACCCCTCGGGCACGCGCAGCGGCGCGGGGCCGCCGCCGACCTTCAGCTCCTCGAACGGGAACTCGGGGCCCGCGAGGAACCGGTGCCGCGTCCAGCGCGTGAGGCTCGCCAGGTCGCGGTCGACCTCGTCCACCGGCACGTAGCTGATCCAGATGCTCTGCCGCGGGTCCTCGATCCCGGCCGGGAGGCGCACGCCCTCGCCCGGCCGCGTCTCGCCGAGGTCCCACATCGGCCGGTGCAGCACCGCGAACGAGCGGGTGCCGTCCGGGGCGGCGACGATCTCGGGGAAGAACACGCAGTCCTTGTTGTGGAACAGGCCCAGGTCGATGTCGAGAGCGTCGTCGTAGGCGAAGGTCACCGGGCCCAGGCGCCGCCAGTCGCGGAGGTCCTCGGACACGGCGAGCGCCGTCCGGGGCCCGAGCGGCCCGTAGGCGACGTAGGTCATCACGTGCAGGCCGAGCGCCTCGATGAAGGTGATCCGCGGATCCTCCACGCCGGCGTTGTGCGCGCCGCGCTCGAAGCCGCGGTCGGGCGCGAGCACGACGCCCTCGCGCTCGACTCCGACGGGCACGCCGCCCTCTACGACCACGCGGGCGAGGCCCACGCGGGAGACGTTGCCGGCGGCGACCATCCGGGGCAGGAGGTACAGCTCGCCGTCGGGCCCGCGGCCGCTGCCGGGGTTGAGCACCCCCTCGGCTTCGAGCTCGTCGCCCGGGGCGGGCTCCATCACGACGCCGACGCGCTCGAGACGGTAGGGGACAGTGGTGAGGGTGGGAGACATGGTCAGCCTTTCACTCCGGATCCGAGATCGGTCGAGACGAAGTAGCGCTGGAACACGATGAACAGCACCACGACGGGCGCGGCGAGCACGACGGCTCCCGCGAGGATCGCCCCGAACGGGTTGTCGGTCGACGACGCCACGTTCGAGATGTAGTTGGCCAGGGACACGGCGAGCGGCTGCAGCGACGCGTCCTTGGTGATGAGGAACGGCCAGAGGAACTCGTTCCAGGGGCCGATGAAGGTCAGCAGCACGGCGGTCACCAGCGCGGGCCGCACCAGCGGGAGCGCGATGGTCCACAGCAGCTTCAGCTCGCCGGCGCCGTCGATCCGGGCCGCCTCGAACAGCTCCTTGGGGAGCTGCAGGAAGTACTGCCGGAAGATGATCACCGCCGTCGAGTTGATGGCGAACGGCAGGATCATCCCGAGGTGGCTGTCCGCGAGGCCGTAGTCGCGCGCGATCAGCACGTAGAGCGGGATCTGCAGCAGCTGGAACGGGATGACCTGCACCAGCAGGGCGAGCGCGAACACGGCGTTGCGCCCCCGCCACTGCAGCATCGCGAGCGCGTAGCCGGCGAGGACGCCGAAGAACACGGTGCACAGCAGCACGCCGCCGGTGAAGATCCCGGAGTTGACCAGTCCGGTGAGCAGGCTGATCCGCTCGTTCACGTTGACGTAGTTGTCGAGCGTGAGGTTGCCCGGCTCCGGGATCGCTCCCGCGAGCGTCGGGTCCGGATCCGTCTGCAGGGAGCCGACGATCATGTAGTAGAAGGGGAAGAGGAAGACGATCGCGCCGATCGCGAGCACGACTCCGCGCAGGATCACGGCTCCGCGGCTGGAGCCGACGGGGCGCCTCCGCGGCGACTTCTCCGGGGCTGCGGCGGCGGGCACGGCCGAGGCGGCGCCTCCGGCACTGGACAGGGTGCTCATGAGTTCCTCTCCCCCGCGAAGCGGTTCTGCAGATAGGCGATGACCAGCACCAGCAGCACCAGGACCACGCCGATGGCCGAGGCCACGTCGGGCTGCCCCTGCTGGATCCCGAGCTGGTACATCAGCAGCACGGGCGAGGCGGACGCGCCGTTGGGGCCGCCTCCGCCGGTGAGGAGGTAGGGCTCGGTGAAGAGGTTCGCCCCGGTGACGGTCGACACCAGCAGCACCAGGAGGGTCGCGGGCCGCACGCTCGGCACGGTCACCGACCAGAACTGGCGGATGCGTCCGGCGCCGTCGGTCGAGGCCGACTCGTAGAGCTCCTTCGGCACGTTCTGCAGCGCCGCCAGGTACAGCAGGATGTAGAACCCGAGCTGCTTCCAGGTGACGTAGAGCGCGATGATCGGCATCGCGAGCTGCTCGTTGATCAGCCACGACGGGTTCGGCGCGAGCGGCCCGAGGAGGCTGTTGACCAGTCCGTTCCCGTTGAAGAGGAACAGCCACACGCCGACGACCGCGACGCTCGCCGTGACGTACGGCACGTAGAAGCTGACGCGG
This sequence comes from Rathayibacter sp. VKM Ac-2762, assembly GCF_009866585.1. Taxonomy (NCBI): domain Bacteria; kingdom Bacillati; phylum Actinomycetota; class Actinomycetes; order Micrococcales; family Microbacteriaceae; genus Rathayibacter; species Rathayibacter sp. VKM Ac-2762. Next base: position 2,768,750 of record NZ_CP047419.1, on the reverse strand, counting down.
AGGAACGTCCGCAGGTGCACGACCTTGTCGAGCGCCGCGGCGAGCAGCAGCGAGAGCACCACTGTCAGCGGCACGTTGATCACCAGGAAGATCCCGATGTTGCCGAAGGAGCGGATGACCTGCGGGCTCGAGAACGCCGTGACGAAGTTGTCGAGGCCGACGAACGGCCGCTCCACCTGCACGCCGGGAGCTGCGAAGAAGAAGTCGTGGAACGCGATCCAGACCGAGTAGACGACCGGGAACGCGAAGACCGCGAGCACGAAGAGGAGGTAGGGGCTGCCGAACAGCAGCCCGAGGGGCTGGGGCCCGAGGACGCGGTGCAGGAGGCTCCGCTTCCCCGGTGCCCCGGCCGGCGCGGGCCGGCGGGTGAGGGTGGTCACGGCCGGGTCACTGCTGGCCGGCGAGCCCGGTGACGGTCTCGGCCGCTCCGTCGAGTGCCGTCTTCACGTCGCCCTCGCCGAAGATGACCGTCTTGCCCCAGGCGTCGCGGATCGCCTGCAGCATCTGCACCGTGTTCGGCCCCGACGGCACCTCGATGGTGCGGCTCGCCTGGTCGCCGAAGCGCTGGTAGGCGGGGTTCGCCTCGAAGTAGTCGGCGTAGGTGGTCTGCAGGTCGGTGCGCAGCGGCATCTGGCCGGTGGTCTCCAGCAGCGAGCGGTCCTGCTCCTCGCTGGTCGCGAACTTCAGCACCTCCCACGCCGTGCCCTTGTTGGCGCAGGCGGAGTAGAGGCCGACGTTCTTCGCGTCGCTGAAGGTCCAGGTGTCCTCGGCGGGCGTGCCGTCGGGGGTGGGCACCGAGACGGAGCCCCAGTTCAGGTCGTCGTAGACCGAGACCGCCCACGGGCCGACGATCGACATCGCGGCCTGGCCGTCGGCGAAGGCGTCGCCCTGGTACTGCTCGCGGCCGGCGAGGCCCTGGTCGTAGAGGCTCTTCCAGAAGTCGGCGACCTCGTAGCCCTCGTCGTCGGCGAAGGTGGCCTTGCCGTCCTCGACGAGGCTCGTCCCTCCGGTGGCCGCGGCGTAGAGCGGCATGAAGTCGAACTGGGTCTGGAAGAACTCGCTGGTGGGCGCGGGCTGGATCGCGGCGGGAGCGGCACCCGATTCGACCAGCGTCTTCGACGTCGCGAGGAAGTCGTCGTAGGTCGACAGCGACGGGTTCTCGGGGTCGAGTCCCGCCTTCGCGAAGAGGTCCTTGTTGTAGAAGATGACGACCGGGTTGCTCTTCCACGGCATCTGGAAGTACTCGCCGTCGGCGTTCTGGTACTGCTCCGCGAGGTCGCCGCTGCGGGTCTCGATGTAGTCCGCGCCGCCGTCGAAGCTCGAGAGGTCGACGAGTCCGCCCTGGCGCTCGAACTGGCCGACCGCGCTCGGGGCCGTGTTGAAGACGAGGCACGGCGCGTTGCCGGCCGTGATCGCGGCTCCGATGACCTCCTCGCTGCTCTTGCCCGCGGGGATCTCCTGCCCGGTGATCTCCTCGTCCGGGTGGTCGGCGTTCCACGCGTCGACCATCGCCTTGCCCCACTGCACCTCCTGCTCGTTGTTCGAGTACCAGATGGTGATCGGTCCGGTGGCGGTGAGGTCGGTCGACGCTCCGCCGCCGCCGCTGCAGGCGGTGAGGGCGAGGGTCGCGAGGGAGGCGGTGGCGATCCCGGTCAGCCAGCGTCTCGTCGTCGAGGGGGCCATGGTGTTCTCCTTGTCCGGCGTGCGCGACGGTGCGCACGCGTCTTCAGTGGGTCGACGGCCGCGGAGGAGCGGTCGAGTGGCGCACCACGAGCCCGGCGGGCTCGAGGTCGACGTCGGGGGCGCTGCCGGACTCGATGAGGTCGAGCAGCGTGCGGGCGGCCTCCTCGCCCCAGCGCGCGGGGCGCGTGCGGGCCGAGGTCAGCGACGGGTAGACGTGGGCGGCGATCTCGGAGTCGTCGAAGCCCGTGATCGAGAGGTCGTCGGGGAGTCGGAGCCCGCGGGCGTGCGCGACGCCGAGCCCGGCGATGGCCATCGGGTCGTTGCCGAAGACGATCGCGGTGGGCGGGGTCGGGCTGTCGAGGAGCCGCTCCGTGGCCGCCGCGCCCTGCTCGGCGCTGAAGTCGGTGGCGACGAGCGCGGTGGGCTCGAGCCCCGCGTCGGTGCAGGCCCGCGTGAAGGCCTCGCGGCGGCGGGAGGAGTGGAGCAGGTGGTCGGGCCCGGCGACGTGGGCGATGCGGCGGTGGCCGAGCTCCGCCAGGTGCCGGACGGCGTCGGCGATGCCCGCGGAGTCGTCCATCACGACGGCGGGTGAGGAGGAGCCCTCGAGTCGCCCGAGCGTGACGGCCGGGATCTGCAGCTCGGCGAGCAGCGCCGGCCGGGAGTCGTCCTGCCGGAGGTCGGTGAGGAACACGCCGTCGACGCGGCGGTCGGCCGCGAGCGTGCGGTAGACGGCCTCCTCGGAGGCGCCCGGGTCGACCACGCTGAGCACCAGCACCCGGCCGCGCTCGGCGAGCATCCGCTCCACTCCCGAGATGAAGGAGGGGAAGAACGGGTCGGCCGCGATGACCGCCGGGTCGCGCGCCACGACGAGGCCCACCGCGAAGGAGACGCTGGTGGAGAGGGAGCGGGCCGTGAGGCTGGGCCGGTAGCCGAGCTCGGCGGCCACGCGAAGGATCCGCTCGCGGGAGTCGGGCGAGACGCCCGGCCGGTCGTTGAGCGCGAACGAGACGAGCGCCTTGCTCACGCCGGCCTCACGCGCGACGTCGAGGATCGTCGGTCTGCCCGCCATGGGAGCTCCCTCGCTCGTCGCCGCGTCTGAACCGGTTTTGTAAACCGGTTCAGAGCACCGTAGCAGGGAGGCGGGCGGAGGAGAAGAGGGAGGTGGGCGAGGCGGCGCTCGGGCCACCTGGAGCCCGTTTCCCGCCTGTCCCCGGCGCTGAGACGTGCGGGCGTCGGCCGGTCGCTACGGTGACGGGCGCCTGTGCATGGGCGCCCGGGATGGCCGCCGAGCGAGTGGCTCCAGGCCGCTCACGGAACCGTCGAGCGACGGAGTCTGAGAGCCCTCCGCGTCCCGGCTCCGGCTCGGCTGCCGGGTGCTGGAGTGTCCCGGTGCCCGGTGACCCCGCAGGCACTCCCCCGACCCGAGAGAGAACGATCATGGCCCGCCCCCACACCGCCAGCCGCACCACGAGCGAGCAGCGCACCGAGCACGCCGAGCAGTACTCGGCCGGAGCGCGCTACGCGTCGGAGGCGTTCGGCACCTTCCTCCTGGTCGCCGGCGGCGTCGGCACCGCGGTGTTCGCCTCCGCCTTCCCCGACTCCGGCAACGCGCTCGGAGTGGGCTTCCTCGGCGTCGCCCTCGCCTTCGGCCTCACCGTGATGGCCGGCATCTACGCCGTCGGCCACATCTCGGGCGGCCACTTCAACCCCGCCGTCAGCATCGGTCTCGCCATCGCCGGCCGCACCGAGTGGAAGCACATCCCCGGCTACATCGTCAGCCAGATCCTCGGCGGTCTCGTCGGAGCCGGAGTCGTCTTCCTCGTCGCCGCCGACGGCCCCGCCGGCTACCTCACCGCCGCCCGCGACTCCGGCTTCGCCTCCAACGGCTACGGCGCCGCCTCCCCCGGCGGCTTCGGCCTCGGCGCGGTCCTGCTGACCGAGATCGTCCTGACCGCCGTCTTCGTCGCCGTCATCCTCTCCGTCACCGCCAAGAGCGAGTACAAGGCTGTCGCGCCGCTCGCCATCGGCTTCACGCTGACGCTCGTGCACCTGATCAGCATCCCGGTGAGCAACACGTCGGTGAACCCGGCGCGGTCGATCGCTGCGGCGGTGTTTGCGGGGCCGGACGCGCTGGGGCAGGTGTGGGTGTTCCTGGTGGCACCGATCGTGGGCGCTGCGATCGCGGGGGTGGGGACGAAGGTGCTGAACCGGCGGAAGTAGGCGGTTGACGGGGCGCGCCGCAATGTGCGCCCTCCCCCGCGCAAGGGCACATTGAAGCTCCCGACGCGCCTCGAAGGATGATCGGATTACCCGCGCTCCCTCAGCAGGGTGGCGGTGTGAGCAGAGCGATCAAGACCGACCAAGTCCGCTGATGCGACACAGGCAGGCACCGACTCGCTCCTCGGCTCACTCGAGGCGAATCCTCACCCGGGAGCGCTCGACTACGACCTTGCCCTCCGGGGCCACGACGCAGAACCTGCAGCTGGTGCAGCCCTAAGGCGACGGGCGCGTTGAGCGGCAGCCGAGCGCAACGATCTACCGAACGTGTGCCCAAGGCCAAGCAACTGTGGAGCCGCTCCGCATCAGAAACCCCCTCGCGAACCCAAAGCGAGGCATCCCACCACGAGACGCCTTCCCTAGACGGTTGTGCGCCCGGGATCCGACGAGCGCTCGGGCTTCGTCTGCGAGGCGACCGCGTGTCCCAGGAAGCAATGTTTCTCGAGGCACTCTGACAGGACGTGGCAGCGGGCCTCACGCAATCATGCGCCGCACCTCAATCGCGACTCAAGACTCACACACGACACCGCTCGCAAGCAGACCGGCACCATCCGCTAAGTTTTCAGCATGCCTCGCATCCCGGTAAACGGCGCTGTTCTTCGGTGGGCGCTTGATGACGCCGACGTTGCCGTCGACGAAATTGCGCAGATCACCGGCCGCTCGGCACAAACGATCGAAGCCTGGATGGCCGAAACTGAGGATTCGCCAAATAAAGGCGACTTGGAGAAAATAGCAAAGCGGGTCGGTCGATCCCTGCAGTTCTTCCTTCTGCCTGCCCCACCTGCGGCTACGCCAAACACAATCCGCTTCAGAGCGGCCATCGAAGGCGAAAGCGTGGACCCGCCCGCTGAACTGGGAGCGGTTCGCAAAGCAGGCGGAGCTCAGAAGCTTGCTCGATGGGCAGCCGAAGTCAACTCGTCTGCAGCCGTATCGTTACCTCAGCCCGGTTCGGATCCGATCGAGTTCGCCACCACGATGCGCGACTTCCTCGCTTGGTCCTACCAGGATCAGGTGAACGCTACGAGCAAATCAGCAGCATATAAGGGACTGCGTGCCGCTATCGAACGCTTGGGTATCGTCGTTCTCTACATTGCGGCCGGACGCTCGAACTGCCGGGGATTCTCCTTACCCGACGGCCTTGCGCCAGTCATCACTCTTAATTCAGCTTATAACTTGGCTTCATTGAAGAGCTTCACTCTTCTCCACGAGCTAGCTCATCTCGCCGCCGGAACTGCGGCGATCTGCCACGACCCCTCGTCTTCCGAGGAAAAATGGTGCGACGACTTCGCATCTGCTTTTTTGCTCCCAGAGCAACATCTACGCAATTACTTTGAATACAAAGGTTGGGCTACTGTCTCAGTCGGCGAAATTGACGATCGAATCCGCCTAATATCCAACCGCTACAACGCGAGTTGGCAGGCAGTGGCTATTCGGTTGAGACAGCTCGGCCTGACCGACCAGACCGTCGTAGATAAGGTTTTTGAGGCAAGCAACGAGGTCATCAGGGGCTTCAGCCCGGATGGCGGTCGTACACGTCCTCTAATTCGACTTGACGAGTATGGGGCTACGTTCACCCGAGCGGTAGTAACCCTTCGCAATACGAACCAGTTAAGCGAGTTTGACGCTCGGCAACAACTAAACGTCAACAGAGCCGAATTTGAGCAAATAAAGAGTCTTCTTTTAGGGGCCGGCTGACGTGCCCTTGTATATTCTCGACGCGAGCGCTCTGATAGCACTGGAAGACACCTGTATTGACGCGGGACATCAAATTGAAGATATCCTTGATTCCCTGACTGAACTTGCGATTCAAGGTTCGTTGGTCTGTCCTCCTCTTGTGATCAAGGAGTGCAGGAGGCTTGGGGACGGCGAAAGTACTGTTCGCTGGTTGCGTGCTTCTTCGGGCCACTTCAGCCGCTTGGATGACCCTTGGGATTACATGGAGACAGTGCTTTCGTCTTGCCCCGAGCTAATTGATCCCGATGATATGAACGAGAACCCGCAAGTAGCAGTTCTTGCGCTGGCACTCTTCTCACAAACGACTTCAAACGAGGAAGTCATCGTTGTCACCGATCAGTGGGTCGATAGCCCAATGCGCCAGTCACTTGGCACAGCTGCCGCAGTAATCGACGTCATGGCTTTGCCAGTAAAGGACTTTGTTCTGACCGTAGCAGCTTAGCGAGAAGGCACGACTATCTGGCGCGCGATCGGCGGAAGATAGTTGCCGAGCCACGAGGCTTCCGCTCCGGCGTCGAGATTTAAAACATCCAAAAGTAGCTTGGCAAAAATCAGAAGAGCTCGGCCCGGTTCGAATACATGTCGAGGGCCATTAGGCTTGAAGCGACTAATCGGATACCTAGTGACTCCTGAGGCGATCCAAGTTGCCGTTCCAGTAGCGGCTATCCATTGCTCGCTTAGCCGTTCCCCCGCCGCCGTCACTTTATGCAAAGGCACCATGCCGACAACCTGCAAATTGCCAGGGTCAGTGACTACGCCTGGTACGAGCAGACACGTCAGGTCAGGGCGAGAATTCTCAGGTAGCTCATTGATCTCGAGAGCACGTACAGATGGGGCTCCGTGTGATTGATAGCCAAATAGCCCAAATGCCGGAGTTCGTTCAGACGCGGAATCGAGCGCATTCAAGCTCAGCTTCTTTTCAGAGGAATCCGCGATTTCTTTGGCGGTGACTGTAGTCTTCACCTCGATGACCATTCGCACTGTCTCTATTGGAAACAGTAGTTGCGTTGATTGCGCAAGCAACTGCGGTTGAGAGGCTTTGTCAAAGACAATTAGGTCACATTGTTTCGAGCGGCCTCCGTGCCTATCAATCACGATCCCAGTACCTACTCCATAGTGCGCTGGGATAAGTTTAGTTACAAGACTTTCGAGTGCAATTTCGTTTGCTCTCCCCGTCTCGCCATTATGACCAACCAGACGACTGAAGACGTCTGCTTCGATTTGCAACTGACTCGCAACGCCAGTCCAGTACTCCTCAACCACTCCAATAGACTGCATACATGGAGTATTGCACCTTAAAGTCCATTTCTGCACATTCGCGGCGCGTAGCCTGGCGACAGACTTCTGGGTGCCGTCGCGAGGTCAATCTCTATCGGGCGAGTGACGATCTTCCCTACCACCCTCGGTGTGAGCAGTTTCAGTGACGCCGGTGGCGACGCCCTCATCTGAACCGGCAGCAAGTGCCCTCCGTCAAGTTCTCATACTCAGACGAGAGAGGTGGCCGACGCCCGTGGCCACGTCCGACCTGCAGCGGGGGGTCCTTGTCGCTAGCGCTTGCCGGTATCGACGTCACCTCCTCACTGGTACGGTCGAACCCAATACCAGGGAGACACCGGATGACAGCGTTGAGTGGACCGACCCAACAGGCACTCGCTCGCCTGCTCGATGCGGAAGCCACTCATGGAGTCATTGACAGCCTGTACCAGCGATTCCAGGTCGATTCCCTTCCGACCGCTGACGGCATGCCGAACAAGCTGAAGAAGGCCACACACCTCACCCGCGAGCTTGCGAAGCGCCCCGAGGGCCGTTTGAGCTTGATGAAGCTGATCGAGTACGTCGGATCTGATTCTTCCGGCATGCCTCAGACCTTCCGGCGAGGACACCCTGCCGCGGCGGATCTGTACCAGAACCTCGACCACGACCTAGAAGCAGTTCGGCGTCGTCAGCAGCCAACGGTGCGGAATCCCGCGCTGGAGCGTCAGTTCAAGAGACCGGGAACAACTGCCCCGACGCCTACCGAAGCGACGGCAGCTTCACCCAATCGCGCTGTCTTCGTGGTCCGCGGTCGAGATAACGACGCCTACGAGGCTCTCGAGTCCCTATTACTCGCGCTGGACCTGCGGATCGTCACCTGGGACGACGCTGTTCGCGCGTGTGGCGGGGGCACTCCGCACACTCTTGACGTCGTACGCGCAGGAATCAACCTGGCGACAGCTGTCGTCGTTCTGATGACAGCGGACGATCTCGGACAGGTCAAGCCGGAGTTCCACCAGGCGACCGACAACCCCCGCGAAGCGAGTCTGAGCGGGCAGGCCCGGCAGAATGTGGTCTTCGAAGCCGGCTGGGCCATGGCCCTGAATCAAGATCACGTCGTGCTGGTGCGCGTCGGTGACGTCCGGCCACTGAGTGACATCGACGGGTTGAACTACGTGAGCCTGTCTGGTGATATCTCCAGTCGCCGGCAGCTCATCGGTCGCCTCAAGAACTGCGAGCTCGCGGTCGACGACAGCGGGGAGCGGTGGCGTGCTGCCGGTACCTTCCCTGGGCAGGAATAGATCATCTTTGCGCGCCCTGTGCCGCATGGTCCGTCTACCGCCTCGACGCCGCCCACTCGATCAGTGCATGCCCGGCTCGCCAAGTGGTTCTACGTGGTGACTGGTTCGAGCTGAAGCGACCAGCCGGCCGGTTTGTCGACGGCGTGGCCGTCGTGCTCGGTGAAGACGTAGAAGTAGAACGTGGAAAGCCGCTTGTCGTTGCTGCCCGACAGGGCACCGGCTGCGTAGAGACGCGTCGCCCACTGCTCCCCCACGACGGCTTGCGCCCACGCGGTGTACTCGTCGGGTTCGAGGATCTCCGAGTTGCCGACGAGGAGGTTCACGCCCTTCACGGACACACTCACCAGCGAGAGCGTCGGGTCGGCGCCGGAGTCCGGTTCGAGTTCCCTGGCGGCCCCGCGGTCCATGAGGACGGACACCTCGGCGCGCCGGTTAGTCAGAGATCGTCCTCGCAGGCGGGGAAGTTGCCGTGCGCGAGCGTGTGCGAGCTCGTGCAGCTGGGCGTCGGTGAGACCGGGCTGTGAGGTGATCCGCTCCCCTGCTTAGGTGAAGAGGGTGCGTTGCATCAAGCGGATGTCGCGCTCGTGCTTGTTGACGATCTTGCGGACGAGTGGCGAGACCACGCCCGGAGTTTAGAGGGAGAGAAGACGGCCCTCCGTCGGTCGTGGGACGCTGACGGTATGACTGCTCCCCGTACTCCTCTGGCGCGAACCGCTCTGTTCGCGAATGGCATGGTGTGGTTCGGGGCGTCGGTGATGTTCCTCGCGATCGCCGGTGAGCAGACGTATGCGGCCTTCACCGGTGAGCGGTTCAACGTCCTCGGCTGGGCGCTGATCGTGGCCGTGGCGGTGGGTCTGGCGGTCGTGGGTGTGATCGAGAACCGGAACATTCGGGCGGGGAAGAAGTACCGGGCGCGGCCGCGGCGCCGATGACTCGTCAGGCTCATGCTGCTCTGCTGGTCTGGCTTCTTTTGCTGGCTGGCCTGTTCGTCGTGCCGGTGGCTGCTTCGCTGTTGCAGGCGCGCGATCCGGAGTACACGTGCCTGGTGGACCGGCAGGCGCCGCCCTCGAACGGCGTCGACTACGAATGGCAGGTGCGGGGACGGATCACCCCGTTCCCGCTGGGCCTGGAGTGCACGTTCATCCGGGAGTCGGGGGAAGAAGTCGTCGTCGGTCCGGGCTGGCTGCTGACGCTGTTCGCCGGCACCGCCGGCGCCTTCGCTGCCGCCTCGGTCGCAGCGCTGGTGTGGCGAGCACCTCGACCGGCCTCCTCACACCGGACCGCCGCGTAGCCCGAGCACGCCGACCCGAGCTCGGCGCGTGGTGACCGGGGGGGGTCGAGGGGGTTCTCCCCCTCGTGCGGGCCGGCCTGGTTCGGGTCGGCCCGCAGGCACGTTCAGAGCGCGAGCGTGTGGAGGATGAGCACGGTGGAGCCGATGGGGGTTCCGAAGTCGGTGTAGTCCTGGGTCGCGGGGTGGTTGGTGATGAGGTCGAGGGCGACCAACTCCTCCTCGGATTCATCCGTCATCGGGTCGGGGTCGTCGTCCCACGCTCGGAGCACGGTCCGGTCGGCGTCGAGGACTCGCCAGAGTCCCCACACTCCGGCGACGGGCCCGGTCGACTCGTACTTGAACACGACAGCGGTCGCGGTGGGCCAGCCGTGCGCGGCCGCGGCGTCGATCAGCGCTCGCGCGGCCGCGGCAGTCGCGGCCTGGTCGCCGGTGGCGGTGGCGGCGTCGACGGCGGCTTGCGCGTCGCGCAGCGCCGGGGTGTGTCCCCACACGTCGACGTCGACGGTGGGAGTCGTGGTGGTGGTCATGGTGAGCCTTTCTGCAAAGCCGAGGCGGGAGGGGGCGGGCTAGCTGAGGCTGGCGGCGTCGGCTGCGGTGGTGTCGCCGGTGACGACCTGCTCGACCGGGGAGAGCGCGTAGCCCCATGCCGCGAGCTGGCGGAAGTGAGCGGCGGCGCGCTCATCTCCCCGGCGACACGACTCCTTGCTCGTGTTCGCCTCCTCCCCTCCGAGAACCACGGCCAGCGCGACGAGGCGGGCCTTCGCGGGGTTGGCCTCGACCAGCGCGCCGAGAGCGTCGGAGTGGTAGCCGGAGGGCTGCGCGATCCCGAGGAGGGTGTGCGCGAGGGGGTTGCCGTTGCTCATTCCGGAGGACATCGAGAAGCGGTGCACGATGAGGCCCAGCGCGATCACGCGGTCCGCGTCCTTCGGGAGGGTCTTGCGGGAGAGGAACGAGGCGATCCACTCGCGGGGGACCGTCTCTGCCGCTTTCCACACTTTGTTGCAGGAGATGAGTATGCGACGCTCGGCCTTCTGCTCGTCGAGCATGGGGCCTGCGGGTAGTCCTTCCCTCCTTGCGGAAGCCCGCCGCTTGCTGGTCAGTGAAGTACTAGCTGGCATCGGCGCTCTTGCCGGTGAACACAACCCGTACATCTGCGGCGCGTCCCTCGACGTTCTCGATGTCGGCGGCGTCTACCCGGGAGCCGTCCTCCTTGCGGAGGTCGCGGATGCTGGTGTGGCTGGTGTCGCCGTAGTAGACCTCGCTGTCGAGGATCGCGAATCCGCGTGCGGTCAGCTCGGCCTTCGCAGCGGCCTTGGCCTGTGCGCAAGCTCACTCGTCGCGGGCGCGCTGCGCGGAGCGTTGTGGTCCGCGGACGCTAGATCGGGGCATTGATCGTTCTCGCTAGTCCGCTGGACGATCCGGACCGCAGTCGTCTCGTCGCTCTCCGCGATCTGGACAGGGATGGTGGCGGGTCCGGCCTCGCGGGTCGCTAGCGAACGGCGCTGGCGGGCGCAACTTTCGAAGCCACGAGCGTTGACCGTATCCAGCCGAACCGCCTCCGCATAGGCGGCAGGAATGATTCCGCGACTAGGCGAAGAGACGCAGGGCGACTTGACCCGATGACTCTGCTGATCCCGATGACCGAGGTCGGCGTCGCGGTCGGAGACTGGTTGACCTCAGGGCCGAGCTTCGCTCCGATCGTCCTGGCGGTACGAGCCGTCGCCTCTATCGTCACTCTGCGCCGACACGACGCGACGTCCTACCTCTCCGCTGCGGTGGCGAAGAACCTGATCGAGGCGCCGGAGAGCCGAGCGGTGACGGTCGGCCTGCGGGACTGACCGCCTCACAGCGGCTCACGACGCAACCCCGCCAAGCCGTGGGCGACCAGGGCTCTGCCACCCCCGCTTCGGTACCGTCTCCCCCATGCCCGACCTCACTCCCGACGCCCCCGAGGTCGCCGCCGAGCACCTCCGCGCCGAGCTGCAGCTGCGGCGCTTCGGTCGGCTCCGCCTCACCATCGACATGGCGCTGGGGAGCGGCTTTCTCGCGCCTTACGACCTCGTCGTCGTCCGCCTCGACACCGGGGCCGAGATCATCCGCGTGAAGGCCGACCTCACCGATCCCCACTACCTGCTCGGTCAGGTCGAGCTCGACCTCGAGACGAAGACGGTCGCCGAGTTCCTCGAGGAGTGGCGGCCCGCCTGACCAGGCCGGCACAGCCGCGATCCCGGTGACGGGACGGGGCCGAGGCGACCGGAGCAGGACGGCGGAGATCCGCGCCCCCTCGCCTCACAGATCCGCAGGAACTCTGTCGCGCTCCTCGTCGGCGGCCACTACCGGCACCCACGCTCCGCGCGCCGGCCGCCCCGCCCACCAGACGTACACCCCGGCTGCCACCACGGCGCCTCCGGCCGCGATCGCCCACCACGGGAACCCGGCGACGTCGGGCGACTCCCCCGCCGCGTCCACGTCCGACTGCGGCGTCGGGATCACCCGTTCGCCGGTGACGAGAATGCGGTGGGTGTTGATCCCGAGCGGGGTGCAGGTGACGAGGGTCAGGAGGTCCTGGCCGGGCTGCACGAGGAGACTCTGCGTGTCCTCCGGCTCGACGACGAGCGTCTCGCGCACGCGGTAGGTGACCACCTCGCCGTAGACCTCGATGGTGAAGGTGTCGCCGACGTCGACGCGGTCGAGGTGGGTGAAGAGCTCGGCCGAGGCGAGGCCGCGGTGGCCGGTGAGGACCGAGTGGGTGGAGGGGCCGCCGACCGGCAGGGCGGTGCCCTCGAGGTGGCCGACGCCGCGCTCGAGGACGGCGTCGCTCGTGCCGTGGAAGATCGGCAGGTCCACGTCGATGGCGGGGATCCTGATCCGGGCCATCAGTCCCTCGGCGTCGCCGCGCAGGAGGGAGGAGTAGCGCTCGCGGTCGGCGACCTGCTCGTCGTCGGCGAGGGGAAGGCGCTCGTTCGCGGCGACGGCGGCGCCGCCGCCGCTGAGGCTCTGGTTGTAGGCGCGGGCCTCGACGAGGTTCTGCCGGAGGGTCTCGGCGCCGAGGTCGGTGATGTCCTGCGTGAGGGAGTCGATCTCGCGCGCCTGCTCGACGGCGCTGAGCCAGCTGGCGGCGACGGGGTACAGCAGCAGCGCCACTCCCGAGAGGCTGATGAGCGCGATGACCAGCGGGGCGATCGGGAGCCGCCAGCGCGGCCGGCGGTGGATCCGCCTCCGCGGAGGAAAAGGGCTGGAGACAGAGGAATGCGGGGCACCCGACGGGTGCCCCGCATTCGACTTCGTCATGGTGTGACGTTACTCCGCGGTCTGAGCAGCCAGCGCGGTGCGACGGCGCGAGGCGATCAGGCCCGAACCGATCGCGAGGGCGAGGAGCGCGCCTCCACCGAGGGTGAACCACTGCGCGCCGCCACCGGTGAGGGGCAGGGCGAACGCCGGCACCTGGGTGTGGAGGAACTCGACGTAGTTCTGGATCGGCGCGGTGGCCGAGCTCGGTCCGGCGACGACCTGCGTCAGCACCTGGGCCGGGGTAGGCAGACGGAATCCGGCGGGCGGGGTCAGCTCGCGGACGTAGTAGTTGCCCGGCGTGATGATCGGGATCTCGACGATGCCGTTCGCCCCGGTCGTCCAGTTCTGGTTGCCGTTGATGAACACCGGGTTCTGGCCGAGGTTGGCGTCGTTCTCGGTGAGGAACACCTGGTAGACGGCACCCGCGAGCGGCACGCGGTTGGCGCCGTTGTTCTGGTACGCGTACACGGTCAGCTGACCGATCGGGGTGCTGCCGGTGACCGTCTCCGTGGCCCCGTTCACGACGCTCGTCGCCGAGTTGGTGATGATGCCGTTGGCCGGAATGGCGGTGGCGCGGGTGAGCACCGTGAGGGTGACGACGCCGCCCTGCAGGCCCTGGAGCTTGGTGAGGCCGGACTGCAAGAAGTTCAGCGTCACGTTCCGGGTCGCGGCGTCGTAGCCGAGCGTGTAGTCGGTATTGGCGATGAACGCCGGTGCGGGCGCGGTGCCCGCGGCGCTGGTCACCGTGATGCCGGTGGGCGCGACGCCGGCCGGGCCGGTCGGCAGGTAGGTCAGCTCGGCGGGGAGCGTGTCGGTGAGGGTGAACGCGTCCAGCGCGTCACCGGCGGCGAGCACCGGCACGTCCGAGGCGATGGCCCAGCGGATGAGGTCGGGGTTGCGCGCCTCGACCGAGTTCGCCGCCGCGGGGACGCGCGTCTTGGTGAGCTCCGTGACCGCGTTCTTGGGGTAGACGTGGACGTCGTAGATCCACTGGTTCGCCGGCGCACCGGTCGGGCCCGTCGGGAACGGCAGGGTCACGAGGAACGGCGCCGCGCCGTTGGTCGCTCCGGCGGGGAGCTGGGTCTCGGTCACGAGGTAGAGGCCGAGCGGCATGCTCGCGCCGTTGTTGAACACAGCCTCGCCGTCCGTGCCGCTGGTGGCGGTGAAGGTGTCGGCGGCGGTGACACGGGTCGCGGCGGTGCCCGGGGTCAGGTTCGCGACCTGGTTCCAGCCGTCGGGCGTGGTGAGGTCGACGCCCTGGACGCGCGCGGCGGTGAACACGGCGCCGGGCAGCGCGTCGCCGGGGACCGTGATCTCCTGGCCGGTGCCGATCGCCTGGCCGTTGTTGGAGCCCAGCGCGAGCTTGTGCACGGTGAGGGTGCGGCTGATGGTGGGGTCGATGTTGCCGGGCAGCGTGACCGCTGACGCCGGCGCGACGGCGGTGAAGACCGCCGCAGCGCTCAGCGCGAGGACGCCGGCTGCGGCGGCGAGCCGCCTGGTGAGTGAGCGGGACATGTGATCTCTCCTACTGAGGTCGTGAGTGCTGGTGTCGTGAAGTCGAAGGTGTGCGGGAAGGGGTCTGCGGGAGAGCGCCGGGGCTCTCGGTCGGGGCGTCACCGGGAGGGGCCTCGCAGCCTCCGGCGCCGCTCCCAGAGGAGGAGGCCGAGTGCGAGAGTGAGCACCGACCCCCCGCCCAGGAGGAACGCGTCGGTGCTGGCGCCACCGGTCAGCGGCAGGCGTGTGGGGTCCACGGGTGCGTTGACGAAGCGGTAGACCGCCGTCTGACCGGCCGTGGGGGCCGTGATCGTCCGCGAGGCGACCGGGGACCACGTCGTCCCGGTCAGGCGCTCGAGACGCAGTTCCTGGTAGGCGAGGCGGCGGGTCGGATCCGTCGCCGCCTCGGACAGCGTGTAGCCGTGACCCGGTCGCACCTCGAAGGTGCTCGCCGGGTTGCCCGCGGCGGCGTACTCCGCGCCGGCCCGGGTCTCCGTCGGGAGCGTCGCTCCGGCCAGTGCGGCGGGCGTCGCGGTGACCCGCCAGTCGGCGGCCTGGAAGCCGGTCTGGGGGCGCAGGACCTGCTTGACCAGGGTGATCGTCGCGCTGGCGTTGTCCACGGTGCAGGTGACGGCGGCACCGTTCGTCGGGGTCACGTCTCCGGCCGCGCTCACGGTGAGGGCGGCACCGGTGTCGGTGCGGCACTGCCAGGGCCCGGTCTGCACAGAGGTCGCGGAACCGCCGGTCTCGGCGAGCCGGTAGGCGGCACCCGGGGTGACGGGGATCGCCGACACGCCCGCGGAGCCCGCGCGGCCGGTCGGGCCGGGCAGCGCGCCGGTCGGGCCGGTGGCGCTGAGCGTGAAGTCGCTGGGCAGCGCGCTGCCGGAGCTCACCGTCTTCACCAGCGTGAGGGAGGCCGTGGGCCGGTTCACGATCGAGCACTCGACGACCGCCGCGGAGGCGATGCCGGTGAGGCTCGCGCTGATGACGGTC
Source organism: Rathayibacter sp. VKM Ac-2762 (assembly GCF_009866585.1). Taxonomy (NCBI): domain Bacteria; kingdom Bacillati; phylum Actinomycetota; class Actinomycetes; order Micrococcales; family Microbacteriaceae; genus Rathayibacter; species Rathayibacter sp. VKM Ac-2762. Next base: position 2,753,432 of record NZ_CP047419.1, on the reverse strand, counting down.
CCGGACTGCGAGAACGTGGTCGCCCGGGCGGTGCCGTTGACCGTGCAGGCGCCGCTGACGAACGCGAAGCCCGTCTGCTGCACCTCCGAGACGGTGAGCGTCGCCCGCGACGCCTCCGTGCCGAACAGGACGGTCCAGGCGGCCTGGCCCGCGGCGTCCGTCTGCTGGCGGGGCGACTGCTCCGGCAGCAGGGCGACGGTGCCGGCGGTGGCCGTCGCGGTCGTGCCCACGGTCCAGTCCACGCCGGGGCGGGTCGTGCCGGAGGCGTCCCGGATCGTCTTGGTGATGCGAACAGTGGAGGCGGGGCGCGGGGAGTTGAAGAAGGTGCAGGTGACGTTGACGCCGAGCCGGTTCGGGAGGGTGACCGTCCCGGTCGGGTTCGAGCCCGTGCTCACCCGCACGCCGTCCGCGTAGCACTCGTAGATGCTCGTGTAGGCGGTGATCGGGGAGGCGGAGCCCGCGGCCATCGCCTCCGAGACCGTCACCGTGCTGTTGATCGGAGTGGGGAAGGGGCCGATCTGCGCGGTCTGGCGGCCGGTGGTGGCGCCGGTGGTGGTGGCCGTGGCGAACGGCGACGCCGGGGAGCCGGCGGCGGCCGTGAGCTGGAACTGGTCCGCCGCGGCCAGGCGGCCCACCACGCTCTTCTGCACGGTGATCGTGGCCGGCGAGGAGCAGCCGGAGAGGTCGACGGCGTTGACGCTCACGCGCGGCGTGCCGCTGACGCGGGTCCAGGTGGTGGCGTCGAACTCGTAGGCGCTGCCGGGAATCGCCGGGGCACCGTTCGCGGCGGCGACGTCGCCGTTGGCGAGGTAGACGGTTCCACGCGGCGAGAAGGCGATGCCGTTGATGTTGGCGAAGGCGGCGTCGGTCCCCGTCACGGCCTTCGCGATCGAGGTGTTCACCGGGAGGGTGCCGCCGGTCGCCGCGGCCAGGGCGTCGGCCGGCACGGTGAAGATCGCAGCGCTGCTGGCGTTGTTGACCGAGCCCGCGCCGACGACGTAGAGGTTGCCGCGAGCGTCGAACGCCATGTCGCCGTTGCCGTTGGGGGTACCGGAGGTGGGGAAGGAGCCGACGAGGGCGAACCGGGTGGCGACGGGGTTGGCCTCCGTGAAGCTCCAGATGTAGAACTGGCCGCTCGCGAAGCTGCCGAACAGGTACCGGCCCGTCCGGAGGTCGACCGCGCCGGCGACAATGCTGCCGGTCACCTGCGCTCCGCCGGCCACGGTCGTGTACGCGCTGTTCGCGATCCTCTGGAAGCCGGCCTCCGGCGTCCACTTGAGGACGGCGTCGACGTCCGTCGCGTCGGACGAGCGGTCCAGCGCGTAGGCGAAGGCGCCGTTCGCGCCGACGCCGAGCGCGTTGGCCTCGGCGGTCCCCGACCAGCTGCCGATCGAGGTCAGGGATCCCGTGACGATGTCGGCCTGCTGCAGGGCGCCGGCCGCCGTGAGGGAGTAGAAGCGGCCGGTGTCGCAGAACAGGCGCGGCGTCTGCACCGTGTTCGTGAAGGTGCAGAGCACCTCCGCTCCCGCCTCGCTGGGGATCGTGATCGACCCGGCGGCGGAGGCTCCGGAGGCGATGACCGTGCCGCCGCGCGAGCACTCGTAGCTGTTGGAGTACCCCAGGCCCGCGCCCGCGGTCTGCGCCTCGGCGATCGTGTACGTCGCTCCGGACTGCACGGTGAGGCGGCTGATCTGCGCGGCCTGGATCCCGGTGGCGGTGCCCGTGGTGGTCGCCGACGCGAGGACGGTCGTGCCGCTGCGCACCGAGAGCGTGAACTGGTCGCCCGTGGCGCTGCGCACCGGCAGGTTCTTCCGGACGGTGAGGGTCGTCGCGGCCTGGATCGTCACCGAGGTGGGGGCGGAGGCGATGAGGCCGGTGGGAGCCGTGGTCCCGGTGCTGTACGTCCCGGCGGCGGCGGCCACCACGTCCACCGAGATCGTGCAGGAGGTCGCGCCCGCGGCGAGGTCGCCGCCGACGGTCGAGACGGAAGAGGATCCGGCGGCCGCTGTGACGGCGAACGCGGTTCCGGTGACGTCGGTGCAGGACCCGCCGACGGCAGGCGTCGGGGCCACGACGAGGCCGGCTGGGAGCGCGGTCGAGAAGCGCCAGTCCGCCTTCGCGAGGAGGTCGCTGGTGTTGGTGACCGTGTAGGTCAGCGTGGTCGGCACCGTCGCGGTCGGCACGGCCTGCGTGAAGGCCGCGTCGAGAGCGGGAGTGACGTCGAGCACGCGGAGGTCGTCGACGGCGAAGGCGCTTCCCGTGCCGGTGACCGTGTTCACGAGCTGCACCTGGGCCGCGGCGATCTGCGCCGGAGTGAGGAGTGCGGTGCTCGTGCCGGTGTAGGCGGCGGCGCGGGCGGAGGCGGGGAGCGCGGGATCGACGAGCGCGCCGAGCCCGCCGACCAGCGGGAGGGTCGGGGACGTGTAGAACACGCTGCCGGTCGCGGCGCAGGGCACGACCGGTGCGGCGAATCCGGTGAGGACGGTGGACCCGCCCGAGACCAGGTTGAGGGAGAGGGACGCGTTGTTCGTCCCGCACTGCCCGCCGGCGGCGTTCATGCCGACGGCGTAGTAGCGGGCGGCGGGCGCGGAGACGCCGATCCCCGCGGCGCTCTGGGCGACGGTCGTGCCGCCGGTGACGGCGGCGTACGGGTACTCGACCAGGGCGTGGTTCGCCTGCGTGCCGGTGTTCGAGCCGTTGGCCGGTGCGGTGCTGGAGGTGGACCCCGGCACTCCGGCCGCTACCTGGCCGAGGACGTCCGCCATGCGGCGCGTCTCGCGTGCGGCCGACGATCCCGTGCCGACGGTGAGGAGGGGCCGGGTCGGGCAGAAGGCGGCGTTGGGGTACGGCGCCGTGTAGTTGACCAGGACGCCGGTGCAGTTCGTGGCGGTCGACCAGCCGGTGGCGGCTGTGTAGCGGCCGTTCGCGTAGGCGGTGAGCGCGCTCGGGGTGGCGGTCAGGCCCTGCTCGAAGGTCTCCGTCCACACCTGTCGCGGGGCCTCGGCGACGCCGGCCGCGAGCGTGGAGAAGCCTCCCGCTGCTCGCGCCGTCGCGGGCGGGCCGCGGTCCGACTCCTGATCGTCGTCCGAGGCCGCCGGAGGAGCGGGCGCCGATCCGGCGGGCGCCAGCTCGACGGGCTGCTCCGTCCCTGCGGCGCCGCGGGGTGCTGCGGGATCGGGCTCGTCCTGAGCGGGCTCCTCCGCCGTCGCACTCGGCGACTCCGCGGCCTCGGCGGGTGCGGACGGGGCGGACGTCGACGGGGCGGACGCCGAGGGCGCGGGTGCCGACGGAGCGGGTGCCGGATCGGCCTCGGGGGCTGTCGGCGGTGTCGGTGCGACCGGCGTCGGGAGAAGGGCGGGGGCGTCGCCGGCGACCGGATCCGCCTGGTTCGCGGCCTGAGCGGGAGACGAGGCGGAGACGTCGCCGAGCCCCCACGAGCCGACGAGGAGAGCGCCGATCGTCGCGAAGACGACGGCCCGCATTCCGAGGCGCGACGGCGCTCGGTGCCGTGAGTGGCGGCGCCGCCGGGTCGTGAAAGCCATGGTTCTGCTTCTCAGTCGTGTTGTCGATCGTGGAGATGAGCGAAACGTCGACACGACGAACGACACGGATGTCGCAGCGAGTGCGGAGGCCCCAGACTCCGGAAGGGAGCACGCATTCCGCGCGGGCTTCCGAAGATGAACGTATAGGTCGGCCTTCCTCTCGCCATAGAGAAGTGAGCCCCCCTTGTCGGGGCCATAACCGATGAGAAAAGGACCGGGGTGAAGCCGAATATGGCGCCTTTTGACGGCTCTTCGCGAAGGAGTCCCCGAAGTGAGCACGCGCGACCGCCTCGGCTCACTCCTCCCGTCAGGTCCCGTGCAACGCTCGGGCCCCACCCGGCCACGTACTCGGTAGACGCCCGACCGACGAAGGATGGACCCGATGACGCGACGCACACTCGACGACCTGCTCTCCCGCAGCGACCCCGCGACCGACGACCGGGCGCCCGGTGTCCGCACCGCCCTGCACAGCGTGATCGCCGAGACCCGCGAACGCGCGCCCCGCCGTCCCGCGCGGTCGAGGGCGTGGTGGCTGGCGGCTCCCGTCCTCCTCGTCCCGGGTCTCGTGCTGGCGACCAGCGCCGGCACCGACGTCCGCTCGGTCCCCGACTTCACGATCCCGATCAGCTACACCACCGACTCCGGCGCAGCGGTGTCGTGCTCGATCGACTACTTCAACGGCGAGATCGACTACCGCGAGGTCACCACCTCCGCGACCGACTACCTGCGTGCGCAGGACTGGAGCGGCGTCGGCCAGCGGATCCACGACGACGCGGTCGCCTACACGACCGACCCCGCCTGGCTGGCCTCGGACATGAACAGCGACGGCCCCGTCCTCTCTGACGAGACGATCCGCTGGCGCGCCTGGATCACCGCCGCGGACGACCACATCCTCGACACGATCCCCGAGGGCGTGATCGTCGAGGGCGACGGCGGCCTGGGCGGCAGCACCGACTGCACGGGAGCGCTGTGATGAGCGCCGGCGAGGCGGCGCCGTCGATGGCCCGCAGCGTCGTCCGCTCCCCCGCGCGCGACCGGGAGGCCGAGATCACGGCCCTGGTCGAGCGGGAGGCGCCGGACCTGCTCCGCTACTTCGCGCGGCGGACGGCGAGCCCCGAGGACGCCGCGGACCTCCTCAGCGACACCCTCCTGATCCTCTGGCGGAAGGAGCGGTCGATCCCCGAGGACGAGACGCGCGCGCGGATGTGGGCGTTCGGCGTCGCACGGCGGGTGCTCTCGGGCCAGCGCCGCACCGCGACCCGGAGGAGCGCGCTCGTCGAGCGGCTGGCGGAGGAGCTCCGCATCCCGCCGCCCGCACCGGCCGACGTCGCCGCGGAGGACGTCCGCGCGGCGATCGCGCAGCTGAAGCCCGTCGACCAGGAGATCATCACCCTCGTCTACTGGGACGGCTTCTCCCTCGCCGAGGCGGCCGAGATCCTGTCCCTCCGCGCCGCGACCGTGCGGAGCCGGCACGCGCGGGCGCGGGCGACGCTGCGGGACGCGCTGGGAGCGGCGATGTGAGGGGGTGGCGGGGCGGGGGTGCAGAAGTGCGCACAACCTCAGCTGAGACAGGGAGGCCTCCCTCAGGGGGCGACGCCCCCTCCCGTCAGCTGACGTCGTGCGCGCGAGGCGCAGGGGCCGCCCCGGACAGCGAGCGGTCGCCCGACGCTGCAGGCCGGCGGAGCGCCCGGGCGCATAGCCGGACCCCCAAAACGACGCTCGCCGCGCCGCCCGCCAGCACCCCGGCACTCAACGCCGTCCAGGTCGTCATGCTCGAACTCGGCACGGCGCGCAGCCCGAAGACGAGCCCCACTCCGCTGCCGACCAGGGCGGCCGCGACCAGGGGGATCGCCAGCGCCGACCTCTTACCGGCGCCGGTCCACGCCGAGCTCCACAGCACCAGAACGGCGCCGATCGGCCAGCCGACTCCGGGGATCAGCAGCCAGCCGAAGGCGAAGACCAGGGAGGCCGCGAGCGCGAACCACCGGCGGGCGAGGATCCCCCGCCCCTCTCCGGGCTGAACTCCGGCCCGGACCTGATCAGTCATGCGTCGGAGCCTACGGAGACGGCCGCGACCGCGGCACGGACTGGCGCAGGATCCTCCGCGCTCCGGCACGCGGCGGAGAAGCACCTGCCGACGTCGGCACCACGCCTCAGTCCACGCACCCCTCCGGTGCGCCGCCGCCCACCCGCCCGATGGACTCCCGGGCGATGAACGTCGCGGCGAGCATCTCCGCGTCCGGCTCCGTCCGCCCGCCGAGCAGGCGCAGGATCGTGCGGCCGGCCGCGACTCCCACCTCGTAGATCGGCTGGGACACGACCGACAGGGGCGGATCGATCAGCTCGGCCCACGGGAAGTCGTCGAACATCACGAAGGAGAGGTCGTCCGGGATGCGCAGGCCTCGGGCCCTCGCGGCGCGCAGCAGGTCGAGGGCGATGAGGCTGTCGGAGGCGAGGATCGCGGTGGGCGGCTCGGAGAGCGCGAGGAGATCGTCGAGGACGGCGGCCGCCTCGACGAAGCCGGTCGCGCCGAAGTGGATCAGCTCCCGGTCGGGCGCGATGCCCGCCGAGCTCAGCGCCGCGGAGATGCCGGACAGGCGCTCGGTCACCGAGGACACGCGAAGGGGCTCGCCTGGCGTCCAATCACCGGGGTCGGCGAGCGCCGTCACGAACGCCACCCGGCGGTGCCCGGCCTCGAGCAGGGCGGCGGTCGCCTGCTCGGCGGCCACGGCGATCTCGACGCCGACCGAGGGAACCGGGAGTCCGTCGATCCGCCGGTCCAGCAGGACCAGGGGACGACCCGTGGCGTGGACGTCGTGCAGGTGCTGCGTGTGGAAGGACGACGCGGGCGAGACGATCATGCCGTCGACGCGCTTGTCCAGGAGCACCCTCACCGCGTCGACCTCGGTGTCGACGTCCTCCGACGTGTTGATGAGGACGACGTCGTAGCCCGCTCCGGCGACGGCGTCGGTGATGCCCCTCATCGCGAGGCCGAAGTAGCCGTTCTCGATGTCGCCGACGATGACGCCGATGGTCTTCGACTTCCCCGTGTTCATGCTCCGGGCGAGCTCGTTCGGCCGGTAGTCGAGGCGCTCGGCGGCGGCCAGCACCCGGTCGCGGACGCTCTCGCTGACGGCGCCGTAGTTGCCCAGCGCGCGCGCCGCCGTGGCCTTCCCAACGCCGGCCTCCCGGGCCACGTCGGCCACGGTCACCTCGCGCCTCCGCTTCGTGATGTCGGTCACGACGCTCCTTCCGATCCGGACTTCTCCTGCTCTTGACACTCGTTCGCAGCGCGGGGTAGCTTCCTCGATACCGCAGTGAGTCCGGTCTCAACCTAGCTGATTGGGACCGGACTCACCTACAGAATCCCTCGATCCTCCGCCCCACCTCCTCATGAATGGACAGCGATGAAGAAGCGCATCATCCCCGCAGCGATCGCCACGCTGGCGGCGGCCCTGCTCACCCTCACGGCCTGCGGCAGCAGCGGAGCAGGCGGCGGAGCGACCTCCGCCGAGAACCCCTACGGCCTCATCACGCCGGGCCAGATCCGCGTCGCCAGCGTCGGCGACATCAAGCCCTACGCGTTCACCGACGCCGAGGGGAAGTTCAGCGGCTTCGACATCGAGCTGTTCACCGACGTCGCCGCCCGCGAGGGCATCACCGACGTGGTCTTCACCGGCCAGGACTTCTCGAGCCTCCTCGCCGCCGTGGCGAACAAGCAGTACGACGTCGGCGTCGCCGCGATCGGCATCACTCCCGACCGCCAGAAGACGGTGGACTTCAGCGACGGCTACCTCGCCGGCTACCTCACGGTGCTGAGCACGAAGGACAGCGGGATCTCCTCCGCCGACGACCTCGGCTCGGGCACCCGCCTCGGCGTCGTGCAGGGCACCCTCCAGGAGACCTACGCGGTGAAGAACTTCCCCGAGGCCGAGCTCGTGCGCTTCCCCGACAACAACGCGGCGATCGCGGCGCTCAACAACGGCACCATCCAGGCGCACTTCCTCGACTACGAGTCGACCAAGGCGTACATCGACCAGTACGACCTCGTCGACGTGGAGGACATCCCGTCCTTCGACGCCCCGGCCGGCTTCGCGGTCGCCAAGGGCAGCGACGCCCTGCGCGAGGCCCTCAACGACGGACTCCACGAGGCCATGGAGGACGGCACCTGGAAGGAGCTGTACCAGAAGTGGTTCCCCGGCTCCCCGATGCCCGAGCAGTACCTCCCGAGCGCCGAGCAGACCAGCTCCCCCACCCCCACCCCGTGACCTGAAGGGGGCGCGCGCGGTCCGCGCCGCGCCCCCTCGACCTTTGAGAGAGCACCATGGACTGGCTCGACACCCTCACTCAGACCTTCCTCGACTTCGACGCGATGGCCGCGGTCTTCCCGCAGCTGCTCGGCACCGGCCTCGTCAACACGCTCGTGATCTCGCTCGCGGCGACGGTCATCGGCATCGTGCTCGGGATGATCCTCGCCGTCATGGGGATCTCCACCTCCCGGTGGCTGCGCATCCCCGCCCGGATCTACACCGACGTGTTCCGCGGCCTCCCCGCGATCCTCACCATCCTGCTGATCGGCCAGGGCTTCGCCCGCTTCAGCCAGCAGATCTTCGGCCCCTCGCCCTACCCCCTCGGCATCCTCGCGCTCAGCCTGATCGCGAGCGCCTACATCGGCGAGATCTTCCGCGCCGGCATCCAGAGCGTCGACCGCGGACAGCTCGAGGCCTGCCGCGCCCTCGGCCTCAGCTACGGGAAGGCGATGCGGCTGGTCGTGGTGCCGCAGGGCATCCGCCGCGTCCTGCCCGCCCTCGTCAACCAGTCGATCGCGATCGTGAAGGACTCGAGCCTCGTCTACTTCCTCGGCCTCCTCGTGAGCGAGCGGGAGCTGTTCCGCGTCGGCCAGGACGCCGCCGTCCTCACCGGCAACCTGTCCCCGCTGGTGATGGCGGGCCTGTTCTACCTCGTGATCACCGTTCCGCTGACCCACCTCGTCAACTACTTCGACAACCGCTTCCGCACCGGCCGCCGCAGGGCCGCCCCGCCGAAGAGCGGTCTCGACGAGGTCGCCGAGGTCTCGCCCACCCCTCTCACCCTCGGGAGCAACACGTGACCTACACCTCGCCCATCCCCCTGGCCGACGGCCACGTCTACGAGGGGTCGCGCCTCGAGCTCGCGGACCTCACGATGGCCTACGGCGACATCGAGGTCCTCCGCGGAGTGAGCCTGACGGTCGAGCCGGGCACGACCACCTGCGTCATCGGGCCCTCCGGCTCGGGCAAGTCGACGATGCTCCGCGGCGTCAACCGCCTGCACGAGCCGAAGAGCGGCGACGTGCGGATCGCCGGCGAGAGCGCCCTCTCGGTGAAGCCCGACGTCCTCCGCCGCCGGATCGGCCTGGTCTTCCAGCACTTCAACCTCTTCCCCGACCACACCGCGCTCGAGAACGTCGCGCTGGCGCTGCGCAACGTGAAGCGGATGTCGAAGGCGGAGTCGCTGCGCGTCGCCCACGAGCGCCTCGAGGAGGTCGGACTCGCGGAGCGCACCGACCACCGGCCGCGCGACCTCTCGGGCGGCCAGCAGCAGCGCGTCGCCATCGCCCGGGCCCTCGCCATGGCGCCCGAGGTGATGCTCTTCGACGAGGTCACGAGCGCGCTCGACCCCGAGCTGGTCAAGGGCGTCCTGAACCTCCTGGCCGCGCTCGGGCAGCGCGGGATGACGATGCTCGTGGTCACGCACGAGATGAAGTTCGCCCGCAAGGTCGCCGATCAGGTCGTCTTCATGGACGAGGGCCGGGTCGTCGAGGCCGGCACCCCGGAGCAGATCTTCGACGCACCGCGCAGCGCCCGCCTGCAGCGCTTCCTCTCGGAGGTGCTGTGAGCGCCCGGGAGCCGCTGCGCACCGGTGTGATCGGGTTCGGCACCTCCGGCCGCGTGTTCCACGGTCCGCTCCTCGCCACGTCTCCGCGGTACTCGGTGGAGGCCGTCGTCACCGCCGATCCCGAGCGGGCCGCCGAGGCCCGCCGCCTGCACCGGGGCGCCGAGGTGCTGCCCGACGCGGAGTCCCTGTTCGAGCGCGGCCTCGACCTCGTCGTCATCGGCTCGCCGCCCGGCACCCACGTCGACCTCGCTACCCGGGCGGTCGACGCCGGAGTCGCGGTCGTCGTCGACAAGCCCCTGGCCGCCACCGCCGCGGAGGCGCGGGCGCTCGTCGACCACGCCCGCGCCCAGGACGTCGTGCTGACGGTCTTCCAGAACCGCCGCTGGGACGGCGACTTCCTCACCCTGCGCGCTCTCCTCGACGAGGGCGCCCTGGGCGTGGTGCGCCGGTTCGAGTCCCGCTTCGAGTGGTTCAAGCCGGTCGAGACGAAGACGTGGAAGGCCCGCTCGACAGCGGCCGACGGCGGCGGGATCCTCCTCGACCTCGGCACCCACCTCCTCGACCAGGCGCTCCTCCTCTTCGGCGAGGTCGACCACGTGCACGCGGAACTCGCGACGCGGCGGGACGGCGGAGGAGCCGAGGACGACGCGTTCGTCTCGCTCGAGCACCGGAGCGGAGTGGTCTCGCACCTGTGGATGAACGCGGTGGCGCCGCTGGTCGGGCCGCGCTTCCACGTCCTCGGCTCCGAGGCCGGCTTCACCTCCTCGGGCCTCGACCCGCAGGAGGGTGCCCTCAAGGCGGGGGGCCTCCCCACCGACGAGGGCTTCGGCGCGGCCTCGAGCCCGGCCCTGCTCGGGCGCGACGGGTCGGCTCGGCCGCACCCCCTCCTGGCCGGCCGCTACAGCGACTTCTACTCCCGCCTCGCCGACACCCTGCTCGACGGCGCGCCCCTGCCGGTCGATCCCGACGACGCGGTGCGCGTCCTCGAGCTGATCGACCGGATCCGCGCCGCCGCATCGCGCTGACGGCGCCCCCTTTCTCCACTCATCGAACAGGAAGCACAGCCATGCCCAGAACCACCGCCTCCGCTCCCGCCGTCGTCGTGATCGGTGCCGGAGTGCTCGGAGTCTCGACCGCGGCGCAGCTCGCCCGGCGCGGCGCGACGGTCACCCTCGTGACCGAGACGACCGTCTCCTCCGGCGCCAGCGGCCGCTCGCTCTCGTGGCTCAACTCGGCCGGGATCCGCAGCGACGAGTACCACGCGCTCCGCGTCGCCGGGATCGACCGCTACCGGACGCTCCTCGCCCGCAACCCCGACGCCGCGCGGTTCCTGCGCTTCGACGGCGGCCTGACCTGGGCCAAGCCCGGCCGGTCCCACCGCGAGCGCTCCGCCCACGAGAAGGCGGTCGGCTACGACTCCGAGTGGCTCTCCCCCGACGAGATCGCCGAGTGGACCCCAGGGGTCGACCCCTCCTCCGTCGCCGAGGAGGGCGCCATCTTCAACCCCGGAGAGGGCTGGGTCGACCTCCCGCTCCTCACCGCCCACCTGCTCCAGGCCTTCCAGGAGGCGGGCGGCGTGCTGATCGAGAACGCCGGACGCACGACGGTCGTCGTCGAGGGCGGTCGAGCCGTCGGAGCCGAGACCGCCTCCGGCGACCGGATCCCCGCCGACGAGGTCGTCCTCGCCACGGGACCCTGGGTGCCGCGCGAGCTCGCGGAGCTCGGTATCCACCTCCCCGAGCAGACGCCGATCTCGCTGCTCGTGACGACGAAGCCGATCGAGGTCGAGCTGCGGGCCGTGCTCAACACCCCCCGCGTCGCCGTGCGGCCCACCCCGCACGGGACCCTCGTCCTTGACTCCGGATGGTCGGAGCGCGAGGTCGTCGTCGACCCCGACGGCACCTGGCACGTGCGCGACGAGACCGTCGCCACTCTCCTCGAGGAGGCGTCGGCCGTGCTCGCGGGCAACCCGCGGCTCGAGCTCGACTCGTTCGGGGCCGGCCCGAAGCCGATCCCGGGCGACGGCGAGCCGGTGCTCGGAGCCGTCGAGGAGATCCCCGGTCTGCATGCCGTCTTCACCCACAGCGGCGCGACGCTCGGGCTCATCGTCGGGGAGCTGATCGCCCTCGAGATCCTCTCCGGCGAGCCGAGCCCACTGCTGCGGCCGTTCCGCTCGTCGCGGTTCAGCGCGGTGACGGCCTGATGCGCCCGCTCCCGCTCGCCGATCCCCGGATCGTGGCCGTCGGCGACAACGTCGTCGACTGCTACACCGCGGACGGTGTGATGTACCCCGGCGGCAACTGCGTGAACGTGTCGGTCTACGCCGCTCGCGAGGGTGTCCCGACCGCCTACATCGGCGCCGTGTCCGACGACGCCGCCGGCCGCCTCCTCCGCTCCTCCCTCGCCGCCGAGGGCGTCGACGTGTCGCGCCTGCGCCAGGAGGAGGGCTGGACCGCCTACTGCCGGATCGGCCTGATCGACGGAGACCGCGTCTTCCTCGACTCGGGGAAGGGCGTCTCGCTCTTCACCCCCTCGGCCGACGACCTCGACACGATCACGGGCTTCGACGCTCTGCACGTCGGCGCCTCGAGCTTTCTCGACGAGCACCTCGGCGCGTTCGCCGAGCGGACGCGCGTGTCGTACGACTTCTCCTCCGAGTTCGACCGGGCGTCCGTCGCCGAGGTCGCGGAGCACTGCTTCCTCGCCTCGTTCTCGGGAGGAGGCCGAAGCGACGACGAGATCGAGGATCTGCTCGCCGGCGCCCTCGATGCCGGCGCCTCCTGGGCCCTCGTCACCCGCGGCGAGCGCGGAGCCGTGCTCTCCGACGGAGTCCACCGGGCCGTCAGCACCCCGGTCGCCACTCGCGTCGTGGACACACTGGGCGCCGGCGACTCGTTCATCGCGCGCACGCTCATCGGGCTGCTGCGCGGCGAGGAGCTGGACGACCTCATGGCCGCAGCCTCGATCTCGGCCGCGTTCACCTGCACCGAGCACGGCGCCTTCGGCTACGGAGCGCCGATCGAGATCACAGAGGAGGCCGGCCCGCCCGCGGCCGCCGCCCTCGACCACCAGACCCACCCCCTCGCAGAAGGAGAACTCCGATGACCGACGGCACCTACCTCGGACCGGGCCCCGTCGCCCCCGTCCCCGACGACATCGCCCCCTCGATGGAGCACGCTCTGTCGCTGTGGAGCCGGATCGACGACCACGTCGCCTCCCTCCCCGCGGTCGACCGCGTCTTCCTGGTCGGCGCGGGCGGATCGCTGATGGGCGTCCAGGCCGCTCAGTACCTGCTCGACACGGCCGCGATCACGCCCGCCGCCTCCTACAACTCGGACGAGTTCTTCTTCCGCGCGCCCGCCTCGGTCGGCCCCGGCGCCCTCGTCGTCGTGCTCTCGGGCACCGGCGAGACCCCCGAGACCGTGCGGGCCGGCGAGTGGGCGCAGGAGCGCGGCGCCGCCGTGGTCGGAGTGACCCTCAAGCAGGAGGGACCGCTCGCGCTCGCCCTCGACACCGCCTTCGTCGCGCAGACCGGTCAGGGCACGCAGCTCGTGCTGCAGCTGCTCGCGCTCGCGGTCCTGCGCCGCGACGGGGTGGACGTGACGGATCGGCTCGAGGCGCTGCGCGCCCTGCCGTCCGCGATGGTCGCCATGGTCGCCGCCTTCGAGCCGAGGGCCGAGGAGCTGGCCGCCGCGATGAAGGACGTCCCCGTGACCTACCTCGTCACCTCCGGGTCGCTCATGGGCCCCGGTCAGACCTTCACCTCCTGCTACCTGCAGGAGATGCAGTGGATGCACGCCGCGACGATCAACGCGGACGAGTTCTTCCAGGGCCCCTTCGAGGTCTTCGACGGCGAGACGCAGAGCCTCGTCCTCCTCGCCGAGGACGCGACGCGGCCGATGGGCGAGCGCGCCCGGAGCTTCCTCGACCAGTACAGCGGGACGACCCACTACGTCGACTCCCGCGACCTCGAGCTGCCCGGCATCGCGGCGCCCCAGCGCGCCTTCGTCGCACCGCTCGTGTACTCGACGCTGGTCTCCCGGCTCGCCGCCCACTGGGCCGCTGTCCGGGGCTACGCGCTGGAGGGGCGCCGCTACATGTGGCAGTTCGCCTACTGAGCAGCACCGGGACCGGGAGGCGGGGGCGACTGCGGTCGCCCCCGCGCCCCGGCCTCCGCTCACCCCGCGACCGTCAGCAACACCTCGACCGTCACGTCCTCGGGCCCCTCCCCCAGCACCGTCTGCCGCACCTCGACCCCGTCGAGCCGCAGGCCGCGGTCTCCGGCGGCGTCGAAGAGCGCGACGATCGCCGGATGCAGGGTCCCCTCGGGCAGTTCCTCCCCGTCGCGGGGGCGCCAGGTGGCGACCAGCTCGGTGCGCGCCGGGAGGATCGCGGCGAGATCGGCGAGGTCGCCCTCCCCCTCCGCCGACGTCGGCCAGCAGCAGACGAGCTCCGCCGAACCCGGCTCGCCCGCCCGGAGCGCCGTCCAGAAACGTCCCGTCGGCCCGAGCCCTGCCGCGTGCACTCGGGTGGCGAGCGCGCCGAAGATCTCGTTCGCCTCGTCGTCGCCCGGCCCGTCGGCCTCGACCAGGGCGATCGTGAGGACCCGGCCGACGTACGGCTGCGCCGGCATCGTCCGCTCGGCGACCTCGACCGGAACGGCGAGCGCCCGCAGCGCCACCTCGGCGGCCTCGAACGCCCGGTCCTCCTGCTCCCGCTCCGCGAGCACGCGCTCCCTGTGCGCCTGCAGCGCCTCCGCCGCGGTGCCGGCTCGAGTCGCCGCCGCGACCTCGGGCAGCGGCACCCCCGCGCTCCGGAGGGCGCTGATCACTACTCCGGCCCGGACCTGGGCGTCGGCGTACCGGCGGTACGACGACCGCTCGTCGACCTCCGCCGGGACCAGCACGCCCTTCTCGTCGTAGTGCCGGAGCGCCTTCACGCTCAGACCCGTGATGCCTGCGTACTCCCCGATGCCCAACATGCCTCCAGCATCCCGTCTCCCCCGGCGGGAGGGTCAAGGGGCGGGAGGGTCAACGGGCGGGAGGGTCGACCGACCGGCCGGTCGACCGGCGGAACGGGTCGACCAGCGGGACGGCCAGCAGCGGAGCCGGGCGGGAGGCGACGCGACCGGCGTCGGCGGACCCGACCCCGCATCACGCCACGCGCCGACGCCTCAGCCCGCGCGCCTCACCGCGCGCTCACCAGCCCTCGGGCCCCGCGCTCCCCGCCTCGTACTCGTCCAGCGGAGCGTCGCCCGCGGCCCAGGCGGAGAGCACCGGAGTGACGATGCGCCAGCACTGCTCGGCCACGTCGCCCGGGACCGAGAGCAGGGTGTCGCCCTGCAGGATCCCGGCGAGGACCTGCGCGTAGGGGTCGAGCGTGGCCGCGCCGGGCTGCGCCGTCAGGGTGGTGCGCTCGAGATCGGTCAGCTCGTCGGCGCTGTTCACGACCAGGTCGAGGCTGACGTCGCCGCCCTTGAGGCCGATCCGGAGGACCGTCCCGGCGTCGCCCTCGGCCGCCTGCAGGCCGCGCGGGGGCGTGGCGGCGCGGAAGTGGATCGCCACCTCCCGGCGCGGGTCGCCGATCGCCTTGCCGGAGCGGAGGACGAAGGGGACGCCCGCCCAGCGCGGAGTGTCGACCTGGAGCAGCAGCTGCGCGAGGGTCTCGGTGCCGGTCTCGGGGTCGACGTCGGGCTCGTCGACGTAGGAGGGGAAGAAGCGGCCGTCGACGCGGCCCTCGGTGTAGCGGGCGCGGCGGGCGGAGGAGGGGTCGTCGCGCCAGAGCCGCACGGCGCCGAGCACCTCGGCCATGCGCGCGTGGACCTCGTCGGGCGCGACCTCGTCGGGGCGCTCCATCGTGGTCAGCGCGAGCACCATCAGGAGGTGGCTCTGCAGCATGTCGCGCAGCGCGCCGGTCTTCTCGTAGAAGGCCGCGCGGCCCTCGATGCCGAGCGTCTCGTCGTAGACGATCTCGACCTTCTCGATCCACTCGGCGCTCCAGCTCGCCTCGAGCAGGCTGTTGCCGAAGCGCAGACCCAGCATCCCCAGCACGGTCGCGTTGCCGAGGAAGTGGTCGATGCGCCAGAGGCGGCTCTCGGGGAGGACCTTCGCGAACGCCGCGTTGAGGGCGATCGCGTCGTCGAGGTCCTCGCCGAACGGCTTCTCGATGGCGACGACCAGCTCCTCGGGCAGGTCGAGCTCGGCGAGCGAGGCGGCGACCTTGTGCCCCATCGCCGGCGGCAGGGCGACGTAGAGCACCGGGGTCGACGGGCAGGCGTCGAGGAGGGCCTTCAGCTGCTCCGGGTCGGAGGCGTCGGTGGCGACGAAGCGCGCGCGCGACGCGAGCGCCTCGACCGTGTGCGGGGCGACTCCGGCCGCCTCGAGGCTGCGGCGGACGAGGCCCTGCCACTCCTCGTCGGTCTGCGGCGTGCGCGCCGCGCCGATCAGCGTGAGCTCGAGGTCGCGCGCGAGCTCGGCCACCCGGCCCAGGCCCGGCAGCAGCAGCCGCTCGGTGAGGTCGCCGCCCGCTCCGAGGATCGCGATGCTCCGCTGCTCGCTCCCCAGCGCCGCGGCCTCGGGGATTCCGATCTGCTCCGTCATGGTGTCTCCCTCGTAGCCGTCGTGAGTCAGCGGCCACAGTACGCGCCGGGCCCTGGCGCGAGGCCGGGAGCCGGGAGGGGTTGAGGAAGCGGGCGCGGAGTGGCAGGGCGGCGCGGTCGGGAGCGAGAGAGCTGGACAACCTCCGCTGAGACGCGGCCTGCCGTGTCGGGGCAGGGACCCCCCTTCTCAGCCGACGTCGGGCCGCGACCCACGACGCCCGGCCCGCCGCAGCCGTCCCGCACAGCACGTCATCCCTCTCCGGTGCCGTCCGGCGGTACCCTGCCCGCATGCGCCTGCGCCAGGTCGTCCTCGACACGGAGGACGCCCGCGCCCTCTCCGCCTTCTACCTCGCCCTGCTCGGCGGCGAGTACCGCCCCGGCGACGAGCCGCCCGCGGACGGCTCGGACGACGAGGCGGAGTGGGTCGCGATCGTCACCGCCGACGGCGCGAAGCTCACGTTTCAGCGGGTGGCCGCCCTGCCGCGCGCGACCTGGCCGGAGGGGCCCGTCCCGCAGCAGCTGCACCTCGACTTCATGGTCGCGGACGCCGACGAGCTCGACCGGCAGAAGACCCGGGCGCTCGCTCTCGGCGCCGAGCTGATCGAGGACAGGAGCGAGGACCCGGAGGAGGCGCTCCACGTCCTCGCCGATCCGGCCGGCCACCCGTTCTGCGTCTTCGTCGCGCCCGACTACCCGGCGGAGTAGGGGCGCGCGGCCTCAGCGAGTCGCACGCGTCGGATCACATGCCGGTGATCGTGACCGTCGTCGTCGCGGCGATCACCGCGGCTCCCGTGACGCTCGCGGCGGTTCCCGCGAGGACGGCGGCGGCCGCCGGCCCTGCCCAGTGCTGCGCCGCGAGCGACCGGATCGCCTGCCGGTCCGGGATGCCGGGCCTCGGCGAGAGCGCTCCGGCCGCGTCGAGCAGGCCGATGAGCGCCGCGTCCGACGGAAGAAGCGCCGTCCGAGCCGCGAGGACCTCGGCGACCCGGATCCGCAGCCGCTCGTCCTCCGCCGGCTCCACGGCGGCGACCCGCTCGAGGAGGGCGGCATGCAGCTCCCTCCGCGTGAGGCGGGCGATCCACCAGGAGACGCTGCGCGGTGCTCGCTCCGCTTCGATCCACCCGAGGGCCCCGTCGAGCACGGCGTCCCCGAGCGCGGACCGCTCCGGCCCGAGGGCGACGACTCCGGCGTCCACCTCGACGCGCCGCTGGAGGGAGAGCTCCGCGAGGACGGAGGCGGCCAGGACGGTGTCGAGAGCGCCCGACGAAGCCGCGGGCCGCCCGTCGCTCCGCCGCAGCAGGAGGAGGAGAGCGACGGGGAGGGGCGGCTGCCCGGCTCCGGGGGGCGCAGCGGCCGGCGGGGCAATGGGAGCAGGCTGTTCCGAGGAGTTCCGTGTCGAGTCGTCCATCCCTCGAGCCTGACACCCGACCCGTCGAGACCGCATCCGCCGGGCGACGGGTCCTCCGTCGTCCGACCGATCGACCGGCCGGACCCGCGACAGTGCCCGAGAGGACCGGGGCTGGCCGGACCCGCTCGGCGTCTGATTGACTGCCACGGGCGCCGGGGGGCGATCGGCGGGGAAGGCACGTCGTCACCGCCGCGCCGCCGAGGAGGACGATGTCGAACGACGACTACAGCGGGCGGATCACCGAGATCTACGGCCTGCTCTATCCGATGCCGGCCGAGGAGCACGACGCCCTGCACTCGCTGCTGCGGCGCTTCGCTCCGGGGAACCGCGTCATGGAGTACGGGATCGGCGAGGGTCGCACCGCCCTGCCTCTCGCCTCGGCGGGCTTCGACGTCGCCGGGATCGACATCTCGGCGCCGATGCTCCGTCTGCTCGCCGGCGCCGACTCCGACGGCCGGATCGACGCGCGGCACGGATCCTTCACCGAGCCGGGCCGCACGGGCGACTACGACGCCGTGCTCCTGATGATCAACACGATCTTCTTCGCGAAGAGCCTCGAGGAGCAGCAGGCGGTCTTCGCCAACGCCTTCGGCGAGCTGCGGCCCGGCGGCGTCTTCGTCGTGGAGACCTTCAATCCGATCCACTACCACTCGAGGACCAGCCCGTCCTCCTCGCTGCGCCACCTCGACCCGGGCACCGTCCTGATCGAGCAGTACACGGTCGAGCCCGTGCGCCAGCTCCTTGTCGCCGAGAACACGGTGATCGGGAGGGGCGACCCCATCAGCTGGACCCAGGTGCTGCGCTACATGTACCCGAACGAGATGGACGCGATCGCGCTCGCAGCCGGGTTCCGCCTCGCGGGGCGCACGGCGGACTGGATCGGGGCGCCCTACGGCCCCGAGTCCGCGCGGTGCATCTCGCTGTACGCGGTGCCGGCCCCCGACTGAGACGGAGGCGACGCCCGCGCCTCGAGCCGGCTCCGTGCCGCCGTCAGGAGCGGACGTCGCGCCTCTCGACCCGGAAGCACGCCAGCGCGACCAGGAGCACTGTCGCGCCGACGAGGGCCGCGACGCCGCCCGCCACGCCGCCCGGGAGAGCGGCCGCGTCACCCTGCGCTCCCGCCAGACTGAGCCCGGCCGAGACCGGGAGGAGCGACGCCGCCGCTTCGAGGGCGGGCACCCGTCCGAGCCAGTCCTCGACGAGGAGGTACCAGACGAGCAGGACGCCGATCGTCAGGGGCACCGAGTCGAGCAGTGCCGCCACAGCGACGGCCATCGCGGCGTACGCGGCGAGCACGAACGGCAGGACCAGCCAGAAGCGCGCTCCACCCGCCTCCAGCAGCTCGGACGGCCAGGCGATCGCGCCGGCCGCGGCGGACGCCGTGACGATCAGCGCGAGCGGGACGAGGACGGCCGTGAGTACGAGCGTCCCGACCGCGGCGACGGTCGTCTTCGAGAGCACGAGCACGCTCCGTGACGGCACGGCGATCGCGCTCAGCCCGGCCGTCCGGGGGACTCGCTCCCCGAGCACCGACCAGGCCGCTGCCAGGAGGAGGAGCACGACCCCGACGGTCAGCAGCCCGACCAGGGCGAACTGGGGCTGGAGGATGCCCTGTCCGCTGTTCCACCGCGCGTCGGCCGTGCGGCTCACCGAGCCGATCCCGAGCGCGACCCCGAGCGTCACCAGGCTGACGAGGACGGCACCCCCGGCCTGGAACCCGGTCGACCACTCCTTCGACACCTCGGCACGGACGGACCGGGCGAACATCGTGGATCGCGGCAGGCGCGACTCGCTCAGGGCAGTGGACATCAGTGGTTCTCCTTCCGGGAGGACAGCACGGGGACGAGCGCCGAGACGGTGAGCGCCGCAGCGCAGAGGGCGGCCGCCCAGGCGAGGGGCACGAGCAGCGCCCAGGGAGCCGACCAGGGGTAGTCGGCCCCGTAGGCGCTACCCGTCACGAAGTAGTCGGCGTTGCGGACGGGCAGGAACGGACCGGCGATCGGCCCGAGACCCGGGATGCTCCCGACGAGCCGTTCGCCGACCGCCGACCAGGCGAGGACGAGGGTCCAGACGGCGGCGGTGTTGCGGAGCAGGTCGCCCAGAGACCGCGCGGCGACGACGAGCACCGCGACGACGAGCCCGGCACGGAGGCTCTGCAGCAGCAGGACCGTCACCGGCGCCCCGATCGACAGGGCCGACTCGGCGCCGACGACGATCAGATGGGCCGCGGCACCCCAGGCGAACCCGAGCACGGCGACCGCGAGCAGGGCGCCGCCGGTCCGCGCGCGAGCCGAGGGGACGGCGAGGACGACGGCGTTCTCGACGCCCAGCCGATGCTCGAGGGCACGGCTGCCCGCGACGGCGGCGGCAGCCAGGGGCACGCCGAGCGAGACGAGCAGCAGAGTCGCCCGGCTGGACAGGTAGGGGCCGTCGACCTCGAGGGTCCGG
The DNA here is from genome assembly GCF_009866585.1 of Rathayibacter sp. VKM Ac-2762. NCBI lineage: Bacteria > Bacillati > Actinomycetota > Actinomycetes > Micrococcales > Microbacteriaceae > Rathayibacter > Rathayibacter sp. VKM Ac-2762. Next base: position 2,733,559 of record NZ_CP047419.1, on the reverse strand, counting down.
GAGGCGAGGAGAGCGGCCGCCGGGATGAGCACCGCGACGAGCGCGGTCACCTGCACGTCGGAGGTGGACACGAGGCGGGTGCCCGCGGAGCGCGCTGAGCGGAGCAGCTGCACGGCGCTAGAGCCTTCCCCGGAACTCGGCTCCGTCACCGACCTCGCGGAAGAAGGCCTCCTCGACGGACGACCGCTCGGCGCTGATCTCGAAGACGAGGAGTCCGGCAGCCGCAGCCGCCTCGGCGACCGTCTGCTCGTCGCTGTCCTCCACTGTGAACTCCGGCCCACGCGCACCTGCGACGACGTCGGAGCAGACCACCCCGCTCTCGGCGAGGACGGCCGCGAGGCGCTCGGGCTCCGCCGCGCGGACCCGGACCCTCCCCGACCCGCCGCGGGCGGTGAACTGCTCGATGCCGCCCGTGTACCGGGCGGAGCCCCGGGCGATCACGACGACCTCGTCGCAGCTCTGCTCCACTTCGCCCAGCATGTGGCTGGACATCAGCACCACGCGCCCGCTGTCCGCGAATCGCCGCATGAAGGCGCGGATCCACTGGACGCCCTCGGGATCGAGACCGTTCGCCGGCTCGTCGAGGATGAGGTGGTCGGGGTCGCCCAGCAGCGCTCCGGCGAGGCCGACCCGCTGGCGCATCCCGAGCGAGAGCTTGCCGCAGCGGCGACCGGCGACGCTCTGGAGGCCGACGATCTCGAGGACCTCGCCGATGCGCTCGCGCGGGATGCCGTTCGACTGCGCCATCCAGCGCAGGTGCGCGGAGACCGTCCTCAGCGGATGCACCCAGCCCGCATCCAGCAGCGCGCCCACGCTGCGCATCGGCTCGCGCATCGACCGGTAGGGGACGCCGTCGAACGTGGCGGTCCCGCCGTCGGGCTGCTCGAGCCCGAGCAGGATGCGGAGGGTCGTCGACTTGCCGGCGCCGTTGGGTCCGAGGAGTGCGGTGACCGCGCCGGGTCGCGCCGAGAACGAGAGCTCGGAGACGGCGGTCGTGCCGCGGTAGCGCTTCGTGAGGGAATCGATCGAGATCACGTCGGTGTCGCCTTTCAGGTGTGGTGCCGGTGGGGAGAGTCAGCGCATCGGCGCGGCCGCCGCCCGCGCCGGGTCAGGGGCGGCCCCGTCGGATGCGCCGCCGTCCAGAGGCGGATACAGCGTGCGGTACGGGCCGTCGATCGCCGCGAGCTCGTCGTGGGGGCCGACCTGCGCGATGCGGCCGCCCGCGAGGACCACGACCTGCTGGGCGTCGCGGATGGTCGAGAGCCGGTGCGCGAAGAGGATCCTGGTGCAGCCCAGATCCCGGACGTACTCGTCCACGAGCCGCTCGTTGACTCCGTCGAGGGCGCTCGTCGCCTCGTCCATCACCAGGATCTCGGGGTCGCGGAGCAGGGTGCGGGCGATGGCGACGCGCTGGCGCTGCCCGCCCGAGAGGTTCCCTCCGAGGCTGGAGACGATCGTGCGGTACCCCATCGGCATCTCGTCGATGAAGTCGAGGAAGCCCATCGCGCGGCAGCGGCGCTCGATCTCGGCGGGGTCCATGGCGGAGCCCATGGCGAGATTGTCGAGCAGAGTCCCGTTGTGCAGGGTGCTGGTCTGCGGCACGTAGCCGATGCGGGAGCGCAGGAAGTCCGTGTCGTACTCGGTCGACGGCACTCCGCCGACCAGCATCCGACCGGTCGTCGGACTGTAGAGGGTGCACAGCACGGCGGCCAATGTGCTCTTCCCCGCCCCCGATGCTCCGACCACCGCGGTCGTCGAACCGGCGGGCAGGTGCAGAGAGAGGCCCGAGAGCGAGTCGGGGGCCGAGACGGAGTAGCGGAAGCCGACGTCGTGCAGCTCGAGCGAGGCGTCGTCCAGTCGAGTGCGAGTACCGCCGCTCGTCTCGGGCGCGGTCTCGGTGATGTCCCCGATCCTGGCGACCGCTCGCGAGGTCTGGACGAACTCGTTGTAGGCGCCGAAGAGCGAGGAGAGCGAGGCGAACAGCACCCCGCCGACGCTCTGGACGGCGATCGCCTGGCCGGTCGTCATCTCGCCGCGGCTCGCCTGCCAGAGCGAGACGGTGAGCAGCAGGAGGGGCGCGAAGAGCTGGACGCAGGCGACCACCCCTCCGACCGCTCCGAGCTGGAGGCGCATCCGCCCTTCGAGAGCCGCCATCGAGCGGCGGTAGTCGGTCGACCAGCGCTCGACCACGGACCGCGCGCTCCCCGCCATCTTGATCGACTCGATGGACGCGATCGCGTCGAGCTGCACGATCTGACTCGACGCCGCGTAGGCGATCTCCGTGTCCAGGCGGGTGCGGATGCGAGAGGCGGTCAGGGCGAGCAGCACCACCACGAGGGCGAGGACACCGAGCGCGGCGAGCAGCACGGCGGGCGAGACGATCGCGAGGTACACGGAGAGGGACAGGAGCGTGCCCGCGTCCACCACCACCTGCACGACGCGGGTCGAGAGCAGGTCGCGGACGGTGTTGACGCTCGACAGGCGGTAGAGGAGCTCACCGGCCGGCCTCGTCGAGAAGTACGGGAACGGCAGGCTCATCATCCGGTCGAACACCTTCTCCATGAGGTGCTGCCCGAGGGCTCGGACGAGGCGCGCGAGCACGACGCTGCGCAGGAGCGTGATGACGTAGAACAGCACCGCGGCGACGAGCACGAGCAGCACCACGCCCCCGATGTCCGGCGCCGCGCCTCCGGTGAAGGCGTCGACGATGCTCTGCGTGAGCAGCGGCAGCCCGATCGTCACCGCGTACCCGGCGAGCACGAGTCCGGCGGCCGCGAGCAGGGGCGCCCGCATCCCCGGCGCCCGGAGCGGCAGCGATCGCCACTCCGCGAGCAGAGGCGCGCGGCTCGGAGTGAAGTCCTCGCCCGGCCGGGCGTCGATCACGATGCTGCTGAACCCCTCCTCGAGCTCGGCCATCGACACCACTCGCCGCCCGTAGGCCGGATCCATCAGGAAGGCGCGGTCTCCCACGATCCGCTCCAGGACCAGGTAGTGGTACTGCTCCCAGAACAGGATCACCGGCGACGCGCAGGCCCTCAGAGCCTCGGCGGAGGCGACTCGGTAGACCTTCGACTCCATCCCCCTGTCCGCGAGCATCCGGACGAGATCGCCCGCGGAGAGTCCGTCGCGTCCCGCTTCGTAGCGCGACCGGGCCGACGCGAGGCTCTCGTCGACCCCGTGGGCCCCCAGGACGGCGACGCAGCTGCTCAGGCCGCACTCGGTCTGCGAGGTCTGCAGGACGACGGGAACTCTGCGGCGCGCGGTCACGAGAGCACCACCGGCGACGACGGAGCGTCGGGATCGAGCCGCCGGACGGTCGAGAGGAGGACGCCCGACGTGCCGACCATGACCGAGTTCGTGTGCGCGTAGCGGCTGCTGGGCTCGTCGATCCGGGCACGGAGGACGGAGGCCGACAGGAAGGACTCGACGCGGGCCCTGTCCTGCGCGTGCGCACCCCCGGAGGCCTCGTCGAGCGCGCGGAGGACCTCCAGGTTCCCCAGGTCGCCGTGGCAGAGCGTCGTGTTGCGCCCGAACCCTCTCCTGATCAGCGCGTCCTCGCTCGCGGCGAGGACGTCCGGGTCGACGCCCGCGTCGGGCGCGTACTGCGCGCAGGTCGTCAGGGCGAGAGCGATGCCGGCGGAGCCGTGGCACCATCCGGTCGCGGACCCGGACCGTGCCGAGTCCGTGTGCCAGTCGCGCTCGGCCGTGTCGTAGAAGGAGTCGAGCACACCGAGCAGGCGGCGCAGCACCGCGGTCCTCGTCCCGCTCGGTCGGGCGTGCCGGGCGACCGTCGCGATGGCTCCTGCGACGCCGTGCGCATAGCCGGACTGCCGGAGCAGCGGCGTCGCCCCGGAGAGGACGGCGAGGCTCCGGACCGCGTCCTCCACCAGTGCGTCGAGGGCCGCGTCGGGCGCGGGATCGACGGCGCGGAGCATGCCGAGGGCGCCGAGCCTGCCGGAGACGATGTCCCACGACGCGGGATCCGTCTCCTCCGCGAGCTGATCGAGGACGAGACCGCGCGCGGACACCGCCGCCTCGATCCAGTCGGCGCGGTCGAGGCGGCGTCCCGCCTCCGCGAGGCCCCAGAGGAATCCGGGCAGCCCGGTGTAGGCGCCGGTGCCGATCGCGCGGATGCTCCTGGCCTCGTAGCGGCCCTCGCTCAGCACCTCGGCGGAGGCGTCGAAGACCTGGCGGGCGATGTCGAGGTGGCGACGGGCTCCGACCGAGGCTCCGAGAGCGGCGAGGGCGAGCGCGGGACCCGTGCGTCCCGTGTAGAGGTCGTAGCCGAGGACTCCGGGCGGCCAGGGGCGGGCTGCGGAGGCGGAGGCGAGAGGGCCGATCCAGGTGGGAGGCAGATGCGCCCAGCGGTCGCCGAGGACCGTGTCGACGAGATGGTCGCCGATGTCCACGGCGAGCGCGGCGAGATCCGACCGGGCGGACGAGGGGCGGTCGTCCCGCATCCTCCGGGCCCCCGCTCCGTCCGCGCCGCCGCTCCCGGGCAGGTGGTTGTCGGGGAACTGCGCGGTGAACGCGGCTCCGATCAGAGACGCCTGCAGAGACCTGTCCGCCGGGCCGAAGCGCGCGAGCTTCGCCCGGAACGACTCCAGAGGCGACTCCTCGAGGCGAGCCACGATCGCGCCGTCCGCTGTCAGCTCCTCGTGATCGACGCGGGTGACGAAGTAGGGGATGTCGCGGCGCGAGAGCTGGAGCATCTCGGACGCCACCAGGGTCGTCGCGACGTTCTTGCTCGCGATCCCGATCCTCTTGAGCACGGCGAGGAAGACCTCGCGGGACGCGAGCACCTCGACGCCGGAGGTCATCCGGAGAGTCTGGGCGTAGAGGATCGTCGGGTTGTGCACGTAGCGGAGCCGGGCCGACCCGAGGTGACGGACGACCAGCTCGGCGAACGCGTCGCGGTGCTCGGCGATCCAGTCGTACAGGTCGAGGAACCCCGCAGTGAACTCGCTCGCGACGGTCCGGACGCCTGCTCCCGGGTCGACGCCCGCGGCGAGGACCGCCGGGCCGTCGTCGGGCTCCGCGGACTCGAGCGCGACGGTCATCTCGTCCGAGAAGCCCTCCCGGACCCGGAGCGTCCGGTAGGGCGAGGGCCCGTCGCCTCCTCGGCCGAGGAAGCCGACGTCGAGGTGCCCGGCGTCGTCTCCGGGGCGGGTGATGAGCATCGGCAGCAGGCCGACGCCGTAGACGGACTCGGAGAGGACGTCCTGCGCGGTGCGCCGCCCGCCGGAGGAGCGCACGGGCAGCGGAGTCCCAGTGGTCGACTGCTCCTGCCTGCGGGGGTGCAGGAGGGTCTCGAGGTCGACGGGGACCGGTCCAGACGTCGACAGGAGGACGTTCTCGTGATGCATGTCGCGGGCGTTCAGAGCGAACAGGAGCGCGCCGAGCTGGCCGGAGCGGAAGACGCTGTCGGACGGCGCCTCCGCGGGCGGCACCGCGCGGACGAACTGCACCCAGCCGTACCCGTCGCACCGGACGACCCGGGCCGCCTCGAAGCGGCGACCGGACAGAGCACCGAGCTCCTCGGCGAGCGCCGCGTAGCCGGCCTCGCCGTCGACCGAGCGCGGCTTGTAGGCGACCGCGCCGCCGCCGTCGAAGCGGAGGATCCCGACGGCCGAGCCGCGGGCGTGGGTGTCGCCGCTCACGCTGATCCCGGTGAGGACCGGGGAGCCGGAGGTCGGCTCGATCAGGGTCTCCACGAGAGCGCGGTCGCGTCGGAAGCGGGCCAGCAGGAGATCGTGGGCCGCGAGCGACTGCCGGATCACTCCGTCCACCTGCGAGGCGAGAAGAGGGAGGCTCCGGTGGGTGACGGCCGCGAACTCGCTCTCCCATCGCGCGCAGAAGTCCTGGTACCGCGCGAGACGGGTCCCGCCGCGGAGGACGCCCTCCTCGCGCGCGCGGTTGATCGCGACGACCAGCGGCCGGATCAGCACGGGGCGGACGCGCTCGCGGAGCAGCAGTCGCAGTCCCGCCTCGACGGCGTCCGCGTCCACTCCCTCGTCGGTCGCGGCGGGCGCCGTCCGCCCCGCGAGGTGCTCGTCGACGACTCCGTCGATGATCGCGTCGAAGGGGGCGGACTCGACGGCCGGTCCGGAGTCCGCGACCGGGGTGCCGAGCGCAGGATCGGAGCGCCCGGCGAGGGAGCGCTCGAGCTCGCCGTCCCACTCCGTCAGCGGCCGGATGACGTCGTCGAACTCCTGCTGATCGAACTCGGGGTAGAAGACTCTGGTGTCGCTCATCTCACGCTCCTGCTGGAATCGGTCCCCTCGCTGACGGGGACCCTGCCGATGAAGGGAACGGGAGGCGGGACCGGTCGTGGCCCCGCCCCCCGTCATCCGTCTACTTGCAGTTGGGCTGACACTCGACCGTGAGCGTGCACCATCCGCCCTGGTTGCCGAGGACGTTGCTCAGCGTGAAGGTGTTGGTGGTGCAGGCGCCGTAGGCGACCGAGTCGAAGTCCTGCTCGGCGATCTCCTCGAAGAGCGCGACGTCGTACTGGGACATGATCTTCTCCTTCGTTCGGATGTCTGCCCGACCGGTCCGGGACGGGCCGGGTCGGGTGGTGTCGGTGGTGGTCTGGTCTGGATGTGCTCTCGTCCGGTCTCAGCCCACCCCCGCTCTGTCCTCCGACCGCCTCGGTGCGGTGCGGAAGGAAGGGCCCTCGAGCGGCTCCGCCGGCTCGAGCAGCGTGATCAGGGCGTCGAGGACCGCTCGCGGGCCGGCGACGGCGGTCGCTCCGATGACATTGAGGACGATCTCCTCCACACCGGCGGCGGCGTACCGCGACCGCAGCCCGTCGAGCTCGGCGGCCGGGTCGGTGGTCACCGCGCCCCGCTCCTCGAGGTCGCGGCACACCTCGGCCGACAGCGCCGCGCCGGGCTCGGGCAGGCGGATCCCTGCTCTGCCGAGGACGTCGCGGTAGTGCGGCAGCGTCAGGTGGTGGCCGATGGTCGCCTCGATCGCCGCTGCTCCGTCCCTCCGGTCGACGCCGAAGGCCGCGGGGAGCACGGACACGATGCGCGGCCGCGGCCGCCCGGCGGAGGCGGCTCCCTCCTCGAGGGCGCTCAGCAGCGTGTCGCGGATGTACTCCGGCGGAGTGAGCCAGGTGATCGCGACGTCGGCCGTCTCACCGCACAGGAAGGCCATCCGGGGGCGGAGGACTCCCATCCCGATCTCGATGCCGGGCGTCCCGCCGAGAGCGGTCCGCATCGTCGAGACGTAGTCGCGCATGTGCGTGAGCGGTGACGGCAGCGGTGCGCCGTGCAGGGCGGCCTGCGCGGAGCGCCCGCCGGGGCCGAACCCGGCGACCACGGGGCGTCCCGTCTGCCTCGTCAGCGAGACCGCCTTGACGACCGCTTCGAAGGGGTGGGCGTAGCCGGTCAGCTGGACGCCGAAGCCGAACGGCACCGTGTACCCGGCTCCCGCGAGGTGCGCGGCGTTCATCCAGGCGTCCCCGGCGGTCGAGTGCCCCTGCCAGAGCATCCGCAGCTCCGTCTCCTGGACGAGGGCGCAGAAGGGAGCCAGGGCCGCCGGATGGGCGGGATCGAACGGAGCGAGCAGCGAGAGGGCGGTCACGGGAGGACCCCCTCGGCCGCATCGTCGACGGCGGGCGCGGGCCGCTCCCCGCTCGTGAGGTCGATCACGACATCGGCCCGGGCGACCGTGTCGGAGTCGGAGGAGACGAGCACCACGGTCGTCCCCTGCCGGGAGAGACGCTCGAGCAGTCGCTGCTCCGCGTCGCGCCCGAGCGGAGCGGTCGCCTCGTCGAGCAGGAGGACGGCGGGCCCGACGGCCAGCGCCCGCGCGAGCACGACTCTCCGCCGCTGCGCCGTCGTGAGCGACGCCGCTCCGGGCGCGATCACGGTCTCGTAGCCCATCCGCAGGCGCCGGACGTCGTCGTCGAGCTCGACCGTCGCCGCCGCCGCCCTGATGTCCGCGTCGGACACGTCGGCGCGGCCGAAGCGGATCATCTCGGTGATCGTGCCGCCGGGGAGGACGGGACGCTGCGACACGTAGGCGACGCGACGGGAGAGCGAGGACCGGCGGTACGCGGTCCTCGGACGGCCGCCGATGAGGACTCGGCCCGCGCCCGGATCGGCGACACCGGCGAGCATCGCGAGGAGCGCGGAGCGGCCCGACCCGGGCGGACCCGAGACGACGGCCCGCTGTCCGGCGGGGACCCCGAACGAGACGATCGGGCCCGTCGGAGCGGGTCGGAGCCCGTCCGCGCAGATCCCGGAGTGCTCGAGTCCCTCGAGGCCGGTCTCCGCGTCCGCGGCGGCCGGCCTCCCGAGGAGGTCGAGGGTGCCGTCGATGTCGTGATCGAGCGCCGCGAGCGAGACGAGCGCGCGCTGGGCGCGGCCGAGCAGCACGAGCACCGCCACGCCCAGCGCGGCGGCTCCGAGGGCGACGGGGCCGGCGACGAGCAGCAGCACGAGGACGAGTGCCGAGCGGACGAGCCAGGCGGCTGCGCCGATCGCCGTCCGGATCGTGTCGGCGGTGCGGCGGTGCCCGAGTGCCGCGGACACGCTCGTGGCCCAGCTCCGGGCAGAGGCCGCCTCGAGCGCCGACGCCTTCACCTCCGCGATGGACACGATCGTCGCAGCCGCCGTCTCCGCGGCTCGCTGCCCGTCGGCCACGGCGGCGGCCTCCTCGAGCGCCGCCGCGCGCTCGCCCCACCGGCTGATCGCCCACTGGCCGAGCGCGGCGAGGGCGACGGCGACCGCCGCTGACGGCGAGACGACCGCCGCGGCGGCCACGAGCGCCGCCGCCGCCGCGAACGATCCGATCGCCGCCGCCGCGCCGCGCAGCACTGCGCGCCGCACGGGCTCGGCACTGCTCAGACGGAGCATCGGCTCCGATGCGGCGCGCTCCGAGAAGTACGTCAGAGGGAGGCGGAAGAGGTGCTCGGAGAGGAGACGGGACGCCGACCGGTTCGTGCGGTCGACCGTGCGGTCGAGGAGCAGAGCGTGGGCGAGGAGGAGGCCTCCGCCCACGGCCGCGCCGGCGGCGGCGGAGGCGAGGTGCTGCGGAGCGAGCGCCCCACCGGCTGCCGGAGCAGCCCAGGCGTGCACCGCCCCGCCCGCGATCGCGGCGGTCGCCACGGCGTGGAGAGCGGCGGCGATCCCGGCGGCGAGCGCGGTGCGGGGGCGGTTCCAGCCGAGGGCGCGTCGCGCGCGATCAGCGGCACCGACCGCCTGGCTCAGCAGGGCCCTGCGACCATCGACCTCGACGAGCACGCCGCCGTAGCGACGGGAGAACTCCTCCGTATCCACGGCGAGCCGCCCGACCGCAGGATCGACGACCACGACGCGGCGGCGGCCGACGCGCTCCAGCACCACGAAGTGGCCGCCGTCCCAGAACAGCACCGAGGGCGCCGGCAGAGCCGACAGCGGTGCGACCGGGACGCGACGCACCCGGGCGGGCAGTCCGTTCCCGGCTATCGCCGCGGCCACCTCCGCGAGGCTCATCCCCCCGCTGGTCCCGGTCGGCGGCGCCAGGCGGCCGACCTCCTGGCCGATGCCGTGCGCGTCGAGGATCATCTGCGCGCATCGGGGCCCGCACTCGGTGACCGAGAGCTGCAGTCGGGGCCGGACCGTCGTCCTCATCGCGCGGCCACCGGCTCTCGGCGACGGGCCGAGCCGACCGGAGCCGTGCAGGGAGCGGTGTCGGAGACCTCGAGCAGGGCGTGAGCGAAGCCGGGCACCCCGAGCATGAAGCCGAGGGACGACTCCCCGTTGCGGACGCCTCCCCGGAAGCCGCTGCGCGCGTAGCGGTCGACCAGGTCCGCTCCCGCCGCGCGTGCTCCGCCGAGCAGCTCCTCGTCGCCGAGCGCGCGAGCGACGGCGACCCAGCTGGACAGAGCGCCCGCCGTCCCGTGGCACAGGCTCATGTCGTCCGACGACACGGCCGCCGACGTGAACGCCTCCCGCGCCGCCGTGCCCAGGCGCTCCTCGAGCTCCTGGCGGTCCGCCCCGAGGGCCCGGAGCCCGTCGACGGCGCCGCGGAGTGCGCCGGGCAGTCCCTTGCACCACGAGAAGTGCGCCGCGGGATCGCGGTCGACCCGAGCCGCCTCGCGGTGCACGAGAGCCTCGAGGCCGTCCGCGAGCTCGTCCCGCGACAGCGACGGGTCGTACGGGGCGGCGTGGGCCAGGCCGACGAGGACGCCGAGGCGGCCGTGGGCGAGGTTCTCCTCGGGGTCGTCGGCGACGGGGGCCGCCCGCAGTGCCCGGACGGCGGCGGTCAGGGCCTCCTCGTGCCGGCCGCCGGCTGCGTCCCCGGCCGCGAGCAGGGGAGTGACGCCGGCGACGCCGCCGATGAAGTCGGAACCGAGGCCCTCGCCGTCGCGGAGACGACGAGCGACGAGGTCGAGCGCCTCCTCGCTCAGCGCGGCGGTCCGGGGATCGCCCGTCACCCGGGCCGCGGCTGCGAGCGTGACCGCCACCGAGCCGAGCCCGGTGAAGCCGGAGACGCCCAGCGGCTGCTCGGCGAGGTCGACCCCGTGGAAGCCCGCAGCGAATCCGCGCAGGGCACGGGCGTACCGGGGGTCGTCGAACCTCCGGTGCGCCGCCTCGAGGAGCAGCGTCAGCCCGCCTCCCTGGTAGAGGGTCAGGTCGAGGGAGGAGACACGCAGACGCGTGTCGTCGACGAGCAGCGGCGTCAGCCAGGTGCATGCCGAGCCGTCCTCGGTCCAGAGCGCGAGATCGACGATGCGGTCGGTGAGATCGCGGGCGACGTCCTCCGGGGAGCCGGCGTCGAGCGCGAAGGGGATGTCCCGCCTCGTCGGGCCCTTCGTCCAGGCGTTCGGAGGGGTCGAGGCGATCAGGGAGTGGATGGAGTGGTCGTCGCGCACGACGCCGCGCCGGACGAACTCGCGCAGGGCGTCGAAGGCGGCGATCTCGATCGCGCTCGACGGCAGGTCGACCCCGGACTCGTCGGCGGCCTCCCGCAGCGTGTTGCTCGGCCGGTCGTAGACGAAGAAGGGGATGTCGCCGCGCATCAGCGCGCGGCGCTCGGCGAGGGCGACCCGGTGGGCGACTCCGGGCGGAACGGATGCGGGATCGCCGAGGAGCGCGAAGAGCCCCTCCGCGGCCTCCCGCGAGGTCAGGTAGCGGGGGTGGAGGGAGGACTCGAGGAACGCCGCGTAGGTCGAGGTCGGCCGGAGGATCTCGCGGACGGCGAGCCGCCAGGTCCGGAGGATCGTCTCGATCCGGGTGCGGGAGCGGACGATCGCCTCCGCCGTCTCGCGGTACCCGGCCCGCAACGGCGCCGACAGGTCCTCCAGCGTCCAGGCCTCGGCGTCCGAGCCCTCCGGCGCGTGCGGCTGCCGCTGCACGGAGCCGGGGACCCGGTCGACGCGGATGCCGATCGTGCCGGCCTCGACGATCCGCGATCCGCTCATCACGTCCGACTCCTGCAGGACCGCGGTGCCGGCGGCGGAGAGGTCGATGTCGAACCGGCCGGCCGTATCGGAGTTCGGCAGGATCAGCGACGCGCCGACACCGAAGGCGGCGTCCACGGCCATCCGCGCCGCGAGCGAGTCGTTCTCGGGAGCGGCGAACCGCACGCGGATGCCTGTCTCCAGATCGATGGGCACCGGCTGCGCGCCGACGGCGAGGATGTTCTCGTAGTGCATGTCGTGGCCGCCGACAGCGGTGAAGAGAGCCAGGAGGCTGCCGAGCCGCCGGTAGTACTCGAGGTACTCGTCCACGGAGGCCGAGCGCCGCGACTCGATGAACGGCTGCCAGCTGTGGTCCCCGCGATCGACGGTCGCAGGAACGAGGAGGTGCGAGCGGCCTCCCGTCTCATCGTTGACGACCTCCGCGATGCGGGCGACCAGCTGGTCGATCGAGGACGAGCGGGGCTTGTAGACCAGACGGCCGGCGTCGGTGGTGACGATGAGCACCCTTCGTCCGTTCCGGTGAGGATCGCCGTCCGAGAACGTGATGTCCCGGATCCGGGAGCCGGCGTCGAGAGGTGCGGCCGCGAGCGCGGCCTCGTCGGCGAAGAAGTGCTGGACGCACTCCAGGACGGTGGAGACCACCTGGTCGCCCGTGCGGTCGAGCATCTCGGCGAGCACGGGGTACTCGGACAGGAGCGCCGAGCGCTCCTGCGGGGAGGACATCGTCGTGACGAAGTCCACGAACGCCGACGACCCCGCATCGGCGGGGAGGTCCTCCGCGTGCAGGCGCGCGATCAGCGTCCTCGCGCCCAGCCGGGTGAGACCGCTCATCGCCGACCGGGCCGCGCTCAGGACGACCGTCTCGTCGATCCGGCCGCGCTGGGGAAGAGCGTCGAACGACTCCGCCAGCCGCGCGACGACCCGCTCGACCCACGGACGGTAGACGGGTCCGAAGACTCCGAAGTACTCGTCGCACACCCTGTCGACAGTCGATGCCGTCATTCCTGCCCCCCTCGAGCACTGGTCGGATCGATCCCGGATCGCGTCACCCGTGTGCGGATGCTCTGCCCGTGACCGGCCCGATCAGGTGCGGGAGCGGCTGCGACGCCGCTCCCGCACCCTGGTCCGCGATCAGCTGAGGACCGCGGTCACGCCCGATGCGGGCGCGTGGTCCGACGGCCGATCAGCACTCGCCCGTGCAGGAGAACGTCGGACACAGCCCGGAGCTGGTCACGAGGGCGCTCACCGCGGTCGCGCTGGCCACGGTGCCCGAGACCGCCGAGATGATCACCGGCGAGCCCGCCCCCACCTCCTGTTCTCCAGCAGCACGGTCGCCCGCCACCAGGTCGGACAAGTGGGACTCGTCCACGAAGCCGGTCCGTCGCAGAACATCGTCAGCGTTGTTCGTCATCTTCATCAACCTCTTTCCATCTGCCTTGCACGGTGTTCTTCTGATCCTCCGCGGAACTCCTTCTTCTCCTCGGGAGAAGCGGAGGCACCGTGGAAGCACTCGGTGGGGAGAAGAGTCGCCGGCGTCGCTCGGGAGCGCAGAGGAGATCCCCCGCAGGGCACCTTTCGACGGATGTCCGAGCAGGCGCACGCGACCCTCGCCGCCTAGCGGGAGGAGCGCATCCTCGACATCTGCACGAACCCTGCGATCAGCAGGGCGATCCCCACGACGGCCGCCACTGCACCGAGCGGAACATCGCCCGACGTCGTCAGGAAGATGCTCCCGACGAGAACGAAAGTGGCGACTATGAAAGTGATGAGCGCGGCATTCGCATTCGATGCCCCGGCGATCGACTTCTGCGTCATCGGCCTGTCCTCTCCCCTCATGGACATCCCCCTGTCCACCCGACGAGAAGATCACCTGACGTGCTTCTCGATCGGTGGAGTCCGGAGGACGACTGCACTATCGACCCTAGAAAGGGCCTGAGCGGGAGAAGAAGACCGCTCAGGGGAATCGGAGGTTGTCCCAGAGGATGCACACGAGACTCCGCCGGGAGGCAGTTGCGGGCGCCGGGAGACGTCACTACCTTTCGGCCTCGCGGCCGGATCGGCCCGTTCCCGGCGCACGGCCGTCGGACGAGGGCCGCGTACCCCTCCGCGGACGGGAGCCGGAGGCCGAGGGAGCGCGACAGCCCCTCGGCCCGACCGGCGTCAGACCACCCCCGCCGCCGTCCCCGACACGATCAGGTCGGCGCGGTCGCGAGTGGCCTCGATCAGCAGCGCGTTCCGCCCGTCGACCTCGGAGGCCCAGGCGGAGGCCGCCTCGGGGGCGCGGCCGAAGGAGACGTGGCGGTCGACCAGGCGCTCGAAGCGCTCGGTCTCGGGAGTCGCGCAGAACCAGGCCTCGTCGAACTCGGCGCTTAGCAGCGCCCACGGGCCCTCGTCGACGAGGAGGTAGTTGCCCTCCAGCACGACGAGCGACGCGGAGGGGTGCACCGCCAGCGCGCCGGCCACTCCCTCGTCGACGGTGCGCTCGAAGGTGGGCGCGTAGACGACGTGGTCGGTCTCGGCGCGCAGCCTCCGCACCAGGGCGAGGAAGCCCCAGCCGTCGAACGTGTCGAGGGCGCCCTTGCGGTCGTGGCGGCCGAGCTCGTCGAGCGTGGCGTTGGCGAGGTGGAAGCCGTCCATCGGCACGAAGGCGGCGGTCCCCTCCCCCGCGAGCTCGTTCGCGCGGGCGACCACCGCCCGGGCGAGCGTGGTCTTGCCGGCCCCGGGGCTGCCGGCGATCGCGACGATCGCACGGCGGCCCGGCGAGGTCAGCGCGAGCGCGCGCCCGGCCAGCTCGTCGAGGCCGGGCCGCACCGCGTCGGGCGCGACCTCGGTCTCAGGCCTCGCCACGGCTGCTCTCCAGCGCGTTCACCAGGAAGCCGTGGGCGTGGCGGGCGAGCGCGGGGCCGTCGTTCCAGAGGTTCCGCCACACGGCCAGGTCGTTCGAGAGGGTCGGCGAGACGACGGCCGACGAGAACGACTCGAAGGTGATGGGTCCGCGGTAGTCGATCGCGGCGAGGGCGTGGAAGAACGTCGTGAAGTCGAGGTGGCCGCTGCCGAGGTAGCCGCGGTGGTTCTCGCCGATGTGGACATACCCGAGACGATCCCCGACCAGCAGCACCGGGCGGAAGAAGTCGTCCTCCTCGATGTTCATGTGGTACGTGTCCAGGTGGATCAGGACGTTGTCGGCGCCGATGTCGTCGGCGAGGCGCAGGGCGTCCGCGGCGGTGTTGATGACGTTGGTCTCGTAGCGGTTGCAGATCTCGAGGCCGAGGGTCATGCCCTTCGTCGAGGCCTCGGCGGCGAGGTCGGTCAGCACCGAGACGACGTTCGCGCGGCCCGCGGCCGAGAGGGGCGCGCTGTACTTCCCGAGCGCGCTGTAGAGGGCGCCGGTGAAGTGGGTGCCGCCGAGCGCGTGGGTGGTCTCGAGGGAGTCGGCGAGCAGCTTCGCGCCGCGGGCCACCACCTCCGGGTCGTCGCTGGAGACGTCGGCCGAGAAGGCGAGGCCGCGGGAGCAGACGATGCCGAGGTCGTTCGCCTCGAGTGCGGCGCGGGCGGAGGCGGTGTCGAGGTTCTGCACGTCGTGCAGCGAGAGCTCCAGCAGGTCGAATCCGGCCGCCTTGGTCTGCTCGATCGTCGCGGTCACTTCGTCGGGGGTGGTGCCGCCGGCGAAGACGAGGGCGTGCACTCCGAGAGGGTTCGTGGTCATGGTGGTGCTCCTTGGTTCGAGAGGTTCAGGGGCGGCGTCGGGCCGCGGGGTCGGTGTCGAGCAGGTCCGCGAGGAACGCGTGGCCGGAGGTCGCGAGGGCGACGGGGTCGTGCCAGAGCTCGCGCCAGAGGCCCATGCCCTCGGCCGAGGCCGGGGGCTGGACGGCGGGCGAGAAGCTCTCGAGGGTCAGCGGGCCGCGGTAGCCGGAGTCGGCGAGCGCCGCCGCGAGCCCGGTCCAGTCGGTGCTCCCGGTGCCCAGCTCTCCGCGGTGGTTCTCGGAGGCGTGGAGGTAGCCGAGCAGGTCGCCGGCGTCGCGGACGGCGCTCGCGAGGTCGACCTCCTCGAGGTGGGCGTGGAAGGTGTCGAGGTGCAGGAGCACGTTCGGCGCGTCGAGCTCGCGGAGGAACGCGGCGGTCTGGGCGGCCGTGTTCAGCAGGTTGCTCTCGTAGCGGTTCACGTACTCCGCTCCGACGACGACGCCGGCGGGAGCGGCGGCCGCGGCGACCCTCCGCAGCACGTCGAGCGAGCGCGAGCGGGCAGCCGCGTCGGCCGCGTGCTCGTACTTGCGCATGGCCGAGTAGGTGACTCCGCCGACGTACCGCGCGCCGATCGCCTCGGCGAACCGCACGGCCGCCAGGAGCCGCTCCTCGCCGCGGCCGGCCGTGGCCTGGTCGGTGATGTCGGAGTCGGCGTCCAGCGCGAGCGAGACGACCGCGTCGATCCTGTGCTCGTCGAGCAGGTCGGCGGTCCACGCGGAGGCGTCGGGGTCGTCGGGCGCCGGGATCTCGATCAGGTCGAAGCCGATCGAGGCGGCGGCGCCGATCGCGCGGCGCCCCGACTCCGGCGTCCAGTCGCCGACGAGCAGGCCCGCGTGGACCCCGATCGGCGACGAGCGCTCCGTGCTCCCGCGGTGCAGGAACTCGGGGTGCATCAGGCGGCCTTCGCGCCCGTGATCAGCGAGACGAGCTCGTCACCGCTGGTCTCGGCGGTGCGGCGGCCGGCGACGGCGAGGCCCGCGCGCATCACCCACACCTGGTCGCTCAGGCGCATCACCTGGTCGAAGTTGTGGCTGATCAGCAGCACGGCCACTCCGGCGTCGCGCAGCTTGAGGATGATCTTCTCGACGCGCGCCGTCTCCTGGACGCCGAGCGCCGCGGTCGGCTCGTCCATGATCACGATCTTGCTGCCCCAGCCCGCGGCCCGGGCGATCGCGACCGCCTGGCGCTGGCCGCCCGAGAGGCGGCGGACCTTGCTGGTGACCGGCGGGACGTTCACGGCGAGGTCGCCGAGCAGCTCCTGGGCCGTCTTCTTCATCTGCGTCCGGTCCAGGAACCGCACCCCGGGCACGCCCTTGGTGAGCTCGCGGCCGAGGAAGAAGTTCTGCCACACGGTCAGGTCCTCGACCAGGGCGAGGGTCTGGTGCACCGTCTCGATGCCGCCGTCCCGCGCGCCGAGCGGAGTGGTGAAGTGCACCACGTCGCCGTCGAGGGTGATGGTGCCGGAGTCGGCGGGGTGCACCCCGGAGAGGCAGCGGACGAGGGTGGACTTGCCCGCGCCGTTGTCGCCGATCAGGGCGGTGATCTCGCCGCGGCGCATCGACATCGACGCTCCCTTGAGAGCGTGGACGCCGCCGAAGGACTTCTTGATGTCCCGCGCTTCGAGCAGGATGTCGCTGGTCATGGCTGGGCTCACTTCTTCTGGTAGCGGGTGATGAGGGCGGCGAGCACGACCACCAGGCCGACGGCGAGGGGCTGGTAGAACTGCGAGACGCCGAGCAGGGTCAGGCCGTTGGTCAGCGCGGTCAGGAGGAACGCTCCGATGATCGGGCCGACGATCTTGGCCTTGCCGCCGGTGAGGCTCACTCCGCCGAGCACGACGGCCGCGATGGAGTTGAGCAGGTACTGCGTGTTGATGGCCGGCTCCGCGGCGCCGACGCGGGCGACGAGGAGGAGCGAGCCGACTCCGGCGAGGACGGCGGCGATGATGTACACCGCGATGCGCACGCGTCCGGCCTTGATGCCGTTGGCGACCGCGCTCTCCTCGTTGCCGCCGACCGCCTGCACGTGCAGGCCGAAGCGGGTGCGGAACATGACGACCCAGGCGACGACTCCGATGACCGCGGCCAGGATGATCGGGTAGCCGATGATCCCGATCGAGCCGGTGGTGAGGCGGAGCAGCTCGGGGCTGCCGACCGTGATCGGCTTGCCGTCGGAGACGATCAGCGCGAGGCCGGTCGCCACCGAGAGCGTGCCCAGTGTCGCGATGAAGTCGGTGACCTTGCCCTTCGCGATCAGGAAGCCGTTGATCACTCCGATCAGCCCCGCGAAGAGCAGGGCCGCGAGCGCCGAGAGCCAGAAGCCCCAGCCGGCGCTCCAGCCGATGCCGAAGCCGACCGCTCCGACGGTCATCGTCGCCGAGATCGAGAGGTCGATGCCGCCGGTGGTGATGACGAAGGACTGGCCGATCGAGAGGATGACCAGGATCGCGGCGGCGACGAGCATCGCCTTGATGTTGCCGAGGCTGAGGAACGTCGGCGTCGCGATCGAGAACACGATCACCAGGGCGACGAGCCCGATCGGTGCGGCGTTCTCGGCCCAGAAGCTGAGCTGACGGAGGTTCGCCAGCAGCGGGGAGGCGCTGGCCGGGGGTCGGGCGGTGACTGAGGTCATGGTCGCTTCCTGGGTTGCCATGGGCAGGAGGTCCTACTTGCTGGGGACGAGCGCGGCGAGCGGGTTGTCGAACTCCTCGAACGGCTGGGGGAAGGCGCCGAGGGCCTGCTCCGCGGTCTCGGAGGTCACGAGCGCGGTGGGCGACTCGATCTCGGCGGGGATCTCCTCGCCGGCGCCGACGGCCTCGCACGCCTGCACGCCGAGCTGGCCGATCGCGTAGGGGTACTGGGCGACGGTGGCGGTGAGTCCGCCGTCCTTCACCGACTGCAGCGCGTCCTCGTTGCCGTCGACGCTGACCACCTGGACGGAGCCGGTGAGGCCCGCGTTCTCGACGGCCTTGACGATGCCGAGGCCCATGTCGTCGTTCGCGGCGAAGAACGCCTTCACGTCGGGGTTCGCGGCGAGGATGTCGGTCGCCTTGGTCAGCGCGACCTCGCGCTTCCAGTCGGCCGCGGCCTCCTGGACGACGGTGAGGTCGGAGCCGATCGCGGCGGTGAAGCCGTCGACGCGGGCGGCGCTGGTGACGTCTCCCGAGACTCCGCCGATGACGGCGACCTCGGAGCCGGCGGGCAGCTGCTGCAGGAGGAAGTCGCCGGCCTTGCCGCCCGCGGCCTCGTTGTCGGTGCCGATGTAGGTGGTGACGTCGAGGTTCGCGGCCTCGACCGCGTCGGGGTCGAGCGGGCTGTCGATGTTGACGATCGTCTTGCCGGTGGCGGAGGCGAGGGCCTGCACCAGGTTCGTGCCGCTGATCGGGTTGACGATCAGGCAGCCGAAGTCCTGGCCGGCGACCGTGGTGAGCTTGTCGGCCTGGCCGGTGGTGTCGCCGATGTCGGCGGCGGCCTGCACCGAGACGTCCACGGAGTCGTCCTTCGCGGTGTCCTCGATGCCGTTCTCCATCGCCTGGAAGAAGGGGTTGTCGAGGCCCTTGATGACCGCGGCGACCTTGGTCGATCCGGAGCCGCCGGCGGCCGTGTCGCCACCCGAGGCGCAGCCGGTGAGGAGGAGTGCGAGGGCGCCGACCGGTGCGAGAACCGGGAGGAGGCGGCGTGCTGTGCGGTTCATCGTCATCCTTGAGGATCAGTGGCACCACTGCGTGCCGGTGTGTGAAAACTACCGGCGCTTTCGCGTTACCGCAATACGAAAGTCGGGGAACTTCAGGTTTCCCGTCGGCAGGCATGTACGCTGACCGTGACAAGAGGGGGAGCGATGACGGGGTACTCCACCGGCGAGGCCGGTTCGCACGTGGCCGACGTCCTCGCGCTGTTCCGCGAGCAGGGCGAGGTCTCGCGCAACGCGGTGATGGAGCAGACGGGGCTCTCCCGCTCCACCGTCAACCAGCGCCTCGCGACCCTCGTGGAGCTCGGCCTGATCGCCCCCACCACCGGCGGCGAGTCGACCGGCGGGCGCCCCTCGAGCATGTTCGCGATGAACCTGGTCGGCACGGTGTTCCTCACCGCCGACATCGGGGCGAGCGGATTCGTCGCCGCCGCCTGCGACCTGCGCGGCACCCCCCTCCGGCACGAGAGCGGCGTCGTCGACGTCTGGGAGGGGCCGGACGCCGTGCTCTCGCTGGTGATCGCCGCGTTCGAGCGGCTGCAGCAGGGCGACGCGGTCGCCGGCATCGGCGTCGGAGTCCCGGGGCCGGTCGAGTTCGCCGCCGGGCGCGTGCGCAACCCGCCGATCATGACCGGCTGGGACGACTTCGACATCGCCGGCTACTTCGCCGAGCCGTACGAGGGCGTGCAGGTCGTCATCGAGAACGACGCGAACGCCCGCGCCCTCGCCGAGTCGCGCCACCACGGCTCCGACAACCTGATCAGCCTGAAGCTCGGCACCGGCATCGGCTCGGGCCTCGTCTTCAACGGAGCGACGATCCGCGGAGCCGTCGGCGCGGCCGGCGACATCGGCCACACCCGCGCGGTCACGGGCACGGTCGACGCGGATCCGCTGCCCTGCCGCTGCGGCAACGCCGGCTGCGTGGAGGCGTACGCGAGCGGCTGGGCCCTCGTCCGCGACCTCTCGGCCGACGACCCCTCGATCAAGCACGTCGCCGACGTCACGGCCCGCGTGCTCCGCGGCGACATGCGCGCCACCCAGGCCGTGCGCCAGGCCGGCCGCGTCCTCGGCGAGGCGGTCGCCGACCTCGTCAACATCCTCAACCCGCGGACCATCGTGATCTCGGGTCAGCTCGGCGACTGCGGCGAGGTGCTGATGTCGGGCCTGCGCGAGCGCGTCTACCTGCGCACCCACCCGCTCGCCACGCGGCACCTGACCATCCACACGTCGGACCTGGGCGAGCTGGCGGGCGTGATCGGCCTCGCTCTGACGACCGCCGACCAGGTCTTCAGCCGCGAGCGCTTCGACCGCGAGGCGAGCGCCGAGAGCCCCCGCGCGGCGGCCGCCGCGAGCTGAGCGGGAGCGGGTTCAGTGACGCAGGGTCGCGGTGATCCGGCAGAGCACCTGGACGTGGGACGGGGCCTGGGGGTTCACCTTCTCTGCGACCGCCTCGACCTCCCATCCGGACGCCATGAGCGCGGCGACCTCACCGCACAGCCAGTCCGGAACCCATCCGATCCGCTCGCCGGACACCGAGGCCACCTCGTAGGCCTCCGGGTTGCGGAGGTTCGAGGCGTCGGGCACGAGGACCAGCCCGTCGCCCTGCTCGAGAGGCAGCACCGGAAGCGGGAGCTCGGCCCGATGGCGGACTCCTGACACGAAGAAACGACTGATGAGGGTCTGCGCGGTGCGGAGAGGCTTCTCCACGACATGGAAGGTGTCGGTCGCTCGCGCCGCGCCGGTCCGGACCATGATCTCGACGGGGAGGTCGGGGGACGCCGCCTCGAGACCGAGCCACCCCAGGTACTCCTCGTACGAGCCGCGCTCGGACGACATCACCCTGTTGGCGAAGAACGGCGGAAGGGACGAGCTCCGGTACTCCGCGTCCACACGGGGGAACTCCGCGAGCGGGAAGAAGTCCTCGTCGGCGACAGCCGCAGGCTCGTACCGGAAGAGGAAGCCGTCGACCCCGACGGACAGCACCGCCGCGCGGAGGAATCGGCGAGTACGAGGGTTCTGCCAGACGAGCAGCAGCTCGCGGACACCAGGGGTCGGACGCGGCGCCGGTCGATCAACGAGGAGAGTCATCGAGGATCCTCCTCCGTGTCGCTGCCAGCAGTCCTTCCGTGAAACTAGCGCACGTCTCCGACATCAGGGTCGGAGGCACCGCCGCGAGGACCTCGCGGACTGCAGAGGGATCGACCGCTCGGAGGCGAGCAGGCCAGAACGCCTGCGCCTCCGGAGAGGCCGCCGCGAGGGCCTCCGCTGCGAGGTCGACCAGCAGCGGTCTCCCGGCGAAATGGTGACTCCTTCCTCTCCGCACCCACCGGTCGAAGAGAGCCTCATCGGCGAGGCAGGCGGCGCGCTTCTCCTCGGTCTCCTGGAACCCGAGGGCGTTGCCGTGATCGAACGAGGGCGAGAGGGTCCGATGACCGCGTCCGGCGATGACGGCCCAGTTCTCGTCGTGTCGATCTCGTCCAGCTACCCAGGCATCGAACAGCAGGTAGCCCGCCCACACGTCGAAACCGCTCAGTCCGGCGACGGCGTCGAAGCCTGCAGGAGCGTCGACGCCGTCGAGAGCACGTCTCACCGCATCGACGGTGTAGCGGTCGTTGGGCCGCCTCCGAGCGTGGTCGTAGTGGCGATCGGAGTGGCGCAGCAGGCTGTTCCCGATCTCGAGGCTCTGGATCTGCTCGCGCTCGATGACGTTCCTCGACATGATTCCGCGCCGACCGCCCACCGTCGCAGGTCGGATCTCCGCGCACGGGACGTCGAGCATCCGCGCGAGATGGAACGACACCCACTCCGCCCAGTCCTCACCGCGGGTCTCGTCTCCTCGCTGGCGGGCGAACTTGAACAGCCACAGATCGCCGTCGGCGACGAGCCAGAACTTCTCCTTCGTCCCCATCGGCTCGTCCGACCACCCCTCGTCGAAGGCGCGCTCGATGGTCGTCGACTCCCACTTCGGCTGCATCCGGTCACGGTAGCCCGCGTGCTGCCGGCCGCGGCGGTCCTGTCGCGTCTCGCGGCCGCGACCCCCTCCGCCCCGCGCACTGTTACGCCCGGCGACGAAGGGTTACGCCGGGCGACGCGGGCCGGGACGGGCGGGCCCGCGGTGCTCCATCATCGTGTCCGGGACGACGCGGAGAGGCCGCGGCCGCCCGACCCGTCCGAAGGAACGCGATGATCCGGCTCGAGCAGCTCAGCAAGTCGTACGGTCCGGCGACCGTGCTCGACCGCCTCGACTTCTCGGTCGCGACCGGCGAGATCTTCGCCGTCGTCGGCCCGAGCGGTGCGGGCAAGAGCACGCTCGCCGCCTGCGTGAACCTCCTGGAGCGGCCCACCTCGGGCACGGTCGTCGTCAACGGAGAGGCGCTCTCGCAGCTCTCGGAGGAGCGGCTGCGCGTCGCCCGCCGCCGCATCGGCACCGTCTTCCAGTCCGACGGACTCTTCAGCCGCCGCACGGCCGAGCAGAACGTGGCGCTGCCGCTGGAGTACCTCGGCGTCACCGCCGCCGAGACGAAGCGCCGCGTCGCGGAGCTGCTCGAGCGCGTCGGCCTCTCGGACCGCGCCCGCTACTACCCGCACCAGCTCTCCGGTGGTCAGCGCCAGCGCGTCGGCATCGCCCGCGCTCTCGCCCTCCGCCCCTCGGTGCTGCTCTCGGACGAGGCCACCTCGGGCCTCGACCCCGCCTCGACCACCGCGATCACCACGCTCCTGAAGGAGCTGCGCGACGACCTGGGCCTCTCGATCCTCTTCATCACCCACGAGATGGAGACGGTGCGCCAGGTGGCCGACTCCGTCGCCCGCCTCGACCACGGCCGCATCGTGGAGTCGGGCCGTCTCGTCGACCTGCTGCGCGACCCCGCGTCCCCGCTCGGCCTCGCCCTCAACCCGGTGCGCCCCTCCGTCGCGCCCGGCCCGGGCCTGGGCGAATGGGTGGTGGGCTACTCCCGCTCCGGAGTGCCGACCGACTGGGTCACCCGGCTCGCGGAGGCGGTCGGCCCGGTCGCGCTGCTCGGCGCGGCGATCGAGACGGTGGACGGGCAGGCGGTCGGCCACGCGACGATCGGGCTCGGCCCGGTCGACGAGGCGCGGCTCACCCGTGCGGCGGCCGAGCTCGGCCTGTCGGTCCGGCCCGCCGGCGTGCGCGTCCTCGCCGAGGAGGTGGCGGCGTGATCCTCCACCTCGACAACAAGGTCCCGCTCGAGCAGATCCCCGCGCTGGTCCTGCCGGCGCTCGGCGAGACGCTGATCATGGTCGGCATCGTCATGGCGATCGTGGTGCTGGTCGGCGTGCCGCTGGGCGCTCTCGTGCACAACCTCGCTCCGGGCGGGCTGGCCGAGAACCGGGCCGCCCACCAGGTGCTCAGCGCCGTCATCAGCGTCGGCCGCTCGCTGCCGTTCCTCATCCTGATGGCGTCGATCATGCCGTTCACGCGCCTGATCACCGGCACCAACATCGGGATCGCGGCCGCCGTCGTGCCGATGTCGATCGCGGGGATCGCCTTCTTCACCCGGATCGTCGAGAACGCGCTGCGCAGCGTGCCGCTCTCGCTCACCCGCGTCGCCCGCGCCTCCGGAGCGTCGCGGCTGCAGGTGGTGCGGACCGCCCAGCTGAGCGAGGCGGT
The DNA here is from genome assembly GCF_009866585.1 of Rathayibacter sp. VKM Ac-2762. NCBI lineage: Bacteria > Bacillati > Actinomycetota > Actinomycetes > Micrococcales > Microbacteriaceae > Rathayibacter > Rathayibacter sp. VKM Ac-2762. Next base: position 2,710,082 of record NZ_CP047419.1, on the reverse strand, counting down.
GCCGCAGATCATCGGCGGCCTGACGATCAACACGATCGCGATGATCGAGTACTCGGCGATCGCCGGCACGATCGGCGCCGGCGGCATCGGCTACGTCGCGGTGACCTACGGCTACCAGCGCTTCGACACCACCGTCATGCTCGCCACCATCGTGATCCTGGTCGCCACCGTCGCGACCGTGCAGCTCACCGGCGACGCCCTCGTCCGCGCAACCACGCCCGGCGCCTCCCGCTCGCGGCGAGCGCCGCGGGTCGCGGCCGCCGTCTAGAACCACCACTCCTCCTCCTGCGCCCTCGGGCGTCCCTCCCGCGCGCCCGCGCACCCCCTCTTCGAAAGGCACCGCCATGTCCACTCCCGACGACCTCGGATTCGATCTCAAGAAGAAGCGCCGCTGGCCCTGGATCGCCGGAGCGGCCGTCGTCGTGGTCGGCGTCGCCTCCGCGATCGCCGTCCCGCTCCTCTCCCCCGCCGTCTCGGCCAACGAGCAGGAGGGCGCGACGCTCTACGTCGCGACCGCCGAGGGCAACGCCTCCGAGCAGGCCCTGGTCGACTTCGTCGCGAAGGAGGTGGCGCCGCGCTACGGCATCACCGTCGCCTTCAAGGGGCTCTCGGACAGCAACACCATCAACCGCGCGGTGAGCGAGGGCGAGGTCGCGGCCACGGTCTACCAGCACAAGCTCTGGCTGGGACAGGTGCTCGAGGCCAACCCCGACTTCGAGGAGGAGGCGGCCACCCCCGTCTTCCGCTGGGGCTTCGGGCTCTGGAGCGACAAGTACTCCGACGTCTCCCAGATCCCTGACGGCGGCACGGTCTCGCTCTACTCCGACCCCGCCAACGAGGCGCAGGGCCTCTGGCTGCTGCAGAACGCCGGCCTGATCACGCTGAAGCCGGGCACGGAGCCGGGCACCGCGACCCAGGACGACATCGCCGAGAACCCGAAGAACCTGCAGTTCACGCTGCTCGACTTCGCCGCCCAGTCGCGCGCGCTGCCGGACCTCGACGCGGCCGTCGGCTACACCGAGTACTACCTCGCCGCCGGCATCCCGATCGAGCAGCAGATCTTCGCCCCGCAGGCCCCCGACGACTTCGCCGGGCAGCTCACCATCGGCTCGAAGTACCGCGACACCGAGAACGTGAAGAAGCTCGTCCAGGCCTTCCAGGACCCGGCCGTGCAGGAGTTCCTCGCCACGGACGAGACGGTGAAGGGGATCCTGCTGCCGATCGACGGCTGAGCAGGGCCGGAGCGACGGGGTCGCCTGAGGAGTCGCGCGCGGCTTCTCGGGCGACTCGGCGTCTGCGGACGTAGCGTGGGCTCATGAACACGTTCACTCTCCACAACGGTGTCGAGATCCCCGCCCTCGGACTCGGCGTCTTCCAGACTCCGCCCGACGAGACCCGCGCCGCCGTCGCCGCCGCGCTCGACGCGGGGTACCGGCACATCGACACGGCGGCGGCCTACGGCAACGAGCGCGAGGTGGGCGAGGCGATCGCCGGCCGCGACGACGTCTTCCTCGAGACGAAGGTGTGGATCAGCGACTACGGCTACGACGAGACGCTGCACGCCTTCGACAAGAGCGCAGGCAAGCTCGGCGTCGAGCGGATCGACCTGCTGATCCTGCACCAGGCCCTGCCCGAGGCCTTCGACCGCACCCTCGACGCCTACCGGGCGCTCGAGCGGCTGCTCGCCGACGGGAGGGTGCGGGCGATCGGCGTGAGCAACTTCATGGTCGAGCACCTCACCCGCCTGCTCGCCGAGACCGACGTCGTCCCCGCGGTGAACCAGCTCGAGGTGCACCCGTACTTCCAGCAGCGGCGGGTCGAGCGCTTCGGCTGCGAGAACGACATCCTCACCCAGGCCTGGTCGCCGATCGGCGGCATCACCGCCTACCGCGACTCCCCGCGCCGCAGCTTCGACGACCCGGTGCTCCTCGAGCTCGGCGCCAAGTACGGGAAGACGGCCGCGCAGGTGATGCTGCGCTGGCACCTCCAGGAGGGCCGCCAGGTCATCCCCAAGTCGACCCGCCCCGAGCGCATCGCCGAGAACATCGACGTGTTCGACTTCGCGCTCTCCGGCTCGGAGCTCGCCCGGATCGACGCCCTCGAGGCCGGCGTGCGCGGCGGACCGGAGCCCGAGGCCGTCACGCTGGAGGCGTACGGCCGCGACATCCCCGAGGCGTGAGGAAGGCGCCCGCGACGGGAACACCGGAGCCGTCGCGGGCGTTGCCCTCACCATGAGCGTTCCCCTCTCCATCCTCGACCTCGCCCCCATCGCCCCCGGTGAGACCGCTCGCGACAGCTTCGCCGCCTCCGTCGCCCTGGCCCGGGAGGCCGAGCGGAACGGCTACCGCCGCGTCTGGTACGCCGAGCACCACAACATGGCGAGCATCGCCTCCAGCGCGACCTCGGTGCTCATCGCGCACGTCGCCTCGCAGACCTCCACGATCCGCCTCGGCTCCGGCGGCGTCATGCTGCCGAACCACTCCCCGCTCACCATCGCCGAGCAGTTCGGCACCCTCGAGACGCTGCACCCGGGCCGGATCGACCTCGGACTCGGCCGCGCCCCCGGCAGCGACCAGGCGACCTTCCGCGCGCTCCGCCGCGACCCCGACTCCTCCGAGCGCTTCCCGCAGGACGTGCTGGATCTGCAGGCATTCCTCGCCGGCGAGTCCCGCATCCCCGGAGTGAGCGCGACGCCCGGTGCCGGCACCCGCGTCCCCCTCTACATCCTCGGCTCCTCGCTCTTCGGCGCGCAGCTCGCGGCCGCGCTGGGCCTGCCGTACGCGTTCGCCTCGCACTTCGCTCCGGACGCGCTGCACCAGGCCGTCGCGGAGTACCGCCGCGGCTTCCGCCCCTCCGAGCAGCTCGACGCCCCCTACGTGATCGCCGGGATGAACGCCATCGCCGCCGACACCGAGGAGGACGCGCAGGAGCAGTTCGCGCAGATGAAGCGCGCCCGCCTGATGATGCTGCTGCGCCAGAGCGGGCAGATCCCCGTCGGCCAGACCTTCGACGACGAGGAGCTCGACGCCCTGCTCAGCGCGCCGATCGGCGCCCACGTCGCGAGCATGACCACCTACACCGGTGTCGGCACCGGCGACCAGGTGGCCGACTACACCGCCGACTTCGCCCGCTCCGCCGACGCCGACGAGGTCATCGTCGCCCACGCGTCGCTGCAGACGGAGGCGCGCCTGCGCTCGGTCGCGCTCCTCGCGCAGTCGAACGCGCGCGTCGCCGTCTGAGCCCGTCCGCAACCGAGGTCGAGCGGCCCGGCACCGGCCTGATGGCCACTGTCGGACGCTCCGGGCCTCGGTTGCGAACGGCCGGCCCTGCGCAGAGTGGGGGTCGGGCGGCGCACATCAGCGGACGCGAGCAGAAGTGAGCCTCTAACGGGGGCCACCTCTCGGGGCACGACCCCGGGAGGAGCGCGTCCGCGGTGCCAGGCTGAGCCCTGTGTCGACGATGACGGGCGAGCGGCGTGAGCCCGGGGACAGCCCTGCGCGGTCAGCGGCCCTGCTGCTGCGGGTCTGCGCGGGCGACCGGACCGCCTTCCGGCAGCTCTACTCGCTCACCGCGGGCAGGGTCGTCTCCGTCGCGGACGCGGTGCTCGACGACCGCGCCGCCGCCGAGGAGGTCGCGCAGGAGGTCTACCTCGAGCTCTGGCGCACTGCGCGCTCGCTCGACCCGGGCCGTCCCGTCCTCGCCTTCCTGGCCCAGGTCGCGCACCGCCGGGCCGTGGACCGCGCCCGGGCGGACCGGTCGGCGCGGCGCCGGGAGCTGCAGTACACGGTCCTCGACCGGCCGCGCGATCACGAGTGGGAGCGCTCGGACGTCCGGCTCGCCCTGGCGCCCGCGGCCGGCGCGATCCGGCAGCTCGCCGCCATCCACCACGACGTCCTCTACCTCGCCTACGTCCGCGGGTACAGCCACTCCGAGATCGCGGAGGAGCTGTCGATCCCGCTCGGCACCGTCAAGACCCGGCTGCGCGACACCCTCATCCGCCTGCACACCCACCTGCAGTCCGCCGGCCCGGCGGACCCGGACGGCGGACCGGGACGGCGCATCCGGCACTGACCGATGGCGCGGACGCCTCTGCACCACCGGGGTCGCACGCTTCCGGACCGTGTCCGGCCCGCTCAGCCCGCCTGCGTCGCGCCCGAGACCGCGAGCCCGACGATCACCGTCAGCACCGTCGTCCACAGTGCGATCGCGACGCCCTGCCAGAGCAGGATCCGCCCGCGGCCGACTCCGGCGCCCGCCAGCATCACGGCGGTGAAGTGCGTCGGGAGCAGCAGCGGCCCCAGCAGGCTCACGCCCGGGACGCCGTAGCGGGTGAAGGCCCGCTGGAACTTCTCGCGCCGCGGAGTCGTCCGCTTCGCCTCCGAGCGGCCCGTGATCGCCGAGCGGACGCCGGTGCCCAGCAGCACGAGCAGCGCCACGCAGACGAAGTTGCCGATCGCCCCGGCGAGCCCGGCGACGACCGGGTGGATGCCGCCGATGATCCCGATGCTCGCCGCTCCCTCGCCCTCGATGAAGGGGACGGCCCCGGCCGCGGCGACGACGAGGGGCTGCACGAGCTCGGGAACGCGGCCGATCAGGTCCTGGAATCCGAGGATCGCGTCGCTGATGATCGTCATGGTCGTGCCTTCCGGTTCGTGGCCCCGGCTCTCGGGACTCCTCCATCCGACCGTGTCCGCGCCCGCTGCGGCAGTGCCGCCGGGTCACCGCGTCCCGGGAGGATCGACGGCCCGAGGGGTGACAAGTGTCATGGTCGTAGCCTGGGCCGCATGGTGAACTCGACCGAGGCGGATCCGCCCGTGCGCGCGGGCCGCGGCGTCGCCGTGACCTGGTGGTACACCCTCGCGTCGGCCGCCTCCTTCGTGGTGATCGTCCTGGCCGTCTGGTCCGTGGCGGTGCTGAGCGCCGAGGCCGAGGAGTGGCGGAAGGGCGCCTACTTCCTGGGCGCGGCCGCCTGGGTCGCGGTGTTCTCGCCGACCGCGCTCGCGTACCGGCGCGCCGACCGCGAGGGCCCGGTGCGCCTCCGGGCTGTGCCGACCCTGGTCTTCTGCCTCGGAGTGGCGGCCGCGGCGCTCACCGGCACGGCCGCCGGGAGCCTCGCGCTCGGGCTCTCGCTCGCCGCGACCCTGGTCGCCGTGCTGCCCTGGCAGAGCGGGGTGCGGCTCCGGGTGATGGTGCTCTGCACGATCGTCCTCGCGGTCGCGGCGGTGCTCGAGCAGACGCGCGCGGCGCCGGACGCGTCGGCCGCGCTCTCGACCCTGCTGCTGTTCGCGACGCTGCTGCCCCTGACGGTCGTCAGCGCGCTGTGGTGGTGGGACATCGTCCGCGAGCTCGACCGGGCGCGTGCCGCCGAGGGCCGGCTCGCCGCCGCCCAGGAGCGCCTGCTGCTCGCCGGCGACGTGCACGACCTCCAGGGGCACCACCTCCAGGTGATCGCGCTGCAGCTCGAGCTCGCCGAGCGCCTCCTCGGCAGCGACCCGGATGCCGCTCTCGAGCAGCTGCGCGCCGCCCAGCGCTCGGTCGACGGCGCCCGCACCGGCACCCGCGAGCTGGCGACGCGCTTCCGCAGCGTCCCGCTCGCCGACGAGCTGGCCAACGCCGCCGACCTGCTCCGCTCGGCCGGGCTCCGCGTCGAGCTCGAGGTCGACCCGGCGGCGGCTCACGCGCCGGCCGAGACGCTCGGGCCGGTGGTCCGCGAGACGACGACGAACATCCTCAAGCACGGCGGCGGCTCCAGCGCGCGGCTGCGGCTCGCGCGGGAGCAGGACGAGTGGCGGTTCGAGGCGGTGAACGACCTGGCACCGGACGCGGAGGAGGCGGACGGGACCGGCTCGGGCGTCCTCGGCATGGCGGAGCGGGTCGAGCGGGCAGGGGGGACGCTGCGCGCCGGGGCGGTCCGCCGCTCCTTCGAGCTGGACGCGCGCCTGCCGGTGGGGAGCGACTCGTGATCCGGGTGCTGATCGCCGACGACGAGGACATGATCCGCACGGCGCTGGCCGCGCTCCTCCGCCTCGAGGAGGACCTCGAGATCGTGGGCGAGTGCCGCGACGGCGAGCAGGCGGTCGCGGAGGCGCTGCGCCTGCAGCCCGACGTGTGCCTGTTCGACGTCGAGATGCCCGGGCTCGACGGGATCGAGGCGGCGGAGCGGCTGCGCCGGGTCTCCGCGACGCGGGTCGTGGTCGTCACCCGGCACGCGCGGCCGGGGGTCCTGCGGCGAGCGCTCGGAGCGGGCGTCAGCGGCTTCCTGCCGAAGTCGCGCCGGGTCGAGGACGTCGCCGAGGTGATCCGTCAGGTCGCGAGCGGACGCCGCTACGTCGATCCGGAGATCGCCGCCGACGCCCTGGCGAGCACGCGCAGCCCGCTGACCGACCGCGAGCTCGACGTGCTCAGCGCCGGCTCCCGCGGCGAGACGATCGGCGAGATCGGCGCGGCGCTGCACCTCTCCTCCGGCACCGTCCGCAACCACGTCTCGTCGATCCTCCGCAAGCTCGACGTCGACACCCGCCAGCGCGCGGTCATCGAGGCCCGCGAGCGCGGCTGGATCTGAGCGCAGGCGCCGCGACGGCAGCCACTCCGCAGGAGTCGTCGCACTCGCGCTCGAGTGCGACGACTTCTGCGTTCTCGCGAGCGCCGCCGGGTCAGGCCGTCGGCGTCCAGATCCGCATCGTCGACGGTCCGCGGTTCGCCCAGCGGTGGTACGGCCGGAACTCCGCCTCGAAGCGGCGCCCCTCCTCCACCGGCACGGAGCCGTAGGGCCAGCCGGGAGCCGCCTCCCGCGCCACGAGGGACACGCGCGCTCCCTCCGCCGTCACGACGGGCGGCACCGAGGCGTCGACCGCGATGTGCTCGGTGTCCAGGCCCTCGGGCAGGTCGAGCGACTCGATCGCCAGCACGAACGGCCCGCGCTCGAGGGCGACCTGGCCGCGCACCGCATCGATCCGGGGGTGCGGGGCGACGAAGCGGGCCGTCATCGGCAGCGAGAGCCGCACGGTGTCGCCGGCGGAGAACGCCCGGCGGACGGTGACGGTCGGCGTCGAGACCGGCTCGCCGTCGAGCAGCGCCGAGCCCCGCGCGAACGGCGGGACCCGCAGCGTCAGCGCGAACTCCGCGTCCTCGAGGATCCGCACGACGATCTCGCCGTCGGCCGGGTACTCCGTCTCGACCCGCAGCGCGACGCCTCCGGTGCGCACCTCGTACGCGCCGTACTGGTGGAGCTGCACCCCGTCGTCGGTGGCGGTCGCGAAGCCGAGCTCCACGCTCGCCAGGGTGCGGGCGGTGTTGGTCGGGCAGCACGAGACCCAGAACCAGGGCGCGCGGAGGCTGGACTGCGCGCGGTCGGTCTCGCGCGACTCGTCCGGCGCCACTCCGTCGACGCGCTGCTGCAGCGTGTTCGTGTAGAAGAAGGCGCGGCCGTCGTCGCGGGTGGCGGGGAGCACCGCGTTCAGCAGCGTCCGCTCCATCAGGTCCGCGTAGCGGGGCTCGTTCGAGCCGAGCAGGAGCCGCCAGCTGAGCATCGTGGAGCCGATCGCCGCGCAGGTCTCGGCGTAGGCGCGGTCCGGCGGCAGCTCGTAGTCGGCGCCGAACGCCTCGTCCTGGTGGTGCGAGCCCATCCCGCCCGTGACGTAGGTGCGCCGCTCGACGGTCGCCTCCCACTGGCGGCGGACCGCCTCCTCCAGCTCGGCGTCGCCGGTCTCGACCGCGACATCGAGAGCCCCGGAGGCGAGGTAGAGGGCCCGCACCGCGTGGCCGCGCAGCACCTCCGCGTCGCGCACGGGCACGTCGTCCTGGAAGTACTCGGCGCCGAACGCGATCGGCTTCAGCGTCCCCGTCCCGCGCCGCTCCACGAACAGGCGGGCCAGCTCGAGGTAGCGCTCCTCCCCCGTCGCCCGCGCCAGTTCGGCGAGCGCCGGCTCGATCTCGGGGTGGCCGCACACGGCGACCCTCCCCTCGGGCCCGAACTCGCGGTGCACGTGGTCGGCGAGCCGTCGGGCGACCTGCGGCAGGAGGTCGTCGTGCCCGGTGCGCAGCCGCGCCACGGCGGCCTGGATCAGGTGCCCGAAGCTGTACAGCTCGTGGCCCCACTCCAGGTCGGAGTAGCGCGCACGCTGGCCGGGCCGGCCGAAGCTCGTGTGCAGGTAGCCGTCCGGGTCCTGGGCGGAGGCGACCCGCGCGACGAGGTCGTCGTACCGCTCCTGCAGCCCGGCGTCGTCGCTCCGGCCGAGCTCCCAAGCCATGGCCTCGAGGAGCTTGTAGACCTCGGAGTCCACGAACTCGATGCCCGCGTGCGCGTCGCCGCCCTCGGCGGACGAGATCGAGCCGTCGGCCGCACGGTCGAAGTTGCCGGCCCAGCCGACGCGCTCGATCCACGAGCGGCAGTGCTCGATGACGGCGGAGGAGTTGAGGTCCTGGTAGTGCTTCCAGAAGCCGCCGGTGAGGCGGATCTCGTCCTGGCGGAGCGGCCGGAGCACGCTCCGCGAGGGGGCGACCGGGCCGCCGAGGGCGGTGGCGGTGGGGGCGGTGAGGGTCACGGTGTCTCCTTGGAGGGACGGGTCAGTCCTTGACGGCGCCGGCGGTGACTCCCGCCGAGACGTACCGCTGGGCGACGACGAGGAGGACGGCGGCCGGGAGCGAGGCGACCACGGCGGTCGCCATGATCGAGTTCCACTCCTGGTTGTTGTTGCCGATGTACTTGTAGATGCCGAGGGTGATCGGCTGGAGCTTGCCGCCGCTGTCGAGCGTCGAGGCGAAGATGAAGTCCGACCAGGCCCAGAGGAACGCGAACAGCGAGACGGTGACGACGGAGTTGCGGCTGATCGGCATGATCACCGAGGTGAAGGTGCGCCAGGCGCTCGCTCCGTCCATCCGGGCCGCCTGGGTGAGCTCGTCGGGGATCCCCGACATGAAGGCCGTGAAGATCAGCACGCCGAACGGCACCGCGATGGTGGAGTCGGCCACGATCAGGCCCGGGATCGAGTTGAGCAGCCCCAGGTTGAGGTAGATGGCGTAGAAGCCCATCGCCATGATGATCGCCGGGATCATCTGCGCGATCAGCAGCACGAACGAGAGGGCCTGCCCGCCGCGGGGCCGCAGCTTCGCCAGCGAGTAGGCGGCGGGAGCGGCGATCGCCACGGTCAGCAGCACCGTGCCGAGGCCGACGACGAGGCTGGTGCCCAGGTAGGGCAGCTGCTCGCTCAGCACCGCCTGGTAGCCGGTGAACGTGGGCGAGAACGGGAACCAGTCCGGCGGATCCTTCCGCATCGAGCCGGTCGGAGTGAGGGAGACGTTGATCATCCAGTAGACGGGGAACAGCATGACCGCCGTGAGGGCGATCCCGACCACCGTCAGGTACCAGGGGCGTCGGGCGGTCACGAGTCGGCCTGCTTCCGCTGGACCCGGATGTACACGAGGCCGAAGACGAGGGCCAGGATGATCAGCAGGTTGCCGACGGCCGCGGCCGGTCCGAAATCGGGCAGCATCGAGCCGAAGCCGAGCTGGTACGTCCAGGTGGCGAGCGTGGTCGAGGAGTCGGCGGGGCCGCCCTTCGTCATGATCCAGATGATGTCGAACACCTTCAGCGTGTAGACGAGGCCGAGCAGGATCGTGATCGCCGACACCGGCCGCAGCAGCGGCAGCGTGATCCGCCAGAACTGCTGGGCGCCGGTCGCGCCGTCGAGCGAGGCCGCCTCGTAGAGGTCCTGCGAGATGTTCTGCAGGCCGGAGTAGAGGATCACCAGGTTGAACGGGATGCCGATCCAGATGTTCGCGATCAGGACCGCGATCAGCGAGGTGGTCGGCGAGGTGAGCCAGTTGATCTGGCCGATCCCGAACGACTCCAGGAACGCGTTCACGATGCCGGAGTCGCTGTTGAGCATCCACGACCAGGTCGAGGCCGAGACGATCAGCGGCAGGAGCCACGGCACCAGGAACAGCGCCCGGAGCGTGCTCGCGAGCGGGAAGCGGCGGTAGAAGAACACGGCGAGCGCCAGCCCCAGCGTGAACTGGAAGAGGAGCGAGACGCCGGTGAAGACCGCCGTGTGCAGCAGCGCCGGGCCGAAGGTCGCGTCCTGGAACACCTGGACGTAGTTGTCGAACCAGACGAAGGGCGCGTTCCCCTGCACGAACGAGCGGACCGTGTAGTCCTTCAGGCTCAGCTCGAGGTTGCGGTAGAGCGGGAACGCGTAGAAGACGAGCAGGTAGGCGACGAGCGGGGCGAGGAACGCCCACGCGACCAGGCGGCCGCCCTCGGGGCGCCGGCGGCGCCGACGGCTCTCGGCGGCCGGGGCGGGCGGGGCCGGCGGCTCGGTGCCGCGCCGCAGGAAGCGGGCGGTCTCGGTGGCAGTGGTCATGGTCTCTCCCGTCCCCCCGGCCGGTGCGCGGAGCACCGGCCGGGGGGACCTCGTTCGGGGAGCGGGAGCCCCCGGTCGTCCTACTTCGTGGCGGATTCGGCGGCCGACTGGGCGGCCTTCAGGGCGTCCTCGGGAGACTGCGAGCCGCTGAGCACGGTCTGCACCGCGCCCCACAGCTGCTCCGAGATCTTCGGGTACTTCGTGCCGAGGTCGTCCGAGGTGCGGCCCTTCGCGGCCTGCACGGCGGTGACCCACGGCTCGAGGTCGGCGTTGCCGGCGACCTGCTCCTGCTGCGCCTCGGCCGTCGGCGCGATGTACGAGAGCGTGTTGTCGGTCGTGACCAGGCTCTCCGTCGAGGTCAGGCACTCGGCGATCTGCTTCGAGGTCTCGTAGCGCGCCGTGTCCGACTGCACCGGGAGGGTGAGGAACTCGCCTCCGGTCGGTGCGGGGGCCGCTCCGCCGTCCTTCGACGGGATGGTCAGGACGCCGTAGTCGATGCCCGAGGCCTTCGCGTTGGCCAGCTGCCAGGTGCCGTTCTCGCCGAAGGCGTACTCGCCGGTCTCGAACTCCTGCCAGCTCGTGGTCTGCGTGTTGCCGATCACGGAGTTGGGCGCGTAGCCCTTCTCGAGCCAGTCGCTCCAGAGCGAGACGGCGTCGACCGCGGCGGGCGAGTCGAGGTCGGTCAGCTCGGCGCCGGAGCCCCAGAACCACGGCAGGAACTGGAAGGTCCCCTCCTCCGTGCCGATGCCGGAGAACGTGATGCCCTTGCCGCCGGAGGCGGTGACCTTCTCGAGCGCGTCGGTCAGCCCGGCCCAGTCGGTGATGGAGGCGGCGTCCACGCCGGCCTTCTCGAGCACGGCCTTGTTGTAGTACAGCGCGAGCGTGTTGGCGCCGATCGGCACGCCGAAGGTGTCGCTGCCGGTCTGGCCGGCCGCGAGGATGTTCGCGTCGATCCCCTCGGTGGAGAGCCCGGACTCGGCGGTCGTGGTCAGGATGCCCGACTCCGCGAGCGTCGAGACCACGGGGTTGTCGACGAGCAGGAGGTCGGGCGAGTTGCCCTGCTGCCCGGCGAGCAGCGCCTTGTTGGTCAGGTCGGTGGTGTCGTAGCCGGTGCGCTCGACGGTGACGCCGGCCTCGGTCCCGCAGGAGTCGATGAGCTTCGCCCAGTCGGACGACTCGTCGAACTGGGGGTACGGGTCCCAGAACGTGTAGCTGCCTCCCGCGGCGGAGCCGGAGTCGCCCCCGGTGCCGCTCGCGCAGCCGGTCAGTGCGGCCGCGGCCGTTCCCAGCAGGACGGCGGCGGCGAGGCCCCGAGCGTGCTTCCTCGTCTTCACGGATGATCCCTTCGTCGTTGACGGATTCCTCGGCAGTCGTCCCGATCGTCTACGCCGGGCCGAAACTACTTTCTGTCGGGTAAACCTAGGCAGGGGCGGTCAGCGCGTCAAGAGATGCGACCTTTTCGGTCTTTTCGGTTTTTCGCCGAAGTCGTGCGAGGATCGACGCGGCGGCCCGCCGGGCCCGGAACGGAGGCGCGGTGCCACCACGCAAGCCCACCGGCACCATCACGCTCACCGACGTGGCGGCCGCCGCCGGCGTCTCGATCGCCACCGCCTCCAAGGCGCTCAACGGCCGCGACCAGGTGCGCGCCGAGACCCGCCAGCGCGTGCTGGACGCCGCCGAGGCCCTCTCCTTCACCCCGAACCCGTTCGCGCAGGCCCTCAACTCCCGGCGCACGGGCACGATCGGGATGCTCACCAACGATCTCGACAACCGCTTCGTGCTCCCCGTGCTGCTCGGCGCCGAGGACGCGTTCGGCGCAGGATCGACGTCGGTGCTCCTCTGCGACGCCCGCGGCGACTCGATCCGCGAGCAGCACCACATCAAGAACCTGCTCGCCAAGCGCGTCGACGGGATCGTGGTGCTCGGCCGGACGACGAACCCGCGCCCCTCGATCACCCGCACCATCCCGGTGCCGGTCGTCTACGCCTACGCGCCCTCGGAGGATCCGCGCGACTCCTCCTTCACGCCCGACAACGTGCAGGCCGGCGTCCTCGCCGCCCGCCACCTGATCGAGCGCGGACGGACCAGGATCGCCCTCGTCAACGGCGAGCCGAGCTACACCGCCGCGCACGACCGCGCCCGGGGCGTCGAGCAGGCGCTGACGGAGGCGGGGCTCCCGCTGGTCGGCGGCGGCGTCCTCTTCGGGCAGTGGTCCGAGAGCTGGGGCCGCCAGTGCGCCGAGACGCTGCTGCGCGCGCATCCGGACCTCGACGCGATCATCTGCGCGAGCGACCAGATCGCCCGCGGCACCCTCGACCACCTGCGCGAGACCGGCCGGCGGGTTCCGCAGGACGTGGCCGTCGTCGGCTTCGACAACTGGGACCTCCTCGTCGAGGCCGCCCGCCCGCCGCTCTCGAGCATCGACATGATGCTCGACACGCTCGGCCGCGCCGCCGCGGAGGAGCTCTCGAACGCGATCCACGGACGTCCGACCGCGGGCGTGCAGGCCATGCCCGTCCGCCTCGTGCCGCGGGAGTCCTCCGGCTGACGCCGCCCTCCGCGAGAACGCGGACGTCGTCGCACTCGAGCTCCGGAACGACGACTCCTGCGTTCCCGCGACGTGCCGACCGGGGCTCGCGGAATCATATGTTGACGCCGCGCTCTCGGATGTGTACTTTCCAGTTATACGAATAACCGAGACCACGAGGAGGTGGGTCATGGCCGGACGGACGGCGACGATGAGGCAGGTCGCGGAGCGCGCCGGCGTCTCCCAGGCCACCGTGTCCCTCGTGCTCAACAACGCTCCCGGCAACCGCGTCACCGAGGCCACCCGAGCCCGCGTGATGGAGGCGGTCGAGGATCTCGGCTACCGCACCAACGCCTTCGCGAAGTCGCTCCGCAGCGGGCAGTCGGGGATGATCGGCTTCGTCTCGGACGAGGTCGCCAGCTCCCCCTTCGCCGGCCGCCTGCTGAAGGGCGCGCAGATGCGGGCCTGGGAGAGCGGCCACATCATCCTCAGCGTCGACACCTTCGGCGAGCGCGCCCTCGAGGAGTCGGCGATCGACATGATGCTGTCGTACCGCGTGCTCGGCGTCATCTACGCCTCGATGTACCACCGCGTCGTCGAGGTGCCGGAGGCGCTGGGCGACGTGCCCACCGTGGTCGTGAACGCGCAGTCCGCCGGCGGGCGCTTCTCGAGCGTCTTCCCGGACGAGGAGGAGGGCGGGTACACCGCCACCCGCCAGCTGACCGGCGCCGGCCACCGCCGCATCGCCTACATCGACATCCAGCCCGCCGACAGCGACCTCCCTGCGGGTGTCGGACGGCGGGCGGGCTACCGCCGCGCCCTCGAGGAGGCGGGCCTCACTGTGGACCCCCGCCTCGTCCGGCACGGCTCCGGCGGCACCGTCGAGGACGGCCTCGCCCTCACCGCGGAGCTCCTCGACGAGGCCGATCCCCCCACCGCGATCTTCTGCGGCAACGACCGCACCGCCTGGGGCGCCTACCGGGCTCTCGAGGCGCGGGGCCTCCGCGTGCCCGAGGACTGCTCCATCGTCGGCTTCGACGACCAGGAGACCCTCGCCTCCTACCTCGACCCCGGCCTCACGACCGTCGCGCTCCCCCACGAGCGCATGGCCCGCGACGCCGTCTCCCTCCTCCTCGCGGAACCGCGCGAGGAGCCCCGACCCCATCCCATCCATTGCTCACCGGTCCTCCGCGGATCGGTGACGAGTGCAGAGGTGCGCGCATGACGACGATGAAGTCCGCCCCCGGGATCCCCCGGCCACGGCGCCTCCTGAGCCCGAGGCAGCGCCTCGGCTCCGCTGCGAGGCGCGCCCTGCGCTCCTGGCAGTTATACGTACTACTGACCCCGGCGCTCGTCTTCGTGGCGCTGTTCAAGTACTGGCCGATGTACGGCGCCCAGATCGCCTTCCGCGACTACAACCCGTCGCTCGGCTTCTCGGGCAGCCCGTGGGTGGGCCTGGACAACTTCACCCGCTTCGTCTCGTCGTTCCAGTTCGGGCGCCTGATCGAGAACACCCTGACGGTGAACGCCCTGGGGCTGCTCATCGCCTTCCCGGTGCCGATCGTGCTCGCGCTGATCGTCAACCAGCTGCAGAGCGAGCGGTTCAAGAAGTTCACGCAGACGGTGCTCTACTCGCCGTCCTTCATCTCGGTCGTCGTGGTCGTGGGCATGATCCACCTGCTCTTCTCGCCGCGGTCCGGGATCGTGAACAGCGCGATCGTCGCCCTCGGGGGAGAGCCGGTGTTCTTCATGGGCTCGCCGGACTGGTTCCGGCCCCTCTACATCGGCTCCGACATCTGGCAGAACGCCGGATTCTCGATGATCGTCTACCTCGCCGCCCTCACCGCGATCGACCCGGCTCTGCACGAGGCCGCCCGCGTCGACGGAGCGAGCAAGTGGCAGCGGATCCGCCACATCGACATCCCGGGCATCCTGCCGGTGATCACGATCCTGTTCATCCTGGCGATCGGCAATCTCTTCAACCTCGGATTCGAGAAGGTCCTGCTCATGCAGACCGACCTCAACCTCCCGACCTCCGAGGTGATCCAGACCTACGTCTACAAGGCGGGGCTGCAGCAGGCGCAGTTCAGCTACTCGGCCGCCATCGGCCTCTTCAACTCCCTGATCAACCTCGTCCTGCTGGCGACCTTCAACCAGGTCGCCCGCCGTGCGGGCCAATCGAGCCTCTGGTGACGACGCCATGACACAGACCATCCACCCCGACCGCGCCGTCCGCGAGCCGTCGGCACCGACTCCCCCTCGCCGCACCGCCCCGGCGAAGCGCACCGGACGGTACGCGGACCCCGTGTTCAACACGATCGCGATCGCCGTCCTGCTCCTGGCGATCGTCGCGATCGTCTACCCGATGTACTTCATCGTGATCGCCTCGTTCAGCGAGCCGTCGCAGATCCTCAACGGGAACGTCTGGCTGTGGCCGGCCGGCTTCACTCTCGAGGGCTACGGGCGGATCTTCTCGGACGGCGCGATCTGGCAGGGCTTCGGCAACTCGGTCCTGTACACGGTCGTCGGCACCGCGATCAGCGTCAGCACGATCCTCTGCGCGGCCTACGCCCTGTCGAGGAAGGACCTCTACGGGCGGACCGTCTTCCTCCTGATCTTCATCCTCACGATGTTCATCGACGGAGGCCTGATAGCCCGCTACCTGGTGGTGCGCGACCTCGGGATGCTGGACACGATCTGGGCCGTGGTCCTGCCCGGCGCGGTCGGGGTCTGGAACCTGATCATCGCCCGCGCCTTCTTCGAGAACAACGTGCCGGGCGAGCTGCGCGACGCCGCTCAGATGGACGGCGCGAGCGACTTCCGCTTCTTCTTCAGCATCGTCCTGCCGCTGTCGAAGCCGCTGATCTTCCTCATGATCATGATCCACCTCGTGGCCAACTGGAACGCCTTCTTCGACGCCCTGATCTACCTCGACGACGAGAGCAAGTACCCGCTCCAGCTGGTGCTGCGCAACGTCCTGATCCAGTCCGAGGTCACCTCCGCAGGCGGCTCCGGAGCGATGGACTCCTACGCCGCCGCCCAGCGCCTGGGCGAGCTGATCAAGTACGGAATGATCGTCGTCTCGACGATCCCCCTCTTGATCGTCCTGCCCTTCATGCAGAAGCACTTCACCAAGGGCGCCCTTCTCGGCGCCGTGAAGAGCTGACCCTCCACCCCTCCCGCACCACCCTTTCGACAAGAGGAACACGAACGATGAGACACCGCAGTTTCTTCACCACCACCGCACTCGCCCTCTCCGGCGGACTGCTCCTGGCCGGCTGCACGACCGGCGGCGGGAACGACCCCGTCCAGGACCGCTCGAGCGAGGTCGGCTTCAACGAGACCGGCCTGCCGATCGTCGACGACACGCTGTCGCTGACCTTCGGCGGCACCAAGTCCGCCCTGTCCCCCGACTACTCCTCGATGCAGCTCGTGCAGCAGTGGGAGGAGGACACCAACATCTCGATCGACTGGAAGAACCTCCCCGAGCAGGTCTACGCCGAGAAGAAGAACCTCCTCCTCGCCAGCGACGACGTGCCGAACGTGCTGTTCAACTCGGGCCTCACCGACGCCGAGATCGTGCAGTACGGCGAGAACGGCACGCTCCTCCCGCTCGAGGACCTGATCGAGGAGCACGCGCCGACCCTCTCCGCGATCCTCGAGGACCGGCCCGACATCCGCGCCGCGCTCACCGCCTCGGACGGCCACATCTACACGCTGCCCTCGGTCGAGGAGCTCGGGATCCTCCAGTACCCGAACTTCCTCTTCATCAACACCGCCTGGCTCGACGCGCTCGGCCTCCCGATGCCGACGACGATCGAGGAGTACCGGGTCGCACTCGAGGCCTTCAGAACCGGCGACCCCAACGGCAACGGCAAGGCCGACGAGATCCCGCTGTCCTTCCGCACCGACTCCTTCTGCGGCAACCCGCACGACCTGATCGCGGCGCTCGGCGGCCAGCCGGAGAACAACGACCACCGCATCGTGGTCGACGGGAAGGTGCAGTTCACGGCCGACACCGACGGCTACAAGCAGGGCGTCGAGGCGCTCTCCGACTGGTACGCCGACGGGCTCATCGACCCCGAGTCGTTCTCGCAGGACGACGTCGCCTTCCTCTCCAAGGGCAAGGCCGACACCCCGGTCCTCGGCTCCTTCTTCTGGTGGGAGGCGAAGGAGATGGTCGGCGAGGACCGCCTCGGCGACTACGCGATCCTCGGCGTGCTCGAGGGCGTCGACGGCGAGAAGCGCGCCAGCGTCACCAGCAACCAGGAGATCAACCGCGGCGCGATGGCGATCACCCGCTCCAACGAGTACCCCGCCGCCACGATGCGCTGGGCCGACCGCCTCTTCGACCCCGAGATGAGCGCCCAGAGCAGCTGGGGACCCCTCGGCATCACGCTCCAGAAGGACGAGGCCACCGGCCTCCTCGTGCAGATCCCCGCCGCCGCCGGCGAGGCCGAGGGCGAGCGCCGCCAGAAGGTCGCCCCGGGCGGCCCGAAGATCACCACCGAGAAGGACTTCGAGACCGTCGTGGCCCCCGAGCCGCGCGCGAAGGAGCGCCAGGACCTGGTGAACGAGTACTACCTCCCCTACAAGGCGAACGACGCCTACCCGCCGGTGATGCTCTCGAACGACGAGCTCGACCGCGTCTCGTACGCGCTGACCGACATCAACACCCTGGTGAAGGAGAAGTTCGCCGCCTGGATCGTCAACGGCACCGTCGACAGCGAGTGGGACTCCTACGTCTCGCAGCTGGAGTCGATGGGCGCCTCCGACGTGACCGCGACGTACCAGCAGGCCTACGACCGCTTCCAGAACGGCGGCGAGTAGTCCCCGGGGGCGCGGGCGGCAGCCGCCCGCGCCCCTCGTCCGGCCGCACCGAACCCCTCTCCTCAGGAGCCCTTGTGACCATCACCACGACGACCGACGCCTGGCGTCCGTCCGCCCACTTCACCGCCCGATCCACCTGGCTGAACGACCCGAACGGGCTCCTCTTCCACAACGGCACCTACCACCTGTTCTTCCAGAACAACCCGACCGGCAGCACCTGGGGCAACATGTCCTGGGGCCACGCGACCTCGACCGATCTGGTGTCGTGGAGCGAGCAGCCCGTCGCGATCCCCGTCCTCGACGGCGAGATGGCCTTCTCCGGCAGCGCCGTCGCCGACGTCCGCAACACGGCGGGCTTCGCCGGCCCCGGCGAGACGGCCCTCGTCGCGGTCTACACGGCCGCCCGCGACGCCCTCCCGGACGGCACCGGGGCCTCGCAGGCCCAGGCGCTCGCCTACAGCGTCGACGACGGCGCCACCTGGACCCGGTACGCGGGCAACCCCGTCCTCGACATCGGCTCCGCGGAGTTCCGTGATCCGAAGGTCTTCTGGTTCGGCGGGGACGACGGCCACTGGGTGATGGTCGCCGTCGAGGCGGTCGACCGCCGCGTCGCGGTCTACACCTCGCCCGACCTGATCGCGTGGACCCGGCGCTCCCACTTCGGCCCCGCCCATGCCACGGGCGGCGTCTGGGAGTGCCCGGACCTCTTCCCGCTGCGCGTGCGCGGCACCGACGAGGTCCGCTGGATGATGATCGTGAGCCTCAACCCGGGCGGCATCGCCGGCGGCTCCGGCAGCCAGTACTTCCTCGGCGACTTCGACGGAGCCGAGTTCACCGCCGACCGGCTCAGCGCGTCCGAGGACCCCGCCGACTACGACTGGCTCGACTACGGCCGGGACTACTACGCGGCCGTCTCCTTCAACGATGCTCCTGAGAGTCGCCGCCTCACGATCGCGTGGGCCAGCAACTGGGACTACGCGAACGAGACGCCCACCGGCCCGTGGCGCTCGTCCATGTCGCTCGTGCGCGAGCTCGACCTCGTCCGCGGGGCCGACGGCCGTCTCCGCCTCGCGCAGCGGGCGGTCCTGCCGACCGGGCCGGCGTCCCGCGACGTCCGCGTCTTCGACGTCGACGTGTCCCGCCTCCCCGGCGACCGCACCGAGCTGCGCCTGCTCACCGGCACGACCGACGACGAAGTGGTGCTCACGGTCGACGGCGACGAGGGAGTGCTGACCTGCGACCGCACGCGCAGCGGCGCGGTGGACTTCGCGGCGTCCTTCCCCTCGGTCGACTGGGCTCCGCTGCCCGCGCCGGACGAGTCGGGGCGGATCCCGGTCCGCATCGTCGTCGACGCCTCGGTGGTCGAGGTGTTCCTCGGCGGGGGTCTCAGCACCCTCACCCAGCTCGTCTTCCCGTCGGCGCCGTTCACGACGCTGCAGGTCCGCGCGGCGGCGGAGTGAGCGGCCCCGGCTCGGGCTCCGGCCCGCGCGTCCTCGTCGTCGGCGAGACCGTCGTCGACGTCGTCGAGCGGAACGGGAGCCGGTCGGAGCACGTCGGCGGCTCGCCCGCGACCGTCGCCGTCGCGCTCTCCCGGCTCGGCCGCTCCGTCCGCTTCGCCACCGCCCTGGGCGACGACGAGCGCGGACGCCGGGCCCGAGCGCACCTGGAGGAGTCCGGAGTCGCGGTGTCGGCGCCCGCGCGCGGCACCACGTCGACCGCGGCGGCGGTCATCGGCGCCGACGGGTCGGCCCGCTACGACTTCGACCTCAGCTGGGACCCGGACCGCATCGATCCCGACGGAGCCGCGCACCTCCACACCGGGTCGATCGCCGCCTTCCTGCACCCCGGCGCGGACGCGGTCGCGGACCTGCTCGACCGTCTGCCGCCCGGGACCTCCGTCAGCCTCGACCCCAACATCCGGCCCGAGGTGCTCCCTCCGCGCGCCGAGGTGCACCGCGTCCTCGAGCGGCTCCTCCGGCGCTGCGATCTGGTGAAGCTGAGCGACGAGGACGCCGAGTGGCTCCACCCCGGCGACTCCGTCGACGCCGTCCTCGACCGCCTCCTGGCCGCCGGCCCTTCGCTGGCGGTCGTCACGCGGGGCGGCGAGGGGATGGTCCTCGCGTCCCGCCGGGCCCGGGTCGTCGTCCCCGCCTCCCGCATCGCTGTCGCGGACACCATCGGCGCCGGCGACACGGCGATGGCCGGGCTGATCGACGCCCTCCTCGACAGCGGGACCACCGCTCTCGACGAGGACGCCCTCCTCGCGGCGGGCCGGTGGGCGGCCCGGGCGGCGGGAGTCACCGCCTCCCGCATCGGCGCGGACCCGCCCTTCCGAGCCGAGCTGGCCGGGGTCTGACGGCCGGGCGGAGCGGACCCCGGCATCGAGCGGACGCCCGCGTTCCGAGCAGAGCGGTCACGCACTCCTCGCATGCCGCCTTCCGCCCCGAGACACTGCCCCTACCGCGATGTCCCGGCGATCGGAGCGGCGTCTCGACGCACGAGCGGGCCCGACGGCACCGGGGTACTCCCGTGTCAGGAGCAGTGCGTGCTCACCCGGACGCGCACCCGCCTCCTGCCCCGACACCGCCCCGCATCCGAGACGCCGCCTGCTCAGCGGTGTCCCGACACTCGGAGCGGCGTCTCGACCCACGAGGGGGCCTGCACGCAGCGGCGAGGACACCGGAGAGACGGGCGGAGCGCGATCGAGGGCGCAGACGTGCGCCGGACCCCTCGGGAGTCCGGCGCACGACCTGGCGGTGATCAGCTTCCGGTGATCAGCCGGGATCAGCTCCCGGTGCGCTCACCGCGTCGTCGGAGGGTGAGGAGCATCAGACCCCCGCCGAGCAGGGCGAGCAGGCCCAGCACTCCGGCGGTCGCCGTCGCTGCGGCGTCCACTCCGGTCGAGGCGAGAGCCGGACCGCGGGGACCGTTCGACCCGGACACGGGAACGACCGCGGCGTGGGAGGGCGCCGGTCGCGGCGCTGTGGTCGCGGTCGGAGTGGGCGAGGCCGTGGGCGTCGCGGTCGGCGTGGTGGTGGGGGTCACCGTCGGCGTGGTGGTGGGAGTCGCCGTCGGAGCCACGGTCGGGGTCGCCGTCGGCGTGGTCGTCGGCGTGACCGTCGGCGTGACCGTCGGAGCCACGGTGGGCGCGATCGTGGGAGTCACCGTCGGAGCCACGGTGGGCGCGATCGTGGGAGTCACCGTCGGAGTGACGGTGGGCGTGACCGTCGGAGTCACCGTCGGCACGACGGTGGGGGTCACCGTCGGGGTGACGGTGGGAGTCACGGTCGGCGTGACGGTCGGGGTGACAGTGGGCGTGACCGTCGGCGTCACGGTCGGAATGACTGTCGGAGTCACAGTCGGCGTCACGGTCGGCGTCACGGTCGGCGTCACAGTCGGCGTCACGGTCGGAGTCACAGTCGGCGTCACGGTCGGCGCGACGGTGGGGGTCACGGTCGGCGTGACGGTCGGAGTCACGGTCGGCGTCACCGTCGGGGTCACGGTCGGGGTCACGGTCGGCGTGATGGTCGGGGTCACCGTCGGAGTGACCGTGGGCGTCACGGTCGGAGTGACCGTCGGCGTCACGGTGGGCGTGACCGTCGGGGTCACGGTCGGCGTCACGGTCGGCGTCACGGTCGGCGTCACGGTCGGCGTGACCGTCGGGGTCACGGTCGGCGTCACGGTCGGCGTGACCGTCGGGGTCACGGTCGGCGTCACGGTCGGCGTGACCGTCGGCGTCACGGTCGGCGTGACCGTCGGAGTCACGGTCGGCGTGACCGTCGGAGTCACGGTCGGCGTCACGGTCGGCGTCACGGTCGGGGTCGCCGTCGGCGACGGTCCGCCGTCGGAGGGCTCGCAGCCCGGCTCGGTGAAGTCGTTGGAGTCGAGCGTGACCGCTCCCGTGCGGGCCAGTGCGCGGCCCTCGACGGAGACGCCCGTCGTCACCGTGATCGAGGCCGAGGCGAGCACGGAGCCCACGAAGTCCGAGTCGGTGCCGAGCGTCGCGGAGCTGCCGATCTGCCAGTAGACATTGCAGGCCTGCGCTCCGTTGATCAGGGCCACCGTGCTCGACGAGGCCGTCGTCAGCGTCGACGCGGCGCGGATCACGAAGACCGCCTCGTTGACGCCCTCGGCGTCGAGCGTGAGCGTCCCCGTCACTCCGACCGGTCCGGCCGCGGTGTAGACCCCGGGCTTCAGCGTGCTGCCGCCGATCTCGGCGTCGATCTGCGCGGTCGTCGCCTGCGAGGCGAGCTGTCCGTAGGCGGTGCCCACGTCGGCCTGGGCCTGAGCCGCCTCCGCGTCTCCGCGGTGGATCACTCCGTCTGTCCGCCCGGGCGGGAACCCGGTGACGGCGGTCAGCGGGCTGACCCCGACGCTCTGGTCGAGGACGCTCGACCCCGTGTTCGTCACGGTCGACGCGGCCAGGACCGAGTAGTCCTCCGCCGTGCCGAGGTCGGGAGCAGTGGCCGCCTGCGCCGAGACGCCGGCGAAGAGCGCGGCGCCGACGACGGCGAGGACGACACCCGTCCCGATCGCCCCTCTTCTGCGGTTCTGCCGATGACGGCGGAGCGAGGTACGAGAGGACACGTGCGGCATGAGGCCAGCGATCTGCCCACGTCAGCGTGAGCTCAATAACCCGAGGTGGGAGGCTCGAACCGTAGGTCGCGCTCCTCGCCCGCGTCTACGCCGCGACCCTGACGGGGGGCAGGATCCGCCGACGGCGTCCCCCGACCCGGGACATGGCCGCCACTGGAGTCCTCGCGCCGGTGACGGCGGACCCGGCCGGCGGAGCGGATCAGCGGTGACGCCCGCGGCACCCGAACCGGTCGGAGTGCCGTGCGTCCCGAAGCCCTCAGCCGAGAGCCGCCACCCGCTCGATCACGCCCTCGCCCAGCCGGGCGACGTACCCCTCCGGATCCGGCCCGGCCGGCGCCAGCTGCACGTGGTCGATCCCCAGCTCCGCGTACTCCTCCATCGCGCGGACGAAGCCGTCGGGGTCGCCGATCGGATCGCCGCCCCCGGTGATGGTCTTCGTGATCGTCGCGTAGTCGCGCCCGAGGTCGTCGCAGTGCCGCTTCAGCACGTCGAGCTTGTGCGCCACGTCGTCCGCGCCGGTGCCGAACAGGTTGCAGGCGTCGCCGTACTGCGCGACCAGCCGCAGCGTCTTCCTCTCTCCGCCGCCGCCGATGAGGATGGGCGGGCCGGGCTGCTGGATCGGCGCCGGGTGGTTCAGCGTCTCGGCGAGCCGGTAGTGCGTCCCCTCGAACGGCCCGTCGTCGTCGCTCCACATCTGACGGCAGATCCGCAGCGTCTCCTCCAGCCGCTCGAACCGCTCCTTCAGCGGCGGGTACGGCACGCCGAGCCCGAGGTGCTCGCGCTCGTACCAGGCGGCCCCGATGCCGAGCATCGCGCGCCCGCCGGAGAGCACGTCGAGGGTGGTGACGATCTTCGCGAGCAGTCCCGGATGGCGGTACGTCACGCCGGTGACGAGGAGACCCAGCCGCATCCGCTCCGTCCGGCCGGCGACGAAACCGAGCGAGGTGTAGCCCTCGAGCATCGGATCCTCGCTCGTCGCGAAGTGCTCCATCTGGAAGTAGTGGTCCATCAGCGTGAACCACGCGCAGCCGACGTCCTCGGCCGTCCGCGCGGTCGCTCCGAGGATCGGCGCGATCTGCGCACTCCCCCCGGTCAGAGTGAAGTTCATGAAGTGAATGCCGAGCTGCACGCGCGTCTCCTGTCGTCCCGGGATGTCCAGGAGCCAGTGTGCGCCGAGCCACCGCTCAACACGCCGACGCGCCCGCCTCTGAGCGGCGTCTCATCCGTTCCGCGGCGTCTCGGCCGATCGCACCCGTCGAGGCGCGGCCGCGCTCACTCGCAGACGCGGAAGCGGTTCCGGTCGAACCCGACGACGTCGCCGACGACGAGCTGGCGCCCGCGGCGCAGATCGACTTCGCCGTTGACGGTCACCATCCCCTCGGCGACCGCCTCCTTGGCCTCGCCGCCCGAGAGGATCCCCGCGAACTTGAGGAACTGGCCCAGGCGGATCGACCCGCCGCCCAGCGGGACGTCGACGGGCTCGGGGACGGCAGCGGCACCCGTCACGTCAGACCGCCGGGATGTCGGCGAAGCGCGAGAAGTGGCCGTGGAAGCCGACGGTCACCGTGCGGGTCGGGCCGTTGCGGTGCTTGGCGACGATGAGGTCGGCCTCGCCCGCGCGCGGGTTGTCCTTCTCGTAGGCGCTCTCGCGGTGCAGGAGGATCACCATGTCGGCGTCCTGCTCGATCGAGCCGGACTCGCGGAGGTCCGAGATGGCGGGGAGCTTGTCGGCGCGCTGCTCGGGGCCTCGGTTCAGCTGCGAGAGCGCGATGACCGGCACCTGCAGCTCCTTCGCGAGGAGCTTGAGGGCACGCGAGAACTCCGAGACCTCCTGCTGGCGGCTCTCGACCTTCTTGCCGGAGGTCATCAGCTGCAGGTAGTCGATGACGACCATCTTGAGCCCGACCCGCTGCTTGAGCCGGCGGCACTTCGCCCGGATCTCGACGAGGGTCATGTTGGGCGAGTCGTCGATGTAGAGCGGCGCGTCGTTGATCCGGCCGCGGGTGGAGGCGATGGTCGTCCAGTCGCGCTGGTCGACCGTGCCCTTGCGCATGTGCTGCAGCGGCACGGACGCCTCGGCCGAGAGGAGGCGCATCGCGATCTCGCTGCGCCCCATCTCGAGGGAGAAGAAGATCGTGGCCATGTTGTGCTTGATCGCGGCGGCGCGGGCGAAATCGAGCGCCAGCGTCGACTTTCCGAGCGCGGGGCGCGCGGCGACGATGATCATCTGCCCGGCGTGGAAGCCGTTGGTCAAGTCGTCGAGGTCGGCGAAGCCGGTGGGGACGCCGGTGAAGCTGCCGTCCTTGTGAGCGGCCGCCTCGATCTCGTCGATCGCGACGGTCACTGCGTCGGTCAGCGGGACGTAGTCCTCCGCCGTCTCGGAGCCGGTGACGTTGTAGATCTCGGCCTGCGCCGTGTTGACCAGGTCGAGCACCTCGCCCTCGCCCTGGTAGCCCATCTGCGCGATGCGGGTGCCCGCCTCGACGAGGCGGCGCAGCAGAGCGCGCTCGGCGACGATGGAGGCGTAGTAGCCGGCGTTGGCCGCGGTGGGGACCATCGAGGTGAGCGTGTGCAGGTAGTCGGCGCCGCCGGCCCGCTGCAGCTCGCCCTGCTTCGTGAGCTCGTCGGTGACCGCGATGACGTCGGTCGGCTCGCCGTGCGAGTAGAGGGCGAGGATCGCGTCGAAGACGATCTCGTGCTTGGGGATGTAGAAGTCGGTGCCCTTGACGCTCTCGACGACGTCGGCGACCGCGTCCTTCGAGAGCAGCATGCCGCCCAGCGCCGACTGCTCGGCGAGGAGGTCGTGCGGAGGGGTCCGCTCGTTCCCGCGCGACTCGCCGCGGTCTCCGCGACCGTCCCGTCCGTCCGAGCCGGGTACCGCCAGGTGCGCGATCGTCATGCCTTCGCCTCCTCCTGTCGGGTGCTGCGCGTCCGGTCGAGCCGGTGCCGGGATCCGTTCTACCAGCGACCTCCGACAGCGGCGCACGGGCGCCTGCCCGCACCCCTCGCGGGGCGCTGCGCCACCCTACGGACCGCCGCCCGCGGCACGCAAACCGCCCTGTGGAGAGAGCTGTGCAGAACCGAGGGGAAACGCCGGGCCCACTGTGGGCAACGTGTGGACAACCCTGTGGGATCAGCGGCCCTCAACAAGTTTTTTCCGACTCCTGACCAGGCATTTCCTGCTTTCCACAGGTGTGTGGGGAAAAGAGTCTCAAGACCACAGTGAAGGTTGGTCCCGCCGGAGGGTGTATGTGGATGGAGCTGTGGAGAACGGGAACGACGAAGGGCGGTGCGAGGGGACTCGGAAGTCCCGTCGCACCGCCCTCCGCGGCGTTCTCGCGGCCTTACTTGGCCGCGACCACCTGCAGCTTCACAGTGGCCTGGATGTCGTCGCGCAGACGCACCACGGCCTCGTGCTCGCCGACGTGCTTGATCGCGTTCGAGATGACGATCTTGCGCTTGTCGAGCTCGCCGAATCCGGCCGCCGCCACCGCGTTCGCGATGTCGGAGGTCTTCACCGAGCCGAACAGGCGGCCGTCCTTGCCGGCCTTGACCGTCAGCTTCACGCGGTTGGCCTCGAGGACCTGCTTGGTGTGCTGGGCCTCTTCGATGGTCTTGTGCTCACGAGCGGCTCGCGCCGACTTGATCTGCTCGACCTGCTTCTCGCCACCGCGGGTCCACGCGACGCCGAAGCCCTGCGGGATGAGGTAGTTGCGGGCGAACCCGTTCTTCACGTCGACGACGTCGCCGGCCGAGCCGAGTCCGTCGACCTCGTGGGTCAGGATGACCTTGGACATACCGTTACCTACCTTCCGCTGCCGGCGTAGGGCAGGAGCGCCATCTCGCGGGCGTTCTTGACGGCACGGGCGATGAGGCGCTGCTCCTGAACGGAGACGCCGGTGATACGACGGGCGCGGATCTTCCCGCGCTCCGAGATGAACTTGCGGAGGGTCGCGACGTCCTTGTAGTCGATGACACCCACGCGGACCGACTTCGCGGGGGCCGCGTTCTTCGCGCCCTTGCCGCGGATCGGCTTGCGGCGGTCGCCGCTGCTCTTTCCAGCCATAGTGGTTTCCTTAGATTCTGGTTCGCCCCTGCCCCGCCGCGAGCGATCGCGGTGCGGGGGAGGCGTGATTCAGGTGAGGAGAGCGTCCGAGCCGAGGCTCAGAACGGCGTCTCGTCGTTGTAGCTGCCCGGCGTGCTCCACACGTCGCCACCGGCGGGAGCGCTCGGCGCCCACGGCTCCTCGGCCTGACCGCCACGGTTGCCGCCGGCGTTGCCGGAGCCCCCCTGACCGCCGCCGCCGAAGCCGCCCTGGCCGCCGCCGATCTGACCGCCGTTGCCCTGGCCGCCACCGGCCTGGCCGCGTCCGCCTCCACCGGAGGCGCGCGTGACCTGCGCGGTCGCGTAGCGCAGCGAGGGCCCGATCTCGTCGATCTCGAGCTCGATGCTGGTGCGCTTCTCGCCTTCCTTCGTCTCGTAGGAGCGCTGCTTCAGGCGGCCGGTCGCGATGACGCGGCTGCCCTTGGTCAGCGTTCCTGCGACGTTCTCGGCGAACTCGCGCCAGACGGAGGCGCGGAGGAACAGCGCTTCGCCGTCCTTCCAGTCGTTCGCCTGACGGTCGAAGGTGCGCGGCGTGGAGGCGATGGTGAAGTTCGCGACCGCGAGCCCGCCCTGCGTGTAGCGCAGCTCGGGGTCGGCGGTGAGGTTCCCCACCACGGTGATGATCGTCTCGCCGGCCATGAGCGCTACGCCTTGGGAGCGGCCGAGGCCTTGGCAGCCTTGCGGGCGGCCTTCTCGTCGGCGAGCTTCGCGGCGGCCGCGACCTGGGCGATGCCCTCTTCGGCCCGCAGCACCTTGGTGCGCATGACGGCCTCGGACAGCTTCAGCTGACGGTCGAGCTCGTTCGCTGCGGCGGAGGTCGACGTGAAGTCGACGACGGCGTAGATGCCCTCGGACTTCTTGTTGATCTCGTACGCCAGACGACGGCGGCCCCAGACGTCGACCTTGTCGATGGATCCACCATCGGTGCGGATGACGTTGAGGAACTTGTCGAGACTCGGAGCGACGGTGCGCTCATCGATCTCGGGGTCCAGGATGACCATGATCTCGTACTGATGCGTCACTAACCCACCTCCTTCGGACTGAACGGCCACGGTATTTCCGTGACAGGAGGGTATGTAGCATCTGCCCACTCCCGCGGACGCGAGTGCGTCTGGTCGTGGACAACCTGTACAGACTACAACAGGACCGCCGCGACGCGCCGGACGGATCCGCTCGAGGCGCACCATCCCGGGCGCAGGGCGAGGCGAGCACGGGGCCCGGCTCAGCGCCTCAGCGCGACGCCCACCATTCGCGGAGCCGCTGCGTCGCGACCTCCTCGCCGAGCGGACCCTCCTCGAGCCGCAGCTCCAGCAGGAACCGGTACGCCTGTCCGACCTCGGGGCCCGGGGCGAGGCCGAGGATCTCCATGATCCGCGTGCCGTCGAGGTCGGGGCGCTTGGAGGCGAGCTCCTCCTTCTCGGCGAGCTCGGTTATGCGCGCCTCGAGGTCGTCGTAGGCGTGCGCGAGCCGGTCGGCCTTGCGGCGGTTGCGCGTGGTCACGTCGGCGCGGGTGAGGATGTGCAGACGCTCGAGCAGCGGCCCCGCGTCGGTCACGTAGCGGCGCACCGCGGAGTCGGTCCACGCGCCGTCCGTGTACCCGAAGAAGCGCAGGTGCAGCTCGATGAGGCGGGCCACGTCCTTCGTCGTCTGGTTGTCGAACTTCAGGGCGCGCATCCGCTTGATCGCGAGCTTGGAGCCGACCAGGTCGTGGTGGTGGAAGCTCACCGCTCCGGCCGGCTCGAGCCGCCGCGTGGCCGGCTTGCCGATGTCGTGCAGGAGGGCGGCGAGCCGCAGCACGACGTCGGGGGCGGCTCCGGGGTGCCGCGACTCCTCCAGCGCGATCGCCTGCTCCAGCACGGTGAGGCTGTGGGTGTAGACGTCCTTGTGGTGGTGGTGCTCGTCCTGCTCCAGGCGCAGCGCGGGCAGCTCCGGGAGGAAGCGACCGGCCAGACCGGTGTCGACGAGCAGCTCCAGGCCGGCACGGGGCGAGGCGGTCGCGAGGAGCTTCCGCAGCTCCTCCTGCACGCGCTCCGCCGAGACGTCGTCGATCCGGCCGGAGAGCTCGGCCATCGCCCACTCGACCTCGTCGGTGGTGCGGAATCCGAGCTGCGAGGTGAAGCGCGCGCCGCGGAGCATCCGGAGCGGATCGTCGCCGAAGGAGAGGTCGGCGGGGGAGGGGGTGCGCAGCCGGCCGGCGAGCAGGTCCTCCACTCCTCCCGAGGGATCGACGAGGACGACCTCCGGGAGCCGCAGCGCCATCGCGTTGACCGTGAAGTCGCGCCGCACCAGGTCGCCCTCGAGCGAGTCGCCGAACTCGACCTCGGGCTTGCGGCTCACCCCGTCGTAGCTGTCGCTGCGGTAGGTCGTGATCTCGACCGTCTCGCCGGCCACGCGAGCGCCGATCGTGCCGAAGGCCCGGCCGATGTCCCAGTGCGCCTCGGCGATCGGAGCGACGATCCGCACGATGTCGTCGGGGCGTGCGGAGGTGGTGAAGTCGAGGTCGTGCACGCCGTGGCCGAGGAAGGCGTCGCGGACCGGGCCGCCGACCAGCGCGAGCTCGTGGCCCTGGGCTGCGAACGCCTCCGCCAGCCGCGTCACCGTGGGCGTCCCCGCGAGCGCGCGGAGGGTCTCGAGAGCGGTCTGGACGCTGTGCATTCGCACGATCCTAGTGGCGGGGGGTGTCCCGGCAGCGGGTGACCGTGCCAGGGGGTTACGCGGGGGAACCGCCTGCACAGCGGACGCACCGCCTGCCCCGAGGAGGGCTGCCCGTAGAATCACCCGCATGGAGGCCGAGTGAGTCCGATGCATCGGCGCGACCCCTCCCTCCGCTCCCGCCGCTCGCGGGCGGCCCTCCTCCTGCTCCGCTCGGCAGGTGCTGCCGCCCTCGCGCTCGGCCTGACCGGCGTGGCCTCCCCCGCCCTCGCGGCCCCGGTCGCCGCCGCGACGGCGACCTCGACGCCCGCTCCCGGCACCGTCACCACGACCGCCGGGGCCGGCAGTGACGGCGTCCTGCGGCCCGGCCAGGACCTCGAGCTCTCGATCGCCGTGCGCAACGGCACCACCGAGGCGATCGACAGCGCCGACGTGACGGTCGCCCTCTCCTACGCCACCCTCGACACCCGCGCGGAGCTGCACGACTGGCTCGACGCCGAGGCCGACAACGACACCGACCCGGTCCGTGCGACCGCCCAGCTGCGCCTGCTGCCCTCCAGCACCGCCGAGGCCGGCCTCACCGTGCCGGTCGATCAGATCCCCTTCTCCAACGACCGGACCGCGCTCGGCACCCACGCCGTCCTCGTCACGGTCACCGGTCCAGGTGGTGTCGTCTCGACCGCCCGCACGGCCGTCGAGCTGACCGACGACGCGGCGGCCCCGGAGCCCGAGACCGGCGTCAGCGTCCTCGTCCCGCTCACCGTCCCGGACACGGCCGACGGCCTGCTCTCGGCCGAGGCCCTCGCCGACTACACCGACGGCACGGGGACCCTCACCCGGCAGCTCGACGCGGTCGCGGGGAAGGGCGTCACGATCGGGGTCGACCCGCGCATCCTCGCCTCGATCCGGATCCTCGGCAGCGCCGCTCCGGAGTCGGCCCTCGACTGGCTCGACCGGCTGCAGTCCGTGCCGAACGAGCGCTTCGCCCTGCCGTACGCCGACGCCGACGTCTCGGCCCAGGCGCAGGCCGGGCTCTCCGCCCTCCTCTCTCCCACCTCCTTCGAGTACGCGATCGACGACACCCGCTTCGCCGCGGTCCCCGGCACCGCCAGCCCGGCACCCACGGTCGCCGTCGACTCCGACCAGCCGGCCGAGGACCTGCCGGCGCGTCCGAGCACCGAGTCGCTGCTCGCCTCCGACTGGAGCACCTCCCTCGGCAGCGTCGCCTGGCCCGACGAGGGCACTCTCCGAGGGTCGGACCTCGACGTCTACGCGGCCAGCGGAGTGAACCGCACGGTCGTCCCCTCCTCCGGTCTCCTGCTGCCGGAGGAGGTGACCACGACCTCGCGCGCCACCGTCGGCGACTCGGACCTGGTCGTGGCCGACTCGCGCCTCACCGAGGCGTTCGACGCGGCCGCGACTGCCACCGACGACACCGAGTGGCGCGCCCGCATGTCCGAGATCGCCACCGATCTCGCCGAGGTGCAGGAGGAGGGGACCGCGCCGGACGTCGTGCTCACCCTCGGCCGCGGCTCGGCGATCGGCGCCGCGCGCCTCTCCGAGACCCTCGACGCGATCGAGTCGCTGCCCTGGGCCCGCGGAGTCGCCCTCTCCACCGCCCTCGCCGTCCCCGCGACCGAGGGCGCGAGCGTCGTCGACTCGCCGGAGTCGGAGTCGCGGCTCGACCGGGTGCGCGACCTGCTCGACGCCGGCTCCGAGGTCGAGGCGTTCTCCTCCGTGCTGCAGGAGCCGGAGCTGCTGTCGGGCAAGAGCCGCAACGACGTGCTGGCGCTGCTCTCGGTGACCTGGCGCGGAGACGGCAGCGGCTGGGGCGACGCCGTCGGCGCGGCCATGACCGAGGCCGACCGGACGCTCTCGCTGGTGTCGATCGACGCGACCGGCAGCATCCTGCAGGTCTCCCGCGACTCGAGCATCCCCGTGTACGTCCGCAACGAGCTCCCCTGGCCGATCGCCGTCCGCATCCAGGCCTCGACCTCGAACGCCGTCCTCGACATCGACGAGGAGGCGATCGAGACCACCGAGATCGACGCCCGCTCGCAGGGCCGCGTCCTCATCCCCGTGAAGGCCCGGGTCGGCAACGGCGAGACGAGCCTCGGACTGCAGCTGACCTCGGCGCAGGGCGTCCCCATCGGCACCCCCACCGGCATGACGACCAGCGTCCGCGCCGACTGGGAGACCGTCGGCACCCTGGTCATCGGGATCGCGCTCGTCGTCGTCTTCGGAGCCGGCATCCTCCGCAACATCCGCCGTCGCCGTCGAGGCGACACCCCTGAGGACGAGGAGGACCCGAACGCCGTGCTCGAGGTCCAGCCCGACCTCGACGACCAGCGATCGGACCCGCGTGGCTAGCTTCTCCCTCGGACGCGCGAGCGCCGTCCTCGCCTCCGGCACGATGGTCTCGCGGATCCTCGGCTTCATCATGTCGATCGTCATGGCGAACACGATCGGAGCCGCGGTCGCGCCGGGCGCGGACGCCTTCACGACGGCGAACCTGCTCCCCAACACGATCTACTCGATCATCGCGGGCGGCGCTCTGAACGCCGTCCTCGTCCCGCAGATCGTGCGGGCGGGCCTCGACGCCGACGGCGGCCGCGGCTACATCAACCGCCTGCTGACCCTGGCGCTCGGCCTGCTCCTGGTGACCACGATCGCCGCCACGGTCCTCGCTCCCCTGCTCGTGCGCCTCTACGCGCCCGGCTACGGACCGGAGCAGTACCAGCTGGCCGTCGCCTTCGCGTTCTGGTGCCTGCCGCAGGTCTTCTTCTACGGTCTCTTCACCATCCTCGGCGAGGTGCTCAACGCCCGCGGCTCTTTCGGCCCCTTCACCTGGGCGCCCGTGCTGAACAACGTCGTGGTGATCGCCGGGCTCGTCGCCTTCATGGTGCTGTTCGGCGCCGATCCGGAGGGGAACCGTCCGGTCGACTCGTGGTCCCCGGCGATGGTCACCCTCCTCGGCGGGAGCGCGACGCTGGGCATCGTCGTCCAGTCGCTGTTCCTGATGCTCTTCTGGCGGAGGGTCGGCCTCAGCTACCGCCCCGACTTCCGCTTCCGGGGCGTCGGCCTCGGCACGGCCGGGCGGATGTCGCTGTGGTCGTTCGCCACGGTGCTGCTGACCATCGTCGCCGGCATCGTCGAGAGCCAGGTCTCCTCCACCGCGTCCGGCGAGGGGCCCTCGGCCGCGGCGCTGCAGAAGGCGTGGCTGATCTTCATGCTGCCCCACTCGGTCATCGCGATCTCGATCGCCATGGCGTACTTCACCAAGATGAGCGGCCACACCGCGCGGGGGGAGATGAAGGAGTTCCGCTCGGACGTCTCCACCTCGCTCCGCCTGGTGCTGATGATGCTCGTCTTCGCCGCCGCCGCGATCGTCGTGGTCGCGGTGCCGTTCGGCTCCGTCTTCACCGACTCGTTCGCGGACGCGCAGGCCATCGGAGCGATCGCCATGGCCTACGTGATCGCCCTGCCGCTGTTCTCCTCGATCGCCATCATGCAGCGCGCGTTCTACGCCCTGAGCGACGGAGCGCGGCCGTTCCTGTTCACCCTGGTGCAGGTCGTCGTGGCGGTCGCCGGGTACCTGATCGTGCTCCGGCTCCCCGCCGACCGCACCGCCGTCGGCATCGCCGCTGCGACCTCGCTCGGCATCTGCGTGCAGGCCCTCGTGGCGGCCCTCCTCCTGCGCCGCCGGCTCGGCGGCCGCGGAGGCAGGCGGATCCTCGTCAGGCTCGCGCAGTTCGTCCTCGCCGCGCTGCCCTCCGCCGCCGCCGGCTACGGCGTCCTGGTCGCCCTCGGCGGCACGCGCGCGGGCGGTTTCGCGGTCTCGAACTACGTGGAGCCGCTGCTCTCGATGGCCGCGATCGGCACCGTGATGGCGCTCGTCTACTTCGCGGTCCTCTGGTTCCTCCGGGTGCCGGAGCTGCGCGCCGTCCTGGCTCCGGTGCTCCGCCGACTGGGCCGCTGATGCTGCTCCGGCAAAAGCCCGGTCAGAGGCTCTTTCCGGTTCTGCTGAGTCGACCGGACCGTAGCGCTGCCCACGCTCCCGGGCCCGCGGAATAGTGCCCGCCTAGGATGTGTTGTAGCCCACGGAGCCGCGGAACGATTCGAGCGACCGGCTCCGGGTGCTCGGCTCCCGCCCCACCCGTCACCGCTCGTACAGACCCCGAGGAGTTGCCGTGCGCGACATCGTCATCATCGGATCCGGCCCCGCCGGCTGGACCGCCGCCATCTACGCGGCGCGCGCCGAGCTGCACCCGGTGGTCGTGGCCTCGTCGGTCGAGATCGGCGGCGACCTGATGAACACGACGGACGTCGAGAACTTCCCCGGCTTCCCCGACGGCGTCCTCGGCCCCGAGCTGATGACCTCGATGCAGGCGCAGGCCGAGAAGTTCGGCGCCGAGACCTTCTACGACGACGTCACCTCCCTCGATCTCGAGGGCGAGGTCAAGACCGTCCACCTCGGCTCCGGCGAGAGCATCGAGGCGAGGACCGTCGTCGTCGCGACCGGATCCGCGTACCGCAAGCTGGGCCTCCACGACGAGGACCGCCTGTCGGGACACGGTGTCTCGTGGTGCGCCACCTGCGACGGCTTCTTCTTCAAGGGCAAGACCATCGCCGTCGTCGGCGGTGGCGACTCCGCCATGGAGGAGGCGACCTTCCTCACCAAGCACGCCGCGAAGGTCTACGTGATCCACCGCAAGGACTCGCTCCGCGCCTCGAAGGTCATGCAGAAGCGCGCCTTCGACAACGAGAGGATCGAGTTCATCTGGAACGCCGAGGTCACCGGCATCACCGGCGAGAACCACGTCGACGGCGTGAAGCTGCGCGACACGGTCGACGGCACCGAGTCCCACCTCGACCTCGACGGCCTGTTCATCGCGATCGGCAACGACCCGCGCACGCACGTCGTGCACGGCAAGCTCGACCTCACCACCGAGGGCACCATCTCGGTGGTCGGCCGCTCCTCCCAGACCTCCGTTCCCGGCGTCTTCGCCGCCGGCGACGTGATCGACCCGACCTACCGTCAGGCCGTCACCGCCGCGGCATCCGGAACGGTCGCCGCCCTCGACGCGGAGCACTACCTCGCTTCGCTCGCCGATGGCACCGCCCACACCGAAGGCTCACCCCGGGCCGAGCTCATCACCCGCTGACCGTCCGGTCATCGCACATCGGAGCCGGCAGCCCGCCGACTCGTGAAGGAGAGAACACCATGTCCACCGCGAAGAGCGTCACCGACGCATCGTTCCAGTCCGACGTCCTCGACTCCGAGAAGACCGTCCTGGTCGACTTCTGGGCCGAGTGGTGCGGCCCCTGCCGCATGGTCGCGCCGATCCTCGACCAGATCTCGGCCGAGCACGGCGACAAGATCGAGATCGTCAAGCTGAACGTCGACGAGAACCCGCAGACCGCTGCGAAGTACCAGATCACGTCGATCCCGGCGATGAAGGTCTACCAGAAGGGCGAGGTCGTGAAGACCGTCATCGGCGCGAAGCCGAAGCCGGCCCTCGAGGCCGACCTGGCCGCGTTCCTCTGAGTTCGCACCCCTGACCGCCCTCTGCGGTCTCCGAGAGCCCCTGTCACGTCGTGACGGGGGCTCTCCTCGTTCCCGGTGCTGTTTCACGTGAAACAGCCCCGCTGGGACGCAGGCCACGCTCCCTGCGGTGGCGCCCGACCGCCCCGCCGCAGCACAGGACCGGCCGGTACTGTGGATCCACCCGGCTCCGGCCGGAGAGACCCTGTCCACCGAGCGAAGCGGAACCATCGTGACCAACCGCGGCACCAACCTCGACCCCTGGTACAACTCCTATGCGGAGCGCACGGCCGGTCTGGCCGCCAGCGAGGTCCGAGCCCTGTTCGCCGTCGCGTCACGCCCCGAAGTGGTCTCGCTCGCGGGCGGCATGCCGTTCGTGTCCGCGCTCCCCCAGGACCTGGTGACCGGCGCCATCGACACCGTGATGCGGGAGCAGGGACCCGTCGCGCTGCAGTACGGGTCGGGCCAGGGCGTCCCCGTCCTGCGCGAGCAGATCCTCGACGTCATGGCCCTCGAGGGCATCTCCGCCAGCGCGGACGACATCGTGGTCACCACGGGCTCTCAGCACGCCCTGGAGCTCGTCTCCAAGCTGTTCCTGGACCCGGGGGACGTCGTCCTCTCCGAGGGCCCCAGCTACGTCACGGCGATGGTCATCTTCCGGTCGTACCAGGCCGAGGTCGAGCACGTCCCGATGGACGAGCACGGGCTCATCCCCGCCGCCCTCCGCGAGCACATCGCCCGCGTGCGCGCCGCCGGCAAGACGATCAAGTTCCTGTACACGATCCCCACCTTCCACAACCCCGCGGGCGTGACCCTCAGTTGGGAGCGCCGCGTCGAGATCCTCGAGATCTGCAAGTCCGAGGGAATCCTCGTGCTCGAGGACAACCCGTACGGCCTCCTCTACTTCGAGGACGTCC
This sequence comes from Rathayibacter sp. VKM Ac-2762, assembly GCF_009866585.1. Lineage (NCBI taxonomy): Bacteria > Bacillati > Actinomycetota > Actinomycetes > Micrococcales > Microbacteriaceae > Rathayibacter > Rathayibacter sp. VKM Ac-2762. Next base: position 2,674,550 of record NZ_CP047419.1, on the reverse strand, counting down.
CGCCGAAGGCGATGCGCTCGCTGGAGGAGGACGGAGTGATCTATCTCGGCACGTTCTCGAAGACGCTCGCTCCCGGCTTCCGGGTGGGCTGGGCTCTCGCTCCGCACGCGATCCGCGAGCGGCTGATCCTCGCCAACGAGGCGGCCGTCCTCAGCCCGTCGTCCTTCAGTCAGCTGGTCATCTCGAAGTACCTCGAGACGGCCGACTGGCGCGGACAGATCGACACCTTCCGGGGCGTCTACCGCGAGCGGAAGGAGGCGATGCTGAAGGGCCTGCAGACCCATCTGCCCGGCCTCAGCTGGACGAACCCGAACGGCGGCTTCTACGTCTGGGTCACGCTGCCCGAGGAGCTCGACTCCAAGGCGATGCTGCCGCGCGCAGTGAAGGAGCTCGTCGCGTACACGCCGGGTACCGCGTTCTACGGCAACGGAGACGGACGTCAGAACATCCGCCTCTCGTTCTGCTACCCGACGCCGGAGCGCATTGGTGACGGCATCCGCCGCCTCGCCACGGTCATCAACGGAGAGCTCGATCTGCTGTCGACCTTCGCGGGCACGGGCCGGCTGAGCAGCGCCGACGCGAGCAAGCCTGACGCCGTCCTGCCGCCGAACGTCTCCTGACACCGCTCCTTCGATAAGAAAGCCCTGGTCATGACCGATTTCTCTGTGCTCGACCGTACACTCGACATCGTCGTCATCAGCGGTGGGATCAGCCACGAGCGCGACGTCTCCCTGCGGTCGGGCCGTCGCGTGGCGGACCGTCTGTCCGCCATGGGCCACCGCGTCTCCCTGCACGAACCGGACGCCGGCCTCCTCTCGACGCTCCTGCAGAAGCGTCCCGACGTCGTCTGGCCCGCGGTGCACGGAGCGAGCGGCGAGGACGGTGCACTCCTCGGGCTCCTCGAGGCGGCGGGCTTCGCCTACGTCGGCTCGCAGACGGACGCGGCGCGCCTGGCCTGGTTCAAGCCGACCGCGAAGACGCTCGTCGCTCGCGCCGGCTTCTCGACCCCGCGCTCCGTCACCCTCCCCCGCGAGACCTTCCGCGAGCTCGGAGCCGCCGGGATCCTGGAGCAGGTCGAGGCGCACCTGCCGGGCTCACTCGTGGTGAAGCCCGCTCAGGGCGGTTCGGCCCAGGGCGTCAGCATCGTGACGGAGTCGTCGCAGCTCCCGCGAGCGATGGTCGAGGCGTACACCTACGGCGACGTCGTGCTCATCGAACAGCAGATCCAGGGGACCGAGGTCTCCGTCGGTGTTCTCGACCTCGGTGACGGTCCTTTCGCCCTGCCGCCTGTCGAGATCGCACCCGTCGCGGGCCAGTACACCTTCGAGGCGCGCTACAACGCGGGGGAGACGCACTTCTACACGCCGGCACGGATCTCGCCGGAGATCACGGAGGAGGTGTCCCGCGTGGCCGTTGCGATCCACGAACTGCTGGGACTCCGCCACCTGTCGCGGCTCGACTTCATCATCGACGACGCCGGACTCCCCTGGTTCTTCGACGCGAACGTCCTTCCCGGAATGACCGAGACCTCACTCGTTCCCCAGGCTATCGAGGCGTCCGGCCGCTACCTCGGCGACGTCTACTCCACCCTCGCGAAGCTCGCCGCCTCCTGACCTTTACCGTTTCACGTGAAACGGTCCGCTGCGCGTCCGCTCCTGGTCGCGAGGCTGCAGCGTTGTGAACATGTGCGCGAAACCATGCCAAACGAGTAGCCGGATCGCGGCATATCGAGACCCGCGATCGCCCCCTTCTCCTATGACATGGGTCGAGTAGCCGCCCAACAACGTGTCCTGGTCTTCATCAGCAGACCAGTAGTGCCGACTCGAGGGAAGCCGAGGCCGCATCTCGACCCCCACAACGTCAGACACCCATCGCCGCGCCTGTCGAGTATCCGTAGATCGGCGTGGTGAGGCCCCCCTCGTCCCCCTAAACCCACCAAGAATCGACCTGGCCCATGGGCTTCCATCGGCACCTGGTCCTCGTCGTCATGCTGGTCGAGGAACCGCATTGCTGCGTCCGAGACCCGGGCACCCTTGGTGGGTACCAGGTGAGGCATTGCCTGGGGCAAGATATCCACGCCAATCGTTTCCCTATATCCGCAGACATACCGGCGAAGAGCACTAGTGCGTCGAATCGAGGCTCACCACGATCGCCACCCGCGCCATCTCTGGGAAACGACCTGTTCTATCGACGCTGATCGACGCCAGCCCCCGTCGCTATGCTGGTCGAGTAGCCACAACGCGACGTATCGAGACCCGCGGGCCGAAGGGACCCCTCTCGCTTGGTTCTCTGACCTCAACTCCGCCTCGGGGGGTGGTGCCTGAATTTCGTTGGTCAGGCGAGCGATCTCGTTCGAACACTGCGGTCGAAGTCCGTCCCACGATGATCCGCACGTGCGCCCAAGGTTTTCGGCAGGGGCGTTTCACGTGAAACGCTTCCGCTGCCGTTGAGCAACTTCAATCGGAAAAGTTGCGCCCGTTGGAGCGAGTCGAGCCGACGAGGGCCTCCTGATTGGCCTGACGAGTTCGTAGCTCGTCAATGGCCAGGCCGCCCTGGAGCGCGCCGTTTCACGTGAAACGGCCCTTCCATCGTCTCTTTCAGTGCTCTCTGGGGGCGACCGCCGACGGGGTCCTCCGTCAAACCTCGGCGAACCCACTCATCACCTCTGCATCGATCCGCGAAAACGAAGCGATACTGCATTTCGTCTAAACTTGCCCCCCGCTGGCCAATTTCTGGAGGTCCAAGAAGCACTCCTCACCGGCGACTTGGGATGCACGGACAGCCGAGGTGATCCTCATCCCAGCGGCCAACGTAGGAATGTTTCACGTGAAACATTGCGCACGCGACTATCGGCGACCATGACGTCGCCCTGGGCAGCGGAGAGCGCCACCGAGTAAGACCCGCCCAGGCACCCGTCCTGCGCCCGCCAGCGAGTCACCGAAAGCGACATGAACTCCGGAGGTCAACGAGGTCTGAACTCAGCCAACCCTAGATCCGGCGCTCTACGCCTACTCAACCGCCATATAGACGCATTGTGAGCTGCTCTCTCCAGAGATCAATGCCACAGAAACCCGGCGATCATCGCCGATGGACAATACCCGCCGTATTCGCGACCAGACTCGGAGTCAGCAGCGCCCCGCAGAACCTGGGGCCACTTCATCAGACTGTACCGGTCAGAAGGGCTTATCAATCAGAGAGAAGACGACAACCGAGAATGCTCCGCCCACAAGGCATCTCGTAGATCGCCTCAAGCGTGCTGATCTCTGCGATCACGGTACTGACGAGGGGAGGGGACACAGCCAGATCGGCGATACTGCCGAGAACACAGCGAGCGCGCGCCCTCGCAAGCCGCAGGGCTGATCGGTGGCCGCCGCTAGGCCGGCCCTCTACGGAGCGAGCGACACCTCGGTCGGCTCCCCGATCTCGGCGAGGATGCGGTTCAAGTCCTGGATGGTGGCGAAGTCGATGACCATCTGGCCCTTACGTGCGCCCAGGGTGACCTTGACGCGCGTGTTCAACCGGTCGCCGAGGTGATCCGCGATCGACGAGAGGTGTCCGGAGTGCCCGCCCTTCTCCTCCACCACGGGACGCACGGTCGTCCGCGGCGCCTTCATCTGCGCGGCGGCAGCCTCGGCGGCACGGACGGACAGGTCCTCGTTGACGATCTTGTCGGCCAGGCGGCGCATCATCTCGACGTCGTCGAGGGACAGAACCGCACGCGCGTGTCCTGCGGTCAGGACGCCGGCAGCGACGCGGGCCTGCACATCGGCCGGGAGCCGCAGGAGACGGAGCGTGTTCGAGATCTGCGGCCGCGAACGTCCGAGCCGCGTCGCCAGGGCCTCCTGGGTGATCCCGAAGTCGCTGAGGAGCTGCTGGTAGGCGGACGCCTCCTCGAGCGGGTTGAGGTCGGCGCGGTGCAGGTTCTCCAGCAGCGCGTCGCGGAGCATGTTCTCGTCGGCCGTGTCCTTGACGACCGCGGGGATGGTGGTCAGTCCCGCGGCCTTCGAGGCGCGGAACCGGCGCTCACCCATGACGAGCTCGTACTTCGCTCCGCCGCGAGCCGTCACGGGCCGGACGACGATCGGCTGCAGCACTCCGAACTCGTGGATGCTGTGGACGAGTTCCGCGAGGTCGTCCTCGTCGAACACCGACCGCGGCTGCGCCGTGTTGGGGGTGATGTCGGCCAGGGGGAGTCGCGCCAAGCGCGCTCCGGGGACCTCGAGGAGCTCCTCGGCACGGGCCGAATCGCCGACCTGATCAGGGAAGAAGACGTCGACAGGTCGGGAGCGCGACTCGTCGCTGGTCGGGATGAGCGAGCCGATCCCCCGGCCGAGTCCCGTGCGCTTGGTCGCCATCAGCGTGCCTCTCCTTCGTGTGCCGTCTCGGGTGTCTTCCGAGCTCCGCGTCGTGCGATCTCCGCGGCCGCCTCCAGATACGCCAGCGAACCGGATGACTGCGGGTCGTAGCTGATCACGCTCTGTCCGTAGCTCGGCGCCTCCGAGATCCTCACGTTGCGCGGGATCACCGCGCGCAGCACCTCCTTCGGGAAGTGCTCTCGGACATCCGCTGCCACCTGCTGGGAGAGGTTCGTGCGGCCGTCGTACATGGTCAGAAGGATCGTCGAGACACCGAGGTTCGGATTGAGGTGTCGTTCGATCAGGTCGATGTTCTTGAGCAGCTGGCTGAGCCCCTCGAGGGCGTAGTACTCGCACTGGATCGGAATGAGCACCTCGCGAGCGGCGACGAACGCGTTGATGGTCAGCAGACCGAGCGACGGCGGGCAGTCGATGAAGACGTAGTCGAACGGCTCGTCCATGGTGTCGAGCATCCGGTCCAGCGCACGGCGGAGCCGTTGCTCGCGTGCGACGAGCGAGACCAGCTCGATCTCGGCGCCGGCCAGGTGGATGGTCGCCGGCACACCGTAGAGCGAGGCGAACTCCGGGCTCTTCTGCACGACGTCCGCGAGGGGAGTGTCGTTGACGATCACGTCGTACACGCTGGCCGTCTCGGCACGGTGCTCGATGCCCAGGGCCGTCGACGCGTTGCCCTGCGGATCGAGGTCGATGACGAGCACCTTCGCCTCACCGCGGGCGAGCCCGGCGGCGAGGTTGACGGTCGTCGTCGTCTTGCCGACGCCGCCCTTCTGGTTCGAGATCGTGATTACGCGCGTCGACTCGGGCTTGGGCAGCGGCTGGGCGTTCAGCAGTGCGCGCCGACGGGTCATGTCCGCGATCTCCCGGGCCAGGGGAGTCGAGGAATCGAAGCCTCCGGTCAGACCGGCGGAATCGGGTTGTTTCACGTGAAACCTTCGCTCAGCGAGTGGGACGGACAGCAGCACCGAGGAGTCGACGGACGAGGAGTCGGGGGCTCACTGCGGCGTCGTGGCGATCAACCCACTGTAGCCCGGACGACCCTCGTCACCTCGGAGAGCACGCCGTCGCCGAGCACGACGACCTCGGGCGGGGAGAGCCGGAAACGACGGATCTGCTTGGCCGCCGCCTCGATCTCCTTCTCGGCGTTGATACCCTTCAGCAGGACCAGCTCGCCTCCGAGCCGCAGCAGCGGCGCGGTCAGCGGGATCAGCTTCGAGAGGGCGCTGACCGCACGAGCGGTCACCTGGTCGAGAGGCTCCGCGAGCTCCGCCTCTTCAGCACGGGCTCGAAGAACTGAGACATTCTCGAGTCCGAGTCCGTCCACCTGCTCCTGAAGCCAGACGACGCGACGCTCCATCGGCTCGATGAGCACGAAGCGGACGTCGGGCCGCACGATGGCCAGGACGAGCCCGGGAAGGCCCGCGCCACTGCCGACATCACCCACCAGTCCCGGACGCAGGAGAGGGGCCACCAGGGCGCTGTTGAGCACGTGCCGCGTCCAGAGACGGGGGAGCTCCAAGGGCCCGATCAGGCCGCGCTCCTCACCCTGGTCGGCGAGAGCCTCCGTGAACCGCCGCAGGAGGGGCAGGCGGTCGCCGGCGATCGCCGCAGCGGCTGCGGGCTCGGCCTCGAGGGTCGACTCCACGCCGCTCAGCCGCGGGTGATGACGGTGTGGCGCTCGCGCGCCTCGCCGCGCGACTCCGACACGAAGCCGCGCTCGCCCACCATGTCGTGGACCAGCTTGCGCTCGTACGACGACATGGGCGGGAGCGAGGCCGACGTGGCACCGTCCTCGATCCGCTCGATCGCGCGGTCGACCAGCTGGGCGAGCTCAGCCTCGCGGGCGTCGCGGGAGCCGCCGATGTCGAGGATGAGGCGGGAGAACGCGCCGGTCTTCGTCTGGACCGCCAGGCGCGTCAGCTCCTGCAGTGCCTGGACGGCGTCGGGGCGGGAGAGCACCCGGAGGTTCGTGTCGCCGGAGGCGGTGACCGAGAGGTAGGCGCGGCCGTTGCGGACCTCGATGTCGATGTCGCCGTCGAGGTCGCAGATGTCGAGGAACTCCTCGATGTAGTCGGCGGCGACGTCGCCCTCGTCCTCGAGCTGCGAGAGCGTGGACTCGGGCGCCTCGTCGACGGTGGACGCGTCCACGTCCGCGGGTGCGGACGCGTCGTCGGTGATGGTCTGCATCGGATCGGTCATGGCGGCTCTACTTCTTTCCGGCTTGCTTCTTGGAGCGGTTCTTGCTCACGGGCTGCGTGCGCTGCACGGCCTTCTTCTCGACGAGGGTGACGTCGCCGGCGGCCGTGGTCTCCTCGACCAGCTTGCCCTTGCGGCGCAGGCGCTCCTCGCGGGCCTTGGCGGCCTCGCTGCCCGGGGTCGGCATGTTCCGGATGACGATGAACTGCTGGATCATCGTCCAGATGTTCGAGGTCAGCCAGTAGAACATGACGCCGAGGGGGAACGCGAAGCCCGAGAAGGCGAAGACGAGGGGGAGGATGTAGAGCAGGATCCGCTGCTGCTTGAACGTCGGCGAGGCCTTCGCCTCGGGCGACATGTTCTTCGACACGATCTGCAGCTGCGTGATGAACTGCGACGCCGTCATCAGGACGACCATGATCACCGCGATGATGATGACCGGCTCCTGGCCGCCCTCGGCGAGTGCGCCCTGGATCGACTGGTGCAGCGGCGCGACGCCGAAGAGGTTCGCCTCGCCGAACTGGCGGGCGAGCGTCTCGTCGAGCGGGCCCACGCCCTTCTGGCTGTGCTGCGCCGCGTTCAGCACCGAGAACAGGCTGAAGAAGATCGGCATCTGGATCAGCAGGGGCAGGCAGGAGGCGAGCGGGTTGGTGCCCGTCTTCTTGTAGAGCTCCATGGTCTCGCGGGACATCGCCTCGCGGGACAGCTGGTCGCGCTTGCCCTTGTACTTGTCCTGGATCTTCTTGAGCTGGGGCGCGACCTCGAGCATCCGGCGCTGGCTCTTGATCTGCTTGACGAAGATCGGGATGAGCGCGGCGCGGATGACGATGACCAGGCCGACGATCGAGAGGACCCAGGTGATTCCCGCGGCCGCCTCCATGCCGGTGAAGGTCAGCAGCTGGTGGAAGGCGACGAGGAGCAGCTCGACCACCCACTTGAGGGGCCAGAGGATCGTGCCGAGGAGGTCCATGGAGTGGGGTCAGTCCTTTCGAGGGCCCACGACGAACCCGGCTCGCGTCACGGCGAAGCGGGTCCGGCCGGAAGCCGGTCGGTGCAGGGGGATCGAGGTCGGGACGTCGTCGATGCCGCCGGCCGCCCACGGGTGGCAGCGGAGCAGACGGCGGGCCGCGAGGACGGAGCCGAGGACGAGCCCGTGGAGCTGGACCGCCTGGAGCGCGTACGCGGAGCACGAGGGGTAGTAACGGCAGACGTCCCCGTAGAGAGGGGACACGACCGCCCGGTAGACGATCAGGAGCAGCACGCCGATGTTCCGCGGCAGCAGGAGGATCGCCCACCCGAGCCGGGCGAACGGCGCCTCGCGGCGGGGGAGCACGGCGGTCACGAGGACGCCCCGCTCTTCCGCGCGGCTCGCGCCATCGCGGACCACACCTCGGAGCGCAGCTCCGACCAGGGGGCGTCGGCGCTGCCGGGCAGCGCGCGGACGACGACCTGGGTGCCGGGGTCGATCTCGGGGACGAGCTCGAACGCCACGGCCTTGAGCCGGCGGCGGACGGTGTTGCGCGTCACCGCGGTGCCGACCGTCTTGGCGACGATGAACCCGAACCGCGCCGGATCGCCCGCGGAGGACCGGCGGACATACGTGACGGTGTGCGGTCCTGTGGACCGCACACCGCGACGGACGACTGTCCGGTACTCGCCTCCGTGGACGATGCGATTGGCTCTGGCCAGCACCGCTGGTCGGTACCGCTCGCTGCTAGGCGGAGAGCTCGGTGCGCCCCTTGGCGCGGCGCGCGCTGAGGATGCCGCGGCCGGCACGGGTGCGCATGCGCAGACGGAAGCCGTGCACCTTGGCGCGACGACGGTTGTTCGGCTGGAAGGTTCGCTTGCTCATAATCAGATCTCCACGTACGTGTTCCGCGGCGCGAACCGGCACCACCCGCTCGGGCGGAGACTCGGATCCTCCGGGAAGAAGGGGTGCCCGGCTGCGGAATCCGCTCGGCCTGCGAGGGCCGCACGGACGACACCGGGCAGGCGTCAACTGATTTAAACTACGGCCTGTTCCGTCACCGGTCAAATGTGGACGGCGCGAAACCTCGATCATGCACACGGGACACGGGGTTCCGCGCATTGACACGCGGGTATCGCTGTGGTGGATTTGTCTCCCGTCGGCTCCGTTCGTTACGGTGTTGAGCCGCAGTTATCCACAGGTGGGATCCGCGTCCTCCCGCGCCCGCACAGGCATCGCTCGAGGCCGGTGGACAACCCTGTGGAGAGAGCGGCACTCGAGACCCGGCTCCGCGCCCGGTCCGCGACGCCCCTGCAGCGGGCGGCGACGGGTCCGGCGGAGACGGCGATCCCGCAGCGACTTCACAGCGACAGCACCCAGGACCGGAGACAGATGGCAGACGACACGTCGATGGTCGACGCGTGGAACGTGATCCTCGGCGCACTGTCCCAGGACGAGCGGATCACCGCTCCCCTCTACGGGTTCGTCTCGCTCGTGGAGCCCAAGGGCATCATGGCGGGCACCTTCTACCTGGAGGTCCCGAACGAGTTCACCCGCGGGATGCTCGAGCAGCGCGTGCGCGTGCCCCTGCTCAGCGCGATCGGGACGCTCGACGACTCCTTCGGCGTCACGACGTTCGCCTTCGTGGTGAACCCCGACATCGAGCACGAGCCCCTCAGCTCCCCGTCGTCGCAGGAGTCGATGAACCCGTTCGAGCCGATCACCGCCTCCTCGGCGACGGTCGCGCCGACCCGCGGGGTCGAAGAGCTGCGGACCGTGCCGGCGACCGACACCCGGCTGAACCCGAAGTACAGCTTCGACAACTTCGTCATCGGAGGCTCCAACCGGTTCGCGCACGCCGCGGCCGTCGCGGTCGCCGAGGCTCCCGCCAAGGCCTACAACCCGCTCTTCGTCTACGGCGACTCCGGGCTCGGCAAGACGCACCTCCTCCACGCCATCGGCCACTACGCGATGAGCCTCTACCCGGGGATCCGCGTGCGGTACGTCTCGAGCGAGGAGTTCACGAACGACTTCATCAACTCGATCGCGAACAACCGGGGCAACGCCTTCCACGGCCGCTACCGCAACGTCGACATCCTCCTGATCGACGACATCCAGTTCCTGCAGGGGAAGGCGGAGACGCAGGAGGCGTTCTTCCACACCTTCAACCAGCTGCACGACCACAACAAGCAGGTCGTGATCACGTCCGATCTGCCGCCGAAGGCACTGACGGGCTTCGAGGACCGGATGCGCTCGCGCTTCGAGTGGGGCCTCATCACCGATGTGCAGGCTCCCGACCTCGAGACCCGCATCGCGATCCTCCGCAAGAAGGCGGTCAGCGAGAAGCTGCTCGTGCCCGACGACATCCTCGAGTTCATGGCGTCGAAGGTGTCGAGCAACATCCGCGAGCTCGAGGGGACGCTCATCCGCGTCACCGCGTTCGCGAGCCTGAACCGGACGCCGGTGGACATGTCGCTCGTGCAGACCGTGCTGAAGGATCTGATCACGCTCGACGAGGACAACGTCATCTCGCCGGTCGACATCATCAACCACACCGCGGACTACTTCAAGCTCACGGTCGACGACCTCTACGGCTCGTCGCGCTCGCAGGCCGTCGCCACCGCGCGCCAGATCGCCATGTACCTGTGCCGCGAGCTGACGAACCTCTCGCTGCCCAAGATCGGCCAGCTGTTCGGGAACCGCGACCACACCACGGTCATGTACGCGAACAAGAAGATCTCGGAGCTCATGAAGGAGCGCCGCAGCATCTACAACCAGGTCACCGAGCTGACCACCCGCATCAAGACGAACCGCTAACCGGCAGTCGTACGGTCCCCGGGACCGCCTGTCCCGGGTGGCGTGCCCCGGGGTCCATCGGCGTCCGTGCGCGGTGGTCGGGTAGTCGCTCCCCTCTCTTCGTGTGAGGGGAGGCGACGGGGATCGCGGCGCGAGCAGCAGGGCGTCGGTGTCGGCGCGCGTCGAGATCAGGCGAAGGCGCTGGCGGGGGTCTCGATACGGCTCGCTGGGGCTACTCGACCAGCACGGACCGGACATGCTCAGGGGGTTCGGGCGAGTGGCGGAGCGGCTGAGCGGCCGACGTGCGATCGGACGGTGTCGATCCGCCGTGCGACGGCCAGGAGAGCAGCGCAGGGGAGAGGGAGCGCGCATCGTCTTCCGCGCCGCTCGGACGGCGCGAGCCGCGTTCGACGGTCTCCGTCGTGACCCGGAGAAGTCGTCGACGGACTCCTCGACCCACCGCGCGGGCCTCGGACACGCCGCCTCGCGCGCCTCGGAGGGCCGATTTCCACAGTGTGAGGAACCTGTGGATAACTGTGGACAACCGCCTCGGGACTGTGCGCCGGGAGAGCCCGCCTGTGGAGGGCGACCGGTCGGCCCGGATCGCTCCACAGGGCGTCCACGGCCCCGCTCACACTCCCTCCACAGGGGCGGGTCCCTCCGATCCCACCCAGGAGTAGGGCCCCGAAGCGTTTTCCACAGTTTCCACACGTGTTAACACTGTTAACGCAGTTCTCTCTTTAATGAAGCCTCGACCGGCAACCTCTCCACAGCGGCTCGGGAGTGCTCGGCGGTCCACCCCCTTCCGAGCTCGTCGAGCCCGGCGGGTACGATGGGCGACGGTCTTCGTCCGCGACTCGTCAGGGGTGTACTCGTGAGGTTCCAAGCCAACCGCGATGTCTTCAGCGAGGCGGTGTCCTTCGCGGTCAAGCTGCTTCCGCAGCGCACGACCCTGCCGATCCTCTCCGGAGTCCTCATCGAGGCGACCGCCGAGGGTCTGACGCTGTCCTCCTTCGACTACGAGGTGTCCGCGCAGACGCAGATCGCGGCCGACGTGGAGGAGACGGGGACCGTGCTCGTCTCGGGCCGTCTGCTCGCCGACATCGCGAACCGCCTCCCCAACGCTCCCGTGCGCATCGCCACGGAGGAGTCGCGCGTCTCGGTCTCGGCCGGCTCGGCGCACTTCACGCTCCTGCAGATGCCCGTGGAGGAGTACCCGAGCATCCCCGAGATCGACGCCTCCACCGGCCTCGTCCCGGCCGACGCCTTCGCAGCCGCCGTCTCGCAGGTGGCGGTCGCCGCCTCCCGCGACGACGTGACCCCCGTCATCACCGGCGTGCAGCTCGAGATCACCGAGAACACGATCGGCCTCGTCGCGACGGACCGCTACCGCGTCGCCGTCCGCGAGATCGACTGGGACAACGGGGACAACCCCGCGCCCACCCAGCCGCTCACCGCCCTCGTGCCCGCGCGCACGCTGCAGGAGGTCGGCAAGACCTTCGGCCACTCCGGCACCGTCTCCGTCGCGATCACCAACCGCGACGAGCGCGAGCTGATCGCCTTCACCGCGGACCGCAAGACCGTCACGTCGCTGCTGATCAAGGGCAACTTCCCGCCCGTGAAGCGCCTCTTCCCCGCCTCCGTCGAGAACTACGCGGTCATGTCGACCAGCGACCTCATCGAGGCCACCCGCCGCGTCTCGCTCGTGCTCGAGCGCGAGGCGGCCCTCCGCTTCAGCTTCAGCAGCGACGGCCTCACCCTCGAGGCCATCGGCTCGGAGCAGGCGCAGGCGTCCGAGAGCATCGACGCGATCGTGACCGGCGACGACGTGGTCGTCTCGCTCAAGCCGCAGTTCCTGCTCGACGGCCTCGCCGCCGTCCACTCGGAGTTCGTGCGCATCGCGTTCACGAAGACCGAGAACCCCAACAAGCCCGGCCCCGTCCTGATCACCGCGCAGACCTCGCGGGAGCAGCCCGGCAGCGACAGCTACCGCTACCTGCTCCAGCCCAACCTGCTGCTGCGCTGACCACTCCCCGGATCGCAGAGCCGCGACCGCCCCGCTCCCGACGAGCGCCCGCCCGCCGGACAACGAATCCAGGAAGGTTCACCATGCACATCGGACTCGTCGGCCTCGGCAAGATGGGCGACAACATGCGCTCCCGCCTCCGCTCCAAGGGGCTCGAGGTCACCGGCTACGACCGCAATCCCGACGTCTCGGACGCGGCCTCTCTCGACGAGATGATCGCCGCACTCCCCTCGCCCCGCATCGTCTGGGTGATGGTGCCGGCCGGCGAGATCACCGACGCGGTCGTCAAGGACCTGTCGGAGAAGCTCAGCGAGGGCGACCTCGTCATCGACGGCGGCAACTCCCGCTTCACCGAGGACTTCAAGCACGACGCGCTGCTGAAGCCCAAGGGCATCCACTACATCGACGCGGGCGTCTCCGGCGGAGTCTGGGGACTCCAGAACGGCTACGGCCTGATGGTCGGCGGCCCGAAGGAGCTCGTCGAGTACGCCATGCCCGTCTTCGACGCGCTGCGCCCGGAGGGCCCCCGCGAGGAGGGCTTCGTCCACGTGGGCGAGGTCGGCGCCGGCCACTACGCGAAGATGGTCCACAACGGCATCGAGTACGCCCTGATGCAGGCGTTCGCCGAGGGCTACGAGCTGCTCGAGACCCGCAGCGACATCATCAAGGACGTCACCGGCACCTTCAAGGCGTGGCAGCGCGGCACGGTCGTGCGCTCCTGGCTGCTCGAGCTCCTCGTCCGCGCCCTCGAGCAGGACCCGGACTTCAAGAACATCGAGGGCTACGTGCAGGACTCGGGCGAGGGCCGCTGGACCATCGAGGAGGCCATCAACAACGCCGTCCCGGTGCCCACGATCAGCGCCTCGATCTTCGCCCGCTTCGTCTCCCGCCAGGAGGACTCCCCCGCGATGAAGGCCGTCGCAGCGCTCCGCAACCAGTTCGGCGGGCACTCCGTCAAGGCCGTCGACTGAGTCGGCTGGTGAGGACTGCCTCCGGCAGTCCTCACGGCGGTCGGCTTCCCGAGGGGGGCGCGTTCCGTAGAGCCGGTGACGGACGGCGGACTGCGGCCCGCCGCCCCCGTGAGGCAGGGATGCTCTCACGGAGGCGGCGGGCCTCCGGCCGCCTCCACCTCGCTACGGACGTCGGGCGGCGGGCCTTCGGCCGCCTTCACGGGCGGGGACGGGGCGCCGCCGATCATGGTGAGCGAGTAGTGGCCCCGGACGGGCGTATCGGGATCCGCGTCCCGGACGGTTCCGCCGCCGTGCCGGTCGAGTAGCCCGCAGGGGTGTGTCGAGACCGGGGGCGCAGGCCTGGCCGGCAGGGGGAGAGCGGACCGCAGGCGCCGGGGCGGGTGGACCGGCCGAGCGAGACGGGCGAGGAGCCCGCAGGGGTGCAGTGAAGGCCCGCGACGACGGGTGGAGGAGAGGAGCGCGACGTGCAGGTGACGCAGCTGGCGCTCAGCGACTTCCGGAACTACGAGTCGGTCGATGTCGAGCTCGTGCCCGGACCGAACCTCTTCGTCGGCCGCAACGGCCAGGGCAAGACGAACCTCGTCGAATCTCTCGGCTACCTCTCCACCCTGGGCTCGCACCGCGTGTCGAGCGACCAGGCGCTCATCCGCGCCGGCCGGGACAGCGCCGTGGTGCGCGCCCGCCTCCGCAACGGCGAGCGCGACCTGCTGGCCGAGGTGCAGATCAACCGCTCCTCCCCCAACCGCGCGCAGATCAACCGCGGCGGGATCAAGCCGCGCGAGCTCCCCCGCTTCTTCTCCAGCGTCCTCTTCGCGCCGGAGGACCTCCTCCTCATCCGCGGCGACCCGTCGGCCCGCCGCCGCTTCCTCGACCAGCTGGTGATCCTCCGCTCCCCGCGGATGAGCGCCGTCCAGGCCGACTACGAGCGGGTGCTGCGCCAGCGCAACTCGCTGCTCAAGTCCGCACGGGCGAGCGGCGTCCGGGACCCCTCGAAGCTCGGGACCCTCGACATCTGGGACGAGCGCCTGATCGCGCTCGGGACCGAGATCATGCAGTCGCGCCTCACCCTGGTGGAGGAGCTGAGCGGACCGGTGCGCGCCGCGTACGAGGCGGTCGCCGGTGCCGATCAGCGTCCGGTGCTCCGCTCCCGCCTGAGCATCGAGGGCGCGGTCGACGACGACGGCGAGCCCGTGGAGCAGCCGGGCGCCGCGTCACCGGCGGCGGGCGAGGGACTGGCGGAGGCGTTCGCGTCCGCGCTGGCCGGGGTGCGCCGCCGCGAGCTCGACCGGGGCGTCTCCCTCGTCGGCCCGCACCGCGACGACGTGCAGTTCGAGCTGAACGCGCTGCCGGCCAAGGGCTACGCCAGCCACGGCGAGAGCTGGTCGTTCGCGCTGGCGCTGAAGCTGGGCGCCGCGGAGCTGCTCCGGCGCGACTCCCCCATGGGCGATCCGGTGCTGATGCTCGACGACGTCTTCGCCGAGCTGGACGCGCGTCGACGCGAGCGCCTCGCCTCGGTGGTCGCCGACTATGAACAGGTCCTGATCACCGCGGCCGTCTTCGACGACGTCCCGGAGGCGCTGGCCGCGCACACCGTGCGGATCGAGGCCGGCCGGATCGTCGGCACGGGCGCCGCCGCCGCGCCGATCGCCGTGCCGGAGCCGATCGCTCCCGACTCCGCCTCGTCCGATCCGGTGTCCTCCGACTCCCCTCCTCCCGGTCCCGAGTCCTCCCACTCCTCTTCTCCCGGTCCGGTCTCGTCCGACTCCCCTTCTCCTGGTGCCGTCTCCTCCGCCGCGGCCTCCTCCTCGGAGCCCGCGTCCCCAGCGCCGGCGTCCACGGATCCCGCGTCCCCGGAGCCGCCCGCCCCCTCCCCGTCCGAGCCGTCCGATGGCTGACTCCCCCCGCCGCGGAGCCCCCGCCCCCGACTCCGAGGCCGCCCGCGTCTACCGGCACCTCAAGGAGGTGTTCGGCGCCGACGGCCCGCGCCGCATCCGGAAGACCGTCGAGCGCGCCGAGCCCAAGGGCGACGCGATCCCGTTCGGCAAGGGCCGCGACCCGCACGACCTCGGCGACGTCCTCGACTCCCTCACCGTGAAGCTCGGCTGGACGGCACCGCTGGCGCAGGGCGACCTGATGTCGTCGTGGACGGCGATCGCCGGCGAGGAGACCGCGAAGCACTCGACTCCGGTGGGCGTCGTCGACGGCGTGCTGACGGTCGCGTGCGAGTCCACGGCGTGGTCGACGCAGCTCCGGTTGATGCGGATCGAGATCATGAACCACATCGCGGTGAACTTCCCCGACGCCGGCATCGCGTCGATCCGTTTCCAGGGCCCGGACGTCCCGAACTGGAAAAAGGGTCCCAGGTCGATTCCAGGGCGTGGTCCGCGCGACACCTACGGCTGAGGACGCATTTTCGGTCGACCGCCGATCTTTCGCGCCTCAGATCGCCGTCCAGCGCTTCGGATCGACCCGGCACGCGGTAGAATGGAGGGCCGCCGAACCGCAGTGACGCCGCCGCGCGGGCGATCTCCAGATCACCGTGCGCGTCGCGACGGACCGTCAGAGGAGAACTCCACAGCTATGACTCACGAGCCGAACGACTCCACGTCACCCGCAGCGAACGACCTGGACGCGAACGGCTCAGCAGCCCCCTCCGCTCCGCACGAGAGCATGTCGACCAAGTCGTCCGGCGACTACGGCGCGAACCAGATCCAGGTCCTCGAGGGCCTCGAGGCGGTCCGCAAGCGCCCCGGCATGTACATCGGATCCACGGGTCCGCGCGGTCTGCACCACCTGGTCTACGAGATCGTCGACAACGCCGTCGACGAGGCGCTCGCGGGCTACTGCGACAACATCGAGATCCTGATGCGCGCCGACGGAGGCGTCACCGTCTCCGACAACGGCCGCGGCATCCCGGTCGACATGCACCCGACCGAGGGCATCTCCACGGTCGAGCTGGTCCTCACCGTGCTGCACGCCGGCGGCAAGTTCGGCGGCGGCGGCTACGCGGTCTCCGGCGGCCTGCACGGCGTCGGCTCCTCCGTGGTCAACGCGCTGTCGACGCGCCTCGACGTCGAGGTCAAGCGCCAGGGCGCCGTGTACCGGATGAGCTTCACCGACGGCGTGCCGGACGCCCCGCTCGAGAAGGGCGAGGCCAGCGACGAGACCGGCACGACGATCACCTTCTGGCCCAACGCCGGCATCTTCGAGACGGTCGAGTTCGACTACGAGACCCTGCGCGCGCGCTTCCAGCAGATGGCGTTCCTCAACAAGGGCCTGCGCATCGCGCTGACCGACCAGAACGAGATCGAGTTCGAGGGGGAGGGCGAGAACGAGACCGAGGGCGACCGGACCGACGTCTTCCACTACGAGAAGGGCCTCGTCGACTACGTCGAGTACATCAACTCGCTGAAGAAGTCGGACCTCGTGCACTCCGAGATCATCGACTTCGAGTCCGAGGACACCGAGCGCCGCATCTCGCTCGAGGTCGCGATGCAGTGGACCACGGCCTACACCGAGAGCGTCCACACCTACGCGAACACCATCAACACCCACGAGGGCGGCACCCACGAGGAGGGCTTCCGCGCCGCGCTGACCACTCTGGTCAACCGCTACGCGCGCGCGAACAACCTGCTCAAGGAGAAGGACGAGAACCTCTCGGGTGACGACATCCGCGAGGGCCTCACCGCCGTCGTGTCGATCAAGCTCGGCGAGCCGCAGTTCGAGGGCCAGACCAAGACGAAGCTCGGCAACACCGAGGCGAAGGCGTTCGTGCAGCGCGTGGCCGGCGAGCAGCTGGCCGACTGGTTCGACCGCAACCCGAGCCAGGCGAAGGACATCATCCGCAAGGCGATCCAGGCGGCCTCGGCCCGCATGGCGGCGCGCAAGGCGCGCGAGACCGCCCGCCGCAAGGGCCTGCTCGAGGGCGGCGGCATGCCGGGCAAGCTCAAGGACTGCCAGTCCAAGGACCCGTCGATCTCCGAGATCTTCATCGTCGAGGGCGACTCGGCGGGCGGATCCGCGGTGCAGGGCCGCAACCCCGAGACGCAGGCGATCCTCCCCCTCCGCGGCAAGATCCTCAACGTCGAGAAGGCGCGGCTCGATCGCGCTCTCGGCAACAACGAGGTCCAGGCGATGATCACGGCGTTCGGCGCCGGCATCGGCGAGGACTTCAACCCCGACAAGGCGCGGTACCACAAGATCATCCTAATGGCCGACGCCGACGTCGACGGCCAGCACATCACGACGCTGCTGCTGACGCTCCTCTTCCGCTACATGCGCCCGCTGATCGACCTCGGCTACGTCTACCTCGCGCAGCCGCCGCTGTACCGCCTCAAGTGGTCGAACTCCCCGCACGAGTACGTCTACAGCGACCGCGAGCGCGACGCCCTGATCGCGCACGGCTCGGCGACCAACAAGCGCATGCCCAAGGAGAACGGCATCCAGCGCTACAAGGGCCTCGGCGAGATGGACTACAAGGAGCTGTGGGAGACCACGATGGACCCCGCCACGCGGACCCTCCTCCAGGTCACGCTCGACGACGCGGCCGCGGCCGACGAGATCTTCTCCACCCTCATGGGAGAGGACGTCGAGTCCCGCCGCTCCTTCATCCAGAAGAATGCGAAGGACGTGCGCTTCCTCGACATCTAGTGGTCGAGGAAGCGGACGTCTTCGAAAGGCGGCGGCCGGGCGGTCCAGTGGACCGCCCTCGCGACCACCTCGAACACGTGACGGCGGCCCTCGATGGGCCGCATCCTCGACCAGAACGCGACAGAGGCCCCCACCGGCCCGCACACCGACGACACACCTGACACCCAGCGCGACCGCCGCCCCCGCTCCTCCGGGGCACGGACCCACCTGAGAGACCAGAGACCATGGCAGAAGAACCCACCACCCCCACCGGCCCGGACGAGAGCGACGACATCGTCACCGAGACCGGTGTGGTGATCCACGGTCACGACAAGATCGAGCCGGTCGACCTGCAGCTCGAGATGCAGCGCTCCTACCTCGACTACGCGATGAGCGTCATCGTCGGGCGAGCCCTGCCGGAGGTGCGCGACGGCCTGAAGCCCGTGCACCGCCGCGTGATCTACGCCATGTACGACGGCGGCTACCGTCCCGACAAGGCGTTCTCGAAGTGCTCACGCGTCGTCGGCGACGTGATGGGCCAGTTCCACCCGCACGGCGACTCCGCGATCTACGACGCGCTGGTCCGCCTGGTGCAGCCGTGGAGCCTCCGCTACCCGCTCGCGCTCGGGCAGGGCAACTTCGGCTCCCCCGGCAACGACGGCGCGGCCGCCCCCCGGTACACCGAGACCAAGATGGCGCCGCTCGCGCTCGAGATGGTCCGCGACATCGACAAGAACACCGTCGACTTCCAGGACAACTACGACGGCCGCACGCGAGAGCCGGCGATCCTGCCGGCCCGGTTCCCGAACCTGCTCGTCAACGGCTCCGTCGGCATCGCGGTCGGCATGGCGACCAACATCCCGCCGCACAACCTGCGCGAGGTCGCCGCCGGCGCCAAGTGGGCGCTCGAGAACCCCGACGCGACGCGCGAGGAGCTCCTCGAGGCGCTGCTGCAGCGGATCAAGGGACCCGACTTCCCCACCGGTGCGCAGATCCTCGGCGTCCGCGGTATCCAGGACGCGTACCGCACCGGCCGCGGCTCGATCACGATGCGCGCCGTCGTCTCCATCGAGGAGATCCAGGGCCGCACCTGCCTCGTCGTCACCGAGCTGCCGTACCAGGTGAACCCGGACAACCTGGCGATCAAGATCGCCGAGCTGGTCAAGGACGGGCGCGTCTCGGGCATCGCCGACATCCGCGACGAGACCTCCGGTCGCACCGGCCAGCGCCTCGTCGTCGTCCTCAAGCGCGACGCCGTGGCGAAGGTGGTGCTGAACAACCTCTACAAGCACACGCCGCTGCAGGAGAACTTCGGCGCGAACATGCTCGCGATCGTCGACGGCATCCCGCGCACGCTCTCGCTCGACGGCTTCATCCGCGCGTGGGTCGACCACCAGGTCGAGGTCATCGTGCGCCGCACCCAGTACCTCCTCGACGAGGCGGAGGCGCGGATCCACATCCTGCGCGGCTACCTCAAGGCGCTCGACGCGCTCGACGAGGTCATCGCCCTCATCCGCCGCTCCCCCACCGTGGAGGAGGCGCGCGACGGCCTGATGGAGCTGCTCGACATCGACGAGGTGCAGTCCCGCGCCATCCTCGACATGCAGCTGCGCCGCCTCGCGGCCCTCGAGCGCCAGAAGATCATCGACGAGCACGACCGGATCCAGGCCGAGATCGAGGACTACAAGTCGATCCTCGCGAGCCCGGAGCGCCAGCGCACGATCATCTCGGACGAGCTCGACGAGATCGTCGACCGCTTCGGCGACGACCGCCGCACCGAGATCCTCTTCGGGTTCGACGGCGACATGAGCGTCGAGGACCTGATCCCCGAGGAGGAGATGGTCGTCACCGTCACCCGCGGCGGCTACCTCAAGCGTACCCGGAGCGACTCCTACCGGGCGCAGCACCGCGGCGGCCGCGGCGTGCGCGGCGCGCAGCTGAAGGCCGACGACATCGTCGAGCACTTCTTCGTCACCACCACGCACCACTGGCTCCTGTTCTTCACGAACACCGGCCGCGTGTACCGCGCCAAGACCTACGAGCTGCAGGAGGCCGGCCGCGACGCCAAGGGCCAGCACATCGCGAACCTGCTCGCGCTCGAGCCGGGGGAGCAGATCGCGCAGATCCTCGACATCCGCGACTACGAGGCGGCCCGCTACCTTGTGCTCGCCACGCGCGACGGCCTCGTGAAGAAGACGGCCCTCTCGGAGTACGACACGAACCGCTCCGGCGGCATCATCGCGATCAAGCTGCGCGACGGCGACGAGCTCGTCTCGGCGCTCCTGGTCGAGGAGGACAGCGACGTGCTGCTGGTCTCCCGCAAGGGCATGTCGATCCGCTTCACCGCGTCCGACGAGGCGCTTCGTCCGATGGGCCGCTCCACCTCCGGAGTCCGCGGCATGTCGTTCCGCGGGGAGGACCGCCTCCTCGACGCCAACGTCGTCAGCGACGAGGGCTTCGTCTTCGTGGTCACCGAGGGCGGCTACGCCAAGCGCACCGCGGTCGACCAGTACCGCCTCCAGGGACGCGGCGGGCTGGGCATCAAGGTGGCCAAGCTCGAGGAGAAGCGCGGCGACCTCGTGGGCGCCATCATCACCGGAGAGGACGACGAGGTGCTCGTCGTGCTCGCCAGCGGCAAG
Organism: Rathayibacter sp. VKM Ac-2762; assembly: GCF_009866585.1. Taxonomy (NCBI): domain Bacteria; kingdom Bacillati; phylum Actinomycetota; class Actinomycetes; order Micrococcales; family Microbacteriaceae; genus Rathayibacter; species Rathayibacter sp. VKM Ac-2762. The sequence continues at coordinate 2,653,953 of NZ_CP047419.1, read as the reverse complement.
GTGGTACGCTCTGCGGTGGCCGAGGTACCGGCCAAGGGTCGCGACACCATGGGAGTCGTCTTCGCACGATTCGCTGAGGACGACCGCATCATCGCACTCGCCAAGAACACCGAACGCAATCTCGACGCCCAGGACGAGGATCCCGACGCCGCGGCGCCGGCCGAGTCCGCCCCGGTGTCGGAGGAGGATGGGTCCGTAGATGAGTAGCACCGTCGCCGAGAAGCTCGCCAGGAAGTCCGCGAAGAGCCCGGCGGCGAAGCAGGTCCGCCTGAAGCTCGTCTACGTCGACTTCTGGTCGGCCGTGAAGCTCTCGTTCCTGCTGGGCCTGACGCTCGCGATCATCACGATCGTCGTCGTCTACCTGGTCTACACGGTCCTGGCCCAGACGGGAGTGTTCGACGAGGTCAACGGCCTCGTGCAGGACATCGCCGGCGCGGAGGCGTTCGACCTCAACACGATCATCTCGCTGCCGCAGGTCATGGGCTTCGCGATCGTCGTCGCGGTGCTGAACACCATCGTCACCACCGCGCTCGGCGCGATCGTGGCGCTGCTGTACAACCTCAGCGTCAAGATCACCGGCGGCCTCCTGGTGGGCTTCACCAACCAGTAGGGCGCACGGTCCGGCCGATTGGGATTCCTGCTCGATGTCGGGTAGAGTCTCCTCTGGCCATTCCGGGGGTATAGCTCAGGCGGTTAGAGCGCTTCACTGATAATGAAGAGGTCCCAGGTTCAAGTCCTGGTACCCCCACCCGGTCCGAACGGCCCGTCACCTCGCGGTGGCGGGCCGTTCGACTCTCGGAGACGGATCGCCCCGTCTCCGGCCCGGGGCCTTAGCTCAGTTGGTAGAGCGCCTGCTTTGCAAGCAGGATGTCAGGAGTTCGAATCTCCTAGGCTCCACACTTCCTCCCCGCTCGCGGGTGCTCCCAGTCGCCAGATGCGCCCATGCAGTTGTGCCGATGCAGCTCGGACGGCTCTCGAGGGTGCACGAAGCAGGCATATCCTCACAGCAAGGCGCCGCGGGCCGTCCACTCGGAGCGACCACCGCATCTCCGTGCTGGGACGATAGTGTGACCGTCGTGGGGGACGCGACGGAGAAGAAGGCTCAGAGGCGCGGTCTGCGGTTCTGGGAGATCGTGGTCTACGTCATCGGCGCGGCTCTGGTCGTGCTCGGCGGTTGGGTGTGGGTTCTTCGCGCGAGCGTCGAGGGGGACTTGTCGCTTCGCTTGTCGCAACTATGGGACTCCATCGGGCTCATTTCGCTCGGTCTCGCCATGGTTGCCATCGGACTCACTCTCTCCATCCTTCGCGTGCAGAATCGCGAAGCCGCGCGAGCCGACCGCGAGACGAAGACCCGCCAGGACCAGCACGAAGAAGTGCTGAGGCGGGTCGAGGCCATCGCCGAGAGAACGCACGTCGCCGTCAGCGAGACGGGGGTGGACGTCAAGGACATGAAGCAACTCCTCGGGTCGCAGATCGAGTCAGCTCAAGCCGCGAGCCGGTCGGAGCCGGAGCCGGATCCGGGAACGTCATCGACGACGGAGTCCGAGACTGACGCGCTCTTCGACGACCTGTCGCTCGAAGGTGTCCGCGATGGCGACATCTCGAACCTCCCGCTCGATACCCACGCTCTCGCGGACAACCGACTGCTCGAAGAGGTGAGAATGCGCGAGGGTGTCTTCTATCCTGTCGGTGCTGTTCCCATCGGCGTGCTCGCCGACATCTTCGACGCTTGGGAAGCCGCCTATCCCGAGTCGAAGGCTCAGTGGAAGGTGGGCGCGCTCGTCGGCGCGTACCGCTCCTACTCAGCGAAGGCTCTGGCCAAGGGGCGCCGGTCGTTGCAGGGCGCGCCCTGGTACGTCACCTTCCGTCCGTCGCACGACACTCTCGTCACGTACTACCTGTCGAGATCCGGTCGTCTCCGGCGCGGCCAGACCGAGCGAACACCAGTCGTGAAGCGTCTGATGGGCGAAGGTGAGGATGCGCGCTGGGTGCCTCTCAGTGATGCACCCGACTTCACATGACGCGCTCACAACCGACGACGTAGACATCAACACGACGATCGGGCGATGGAGCCCCGGCTCACCCTCGGCTCGCACGCGAGTCCGCCGTGCTGACGATTGAGCGGTGTCGTCGCGCACCTTCGGGGCGAGCAGACACCGTCACGGGTGCGAGTACGTCGCGGCGCAGCTAGCCACTACGTCGAATCTCCTGCGCTCGACGGCTCCACCGCGAGTCCTCTGCCGTCGCCTGACCGCCGTTGGTCGCGGAGGGTCCGCGTCGGGGTCCACGGGCCGGCGGCCTCTCCTGTCGCCGACCGTGCGGTCGTGCGATCGAGGCCGCCGCTCGGACGGCCGCCCGCTCAGCGGTCCACGCAGGCGAGGCCGAGGAACTGCTGGACCGAGAGGGTCTCGGACGTGCCGTCGCGGATGTCGCCGACGATGATCTCGCCGACGGAGAGCGTGTCGAACTGCTCGGCCGTGAAGACGACCGGGCGGGCGAGCACGGAGCGGTCGGTCGCGTAGGCGCCCAGCGAGAGGTCGACGCCGAGCGGGAACCGCTCGATCACCGTGTCGGCCGGCCAGACCGTGGATCCGGAGAGGTCGGTCGCGCCCAGTTGCGTGACCGGTGACGGGGAGACCCAGCGGGTGACCCTCCGCAGCCCGTCGCCGATGGTCAGGGGGGCGGAGTCGGAGGCGGCGAGGTCGAGGCCGTCGACGGATCCCGAGCACACGACGACGACGCCGAGGACCTCGCCGCGCTCGCCGCCCCGTCCGAGCCCGACCGCGGCCGTGGTCACCGGCTCCTCGGAGGCGCATCCCGAGAGCGCGAGGGCGCCGAGCAGAACGACGGTGCTCGCGAGCGCAGCGCGACGGTGCATGGGTCCTCCCGCGGCCACCCTACGCGGGCAGGGCGAGGGCCAGAGCGGCGAGAGCCTGCGGAAGGGAGGGAGCGCCCTCCGCCCGGAAGACCACCTCTCCGGCCGTATCGCGCACGACGACGGTGGGGGTCGAGCGGACACCGGCGGCCTCAGCCTCGACGGGGTGGAAGGCCACGTCGCGCTCGCGGATCTCGGCGGCGGGGACGAGCTCCGCGGCACGCTCCAGCACCGAGCGCGCGGCATGGCAAGCGCCGCAGAAGGCGGAGGTGTAGAGCTCGACGATCACGACGAAGGGAACGCCGGGGCGCGGCCGGGGATTCCCGGGCACCGTCAGCGGAGGAGCCAGGCCTCGTTCATGGTCAGGGCCGCGTCGACGAGCTCGACGCGCTCCAGCTCCTCGACGTCGCTCAGGGGGAACCAGGCGGCGGCGTCCGTGGAGCCGTCCACCTCGTGCGTGAGCTCGCCGCCCACGATGCGGGCGCGGTAGACGACGCGGATGGCGTGCAGGGGACCGGCCTCGGGATCGCTGCGCCGGTGCGCGGGGATCACGTGCGAGTCCACGCCGATGAGGGCCTCGAGCTCGGCGCGGTAGCCCGTCTCCTCGAAGATCTCGCGGACCGCGGCGTCGGCGGGCGACTCGCCCTCGTCGATCCCGCCGCCCGGAAGCGTCCAGGCCGACCACGGTCCCTGGCTCCAGTGCGCGAGCAGCATCCGCTCGCCGTCGATGATCACGCCGTACGCGGCGACCCGGATGTCCACCGCAGAAGCCTAACCCGGGCATGCGAAGGAGCCGGACCCCCTGAGGGGCCCGGCTCCAGCGACGAGAACGTCAGGAAGCGGTCGAGGCCGCGTTCTGCGCGGCGCTCTGCGGCTCGTCCTCGGCGACCCACAGCTCGTCGTCGGCGCGGAACGTCTGCCAGACGGCGTAGCCGATGCCGCCGACGGCGACCAGCGCGGCGCCGATCGCGAAGACCGTCCCGACCTTGCTCTTCTTCTTCGGGGGAGTGGTGAGCTCCTCCCAGCGCGCCTTCGAGATCTCGGCGAGCTTCGCGCGGTTCTTCGAGTCCTTGGCGGCCTCGAAGGCGGCGGCGGCCGTGCCGCCCACAGCGGCGAAGGTCGGGACGACCTTGTGCTTGTAGGCGTTGCGGGCCGAGGAGTACGTGCCCTCGACGGCCGAGACGCCGTTGTCGTAGACCGGCTTGACGCGCGAGTCGTACGTGTCCTTGACGAAGGGGACGAGCTCCTTCTTGGCGTACTTCGACGCGTGGCGGCGGCTCTTCTCGAGCACGGAGGCCGCGTGCGCCAGCACCTCCTGCTGCTCGCCCCAGACCGCCTCGGCGTTCTTGCGAAGACGCTTGAGGTCCTTCTTGTGCTTACGTGACAGACCCATGTTGGTCCTCCATCGGCTACGAGCAGCGAACGCCTCAATACTGCCACTCATCGATCGGCGTCCGCATCGCGCACCCAGCGCATTGACACCGGGCGTTGCAGGGGCCTACAGACGCGCTGTGCGAGAATCCGAGCATGCCTTTGCACACCGCAGTCGCGACGTTCCACACCAACAAGGGCGACATCGTCGTCAACCTCTACGGGAACCACGCTCCCAAGACGGTCCGCAACTTCGTCGGTCTCGCGACCGGCGACATCGAGTGGACCCACCCCGCCACGGGTGCGAAGACGAAGGAGCCGCTCTACAACGGCACCGTCTTCCACCGCATCATCCCCGACTTCATGCTCCAGGGCGGCGACCCGCTCGGCCAGGGCATCGGCGGCCCGGGCTACCAGTTCGACGACGAGATCAACTCGGAGCTCGACTTCACCCAGCCCTACATCCTCGCTATGGCGAACGCCGGCAAGCAGGCGGGCCGCGGCACCAACGGCTCGCAGTTCTTCATCACCGTGGCGCCGACCACCTGGCTCCAGGGCAAGCACACCATCTTCGGCGCCGTCGCCGACGAGGAGTCGAAGAAGCTCGTGCAGTCGCTCTCGGCGGTCCCCACCGACGGCCGTGACAAGCCGCTCGAGGACGTCGTGATCGAGAGCGTCGAGATCACCGAGGTCTGATCGCCTCATCCACCACTCATTCGAGGGCCGGGTCCGTCAGGGCCCGGCCCTCGTTCTCCCCGGAGGCACGTCCGTGACCCAGGTCCCGCCGAGCAGCACCTACTCCTGCTACCGACACCCCGACCGGCAGAGCTTCGTGCGCTGCCAGCGGTGCGGCCGCACCATCTGCGGCGAGTGCCAGACGCCCGCTCCGGTCGGCGTGATCTGCCCGGACGACATGGCGCAGCAGCGCGCCACCGCGCCGCGCACCCGCGGTCCCCTCCTCTCCCGAGTGCGGGCCATGACCCGAGCCGACCAGCCGACGGTGACCTACGCGATCATCGCGCTCTGCATCGTGCTGTGGATCGTCGAGATCCTCCCCTTCGTCGGCGGGCCGGCGGTCAACGCGCTCCTGTACGCCCCCGCCTACACGCTCCCCGGCTTCGGTGCCGGCTTCGAGCCGTGGCGGATGCTCACCTCGGTGTTCCTCCACAGCACGTCGCTCTTCATCGTCATCCCGTTCCACCTGGTGCTGAACATGTACACGCTGTGGGTGTTCGGCATGGTGCTCGAGCGCATGCTGGGCCGCGGGCGCTACCTCACCCTCTTCCTCCTGAGCGGGTTCGCCGGGTCGGTGGGCGTCCTGCTCCTCGCGAACCCGCTCACCCCGGTGATCGGCGCCTCCGGTGCGATCTTCGGGCTGATGGGCGCGTACCTGGTGATCCTCCGGCATCTCGGCGGTCAGGCGTCGCAGCTGCTGGTGCTGGTCGGACTGAACCTCGTCATCGGCTTCCTGCCCGGGATGAACGTGGCGTGGCAGGCGCACGTCGGCGGTCTGGTGGCCGGCGCGCTCATCGGGCTGGTCTTCACGAAGACCCGGCAGCGCGCTCAGCGGCGCACGCAGAATCTCCTCGTCGGGCTCATCGGAGTCGGACTGGTGGCGATCACCGCGGGCGCCTACGTCCTCGGCTGATCCCGTCCCCTCCCGCAGCGGCGGGTCCGGCAGTGCCTCGCGCACTCCCGGGCCCGCCGCTTCGTCGTTCCCGCGGCGACCGTCTCCACCGCTGTCCACAGGTGCTCTCAACAGGTGGGGAGGAAGTTATCCACAGAGTTGTTAACACTGGGGAGAACGTTCCGGGTGTCCTCCTCGGGAGGACGATCCGGGGACGGCGGCGCGTCCGAGGACCGGCGGACTGGTGCGGATCCGGGCCCTCCTCGCCTCGAGCAGGCCAGCGCGGCGGGGACCGCGGAGTTCTCCACAGGAGATTCCACAGCTGGGGATAATTACAGCGGTGTAGTTCTCCGGCGGACGGCCACCAGGGCCGTCGCCTCACGGTCGTCGTCGCGGTGCAGCGAGGTGGCGAACCCGGCCGCCTGGAACGCGGAGGCACTCGCCGCGGCCTGATCCGCGCCGACCTCGATCACGACGACGCCGTGGGGTGCGAGCCACGCTCCCGCCTCCTGAGCGATGCGGCGGTGGAGGGCGAGCCCATCCGACCCGCCGTCGAGCGTGAGCATCGGCTCGTGCACCCGGGCCTCCGGCGGCATGAGCGCGATCGCCGCGGTGGGGACGTAGGGAGCGTTGACGACCACGACGTCGATCCGCCCGCGCTCACTCCGGGGGAGCGCGTCGAAGAGGTCGCCCTCGTGGACGTCGGCGCGGCCTGCGAGCGTGCGGCGCGCGCAGGCGACGGCGGCGGGAGAGAGGTCGGCCGCGAGCAGGCGGACGTCCGGCCGCTCCTCCGCGATCGACCGTGCGAGGGCGCCGGATCCGCAGCAGAGGTCGAGCACCACGGCGCCGTCCGGGAGGACCTCCAGGGCGCAGTCGACCAGCCACTCGGTGCGCACGCGGGGCACGAAGACGCCGGGTGCGACGGGGACGCGCAGGCCGCGGAAGGCGACCCAGCCGAGGATCTGCTCGAGGGGTTCGCCCGTCTCGCGGCGTCGGAGCAGCAGCTCGAGGTCGGACGAGGAGTCGGCGGCCTCCTCGAGCAGGCCCGCCTCCTCCTCGGCGAAGACGCAGCCGGCGGCGCGCAGTCGCTCCACCGACGACGAACGCCCCGTCGGCGGACCGGACGGGGCGTCGTTCACGACTGGGGGAGGCTCAGCGCCAGCGCGTCGTCATCAGGAAGCCGATGAACGCGATGCCGAAGCCGATCAGGATGTTGAGGTTGCCGAGATCGGGGATCGGCAGGGTGCCCTGGCTCACGTAGAAGACGATGATCCAGGCGAGTCCGAGCAGCATGAAGCCGAACATCACCGGCTTGAACCAGACCGGATTCGGTGCGTTCTCGCCGGTCCGGGCCTCGTCGCGCTCGGGCTTCGGGCTCTTCGTCGCTCGTGCCATGCCGACCACTGTACCGGGCGGAGGCTCCGGGCCGGGAGCGCCGGGGCTGCGCGGGTGCTGTGCGGACTCGCGGAGCGGCCGGTGCGGGCGCTCGAGTGGTCTCATCGGTCCTCCTCAGGCGGCGACTCGGGAGGGCTCTCCACAGGTCCGGATCATGCGCCACAGCCGGTCACGGCTCGCGCCTAGACTCGTCGCATGACCGCCCAGAACCCCGACGGGGCGGCTCTGCGGCCGCGAGCGAAGCGACGGAGGGCCCGCCCGGTCCGACGACTCTCGTTCTTCGGAGTCGTCGGCGAGCTCCTGATGACCGCCGGCGTCCTGGTCCTGCTCTTCCTGGCCTGGCAGCTCTGGTGGAACGACGCGGTGATCGCGGGCCGGCAGACGACGCAGGCCGCGGAGCTCCGCGAGACCTGGGGCGACTCCTCTCCGGCACCGCAGCCGACCGAGGCCGCCCCGGCGGAGCCGGTCGTCGCGTCGGTCGCCGCCCTCGACACCTCCTTCGGCAACCTCTACATCCCGCGCTACGGCGAGGGGTGGGTGCGCACGATCGCCGAGGGCATCGACGCCGAGAACGTGCTCGACGAGGGGAGCATCGGCCACTACCCCGGGACGCAGATGCCTGGCCAGGCCGGCAACTTCGCGCTCGCCGCGCACCGCAGCGCGTACGGCGGAGGCATGCACCTGATCGACGAGCTCCAGCTCGGCGACCCGATCTACATCGAGACGGCGGACGGCTGGTACACCTACCGCTTCCGCAATCTCGAGTACGTCCAGCCCTCCGACGTCCAGGTGATCGACCCGGTTCCGTGGACTCCGGACGCGGCTCCGACCGATCGCCTGATCACGCTGACGAGCTGCAACCCGCTCTACTCGACGGCCGAGCGGATCATCGCGTACGGCGTCTTCGACTCGTTCCAGCCGCGGTCCGCGGGCGCCCCCGCCGAGATCGCCGCCTCGCTGGCTCAGGAGGGCTGACCGTGTACGCAGCGCTGTGGCGGCTCCTGCCCGGGCCGTGGTGGGTCCGGCTCCTGATCGTCCTCGTCCTCGTCGCGGCGGTCCTGGTCGCGCTCGACGAGTGGGTGTTCCCCTGGGTGCAGTCGCTCGTGCTCGACCGGAACGTGACCGTCGGCTCGTGACCGGCGGCGCGGCCCCGCGGATCCTGGTCGTCGACCACCACGACAGCTTCGTCTTCACGCTCGTCTCGTATCTCCGCGAGCTCGGTGCCGAGGTCGACGTGGTCGAGTTCGACGACCTCGGGACGACGGCGCTCCTGGCTCTCGCGGAGGAGGCGGACGGAGTCCTGGTCTCACCCGGACCGGGCCGCCCCGAGGACGTCCCCGCGTCGACGGCGCTCGTGCAGCGGGCGGAGGCGACCGGGCGGCCGCTGCTCGGAGTCTGCCTCGGCCACCAGGTGCTCGCCCACGCTCTCGGCGCCCGCGTCACGGAGGCGCCGGAGCTGCTGCACGGCCGGACGTCCGCGGTCCTCCACGACGGAGATCCGCTCTTCGACGGCCTGCCCTCCGGCTTCGCCGCGATGCGGTACCACTCGCTCGCGGTCGACCGCGAGAGCCTTCCCGAGGAGCTGCGGGTGACGGCGCGGACACCGGAGGGAGTGATCATGGCCGTCCGGCACCGGAGTGCTCCGCTCGTGGGCGTGCAGTTCCATCCGGAGTCGGTCCTCACCGAGGGCGGGCGACGCCTTCTCGAGAACTGGCTGCGCGAGGTGAGGCCGGGCGGAGCCTCCGTATCGGCCGACGACACGCCCGGACTCTCGATCCCGGCTCGATGAGGCGGAATTCGCCGGGCTTATCGGGCTGCTTATCGAATCGAGAGCGCTGAGAATGATCAGTGTCGGTCGTCCCCCGAACGGGGATGAAGGCCTGAGCGCGTTCTCACGCAGAAAACCGCCATGTGACGGCTAACTGGTCGTGCGCCGAGGAGTCCGCCCAGACAGGGTATGAGCGTGACCTTGTCCACCCCCTTGCGCACCCCCCGATCAGGTGGCGGGATTTGACGGGCTCCCGGCGGAGGATGCGGCCCCTTTTCCCTGCATAATCAGAGGGCGCCGACAGGGGGTCGGCGCCGCAGAAGAGAAGTCCGGGGGGACCTCATGGTCGCATCGATCTCCTGGGCTTTCTCGGGAATCCGAGAACTCGAGAATCTCGGTCCGCGCATCGTCGTCAAACCCGGCACCGTCCCGAGCATCACCGGTTCGGGATTCGGCACCGCCGATCTGAGCGTCGTGCTGATGACGGTCTCGCCGTTGCGCGTCCTCCGCGGGACGTGGCCGGCCGACGACACCTCCTTCCTCACCTTCAGCTTCCTCATCGACGGCTTCGTGCGCATGGTCGCACCGGACCGCACGGTGCTGCTGCGTCCGGGCTCGATCTCGTACCAGCAGGGGACGACGACGTTCACGACCGAGTCGACGACTCCGGCCACGATCCTCCATCTCTCACTGCGCGCCGACGAGATGCGCCGCTACGGCTTCGACACGTCCGCCCCGGTCTACGCGCTCGACCCCGACGCCCGGTCCACCCGCGCCGCGTACGCCTTCACGACCGCCTTCGCCCTCGCTGCGGAGTCCGGGACGGGGCTGCCCGGCGAGGGCGAGGTCACCGGCTTCGCCCACGTGGTCAAGCAGCTCCTCACCAGCGCGTTCCTCGCTGCGGCGAGCTCGCAGCCCGGCACCACGAGCGTCCGGGCCGCCACGCTCGGACGCGCGCGCACGGTCATCGACCGGACGCACCGCACGCCGCGCTGCACCCCGGAGGCGGTGGCCGACGCGGTCAACGTGTCCACGCGCTCCCTCCAGCGGCTCTTCGAGGACGCGGGCACCACGGTCGCGAGCGAGATCGAGCGCTCCCGGGTCGCCAGCGCCGTGGAGCTCCTGCGCCGCCGCCCGCGGGAGGTCCCGCTCGAGGCGATCGCCGCCGCGTCCGGATTCTCCTCGGCGGACCACCTCCGCCGTGCGCTCAAGCGCCGCGAGGGGCTCACCCCGAGCGACATCCGCGGCAGGATCGCACGCCCCGCCGACGGATCGGCAGCCGGCGAGGTCGTGCGGCTCCAGCCCCCGCTCGCCGACGCACGCCGGGCGTAGCCGTTCACCTCGGCGCCGTCGGCTCCGTGGAGCATCGACCCCGACGAGCGACGTCCCGACGAGCCCTTCTCGGCGCGCAGAGCAGCGGCCCGGCCTCCACCGGGCGCCGTCGGTCGACGCCGCAGCCGCAGCGGGCTGCAGGCCGGGTCAGCCCGCGCAGTATCCGAGCTGGACGGTCGATCCCTGCGGGACGTCGCCCGGAGCCAGGGACTGGGTCGTGATGGGCGGGTTCGCCCGGGTCGCGTCGCAGGTCTCGTCCGGGACCTCGACCCCCACGAGTTGCAGCTTCTCGGAGGCGAGGGTGGCCAGTGCGCTGCTGAGGGACGTCCCGACGAGGTCGGGGAGCGTGACCTGGCCTGAGGAGACGGTGAGGTCGACCGGCGTGCCCGGGGCGACCTGCTGTCCCGCTCCGGGGGAGGCGGAGAGCACGACGTCGCCCGGGACGGTCGGCGAGTTCTCGCGGGTCTGGGAGCCCTCGACGAAGCCGACGGCGGTGAGCGCGTCGATGGCCTCGGCGAGGCTCTGCCCGACGGTGTCCGGCACGGCGACGGGCTGCGGGCCCTGGGACACGACGATGCGGATGACCGTCTCGGGTGCGACGATCGTGCCCGAGCCCGGATCCGTGCGGATCACCTCGCCCTCGGGGACGGTCGAGCTGTACTCCGCGACCTGGCTCGGCACGAGATCGAGCTCGGTCAGGGTCGACTGCGCGCTGTCGTAGGTGGTCTCGGTGAGGGTGGGGACCTCGCGCGACTGCGACGGCAGCGTCGACGCGGGCTGGAGCGTCAGCACCCAGATCACGAGTGCGGCGACGATCACGGCCAGCACGACGATCGAGGACCAGATCCAGAGGACCGGCGGGCGGCGCTGGGTGCGGACGATCGAGTTGTCCTCGGCCAGCTGGCGGAGGGCGAGCTCGGAGTCGTTGACTCCGCCCTGGCTGCGGGCCGCGAAGAGCGAGGTGGTCAGCTCGTCGATCGGGCGGTGGTCGGGGAGGCGTCCGGCGGCGGCGTCGCGCAGGTCGTCACGGAACTCCGCAGCTCCCTGGAAGCGCTCGTAGCGGTCCTTCGAGAGTGCTCGGGCGACGACCGCGTCGAGTGCTGGGGTGACGGCCGGGTTGATGGAGCTCGGCGCCGGCGGCGTCTCGCTGACGTGCTGGTAGGCGACGGCCACCGGGGTGTCGCCGCGGAAGGGCGCACGGCCGGTGAGGAGCTCGAAGAGCACGATGCCGGCGGAGTAGAGGTCGCTGCGGGCGTCGACCTGCTCGCCCTTCGCCTGCTCGGGGGAGAAGTAGGCCGCGGTGCCGAGGATCGCCGTGGTCTGAGCGACCGTGGCGGCGGAGTCGGAGACGGCGCGGGCGATCCCGAAGTCCATCACCTTCACCTGGCCCGACGGGGTCAGCATGATGTTGCCGGGCTTGATGTCGCGGTGGACGACACCTGCGCGGTGCGAGTACTCGAGGGCGGTGAGGATGCCCTCCGTGATGCGGACGGCCTCGTCCACGTCGAGGGGGCCCTCGGCGATCAGGTCCTTGAGGAGGCGGCCCTCGATGTGCTCCATGACGATGAAGGGCCGGCGCGATTCGGCGCCGTTGTCGTCGAGCGAGACCTCCTCGCCCGCGTCGAAGACCCGGACGATCGTGGGGTGCGACATGCGCGACGCGGACTGCGCCTCCTGCCGGAACCGCAGGCGGAAGGCGGAGTCGGAGGAGAGGGAGAGCTTCAGCTCCTTGATGGCGACGGTGCGGCCGAGCCGGGTGTCGGTGCCGAGGTACACCTCGGACATCCCGCCGCGGCCGAGCCGGGGCCCGACCTGGTACCGTCCCGCGATCAGGCGACCCTCATCCGTCACGCGCACGCTCCCGCCCTGTACTTCCGTGTGGTGCGGCCCCGAGGAGCCACGGCAAGTGTACCTATGGGCCCCTGGTGTTCCGGGCGGGGGCGCGACGCGACGGCCGCGAGGCGCCGGGCCGGAGCGGTGCCCCGACCGGCGCGCCGCCGCTACTCGGAGGGGGTGGGCGTCGAGGTGGCCTTCGAGGTGGGGGTCGGCACCGGGGTCGGAGCCGGCTCCTCGACGGTGACGGAGAGGGTGGGCGAGGCCGCCGACTCCGACTCGCCGCAGAGCACGGTGTACGTGACGTCGATCGTGCCGGCCGTGGTGCCGGCCTGGATCGTCGCGGTCGTCGAGTTCGACGGGTTGGTGCTCGTCACGCTCGCGCCCTCACCGGTCGCGGTCACCCGGTAACCGCTCACGGAGGTTCCGCTCGGGCACTGGTTGTAGTTGCTCCAGGTGACGTTGAACGTCGCGCCCGCCTCGACGCTGGAGGCGGCGGGGGTGACGGTCGGCACGGCGGTCGGTGCGTCCGGGGTCGCGACCTCGGTGAAGACGGAGACCTCGATGGTCGTGCCCTTCACCACGTTCGCGGTGGGGTTCACGTCCTCGACGAGTCCGACCTGCTCGGCGGTGGGGGCGCTCGGGCCGTCCGCGCGCCGGACGCCCATGCCCAGGGCCTCGAGCTCGGTCTCGACGTCGTCGAAGGAGCGCCCGACGTAGTCGGCCTTGTCGATGACCACCGTGTTCGAGGTCGGTGTCGGCGTGGGGCTCGGAGTCTCGGACGGCGTCGGCGACGGGGCCGTGCTGGTCGTCGCGGTGGGGGAGGCGGCCGGGTCGCTGCTCCCGCCGGTCGTCAGGGCGAAGATCGTGCCCGCGATGACGACGGCGAGGATCACGATGAGGGCGATCAGCGGCCAGGTCCAGGGGCTGCGCCGCCGCGGCTCCTCGGCCGGCTCGAGCGGCTCCTCGATCGGCACGAACGGAGCGGCGGCCGCGGCCGCGGGCGCGCCGGAGGGCAGCACCGTGGTCGCCTGCGTCGCGCCGTGGTTGGAGGGGAGGACCGTGGTCGCCTGCGTCGCGGGAAGGTCGCTGAGGACCGCGGGGACGGCCAGCGCCGCTCCGCGCACGTCGCCCGAGCGCAGCGCCTGGGCCGCCCGCGCGAGGTGCGCGGCGGTGGCGGGGCGGTCGGCCGGCTTCTTGGCGATGCAGGAGTAGACGAGGTTGCGCACCGGCTCCGCGACCGTGACCGGCAGCTCCGGCGGGGTGTCGTTGATCTGCGCCATCGCGATGGCGACCTGCGACTCGCCCGTGAAGGGGCGGCGCCCGGCCAGGCACTCGTACGCGACGATGCCCAGCGAGTAGATGTCGGTGGCGGGGGAGGCGGGCTGGCCGCTCGCCTGCTCCGGGGACAGGTACTGGACCGTGCCCATGACCTGCCCGGTCGCCGTCAGCGGGACCTGGTCGGCGATGCGCGCGATGCCGAAGTCGGTGATCTTGACGCGGCCGTCCGGCGTGATGAGCAGGTTGCCCGGCTTCACATCGCGGTGCACGAGGCCCGCGGCGTGCGCGGCGTGCAGGGCGAGCGCGGTCTGCGCGACGATGTCGAGGACCTTGTCGGTCGAGAGGACGCGCTCGCGCTCGAGGACGGTCGAGAGCGCCTCGCCGGGGACGAGCTCCATGACCAGGTAGGCCGAGCCGTCCTCCTCGCCGTAGTCGTAGACGTTGGCGATGCCCTCGTGGTTGACCAGCGCCGCGTGGCGGGCCTCGGCGCGGAAGCGCTCGAGGAAGCCGGGGTCGCCGAGGTACTCGTCCTTCAGGATCTTGATCGCGATGGTGCGGCCGATGACGAGATCGGTCGCCTGCCACACCTCTCCCATGCCGCCGATGGCGATCCGGGACTGCAGCTCGTAGCGTCCTCCGAAGGTGAGGCCTGTCGTGGGTCTCATTTGTTCAGCACCGCCTCTAGTACCTGTTGTCCGATGGGTGCGGCGATCAGGTTGCCGTACCCGGTCTGGCCGAGCCCTCCACCGTTCTCCACGAGCACGGTGATGGCGTACTGCGGGTCGTCCGCAGGCGCGAAGCCGGTGAACCAGAGGGTGTACGGGTCGTCCCCGCCGTTCTCGGCGGTACCGGTCTTACCGGCCACAGTGACGCCCCCTATTGTTGCATTCGTCGCCGCGCCGCCCTGGACGCTGGCGACCATCATCGCCTTGACGGCGTCCGCGGTCTGCGTGCTCACCGCCCGGCCGAGCGACTTCTCCTGGAACTGCTGCAGCACGCTGAGGTCCTGCGAGCGGATCGAGTCGACCAGGTTCGGCTGCATCACCTCGCCGCCGTTCGCGATCGCCGCGGAGACCATGGCGATCTGCAGCGGCGTCGCGCGCACCTCGTACTGCCCGAAGGCGGTGAGGGCCGTCTGGGCGTCGTCCGTCTTCGTCGGGTAGGTGCTCGCCTCGACCGACATCGGGATCTCGAGCTCGGTGTCGAAGCCGAACTTCTCGGCCTGCGAGCGGATCGCGTCCGCTCCCAGCTGCACGCCCATCTCGGCCATCGGGACGTTGCAGGAGAGCGAGACGGCGGTGGCCAGCGTGACCGTCTCTCCGGAGCCGCAGCGACCGCCTCCGGAGTTGATCACCTGCGACGAGGAGCCGGGCAGCGTGTAGGACTCGACGTTGGGGAAGCTCGAGTCGGCCGTGAAGCGGCCGGACTCGAGGGCGGCCGAGGCCACGACGAGCTTGAAGACGGAGCCGGGCGGGTTGAGCGAGCCGCCGATCGCACGGTTCACGAGGGGCTCGGAGGAGTCGTCGTTCAGCGCCCGGTAGGCGGCGAGGACGTCGTCGGTGTCGTGGGAGGCCAGCGCGGTGGGGTCGAAGGTGGGCTTCGAGACCATCGCGAGGATGCGGCCGGTGGCCGGCTCCGTCACGACGACGGCCCCCGTGTAGTCGCCGAGCGCGTCGAAGGCGGCCTGCTGGGCGACCGGGTCGATCGAGAGCTCGACCGACGCGCCCTTCGGATCCTGGCCCGTGACGAGGTTGTTGATCTCGTCGAAGAACTGCGAGTTCGAGGTGCCCGAGAGGTAGTCGTTGAGCGTGCGCTCGATGCCGGTGGTGCCCTGGTTCAGGGTGAAGTAGCCGGTCACGGCGGAGTAGAGCGGGCCGTTCGCGTACTGCCGCTGGAACTTGTAGAGGTCGTCCGACGGCGTCGAGGAGGCGATCGGCTGACCGCCGGCGAGGATCGCACCGCGCTCGGTCGAGAAGCTCTCGTAGAGGGTCCGCGTGTTGCGGCCGTCCTCGTCGAGGGAGTCGGCCTGGATCACCTGGATGGTGGTGGTGGAGAGGAAGAGGGCCACGAACATCGTCAGCACGACGAGGCTCACCCGTTTGAGTTCTCGGTTCATCGACGGATCACACCACCAGACGAGGCTGACTGCGGACTGTGTCGGACAGGCGCAGCAGCACCGCCACGATCATCCAGTTCGCCACGAGGGAGGAGCCGCCGGCGGCGAGGAACGGCGTGGTCAGGCCGGTCAGCGGGATGACACGGGTGACGCCTCCGATGACGATGAAGCACTGCAGAGCGATCACGAACGAGAGGCCGACTCCCAGGAGGCGCCCGAAGTCGTCCTGCCCGGCGAAGCCGATGCGGAACCCGCGCGAGACCAGCAGGAGGTAGAGGCCGAAGATCGCGAAGAGCCCGGCGAGGCCCAGCTCTTCGCCGAGGCTGGCGATGATGTAGTCGGACTGCGGGACCGGCGTGAGATCCGGCATCCCCTGGCCGAGGCCCGTGCCGAGCAGCCCGCCGTGCGCGAGGCCGAAGAGGCCCTGCACGAGCTGGTAGCTGCCGCCCGGATCCGCCCCGTAGCGCTCGGCGCTGAACGGCTCGAGCCAGTTGGCGAAGCGGTTGCCCACGTAGTCGAGCGTCTGGCTCGCCAGCAGCGCGCCGCCGAGGAACAGGCCGACGCCGATGAGGACCCAGCTGGTGCGCCCGGTCGCGACGTAGAGCATGACCAGGAACAGGCCGAAGTAGAGCAGAGCCGTCCCCAGGTCGCGCTGGAAGACGATGACGCCCATCGTGACCGCCCAGACCACCAGGATCGGGCCGAGGTCGCGCAGGCGCGGGAAGCGCATCCCGAGGACGGTGCGGCCCACCATCGAGAGGGAGTCGCGGTTGCGCACGAGGTAGCCGGCGAAGAAGACCGCGAGGGCGATCTTGGCGATCTCGCCGGGCTGGAAGCTCGCCACGTCGCCGATCCCGATCCACACGCGCGCGCCGCTGACCTCGCGGCCGATGAAGGGCAGGAGCGGCAGGAGGAGCAGCACGATCGCCGCGAACCCGGCGACGTAGGTGTAGCGGAACAGCACGCGGTGGTTGCGGATGACCAGCAGCACCACGATCGCCGCCACGACGGCCAGGGCGCTCCAGAAGATCTGCCGCACCGCGACCGACTCCCAGCCGGTCGCGCCGTCGGCGATGTCGATCCGGTAGATCTCGGCGACGCCCAGGCCGTTCAGCACGGTGGCGATCGGGAGGAGGAAGGGGTCGGCCGCCGGGGCCGCGAAGCGCAGCACGACGTGCACGGCGAGCACGAGCGCCGAGAGGCCGGCGCCCAGCGAGACCAGCGTGGTGTCGATCGAGCCGAGGGCGCCGAGCTGCACGAGCACGATCGCGCCGGCATCGATGAGGCATGCGCCGATCAGGAGCAGGAGCTCGAGATTGCGCAGCTTCTGGCGGAAGAAGCCCTGCCGCTCGGGGGCGGGGCGGGCGGTGGCCGTGGCGGCGTCCGTCATGGTGCTCCGTTCGCGTCCGTGAGGCGCTCGACGATGTCGACCGCGCCGGCGTAGGAGTCGGCGCTGATCGTCTGCTCCAGCTGCTCGACGTCGTAGGCGCGGAGGGAGTCGAGCGGGATGCCCGTGTCCTCCTTCACCTCCGAGAGCGAGAGCGGGCCGACCGACTGCTGGATGCCCTGGTAGATGATCACGGTGTCCCCGTCGGTGCCGACGTAGAAGCGGGACTGCGTCCAGTCGTAGGCGAAGAGGATCCCGAGGAATCCGATGATGAGCACGAGGGACAGGCCGACGAGCCAGGTGATGCGGCGGCGCAGGTGCCGGCGGCGGTCCTCCTCGATCAGCTCGTCGAGGTAGTCCTCGGACGCGGGCTCGAAGTGGGTGGGGCCCTGCGCGGCGGGAGCCCGGGTGTGCAGGCGGAGGCCGGGGATCCGGACGCGGTTCTGCGAGTCGTCGGTGCTGAAGGGCGTGGGCGCGGCGGCGGATCCGACGACGACCGGCTCCTCCACGGGGGCGAGGATGCGCGCGGTGTCGCCCGCCCCGGGGATGTCGAGGACGACGACGGTGACGTTGTCCGGGGCGCCGTGCGAGAGGCTGTCGCGGATCAGGCGGTCGGCCACCTGCTGCGCGGTCTCGTCGCGGCTGAGCTCCTTGAGGATCTCGTCGTGCGGGACGACGCCGGAGAGGCCGTCGGAGCAGATCAGCCAGCGGTCGTGCGGCTCGGTCTCGAGCGTGAGCGTGTCGATCTCGGGGTTGGTGTGCACATCGCCGAGGACCCGCATCAGGACGGAGCGGCGCGGATGCGTCATCGCCTCCTCCTCCGTGATGCGGCCGGAGTCGACGAGGCGCTGCACGAAGGTGTGGTCCGTCGTGACCTGCTCGAGCCGGCCGTCGCGGAGGACGTAGATGCGGGAGTCGCCGATGTGCGCGATCGCCACCGACTCGCCGACGCGGGCGATCGCGCTGACGGTGGTGCCCATGCCGGTGAGCTCGGGGTGGTCGACCACGGCGTCGGCCAGCAGGGTGTTGGCCGCCAGCAGGGTGCGCTTGAGCTCGTCCTCGGCCTCGTAGGTGGAGGCGTAGACGCGGTCCGCCTCCGCGATGCGCTTGATCGCGATGGAGGAGGCGACGTCGCCGCCCGCGTGGCCGCCCATGCCGTCGGCGACGACGAAGAGCTGCCGGCCCGCGTAGCCGGAGTCCTGGTTGTTCGAGCGGATCCTGCCGACGTGCGAGACGGCGGCGCTCTCGCGCACCGCGCCGTGGCCGGAGGCGCTCTCCGGAGTGGGGGCCACGCGCTACGACCGCCGCAGTTCGAAGGTGGTGGTGCCGACCTTCACGGGCGTGTCCAGCGGCACCTTGGTGGGCGCGCCGACGCGGCGGCCGTCGAGGAAGGTGCCGTTGGTGGAGTCGAGGTCCTGGATCATCCACTCGTCGTTCCAGAGGAGCAGGCGCGCGTGGTGGGTCGAGGTGTAGTCGTCGCGGATGACCAGAGTCGACTCGGCGGAGCGGCCGATCGTCAGCGGGTCGCCGGTCAGCTCGAGCTCGGTGCCCCGCTTGGGGCCCGAGGTGATCACGAGGCGCTGCGCCGTGTGGACCGTGGCGGCGCCTCCCTGCTCGGCGCGCTCGGCGGCGGCCTCGCGGCTCCTCCGGGCCGAGGGGGCCGACGGGGAGGCGGGCTGCGCGGGCGCGGGAGCCGGGGCGGCCGCAGCGACCACGGGCTGGGCCGCCGTCACGAACGGGGCCTCGGGGGACGCGGCCTGCGCGCCGGGCGGCAGCTTGCGCACGCGCTGCCCGAACAGGTCGGAGCGCAGCGCGTAGACGATGCCGAACACGAAGAACCACAGCAGCGCGAGGAACGCGATGCGCAGGAGGAAGAGAGTGAGCTCGCTCATAGCCGGTCGTCCCAGAATCCCTCGGAACCGCGTCCGGCTGCCCTGCCGGACGACGGGCGGTCGGTGCGTGCGGGCGCGGAGCCCTGCACGACGCGGTAGACGATCGAGGTGCGCCCGATCGTGATGGTCTGCTCGGGGGCCAGGGGCGCCTGCGTGACGGGCCGGCCGTCGAGCTTGGAGCCGTTCGTGGACCCGAGGTCGTGCACCTGGGCGCGGGAGCCGTCCCAGAGGATCTCGACGTGCTTGCGGGACGTGCCCGAGTCGTCGACGGTGATGTCGGCGTCGCTGCCGCGGCCGATGACGGTGCGCGCCTTCGTGATCGGGTGGCGCCGGCCGTCGATGTCGAGGACGGGCGTGTAGGCGACGGTGCCCTTCACGCTGCGGGAGTCGACCTCGACCATGCCGTCGCTGAGCGCCGGATCGACGGCGAGGGAGATGTCGATCGGGCCGGGGAAGCGGAAGCCCTGCTTGGTGGCGTGCTCGGTGGCGACCGTGGTGAGCTCGTCGATCAGGGTGGCGCCGAGGCGCTGCATCCGGTCGAGGTCGGTCGCGGACATCCGCAGGACCAGGCTGTTGGGGACGAGGATGCGGTCGCGGCTGACCACGGCGGCGGAGGTGTCGAGCTCCCGGCGGAGGGCGGAGGCGAGCTCGACCGGCTGCAGACCCGACTTGAAGGTCCGCGCGAACGCGCCGTTGACGACGCGCTCGAGTCCCTTCTCGAAGTTGTCCAGTATGCCCACAGTCTTCCGATCTTCCGGTTCTTCGCCTTCTCGGCGGTCGCGCACGGATCGAGATGTCTGCGCGCCCGTCGCCGCTTCCTCTTCTTGGTCTGCGCCGCGCACGGCTACGGGCATGTTACTGGGATGGTCTGGATGCGCGATCCTCCGCGGTGGTTTCGCGGCCGGAGTGCCGTGTGCGCGCTCTCACCGGGGCGGCCCGGAGGCGGCTCCCGGGGGAGCGACGGCCCGGGGCGGCGGGTGCCGGTTCGGCTAGGAGGCCGGGGGATGCTACGATTTCTCGTCGGCGCTTCGGTGCCGCTGGTGAGCGCGAGTGGCGGAATAGGCAGACGCGCACGGTTCAGGTCCGTGTGCCCGAAAGGGCGTGGGGGTTCAACTCCCCCCTCGCGCACCAGAGTTCATGAGAACCGGAGTTCGAGAGAACCGGGTTCGAGGGAACCGGAGAGAAGCCCCCGATCGGATGTCCGGTCGGGGGCTTCTCCCGTTCCCGGGTGCGGTGCGCTCCGGGGCGGGCTCCTGTCGTGTCGTTCTCGCGGACGGCGTCCCGCGGAGGGGCGGTGTTCACCGGGAGGTCGGCGGGAGGTCGTCCGGCGCGGGCACGCTCGCGGGGTGATCGCCCTCCGTGCCGACGTGTCCGCCCTCGATCCGCGGGCGCTGCCCGAGCTGCTCCGACGTCTCCGCCGGCACCGGAGCGTGCAGGTGGGGGAGTGCCAGCGGATCGCGGTGCTGCCCGGATCGGGCCCGGTGCTGCTGACGGCCGGCGACCGGCTCGTGCTCGACCTGCTGATCGAGCGGCGCGCGCTGCTCCCCGTGGTGATCGACGCGCTCGAGGCGGAGCTGCGCAGCGGCGGCTTCCGCGAGCGGATCGCGCTGAGCTGGAGCACGCCGGACACGGTGCCCGTGCCGCTGCGCTGACGAGCCGCGGTCAGCGGCGGGTGAGCTCCACGACCGGGATGATGCGGGTGGTGCGCTTCTCGTAGTCGAGGAAGCCGGCGGAGGCGGTGGTGAAGCGGGCCCAGCCGGCGTCGCGCTCCTCCCCGGCGAGGACGCGCGCCCGGACGTCGACGGTGCCGTCGTCGGGGGTCTCGATCGCCAGGTCCGGGTGGGCGATCATGTTGTGGAACCAGGCGGGGTGCTTCGGCGCACCGGCGGCGGACGCGGCGAGCAGCCAGACGTCCTCGGAGGGGTGCAGCGCCATCAGCGGAGTCACGCGCTCCTCACCGGAGCGGGCGCCGCGGTGGTGCACCAGCACGAGGCTCCTCCCGAAGCCGCCCGTGGTCACGGTCCCGCCGTTCGCGCGGAACTCCTCGATGATCGTGTCGTTCCAGTCGGCCATGCTCGTCCTCCTCGACGCGGTGCCGGCACTCGAGTGCCGGGGTCAGGCTCGGGCGCCCAGGGCGTCCTCGCGGCTGCTGCTCCCACCCGGCGGCTGCACGCCCCCGGTGACGGCGGCGGGATCCGCCAGCGCCCGCCGCCAGGGTAGCTCCGCGGCGCCGACGAGTTCCAGCCTCGAGCGCAGGGCGGCCCGCTCGATCCGCACGCCGCGCGCGAGGTCGCTCAGGGCCCGGGCGGAGACGCGGGCGGCGAGGCGCTCGCGGTCGACGGTGAGCAGCGAGCCGAGGAAGCCGCCCAGCACGACCGCGGTGGGGTTGAAGAGGTTGATGTAGGTGGACAGGCCCTCCGAGAGCAGGTCGACCTGGCGGGCGACCTCGCCGAGGACGGCGGGGTCGCGGGAGGTGCCCAGGGCGATGTCGAGCTCGTCCTGGTCGAGGACGCGGGCGCCGAGGACGTCGAGGAGGGAGCGCATCCGGACCTCGGCCTCGAGGCAGCCGCGCCGGCCGCAGCCGCAGAGGCGGCCGTTCGTGGCGACGAGGGTGTGGCCCAGCTCGGCCGCGAACCCCGAGGAGCCCTGGAGCGGGACGCCGCCGATGATGACTCCTCCGCCGATGCCGCCCGCGCCGCCGGTGACGTAGACGACGTCGGCCACGCCGTGCGCCGCTCCGAAGAGGGACTCGCCGATGGCGCCGAGGGTCGCGTCGTTGCCGACGGCGACCGGGAGGTCGAGGGCGCGGCTGAGCTGGGTGGCGAGGTCGACGTCGCGCCAGCCCAGGTGCGGGGCGCGGTGGACGAAGCCGGAGTCGGCCTGGACGAGGCCGGGGACGGCGACGCCCGCGCCGACCAGCGTGCGCAGCGACTCCCGCTCGGAGCGGAAGCCCTCGACGATTCCGGTGACGACGCGGACCACCGTGGCGGGGCTCGCGGGCTTGGGGGTGTCGAAGCGGACGCGGCGGAGCAGCTCGCCGTGCAGCCCGACGAGGCCGACGATGATCGCGTCGGTGTCGAGGTGGACGCCCACGGCCGCGAACCGGTCGCCGGGGACGACGGTGGCGCTGGGGCGGCCGATGCGGCCGTCGGGCGCGGTGGTCTCCTCCGCCACCCAGCCGAGCTCGCTCAGCTCGCCGACGAGGTTGGCGACGGCGGAGCGGTTCAGCCCGGTGAGGCGGCCGAGCTCGGCGCGGCTGGTGGGACCGGAGCGGTGCACCAGGGTCGCGAGGCTCGCGAGGTTCGTGCGGCGCAGCAGCGCGTTGCTGGAGGCTCCGACTGCTCCTGCCATGATCGCCTGCCTGTCGCTGGACCCCGACGGGTCTCGGATGCACTCGGGCGCGGCTCCCCCGAGGAGAAGCCGCGCCCGAGAACTGTAGAAGAGAAGGACGAGGAGCGCCGCTGGGCGGCGCCCGGCGTTCGTCTAGCGGCCGCCGGCGCGGCGCTTGTTGAAGATGTCGAACGCCACCGCGAGCAGGAGCACGAAGCCCTTGATCGCCATCTGCCAGGCCGCGTCGACCGAGAGGATGGACAGGCCCATGTTGAGCACGCCCATCACGAGTCCGCCGATGAC
This sequence comes from Rathayibacter sp. VKM Ac-2762, assembly GCF_009866585.1. Classification (NCBI taxonomy): domain Bacteria; kingdom Bacillati; phylum Actinomycetota; class Actinomycetes; order Micrococcales; family Microbacteriaceae; genus Rathayibacter; species Rathayibacter sp. VKM Ac-2762. The sequence goes on along the minus strand of NZ_CP047419.1, from coordinate 2,631,443 downwards.
GGCTCCGACGACGGTGCCCACGCCTCCCTGGACGGCGGCGCCGCCGATGAAGACCGCGGCGATCGCGTCCAGCTCGTAGTTCTGTCCGGCCGAGGCGACCGCACCGCCGGCGCGGGCGGTGCTGACGATGCCCGCGACTCCGGCCAGTGCGCCCATGTTGACGAAGATGAAGAAGTTGACCCACTTCGTCTTGACACCGGACATCATCGCGGCGAACAGGTTGCCGCCCATCGCGTAGATGTGGCGGCCGAAGACCGTCCGGCCGAGCACGAAGCTGTAGGCGAGGATCAGCACGGCGAGCACGATCAGGATGATCGGGGTTCCGCTGTAGCCGGCGAGCAGCCAGGAGAGGGCCATGATCGCGATGACGGCGATGGCCGACTTCGCCACCAGCGAGCCGATGGGCTCGCGGGGCAGCTCGAGGCGGCGGAGGGTCGCGCGGCTGCGGAGCTGCTGGGCCACGAGGACGACGCAGACGATCAGGCCGAGGACCAGGGTGAGCGCGTCGCGCCCGGCGATGCCGCCGAGGACGCCCGGCAGCCAGCCGGCGCCGATCGCGGTGAACTCGGTGGGGAGGCCGTTGATCGTTCCGCCGGTGAGGAGGACGAGGGTGAAGCCGCGGAAGATCAGCATGCCCGCGAGGGTCACGATGAACGCCGGTATGCCGACGAAGGCGACCCAGAAGCCCTGCCATGCTCCGACGGCGGCGCCGGTGACGAGGGCGACGACGACGGCCGCCCACCAGGGCAGGCCCCAGTTGTTCATCGCGATCGCCGAGATGGCGCCGACCATCGCCACGACCGAGCCGACCGAGAGGTCGATGTGGCCGGCGATGATGACCATCACCATGCCGATCGCGAGGATCAGCACGTAGGCGTTCTGCTGGATCAGGTTGTTGACGTTGCCGGGCAGGAGCAGGCGCCCGCCGGTCAGCACCTGGAAGAGCAGGATGATGATGGCCAGCGCGGCGAGGATGCCGTACTGCCGGAGGTTGATGTTCAGCCGGCGCGAGCGCTTGGGCGGGGTGGAGGGCGTGTTGGCGGGCGTGTCCGCCGGCGCTGTGGTGGTCGTGGCGCTCATCGGGCCTGTTCCTTTCCGGCGGTCATGTAGTGCATGAGGTGCTCCTGGGTGGCGTCGGCGCGATCGATCTCGCCCGTGATCCGTCCCTCGGAGATGGTGTAGATGCGGTCGGCGAGGCCGATCAGCTCGGGCAGCTCGGACGAGATGACGACGACCGCCTTGCCCTGGGCCGCGAGCTCGTTGATGATCCCGTAGATCTCGTACTTGGCTCCCACGTCGATGCCGCGGGTGGGCTCGTCGAGGATCAGCACGTCGGGACCGGAGAAGATCCACTTCGAGAGGACGACCTTCTGCTGGTTGCCGCCGGAGAGCTTCCCCGTGACGGCCGAGACGGTCGGCGCCTTGATGTTCATCTTCGATCGGTACGAGTCGGCGACCTTGTACTCGCGGTGCTTGTCGATCACGCCGAGCCGGGCCAGGCGCGAGAGCGCGGCGGCCGAGACGTTGACGGTGATGTCGCCGATGAGGTTGAGCCCGTAGCGCTTGCGGTCCTCGGTCGCGTAGGCGAGGCCGTTGCGGATCGCCTCGTCGACGGTGCGGGTCTGGATCTCCTTGCCGTCCTTGTAGACGCGGCCGGAGATGCCGGTGCCGTAGCTCCTCCCGAAGATGCTCATCGCGAGCTCGGTGCGTCCGGCGCCCATCAGGCCCGCGAAGCCGACGATCTCGCCGGCGCGGACGGTGAAGGAGGCGTCGTCGACGACCACGCGGTTGATGTCGACGGGGTGGTGGACCGTCCAGTTCTCGACGCGCAGCTTCTCCTCGCCGATCTGCGGGTCGCGCGGCGGGAACATGCTGTTGAGGTCGCGGCCGACCATCGCGCGGATGATCCGGCTCTCGGACGCCTCCTCGCCGGCCATCGGGAAGCTCTCGATGGTGCGGCCGTCGCGGATGATCGTGACGGTGTCCGCGATGGCGCGGATCTCCTTCAGCTTGTGGCTGATGATGATGCAGGTGATGCCCTGCTTGCGGAGCTGGTCGATCAGGCCGAGCAGGTGGTCGCTGTCCTCGTCGTTGAGGGCGGCGGTGGGCTCGTCGAGGATGAGGAGCTTCACCTCCTTGGCGAGGGCCTTGGCGATCTCGACGAGCTGCTGCTTGCCGACGCCGAGCTCGAGGATCTTGGTCGCGGGGCTCTCGGCGAGGCCGACGCGCGCGAGCAGCTTGGCCGCCTCCGCGTTGGTCGCGTTCCAGTTGATGACGCCGCGGGTCGACTTCTCGTTGCCGAGGAAGATGTTCTCGGCGATGGAGAGGTAGGGGCTGAGGGCGAGCTCCTGGTGGATGATCACGATGCCGTCGGCCTCGCTGTCGTTGATCGACCGGTACTGCGCCTCCTCGCCCTCGAACTCGATGGTGCCCTCGAAGCTGCCGTACGGGTACACGCCGGAGAGGACTTTCATCAGGGTCGACTTGCCGGCGCCGTTCTCGCCGCAGATGGCGTGGACCTCGCCGGGCTGGACCGAGAGCGAGACGCCGTCGAGGGCGCGGACGCCGCCGCCGAACTCCTTGACGATGTCGCGCATGATGAGGATGGGACTGGCCAACAGGGCCTCACTTCGTTGGGGGGGAGTGGTGTGCGGACGGGGAGGCGGGGGCGGGGAGGATCGCTCCTCCCGGCCCCCGCCCGACGGATCAGAGTCCGACGTCGCCGGCCTTGAGGAAGCCGGAGTCGACGAGGACCGACTGCACGTCGTCCTTCGTGACGACCTGCGGCTCCAGCAGGTAGGACGGGACGACCTTCTCGCCGTTGTCGTAGGTCTCGGTGTCGTTGACCTCGGGCTCCTCGCCCGCGACGATCGACTGCACCATCTGGAAGACGCGGTCGCCGAGGGTGCGGGTGTCCTTCCAGACCGTCATGGACTGCTCGTCGGCGAGGATCGCCTTGACGTTGGCCTTGTCGGCGTCCTGGCCGGTGATGACCGGGTAGTCGGCGCCGGGGGTGTAGCCGGCCGACTTCAGCGAGGCCTCGATGCCGATGGCCAGGCTGTCGTTGGGAGAGAGCACGACGTCGACCTTCTGGCCGCCGGTGTAGAAGGAGGAGAGGCGGTTGTCCATCTCGGACTGCGCCTTGTCGGAGGCCCAGCCCTGGATGCCGATCGAGGCCCAGTCGTCGTCCGACGCGGGCGACTTGCCCGAGGGGACGGTGAGCTTGCCGCTCTCGATGTAGGGCTGCAGGACGTCCCACGCGCCGGAGAAGAAGAACTTCGCGTTGTTGTCGTCGGGGCTGCCGGCGAAGGGCTCGAGGGTGAAGGGACCCGCGGCGTTCTTCAGGTCGAGGGTCGACTCGATGTACTGGCCCTGGAGCTGGCCGACCTTGTAGTTGTCGAAGGTCGCGTAGTAGTCGACGTCCGCGGTGCCGTTGATGAGACGGTCGTAGGCGATGACGGTGGCGTTCTGCTTCTTCGCCTCGGCGAGGACGGGCGCGAGCGCCTCGCCGTCGATCGCGGCGATGACCAGGATCTTGGAGCCGCCGGCGATCTGGTTCTGGATCTGCGAGATCTGCTGATCGGTCTTGTTGTCGGCGTACTGGAGGTCGACGGTGCAGCCGTCGCCCTCGAGCTGCGACTGGAGGCCTTCGCCGTCGTTGATCCAGCGCTCGAGGCTGCGCGTGGGCATCGAGATGCCGACGGTGCAGTCGCCTTCCGCGCCGGCGCCGGCAGCGGCGCCTCCGGAGTTGGCGGGGCTCGCGGAACAGGCCGCGAGGCCGAGGGAGATGATGCCGGCGGCGGCCAGCGTGGTGATGCCGCGGGAGAACTTCATGGAGTGCATTCCTCTCTGAAAGCAGTGTCCGAGGGAGAGGACGACAAGAGGCGTGCACGTGTGGCGCACGTCGTCGTGTCGTCGCCCGGGGGGGCGGGAGAGCCCCGAGGGGCTTTGTCCACGGAGAGAACATATTCCTTCGATCGGGGGGAGTAAAGCGCGGGCGGCGAATTTGTCCAGGCGATGCCGAAATGTGATCTTCGGGACGCCGATCCCCGCCGTTGCTGCGGGAGAACGCTCTCACCGCCCGGCTCCCGCCCCTCCGCCGGGCGCCCGTCGCCGTCCGCGTGAGGGAAACGCGAGGACTCCGGGCCGGGCCGTAGGGGAACCGTGAGGACCGCTCCGAGGAGCCCCCGCGAGGTGTTGCATCGCTTCCTGTGCCGCTTCCCGGCAGGCGTCCGGTCCCGGGCGTCGTCCGCTCCCCGGATGGAGTCCTCCGTGCTCGACCTCGCCTACCTCCTCGGCGTGCTCGCCCTCTTCTCGCTCATCGCTCTCGCCGCGAAGGGGGTCGAGCGGCTGGGCGGACCGCCCCCCTCGGCGACCCGCGGGACCCGCGAGAAGGAGGCGGGCCGGTGATCGTCTTCGACGCCCTCGCGGCCGTGCTGGCGCTCGCCGCCGTCGTCTACCTCGTCGCGGCCCTGATCCGACCGGAGCGCTTCTGATGGATCCGCTCCTCGCCGTCCTCCAGGTCGCGACCGTCGGCCTGGCCGTCGCCCTCCTCCACCGCCCCCTCGGCGACCACATGTTCCGCGTCTACACCTCGACGCGCGACCTCGCCCTCGAGCGCGGCGTCTACCGCCTCATCGGCGTCGACTCCGCGGGCGAGCAGAGCTGGCGCGCCTACCTCCGGGCCGTGCTGGCCTTCTCTCTCGTCGGCGTGCTCCTGCTCTACGGGATGCAGCGCCTCCAGGCGGTCCTGCCCGGCTCCCTCGGCCTGCCCGCGGTGCCGGAGGGGCTGGCGTTCAACACCGCCGTCTCGTTCGTCACCAACACCAACTGGCAGTCCTACTCCCCGGAGGCGACCCTCGGCTTCGCGGTGCAGCTCGGCGGCCTCGCCGTGCAGAACTTCGTCTCGGCGGCCGTGGGCCTGGCCGTGGCGGTGGCGCTGATCCGCGGATTCGCGCGCCGCTCCTCCGGAACGCTCGGCAACTTCTGGGTCGACCTCGTGCGCGGCACGCTGCGCCTCCTGCTGCCCCTCGCGGTGGTGGCGGCGGTCGTGATGATCGCGGGCGGCGTGATCCAGAACCTGAACGGCCCGCTGACGGTGACCACGCTCACCGGCGGCGAGCAGAGCATCCCGGGCGGCGCGGTGGCCTCGCAGGAGGCGATCAAGCTGCTCGGCACCAACGGCGGCGGCTACTTCAACGCCAACTCCGCGCACCCGTTCGAGAACCCCTCGGCGTGGGTGTCGCTGCTGCAGATCGTGCTGATCCTCGCGATCCCGTTCTCGCTGCCGCGCACCTTCGGCCGGATGGTCGGCGACGTGCGGCAGGGGCGCGCGATCCTCGCGGCGATGGCGACGATCTTCGTCGTGTCGCTCGCGGCCCTCACCGCGCTGGAGGCGGCGGGCGGCGGATCCGCGGCGCAGGCCGCCGGAGCCGCGATGGAGGGCAAGGAGACGCGCTTCGGCATCGCCGGCTCCGCCCTCTACGCGACCGCCTCGACGCTCACCTCGACCGGCGCCGTCAACGCGATGCACGACTCCTTCACCGCGCTCGGCGGCATGCTGCCGATGCTCAACATGATGCTCGGCGAGGTCGCCCCCGGCGGCGTCGGCTCGGGCCTCTACGGGATGCTCGTGCTCGCGGTGCTGGCCGTGTTCGTCGGCGGGCTGCTGGTCGGCCGGACGCCCGAGTACCTGGGAAAGAAGCTCGGCCCGCGCGAGATCAAGCTCGCGAGCCTCTACATCCTCGTGACGCCGACGCTCGTGCTGGCCGGCACGGCCCTGAGCTTCGCGATCCCGGCGGTGCGGGAGGACGTGGAGAGCACGTCGATCCTGAACCCCGGGCTGCACGGGCTCTCGGAGGTGCTCTACGCCTTCACCTCCGCGTCCAACAACAACGGCTCGGCGTTCGCGGGGCTGACGGCGAACACGCCCTGGCTCAACACGGCGCTCGGCGTCGCGATGCTCCTCGGCCGCTTCCTCCCGATCCTGCTGGTGCTCGCCCTGGCCAGCTCGCTCGCGGCGCAGTCGCCGGTGCCCTCCAGCGCCGGCACGCTGCCCACCCACCGGCCGCAGTTCGTCGGCCTCCTCGTGGGCGTCACGGTCGTCGTGACCGCGCTCACCTACTTCCCCGTACTCGCGCTGGGCCCCCTGGCGGAAGGACTGCGACTCCGATGACCACTGCACTCACCGAGGCCCCCGCGGAACCCGCGCGCCCCGCCCGCGCCGCCCTCGGGCCGCGCCAGCTCGCCGCTGCCCTCCCCGGAGCGCTGCGCAAGCTCGATCCGCGCCTGATGTGGCGCAACCCCGTCATGTTCATCGTCGAGGTCGGCGCCGTGCTGACCACGGTGTTGGCGGTCGCCGAGCCGTTCCTCGGCGGGCCGGAGGAGTCGGGCGGATCGACGGTGCCCGTCACCTTCACGGCCGGCATCGCGATCTGGCTCTGGCTCACCGTGGTGTTCGCGAACCTCGCGGAGTCGGTGGCCGAGGGCCGCGGCAAGGCGCAGGCCGAGAGCCTGCGCGCCACCCGCACCAGCACTCCGGCCCGGCGCGTGGCCGACTACGACCCCGCGGACCCCTCCGCCCTGTCGGCCCGCCTGGTCGAGGTCTCCTCGGCCGAGCTGCAGCTGGGCGACGTGGTCGTGGCGGAGGCGGGCGACCTCGTCCCCGGCGACGGCGACATCGTCTGGGGCATCGCCTCCATCGACGAGTCGGCGATCACGGGCGAGTCGGCCCCGGTCGTCCGCGAGAGCGGAGGCGACCGCAGCGCGGTGACGGGCGGCACGCGAGTGCTCTCGGACCGGATCGTGGTGCGCATCACCTCGCGGCCGGGCGAGACCTTCGTCGACCGGATGATCGGCCTGGTCGAGGGCGCGTCGCGGCAGAAGACGCCGAACGAGATCGCGCTCGACATCCTCCTGGCGAGCCTCTCGATCGTGTTCGTCGTGGTCGTGCTGACCCTGAACCCGATCGCCTCGTTCGCGGGAGCCTCCGTGAGCGTTCCGGTGCTGGTCGCCCTGCTCGTCTGCCTCATCCCGACCACCATCGGCGCCCTCCTCTCGGCCATCGGCATCGCCGGCATGGACCGGCTCGTGCAACGCAACGTGCTCGCGATGTCCGGCCGGGCCGTGGAGGCGGCGGGCGACGTCACGACGCTCCTGCTCGACAAGACGGGGACGATCACCTACGGCAACCGCCGGGCGGTGGCGTTCCTCCCGCTCGACGGAGTGGCGCAGGCCGCCCTCGTCGACGCGGCCGCCTCCTCCTCGCTCAGCGACCCGACGCCCGAGGGGAAGTCGATCGTCGACCTCGCGGGCGACTCGGGCCGCCCCGCCGTCGAGCCCGCTCAGGCCGCCGTGGTGCCGTTCACCGCGCAGACCCGGATGAGCGGGCTCGACCTCCCCGACGGCTCCTCCATCCGCAAGGGCGCCGGCTCGGCCGTGCGCGCCTGGGTGGAGGAGGAGGGGCCGCTGCCGTCCGCGGTCGCGGCGCGCCTCACGGTGCTCGTCGACGGCGTCTCGGAGAGCGGCGGCACGCCCCTGGTCGTCGCGGTGAAGGACGCCCACGGCGCCCGCCTGCTCGGCGTCGTGCACCTGAAGGACGTGGTGAAGGACGGGCTCGCCGAGCGCTTCTCGGAGCTGCGCGCGATGGGCATCCGCACCGTGATGATCACGGGCGACAACCCGCTGACCGCGAAGGCGATCGCGGCGGAGGCGGGAGTCGACGACTACCTCGCCGAGGCGACCCCCGAGGACAAGCTCGCCCTGATCCGGCGCGAGCAGGAGGGCGGCGCGCTGGTCGCGATGACCGGCGACGGCACCAACGACGCCCCGGCCCTCGCGCAGGCCGACGTGGGCGTGGCGATGAACACCGGCACCTCGGCGGCGAAGGAGGCGGGCAACATGGTCGACCTCGACTCCGACCCCACCAAGCTCATCGACATCGTGCGGATCGGCAAGCAGCTGCTGATCACCCGCGGCGCGCTCACCACGTTCTCGATCGCGAACGACGTGGCGAAGTACTTCGCGATCATCCCGGCGATGTTCGCGGGGGTCTTCCCCGGGCTCGCGGTGCTGAACGTGATGCAGCTGCACTCGCCGGCCTCGGCGATCCTCTCGGCGATCGTGTTCAACGCGCTGGTGATCGTCGTGCTGATCCCGCTCGCGCTGCGGGGAGTGGCGTACCGCCCGGTCGCCGCCTCGCGCATCCTCAGCCGCAACCTCCTGGTCTACGGGCTGGGCGGAGTGATCGCTCCGTTCCTCGGGATCAAGCTCGTCGACCTGATCGTCGCCGCGATCCCCGGCTTCTGACCCGCCCGTCCCGACCACTGAAGACAGAGAGAAGAGACCATGTTCCGTCCCTACGGTGTCGCGCTGCGCGCGATGATCGTGCTCACCGTGCTGCTGGGAGCGGCGTACCCGCTCGCGGTGCTCGGGATCGGGCAGCTCGCCCTGCCCGCCCAGGCGAACGGCTCGCTGCTGCGCCAGGACGGCGCGGTTATCGGCTCGTCGCTGATCGGCCAGTCGTTCACGGACGCCGACGGAGCGCCCCTGCCGGAGTGGTTCCAGTCGCGTCCCTCCGCCGCGGGCTACGACGCCGCGGCCTCGACCGGCAGCAACCTCGGCCCCGAGAACGCCGACCTGGTCGCGTCCGTCGAGGAGCGCCGGGCCGCGATCGCGGCCTTCGAGGGCGTCGACCCGGCCGCGGTTCCGGCCGATGCGCTGACCGCCTCCGCCTCGGGGCTCGACCCCGCGATCAGCCCCGCCTACGCGCAGCTGCAGGCGCCCCGCGTCGCCGCCGCCCGCGGGCTCGACGTGAGCGCCGTGCGCGCGCTGGTCGACGAGCACACCGCGGGCCGCGAGCTCGGGTACCTCGGCGAGCCGACGGTGGACGTGCTCGAGCTCAACGCCGCTCTCGCGCGGCTGTGACCGCTCCGGTGGCGCCTCCGGCTCGTAGAATCGCGATCGGCTCGTCGGGACCGTCCGATCGAGCGGATCGACGCCGGACCCGCGAGCCCGGGACACCCCGGAGCCGCGAGCACGAGGGGAGGCCGGGAGCATGACGAAGGGCCGCCTGCGCGTGCTCCTCGGAGCCGCGCCCGGAGTGGGCAAGACCTACACGATGCTCGAGGAGGGCCGCCGGCTCGCCGCCGAGGGCCGCGACGTCGTGGTGGCCGTGGTCGAGACGCACGGCCGCTCCGCCACCGCCGCGATGGTCGAGGGGCTGGAGGTCGTGCCGAGGAGGGCCGTCGAGCACCGCGGCGTGCTGCTCGACGAGATGGACCTCGACGCGGTGCTCGCCCGCCGGCCCGACGTCGCGCTGGTCGACGAGCTCGCGCACACCAACGCCCCCGGCTCCCGGCACGAGAAGCGCTGGGAGGACGTCAGGACGCTCCTCGACGCGGGCATCACCGTCTTCTCGACCGTGAACATCCAGCACATCGAGTCGCTCAACGATGTGGTGCACGCGATCACCGGAGCGCCGCAGCGCGAGACGATCCCGGACGCGGTCCTCCGCGCCGCCGACCAGATCGAGGTCGTCGACCTGGCGCCCCAGGCGCTGCGCGACCGCCTCGCCGACGGCCGCGTCTACCCGCCCGAGCGCATCGACGCGGCGCTGTCCAACTACTTCCGGCTCGGCAACCTGACAGCCCTGCGCGAGCTCGCGCTGCTCTGGCTCGCCGACGAGGTCGACAGCGCGCTCCGCGACTACCGCGTCGAGCACGGCATCGACAGCACCTGGGAGGCGCGCGAGCGCGTGGTCGTGACCCTCACCGGCGGGCCGGAGGGGGAGACACTGCTGCGGCGCGGCGCGCGGATCGCGGCCCGCGCCTCCGGGGGCGATCTGCTCGCCGTGCACGTGGTGACCCCCGACGGCCTCCGCACTCCCCGGCCGCACGTGCTCGAGGCGCAGCGGGTGCTGGTCGAGAAGCTCGGCGGCAGCTACCACCAGGTGGTCGGCGAGGACGTGCCGCGCACGCTGGTCGAGTTCGCCCGCTCGGTGAACGCGACGCAGCTGGTGATCGGCGTGAGCAGGCGGAGCCGCCTCGCCTCGGCGCTGACGCCCGGCACGGCGTCGACGGTGATCCGCGAGTCCGGCAACATCGACGTGCACATCGTCAGCCACTCCGCCGCCGGGCGCACCGCGGTGCTGCCGAGGCTCGACGGGGCCCTGACGCTGCGGCGCCGCCTCCTGGGACTGGCCCTCGCCCTCGTGGGCGGCCCGCTGGTGACCTGGCTGCTCTCGAGCCTCCGCAGCGACGAGTCGATCACGAGCGACGTGCTCTCGTACCAGCTGCTGGTGGTGGTGGTCGCGCTGGTCGGCGGGCTCTGGCCGGCCCTCTTCGCGGCCGTGCTCTCGGGGCTGACCCTCGACTTCTTCTTCGTCGATCCGCTCTACACGATCACCGTCGACGAGCCTCTGCACGCGCTGGCGCTGGTGCTCTACGTGCTCAACGCGGCGCTCGTCAGCGCCGTGGTCGACCGCGCGGCCAGACGGGCGCGGGCCGCCAAGCGCTCGGGGGCGGAGTCGGAGCTGCTGGCGACGATCGCCGGTGGCGTGATCCGCGGGCAGGGGGCGCTGCAGGCGATCCTCGAGCGCTCGCGCGAGGCGTTCGGGCTGACCGGCGTGCGGCTGCTGCGCGGCGGCGAGCTCGTCGCGGCCGACGGTGAGCCGCAGCCGGAGGGCGATCCCGCGCGCATCGCGGTGGGCGAGGGCGCGGTGCTCGAGCTGCACGGCCGCGAGCTGGAGGGGAGCGAGCGACGGCTGCTCCAGGTCGTCGCCGCCCAGCTGGACTCGGTGCTCGAGAACGCGGCCCTCAGCGAGACGGCCAGCTCCCTCGCTCCGCTGGCCGAGACCGACCGGGTGCGCAGCGCCCTGCTCTCGGCCGTCAGCCACGACCTGCGCCGGCCCCTCGCCGCGGCCACCGCGGCGGTCAGCGGTCTGCGCTCGCCCGAGGTGGTCTGGAGCGAGCGCGACCGGGAGGAGCTGCTCGCCACCGCCGACGAGAGCCTCACCGTGCTGGCCGCGCTGGTCACCGACCTGCTCGACGTGACGCGGCTGGAGGCGGGGGCGCTCGCCGTGGCGCTCGCTCCGCTCGACGCCGCCGACGTGGTGCTCCCCGCGCTCGACGAGCTCGGTCTCGGACCCGGCGAGGTCGACCTCGACCTCGATCCGGAGGGCCCGGCGCTGCTCGCCGACGCGGTTCTGCTGCAGCGCGTCGTGGTCAACCTGCTCGCGAACGCCGTCCGCTACGCGCCGTCCGGCACCCGGGTGCGCGTGGCCGCCAGCGCCTTCGGCGGGAGCGCGCAGCTGCGGATCGTCGACCACGGCCCCGGGGTGCCCGAGGAGCGCCGCGCCGAGATCTTCGTGCCGTTCCAGCGACTCGGCGACGACGACAACCTGACGGGCCTGGGCCTCGGCCTCGCGCTCTCGAAGGGGTTCACGGAGGGGATGGGCGGCACGCTCGAGACGGAGGACACTCCGGGGGGCGGGCTGACGATGGTGGTGACGCTGCCGCTGGCGCCGGAGACTGCTGCCGCTGCTCCTGCGGTTCACGTCGCTCCGGCCGCCCCGCACGACGGCGGGTCGGGCGCCGCCCCGCACGAGGACTCCGGAGGAGCCGCATGAAGATCCTGATCGCCGACGACGACCCGCAGATCCTGCGCGCCCTGCGCATCACCCTCACCGCCCGCGGATACGACGTGGTGACGGCCGGCGACGGCACCGAGGCGATCAACCGCGCGGTGGACGAGCATCCGGACCTCTACATGATCGACCTCGGCATGCCCCGGCTCGACGGGGTCGAGGTCATCCACGGACTGCGCGGCTGGACGAGCGCGCCGATCCTGGTGGTGTCGGGGCGGACGGGCGCGGCCGACAAGGTGGGCGCGCTCGACGCCGGCGCGGACGACTACGTGACCAAGCCGTTCTCGATGGACGAGGTCCTCGCGCGCATCCGGGCCCTCTCGCGGCGGGTGCAGCCGGCCGACGGCGAGCCGCTGGTCGTGATCGGCGAGGTGACCGTGGACCTGGTGGCCAAGAGCGCGACGCGGGACGGCGTCTCCGTGCGGCTGACTCCGACGGAGTGGCAGGTGCTCGAGATCCTCATCCGCAACGCGGGCAAGCTGGTCACCCGCCGCTCGCTGCTGGCCGAGATCTGGGGCCCCGCGCACGTCACCGACACCGGCTACCTGCGCCTCTACCTCGCGCAGCTGCGCAAGAAGCTCGAGCCCGACCCCGCACATCCGCGCCACCTGCTGACCGAGGCGGGCATGGGCTACCGCTTCGTGCCCTGACCGGCCTGTGCCCGGCGGGGGGAACCCCGGACCGTCGAGGGAGCCCGCTGGTCGTGGCTCCCGCGACCGTTAGGGGTCCCCTCGGCGGAGGAGGGGCGCCCGCAGGTCACCAGTCGTGGACGGTGCCGTCGGCGAGGCGGTTGAAGGGCAGGTACGCGCGCACGTAGGGGTACTTCCCGGCGGCGTCGACGTCGAGCTCCACGCCCAGACCGGGGGCGTCGCCCGGGTGCAGCCGTCCCTCGCTCCAGGTGAACGACTGCTGGAAGACGCTGTCGGTCCGCTCGCCGTGCTTCATGTACTCCTGGATCCCGAAGTTGTGGATCGCCAGGCCCAGGTGCATCGCGGCCGCCATTCCCACCGGGGAGACGTCGGTGGGTCCGTGCATCCCGGACTTGATCTGGTACTGCGCGGCGTGGTCGAGGATCCTCCGGAGGTGGGAGACGCCTCCGGTGTGCGTGACCGCGCTCCGGATGTAGTCGATCAGCTGCTCGCGGATGAGGAGCTGGTAGTCCCAGACGGTGTTGAAGACCTCGCCGATCGCCAGGGGCGTGGTGGTGTGCTGCCGGACGAGGCGGAGGGCCTCCTGGTTCTCGGCGGGCGTGCAGTCCTCGAGCCAGAAGAGGTCGTACGGCTCGAGGGACTTGCCGAGGGCCGCGGCCTGGATCGGTGTCATCCGGTGGTGGCCGTCGTGGAGGAGGGGGAGCTCCGGCCCGAACTCGTTGCGGACGGCCTCGAAGACGCGGGGGACGTGGCGCAGGTAGGCGCGGGTGTCCCAGTCCTCCTCGGTCGGCAGGCCGCCGCGCTGCGCCGGCTCGTGGTCGTAGCGCACGCCGGCGTTGCCCTCGAGGACGGCGTTGGAGGCGATGCCGTAGATCGAGGTCAGCCCCGGCACCGCGGTCTGCACGCGGATCGCGCGGTACCCCTGCTCCTGGTGCTCGCGGATGCTGTCGAACAGCTCCGCGTCCGTCCGCCCGGACGCGTGGCCGTAGGCGAGCAGGCCGGTGCGGGACGCGCCTCCGAGCAGCTGGTAGAGCGGCATGCCCGCGGCCTTGCCCTTGATGTCCCAGAGGGCGGTGTCGACCGCCGCGATCGCCGCCATCGTGACCGGCCCGCGGCGCCAGTAGGACGACCGGTAGAGGAACTGCCAGGTGTCCTCGATGCGCGAGGCGTCGCGGCCGAGGAGCAGCGGCACGACGTGGTCGGCGAGATAGGAGACCACGGCGAGCTCGCGGCCGTTGAGGGTCGCGTCGCCGAGGCCGGTCAGCCCGTCGTCGGTCGTGAGCTTGAGGGTGACGAAGTTGCGGTCGGGACTGGTGACGACGACCTCGGCCTTGTCGATCTTCATGGGATGCCTTTCGTGGTGGGGGATCGGGTCAGGGGTTCCGGCCGGGAGCGCGGTCCATCGAGAACGCGGCGGTCGAGAGGCCGGGCGCCACGGGCGCGGCCTGCCCCGTGCTCTCGCGGCGCTCGGCGATCTCGGCGACGATCTGCGCGTGCCGACGGTCGGTCAGCGGGTAGAACGCCATGATCAGCACCGCGAGCAGGGCCGCGACGGCCGGGATGAGGCCGGCGGCGGCGCGGATGCCCCACTCGGCGTGCTCGCTCTGCTCCGCGGCCCCGGCCACGTAGCCGCCCCAGGCCAGCGCGTACGCGGCGAGGGCGCCTCCGACCGCCTGGCCGGTCTTGCGGGTGAAGGAGAACAGGGCGTAGATCGTGCCCTCGGAGCGGATGCCGGTCTTCCACTCCCCGTACTCGACGGTGTCGGCCTCGATCGCCCAGACGAGCATGTTGACGAGCTGGATGCCGACGTAGGCGAGGACCAGTCCGCCGAAGCCGACCGCCACCGCGTCGCCCGGGGCGAGGAAGACGACCGTTCCGCCGCTGATCAGGACCCCGACTCCGGCCATGTAGGCGTTGCGCTTGCCGAACCGCCGCACGATCGTCGGGACGAGGGCGGCCAGGCCGAAGGTCAGGGCGAGCTGGATCAGCGACATCGCGGCGTAGAGCTGGACCGATCCGAGCACGTCGCGCAGGTAGTAGAGCTGCACGGTCTGGAGCGCGAGCGTCCCGGTGAGGAACAGGAACGAGCTGAGGCAGAGGAAGAGCAGCGGCCGGTTGGAGCGGAGGGTCGTCATGCTCTGACGGAACGTGACGTGCGCGACGTCGCGCTGGACCCGCTCCTTCGCGGTCAGGATCGTGAAGAGGTAGAGCGCGGAGCCGACGACGACGAAGCTCAGCGTGACGATCGAGAAGAGCGACTGCAGATCGGCGCCGGGGACGACCAGCGGGGCCATGAAGGTGCCGAGCCCGGCCCCCACGATCGCGCCGCCGATGGCGCGGGCGCTGGCGAGCTTCGCGCGCTCGGTGCCGACCTGCGTCATCGCTCCGGCGAGCGAGCCGTAGGGGATGTTGACGAGGCTGTAGGCGAGGCCGAGCGCGGCATAGCTCAGGTAGGCGTAGAGCAGGGTTCCGCTCTCGCCGATCTGCGGGACGGAGAAGGTCGCGGCCGAGAGCAGCAGGAGCGGAACCGACCCGAACATCAGGAAGGGCCGGAACTTGCCGAAGCGCCTGCTGTAGGTGCGGTCCACGACCCGGCCGGCGAAGACGTCGGCGAACGCGTCGAAGATCCGCACGACGAGCAGCAGCGTGCCCGCCGCGGCCGCGGAGATCCCGGCGACGTCGGTGTAGTAGACGAGCAGGAACATCGTGGCGGTGGTGAAGGCGAGGTTGTTCGCCGTGTCGCCGGCGCCGTAGCCCACGATGCTCAGCTTCGAGAGCTTCTCAGCGGCGGGCGCTCCGGGCGCGGTGGTGCGGGGGGTCATGCGGGCTCCTTTACCCGGGCGCGGACCCGTCGGGGATCCGCGCCGCATCGAGACGGTGCGAGGGTGGCAATCGGTTGCCGACGGTGCCGGAAGGCACCGCGCGGAGAGGCGGGGTGGAGGTCTAGGCCGCCTGAGCGGCGACCGCGGCGACGAGGGCCGGGTCGTCGACGAGGCGCGGGTCGACGAGCCGCAGCAGCGCCTCGAGGGGCCGGGCGGAGCCGAGGGCGCGGTCGAGGGCGGGGCGCTGCGCGTCGGGCAGGCGGTCGCCCTGGAGCAGCAGTGCGATCCAGTCGGCGACGGCACGGAGGGAGGCGGCTCCGTCGTGTCCGCCCGCGCGCTCCGCGAGGAGCACGGGCGCGATCCGGATGCGGAGCTTGGCGGTCGCGTCGGCGCCGATCTGCTCGAGCCGGTGCTCGATCCGGGGGTTGCCGAAGCGCTCGAGGAGGGCGGCGCAGTAGGCGTCCGCGTCGAGACCGGCGGGGAGGCCGGCCGCCGCCTCCGCCCAGAACGCCTCGACGGCGCTCCGGCAGGCGGGGTCGGCGATCGCCTCCGCGACGGTGGCGAGACCCCGCCGGCGGCCGGTGGCGGCGAGGAGCGTGTGCGCGCCGTTGAGGAGTCGCAGCTTGCGCCGCTCGAAGGGCTCGATGTCGTCCACGAAGCGGGCTCCGGCGCGCTCCCAGGCGGGTCGGCCGGCGGGGAAGCCGCCGCAGAGGATCCAGTCGCGGAACGGCTCGGTCACGACCGACGCGGCGTCGCTGATGCCGGTGAGCACGGCCGCCGCCTCCCGGTCCGCCGCCGTGGCGGCCGGAGTGATCCGGTCGACGGAGGTCGACACGAACGAGACGGTGCGGTCGATCCAGTCGGCGAGCGACGGGTCGAGCCGCTCGGCGAGCAGGAGCAGTCCACGGCGCACGAGAGGGCCGTTGCCGGAGAGGTTGTCGCAGGGGACGACGGCGAGCGGGCCGGAGCCGGCGTCGCGCCGGGCGGTGAGGCCGAGGAGGAGGCGGCCGAGCGCGGTCGTCGGCGCTCCTCCCGATCGGAGGGCGGCGAGGTCGCTCCGGACGGCGGGGTCGTCCAGGTCGAGGCCGCCATCCGCGGCGAGACGGTACCCGGCCTCCGTGATCGTCAGCGTGACGATCGCCGTCGCCGGAGCCGCGACGAGCTCGACGAGACGCGCGACGTCCGCGCCGTCGACCGCCTCGACGATGCTGCCCACGACCGTCGCCGAGTCGCCCTCCGGTCCGCGCTCGATCAGCGTGAACAGGCCGTCCTGCGCGGCGAGCTCCTCGGCCGCGCGGGGGCTCCGGCCGGTGAATGCGGCGATGCCCCACTCGTGGTCGTCGTCGACGGCGTGCGTATACCAGGCCTGGTGCGCTCGGTGGAAGGCGCCGAGGCCGAGGTGGACGATGCGGACGGGAGCCGCCGGCAGGCCCGCGGACGCGCGATCGAGACCGCCTCCTCCGCCGTGCCCGCTCACAGCTTGAAGACCTTCCGCGGCTGGGCGTCGACGAGGTCCAGGATGACGGCGCTCGCCGTCTCGGAGTCGATGCGCCCCTCGGCGACCAGGCGCGCGAGGAACGCGGCGTCCAGCCTCCGCGCCATGTCGTGACGGGCCGGGATGGAGAGGAACGCGCGGGTGTCGTCGATGAAGCCGGAGCTCCGCTTGAAGCCGGCGGTCTCCGTCACGGCGGCGCGGAAGCGCAGCACCGCGTCAGGCGCGTCGAGGAACCACCACGGCGCTCCGAGGAACACCGACGGGTAGTAGCCGGCGAGAGGAGCGAGCTCGCGCGAGTGGGTGCTCTCGTCGATCCCGAAGAGGACGAGGTGGAAGCCCGGCGCGTTGCCGAGCTCCTGCAGCAGCGGGCGGAGGGGCTCGGCGAACCGGGTCGCGACGGGGATGTCGTGGCCGGTGTCGGGACCGAAGCGCTCGAAGGTCGGCCGATCGTGGTTGCGCAGCACGCCGGCGTGGACGGTCATCACCAGGCCGTCGTCGACGCTCATGCGGGCGGACTGCAGCAGCAGGTGGGCGGCGAGGACGCGGCTGCCCTCGGCGTCGATCGTGCCGGCGCGGGCGCGGGCGAAGAGGGACTGCGCCTCGGCGGGGTCGAGGTCGACGGTCAGCGGCTCCAGCACTCCGTGGTCGGCGGAGACGGCGCCGTGGTCGAGGAAGTACCGGCGCCGGGCGCGGAGGGCCTCGAGGAATCCGGGGAAGCTGGACTCCTTCGTTCCGGTGGCGGCGGCCAGGGCGGCGACGCGTTCGGGCCAGCCGGGGGTGGAGGGATCGAGGTAGGCGTCGGGGCGGAAGGTCGGCAGCACCCGGCCCGGGAACGCCGGATCCTCCGCCAGAGCCCGGTGGACGGCCAGGTCGTCCAGCGGATCGTCGGTCGTCGCCAGCACCTCGATCCCGAACCGCTCGAAGAGCGCCCGCGGGCGGAAGGCGTCGGACGCCAGCCGGGCCCCGATCGCCGCGAAGAGGGCGTCGGCGGTGGAGGCGTCGGGCTGCTCGGTGATGCCGAACTGCTCGGCGAGGATCGACTGGAGCCAGTAGCCCGAGGCGGTTCCCGCGAAGATCCGCCAGTGCGCGCAGAACGTGCGCCACACCTCCTCCGGGCCGGCGAGGCGCTCGCCTCCGGGGATGCCGAGATCGCCGAGGTCGATCCCGGCGGAGTGGAGCAGCCGGGTGACGTAGTGGTCGTGCCGGAGGAAGAGCTCGGACGCGTCGGCGAAGGGACGGTCCTCGAGCAGGAGGCGCGGATCCACGTGCCCGTGCGGGGAGAGGATCGGCAGGTCGGCGACGCTCGCGTGGAGATCGCGGGCGATCGCCCGGGTCGTCGGGTCGATCGGCAGGAGTCGGTCGGGATCGTTCAGCAGCTTTGTCGGCACGGGGCCATCCAAGTATGGGTGCCGAGGAGTGTCAACCGATTGCCAGAGGTGTCGCACCGGATGGCGCGCCGGGCGCGGACCGGGGTCAGGAGTCGCGGCGGGGTCCCGTCGAGGCGCGCGGGACGAACTCCGTCGGCAGATCGTCGGCCCGCTCCGGAGGCTCCTCGTCGCCGAGCACCCGGCGGACCGCCCGCTCGCCCATCCGGCCCAGCGGTGCGCTGATGGTCGACAGCGGTGGCGAGGTGAAGTCGCTCCCGAAGATGTCGTCGAAGCCGATGATGCTGAGCTGCTCCGGGATCGCGACGCCCGACTCCTGAGCCGCGCGCATCAGTCCGATGGCGACCAGGTCGTTGTAGGCGATCACCGCGCCGACGCCGGAGGCGGTCACCCTCGCGAGCGCGCTCCTCCCGCCCTCGAGGGTCGAGACGCCCGGCCCGATCTCGACGACCGTCATGCCCCGCTGCGGAGCGCGGTCGAGGAGGAGCTCCCATCGCGCGGCGCTCATCCACGAGTCGGGCGGACCGGCGATGAAGGCGAGGGAGCGGTGGCCGAGGGCCGCGAGGTGGTCGAGCGCGGCGTCGATCCCGGGGGCGAGATCGGGCACGATCCCCGCGACGCCGGGGACCACGCGGTTGAGGACGACGACCGGGATGCGCCCGGCCAGCGCGATGATCTCCTCGTCGCTGAGGCGGGTGCTGACGAGGACGAGCCCGTCGGTGGAGGCGGCGATGCGGTCGGCCGCCTCGGCCTCGCGCTCCCCGGACTCCTGCGACTCGGCGAGGATCATCGTGAAGCCGCGGAGCGACGCCGCCCGCTCCGCTCCGCGCACGGCGGGGAAGAAGGCCGGGTTGGTGATGTCGGCCACCAGCAGCCCGAGGGTCGAGGTGCGGCCCGTCGGCAGCGCGCGCGCCATCGGGTTGAGCCGGTAGCCCAGCTCCTTCGCGGCGGCGCGGATCCGCTGCTCGGTCGCGGCGTTCAGCCGTCCGGGCGTGCTCAGCCCGCGGGAGACGGTGGAGGGGGCGACGCCGGCGAGTCGGGCGACGTCGTAGATCGTCGTCGCGGAGCGGCCGCGGCGTCTCGCGGCGGAGGGGCCGGTGGGCGCGTCTTCGCTGGGCACGATCGCGGTCTTCTCTCGAGGGGCACGGCGGCGGACGGGGCGCCGTCCGCCGCCCATGCTGCCACAGGGCCGAGAAGCCCGCCCGGCCCGTCGCTCGCGTCCGGGTCGGGCCGGATCGGGGAGCCCGCGCTCCGGGAGGCCGCCGTCGCCGGTCGGCCGCCCACCGCTCCGGTCCTGTCCAGCGCGGCCGCCCCGTCAGCTCCGCTCCGGGAACGCCCCCTCCTCGCGGATCCGCTCGTTGAGCGCCGCCAGGAACACGCCCTCGTCGAGGTCGAGCGGTACCTCGCGTCCCGTCCAGCTCGAGTAGTGGATGGCGTTGGCGAGCCGGACCCCGAGGATCCCCTCCGCCCCGGGTGCGAGCAGCGGCGTGCCGTGCAGGATGCTGTCCGCGAAGTCCTGCAGGACGGCCGTGTGCTGCTCGCCCCAGACCGACGCCGACTCGATCCGCTCCGTCGTGGAGAGGCCCGCGGTGTCGTAGCGACCGCCGAGCAGGAGGCCCACGTCCTCGGCGCTGAGGGCGGCGCTGACCTCGCGCTCGGGGGCGTTCAGCCGGGTGATCGTCGCGACCCGGGAGTCGTCGACGACGATCCGGCCGCGGTCGCCGATTATCTCGAGGCGGTCGGTGCCGATCGGGTCGTGCGTCGTGGTGACCAGCACACCGGTCGTGCCCCCGCCGAAGTCGGCGAGCACCGTCACCTCGTCCTCCACCGCGATGTCGCGGCACCGTCCGTAGCCGGCCTTCGCGACCACCGACTCCGGCACCCCGCACAGCCACTGCCACAGGTCGAGCTGGTGGGGCGCCTGGTTGACCAGGACGCCTCCGCCCTCGCCTCCCCAGGTCGCGCGCCACGCGCTCTGGTCGAAGTAGGCCTGCGGCCGCCACCAGGTCGTGATGATCCAGTTCGAGCGCAGGATCCGGCCGATCCCGCCCTCGTCGACGACCTCCTTGAGCCGGCGGTAGAGCGGGTTCGCCCGCTGGTTGAACATGATCGCGAAGCGCTGACCGGGACGGGCGGCGGCGGCCTCGTTCAGCTCCGCGACCTGCGCGGCGTAGACGCCCGCCGGCTTGTCGACCAGCACGTGCAGCCCGTGCTCGAGAGCGTCGATGCCGATCCCGGGGTGGAGGTAGTGCGGAGTGCAGACGACGACGGCGTCGACCTCTCCGCTCGCGAGGAGGGAGCGGTGGTCGGCGTGGAAGGACGCTCCGGGTGCGAGCGCGGCGGCCGCCGCCTCCCGGGCGGGGTCGACGTCGGCGACGGCGGTGACGACGAGGTCGCGCACCCTGCCGTCGGCGAGGAAGCGGGCGTAGGAGGAGCCCTGGGCGCCGAATCCGATGATGCCGAGGCGGACGGTGGTCATGGGAGGAGTCCTTCGTTCGGGGTGGAGTGGGGGATCCGCGCGGGCGCGCTCGGGGCGTACGCGGCCTGGACGATCGCGAGCGACCTCGCCGCCTCGCGGGGCGAGATCCAGAAGGGCCCGTCCTCGCTGAGGCGGGCGTAGAAGTCGTGCACGAGCAGCTCGTGCGAGGCGCCCCAGTACGAGCGCCCGCCGGATCGGCGCTCCGTGTCCGGGACGACCTCGACGGATCCGTCGTCGCGCCGCACGGTGAGGGCACCGCGCAGCGAGACGGTGGCGCGCTCGGTGCGCAGGCGGAGCTCGACCGGCTCGTCCCACGCGTTCGCCACGGTCGCGTAGAGGACGCTGCGCGCGCCGGAGGCGTGGCTGAGCACCAGGTCGGCGGTGTCCTCGACCTCGATCGGAAGCAGGCGCGTGGAGGCGGAGCCGCTCACCGTGACCACGTCGCCGAGGAGCCACTGCAGGAGGTCGACGGTGTGGATCGCCTGGTTCATCAGCATCCCGCCGCCGCCCTCGGCCCGCATCCCGCGCCAGGGGCGGTCGAGGTAGTAGCCGGGAGTGCGGTGCCAGAGCACGGTCGCGGCCGCACCTGTCACGGCACCCAGGGAGCCGGACGCCAGCAGCTCGCGGAGGCGCTGCACGGGCGGGTTGTAGCGGTTCTGGAAGCAGACGCCGATGCGCGCTCCGCCCCGCTCGGCCGCGGCGATCACCTGCTCGCCCTCGGCGACGGAGGAGGCGAGCGGCTTCTCGAGGAGCACCGCGACGCCGCGGTCCAGGGCCGCGACCGCCAGCGCGGCGTGCGTGCTGTGCGGAGTGCAGACGTGCACGACGTCGGGGCGGACGGAGTCGAGCATCCGGACCGCCTCGGGGAAGCCCGGCACCGCGTGCCTCTCGGCGGCCGCGGCGAGCCGGCCCGGGTCGGTGTCGCAGACCGCCACCAGCTCCGCGCCGGGTGCGGTGCCGATCGCCGCGAGGTGGACGGAGGAGATGTCGCCGCAGCCGATCACCGCCGCGCGGACGGTCATCGCAGGTCGATCCCGAGCGAGGAGGCGAGCCCCCGGAAGGCTCGAGCGGCCACTCCGAACGACTCGGGGCCGGAGAATCCGCCGAAGGCGTCCGTGATCGCGAGGTGCGGCTCCAGCGAGGCGACGCCCGTCCAGCCGTCGTCGCGCAGGGCGGTGAGCGTCTCGCGCAGCTGGCCGTCGCCCTCGCCGGCGGGCACCACGGTGCCGGTCGCGGCCACCGCGTCCTTCACCTGCAGGTAGTCGACGTAGGGCCGCAGCGCCGTCCAGCCGTCGTCGAAGGGCCGCACCCCGCACTGCACGAAGTTCGCGTTGTCCCAGGCGAGGCGCAGGGCGGGCGAGCCGACGGACTCGACCAGGTCGAGGATCCGCTCGGGGACGTCGCCGTAGATGTCCTTCTCGTTCTCGTGCAGCAGCACCACGCCCTCGCGCTCGGCGCGGTCGGCGAGCCTGCGCATGCGCAGCAGGACGTCGTCGCGGATGCTCTCGACCGGCACTCCCTCGCCCCGGTAGAACGAGAAGACGCGGATGCTCGGTGTGCTGAGGGCGTGCGCGGCGCGGATGACGCGGTCGAGGCGCGCCACCTCGAGCTCGGGGTCGAGGGCGACGTCGACCTTGCCGATGGGCGAGGCGACGGCCGAGACGGACTGGCCGCCGCGCTCGAGCACGGCGGCCAGGCGGGCGAGGCGCTCGTCGTCGAGGTCGACGACGTTCCGGCCCCAGGCGCTGCGCACCTCGATGCTGTGCGCGCCGAGCGCTCGGAGGACGGCGACCTGGACGACCGGGTCGGGGTCGATCTCGTCGCCGAAGCCGGAGAGGGTCCAGGGTGCGGGGTTCGCGGGTGCGGTGGTCGCGGGTGCGGGGGTCGCGGGTGCGGTGGTCACGGTGCGTGCCTCGTTCTCGTCGTCGGGAACCGGCGGGCAGGAGCGCCGCCGTGCCACGACCATACGCGTATTGGCAACCGATTGACAAGGTCGGAGACGCGCCTCTACCGTCGGGGGCGTTCCGGGCCGCGGCGACGCCGGCCTCCACCGCGACCGGGAGGACTGCCGTGACCAGGATCGGCGTGCAGGCGATGATGCTGAAGGACGCGTTCGCCTCGGCGGGCGCCTTCGCGACGCTCCGGGAGGTCCGAGCGATCGGCTACCGGTCGGTGGAGATCTCGCAGATCCCGCTGACGGCGGCCACCGTGGCCGAGCTGCAGCGGGCGCGGGACGAGCTCGGCGTCGAGATCGCGGCGATCTCGGCGGGCCTGGCACCGGGGGACTCCCCGGGCGCCGCGCTCGAGGGCGGGCTCGCCGGGATCGTCGCCGACGCCCGCGCGCTCGGCACGCGCACGGTCCGGATCGGCATGCTGCCCGCCTCCGCGGCGGCCTCGCCGGCCGCTCTGCTCGATTTCGCCGACCGCTGCCAGGCCGCCGCGGCGAGGCTCCGCGACGACGGGCTGCGGCTGCTGCTCCACAACCACCACCACGAGTTCGCGCGGCACGGCGGCCGCCTCCTGCTCGACGTCGTCGCCGACCGGGCTCCGCTGCTGGGGCTCGAGCTCGACGTGCACTGGGTGCAGCGGGGCGGGCTCGATCCCGTGACGACGCTGCGCCGGTACGGGGAGCGCGTCGCCCTGGTGCACCTGAAGGACTACCGGGTCGGGCCGCCCGCCGACATGTCCGGCGGGTGGTCCGTGCACGCCTTCACCTCGAACGTGCAGTTCGCCGAGGTGGGGGAGGGAAACCTCGACTTCCCGGGGATCATCGGGACGAGCCTCGCGCTCGGCGTCGAGCACCTCCTCGTCGAGCAGGACGAGCGCTACGGGCGGAGCGCGCTCGACTGCCTGCGGACCTCGCACGTGAACCTCGTCGCGATGGGGTTCTCGGACCTGTTCTGAGGAGCGGCCGAGGCTCCTCCCCAGGGATCGGAGCGGCCCGTTCTCCACCGCTCAGGGGCCCGGGTCCCCGCCGCGTCGGGCGCGACGGCACGCTTGCTCTCCGTGCCCGACCAGTCCGTGGTCGAGTGGACCGAGGACGCCGCCCCGCACGCCGAGGAGGAGGAACGACGACCGGGAAGACGACTGCGAACGACGGCTCGACGGCCCTCCGCTACCCGCCCGCGTACGGCCGCCCCGCTCCGGCCACCCCTCCGCCCGGTCGATCGGGGATCTCCGTTCCGCCCTCGCATCCGGGCGCAGCCCCGGAGAAGAAGCAGCCGGATCCGCCGGGGTCCGCCTCCGCTCCGCGGAGCGGAGGACAATGGAGGGACCCCCAGTGAAGGAGACCACCGTGGATCAGCCGCGCATGAACGTCGAGTCGTTCAACCTCGACCACCGCACCGTCGCCGCGCCGTACGTGCGCCTCGCCGACGCGAAGACGCTGCCCGGAGGCGACCACCTCGTCAAGTACGACGTGCGCTTCACCCAGCCCAACCGCGGGCACCTCGAGATGCCCACCGTGCACTCGCTCGAGCACCTGTTCGCCGAGAAGTCCCGCAACCACTCCGACCGCGTGATCGACTTCTCGCCGATGGGCTGCCAGACCGGCTTCTACCTGCTCCTCTCGGGCGAGCCCGAGCTCGCCGAGGTGCTCGGACTGGTCGAGGCGACGCTCCAGGACATCACCGAGGCCGACGAGGTCCCGGCCGCCAACGAGACCCAGTGCGGCTGGGGCGCCAACCACTCCCTCGAGGGGGCGCAGGAGGCGGCGCGCACGTTCCTCGCGCACCGCTCGGAGTGGGAGACGGTCACCGCGTGAGCACGGCGATCGTCCTGGTCGCGATGGACGAGGAGGCCGCGCCGTTCCTCGTCGCCGCGTCCAGAGCCTCCGAGCCGCGCGCCGTCGGCAACGCGCTGCAGTGGGAGCTCGAGCTCGACTCCCGCGCGGTGCTGCTCGTCCGCACCGGCATCGGCCTCGTCAACGCGGCCGGCGGTCTCACCGCAGCGATCCTTCGGGAGGCCGGCGAGCGGCCGCTCGTGGTGAGCGCGGGGACCGCCGGCGGCCTGGGCGCCGACGTCCGCGTGGGCGAGGTCGTGATCGGCGCCGAGTACGTGCAGACCGACGCCGATGCGCGGGCGTTCGGCTACGCGCTCGGGCAGGTCCCGGGGATGCCCGCCCGTTACTCCGGGGACGACGCGGCGCTCGCCGCGGAGCTCGAGCTGCCCGAGGGGCCGGAGGTGCGCCGCGGCGTGATCGTCTCGAGCGACGTCTTCGTCTCCAGCGCCCACGTGGACCGCGTGCGGAGCGACTTCCCCGGCGCGCTCGCCACCGACATGGAGTCGGTCGCGCTCGCGCAGACGGCGCACGTGCACGGGCTGCCGTTCGTCTCGGTCCGCGGGATCTCGGACCTCTGCGCCCCCGGCGAGTTCGAGGCGCACGTCGACGACGCGGCCGATCGCTCCGTCGCCGTGGTGCGGGCGCTGCTCGTCGAGCTCGGCGTCCGGGACTGACGGACGGGCGGCCCTCCGCGACACCGCGGAAGGGCCGCCCCGGGGGTCAGTCGTTGCCGACGTGCTGGTCGCCGGCCTCCTGGGCCTTGTCGACCTGCCCGGCGAACTTCCCGCCGGTCGCGGAGTCGGCGGCGTCGCCCGCCTTGTCGAGTCCCTTGTCGGTCAGCTCCTCGCCCTTGTCGCTGCTCGCGGCGTTCTTCGCCTTGTCCGCGAGTCCTCCGAGATCCACCATGGGGTCGTTCCTTCCGTCGATGAGCGCCCGTCGAGCAACGGGCCGTCGCCAGTCTCCGCCGCTCGGCGAGGGTCTGCGCGGGGGTTGCGGCTCACGGCCGCGCCGAGGACGATGCGCCTCCGGATCCGCTGTTCCCCCGGGGCCGCCGACGCGCCAGAGTGAGCGGTGCGCCCCCGCGCACCGACCCCAGGGAGAACCGATGAAGTACATGCTGATCATGCGCGCGACCGATGCGGCGAAGGAGGCCTACGCCTCCATCCCGTTCGACGAGATCATCACCCGGATGGGGCAGTACAACGAGGCGATGATCGAGGCGGGCGTGCTGCTCTCGGGCGACGGCCTGGCCGACGACGTCGCCTCCTCCGGCTTCGTGGTCGACTTCTCCTCCGAGCCGCCGACCGTCGTCGACGGCGCCTACGGCCCGACCGAGTCGCTCTTCAACGGCTTCTGGATCATCGGGGTCGACTCGAAGGAGCAGGCCCGCGAGTGGGCGCTGCGCTGCCCGCTGGTGCCCGGCAACCGCCTCGAGGTGCGCCGGATCACCGACGAGAGCGACTTCGCGGAGTTCGCCGACAACGAGTACGTGCAGAAGGAGGCCGGCTGGCGCGAGGACGAGGCGGCCCGCGCCTCCGGGGACTGACGCGGCGGCGGGCGTCACGCCTCCGTGACGACGCCCGCCTCGACGTGCCAGTGCCGCGTCAGCTGCACCGTCTCGAGCATCCGCCGGTCGTGGGTGACCAGCAGCAGCGTGCCCTCGTACGCCTCGAGCGCCTCCTCCAGCTGCTCGATGGCGACGAGGTCGAGGTGGTTGGTCGGCTCGTCGAGCACCAGGAGGTTCGTGCCGCGGGCCTGGAGGAGTGCCAGGGCGGCTCGCGTCCGCTCGCCCGGCGAGAGCTCGCTGACGCGGCGGCCGACATGATCGGCCTTCAGCCCGAACTTCGCCAGCAGCGTGCGGACCTCGGCGGTCGGCCACTCGGGCACCAGCGCCTCGAACGCGTCCGCGAGCGGCACCTCGGCGGCGAGCATCCCGCGGGCCTGATCGATCTCGCCGATCGCCACGCTCGCTCCGAGGGAGGCGCCGCCCTCCTCCGGCTCGGCGCGGCCGAGGAGGAGCGACAGCAGCGTCGACTTGCCGGCGCCGTTGGGCCCGGTGATGCCGATCCGGTCGCCCGCGTCGACCTGGAGCGACACCGGCCCGAGCGTGAAGGCGCCGCGGCGGGCGACCGCGCCGTTCAGCGTCGAGACGACCGAGCTCGAGCGCGGGGCGCTGCCGATCGTGAAGGCGAGCTGCCACTCCTTGCGCGGCTCCTCGACCTCCTCGAGCCGCGCGATCCGGCTCTCCATCTGGCGCACCTTCTGCGCCTGCTTCTCGCTCGACTCCGCCGAGGCCTTGCGGCGGATCTTGTCGTTGTCGGGGGCCTTCTTCATCGCGTTGCGCACGCCCTGGCTCGACCACTCCCGCTGGGTGCGGGCGCGGGAGACCAGGTCGGCCTTCTGCTCGGCGAAGTCCTCGTACTTCTCGCGGCGCTGGCGGCGCGCGGTCTCGCGCTCCTCCAGGAACGCGTCGTAGCCGCCTCCGTAGACCCGGTTGGTGCCCTGCGCGAGATCGAGCTCGAGCACGCGGGTGACGCTGCGGGCGAGGAACTCGCGATCGTGGCTCACGAGGACCGCGCCGCCGCGGAGCCCGCGGACGAAGGCCTCCAGGCGCTCCAGGCCGTCGAGGTCGAGGTCGTTGGTCGGCTCGTCGAGCAGCACCACGTCGAAGCGCGAGAGCAGCAGCGCCGCGAGGCCGACCCGCGCCGCCTGCCCGCCGGAGAGGGAGGTCATCGTCGAGGAGGCGGCCGCGGCGCCGAGCGACAGGCCCAGGTCGGCCAGGACGACCGGGGTGCGCTCGTCGAGGTCGGCCGCGCCGCTCGCGAGCCAGCGGTCGAGCGCGAGGGCGTACCGGTCCGCGATCGAGCCGTCGGGATCGGGGTCGGCCAGGGCGGAGGCGGCGGCGTCGAGCTCGGCGGAGGCCTCGGCGCAGCCGGTGCGGCGCGCGATGTAGCCGGCGACGGTCTCGCCCTCGCGGCGCTCGTGCTCCTGCGGCAGCCAGCCGACGAAGGCGTCGCCCGGCGAGAGCACGACGGAGCCCTCGAGCGGAGCCGTCTCGCCCGCGAGGATGCGCAGGAGCGTCGACTTGCCGGCTCCGTTCGCCCCGACGACGCCCACCACGTCCCCGGGGGCGACCGTCAGGTCGAGTCCGTCGAACAGGGTGCGGTGCGCATAGCCTCCGGAGAGGCCCTTGGCGACGAGGGTGGCGGTCACCGGTCCAGCGTAGGCGCGGGCGACTCGCTAGACGGCCTGGTGATCAGCCGGTCTAGGATGTGCGGATGAGCGACACGAGCCTGCGGAGCGGCGCCGGGTACTGGTACCCGGACGAGTCGTCCACCCGCCGCGCTGTCGAGGTGCTGAGCGCGATGCGCACGTACCGCGTCTCCGAGGTCTCGATGCGCCGCCGCACGCGTGAGCGGATGGCGATGGGCGAGACGGACCTGATCGCCATCCAGTACCTGCTCCGCCAGCAGCGCAAGGGCGAGCTGGTGACCGGCAAGGACCTGGCCTCGCACCTCTCCATCTCGTCCGCGTCGACCACGGTCCTCATCGACCGCCTGGTCCGCAGCGGCCACCTCGTGCGCAAGCCCAACCCGACCGACCGGCGCGGGATCGTCGTGGAGGCGACCGTCGACAGCGACGACGAGGTGCGCGCCACGCTCCAGGAGATGCACCGCCGGATGCTCGAGATCGCCGAGGACCTGGACGCCCCCGAGGCCGAGGTCGTCGTCAACTTCCTCCGCCGGATGAGCGCGGCCGTCGACCAGATCGACGCGGAGCACGGCGACGGGCACGATACGGACGAAGCCGACCCGGCGGAACCCTCCGCGGCGAAATAGCTAGACGGACTAGTAATAAGCCGAGGGGCCTATAGTCTGGCGGCATGGGTCAATTCCTCTACGGCACTCCTCCCGCCGTCATCGAGATCGAGGACCGGACCCTGGCCCACCTCCAGATCGTGATCTACGCGAAGTTCCGCCGCGACGAGCGCTTCAGCCTCACCCTCGACTCGATGCCCGAGGGTGCGCGCGGCCGCCACTCCTTCTGGATGAACCCGAACATCGCCCTGCAGTTCCACTTCGCGGGGAGCCGGCAGCCGACGATCAACCCGACCTGGGTCGAGCTCCTGATGGACGCGGCGAACAGCGGCGGCGGGCTGCGCCTGCTCACCGAGCCCCCGTCCTGACCCGGTCCCGGTGAGGCCGACCCGGCCCGGACGACCGCGGAGCTCCCTGCACGACGGTGGATCCGCAGCACCGGCCTCCTGCGACAGCGCACGTGCCCCCGGCCGCCCCGTCTCCTAGGGTGGAGCGGGCGCCGCGGGGCGCGCGGAGGGCGGGGGACATGCGCAGGACGGTCATCGGAGCGACGGCACTGGCCGGTGTGCTCGCGCTCGCGGGGTGCTCGGCGCCCGCTCCGGCTCCCACGGTCACGGTCACCGTGTTCGCCACTGCGACGCCGACCCCGGTGCCGGACCCGACCGTCACGGCGGCGCTCCCGCAGGCGACGGCCACGGTCTTCGCGCCGGTCCCCGAGGCGACGGTCACCTTCACGCCGAACGCGACGCCGGACATCCCCGAGACCGCCTTCGCGGTCGACAACGGCGCGGTTCCCGGGGCGAACGGCGAGCCGACCCGCGATGGGGAGGGGGACATCGTGAGCTACACCGTGGTGCAGGGCGACACGTTCTTCGACATCGCGCAGCGCTTCGGGATCCCGGTGCAGCAGCTGCTCCGGATGAACCCGACGATCGCCGGGGCCGGCGAGGCGGTCTACATCAATGCAGTCATCGACCTCGACGCGAGCACGCTGGGCTGAGCGGAGCGGCGAGCCGCGGAGGCGGTCGCCCGGAGCGACCCGGCTACTGCGACTTCGGCAGGACGTGGAACGCGACGGCCAGCGATCCCGAGATCATCAGGATGCCGCCGACGAAGAGGAATCCGGCGATGTCGGGCAGCAGGAACGAGTTGCCGAGAACGAGGATCCCGCCGAGGAACAGCACGAACGAGAGGACGACGCCCAGACCAGTCATGCCCTCATCGTACGCAGGTCACGGGAGCAGGAGGTCCGCGAGCTCCTCGGCACCGGACACCAGCGCGATCGTCCCGACCGCCTCGAGCGGCGATCCGTAGCCCCACTCGACCATGATCGTCGGCACGCCGTGGGCGGCGGCGCCCTGCACGTCGTGCTCGCGGTCGCCCACCATCACCGGCGCCGAGAGGTCGACGCCGAGCTCGCGGAGCCGGCGCAGCGCCTCCTCCACGACGTCGGCCTTGGCGCTGCGGACCTCGTCCTCGGAGGCGCCGCAGATCACCGTGAAGTACTGCGCCAGTCCGTAGTGCTCGAGGATGCGCGTGGCCGCCGACTCCGGCTTCGAGGTCGCGAGCGAGAGCGGCACGCCGGCCTCGGCGATGCGCGCGAGCACCTCGGGCAGCCCCGGGTAGACCGAGGAGTCGAACAGCCCGCCCGCGTTGTAGCGGCGGCGGTAGACCACGAGCGCCGCCTGCGCCTCCTCGACGGTCATCCCGCCGAGCTCGCGGAACGCCTCGAGCAGCGGAGGGCCGACGTAGGCCAGCAGCTCGGCCGGAGCGGGCACGGGGCGGCCCAGCTCGACGAAGGTCTCGACGAGGGTGCCGGTGATGCCGGGGGCCGAGTCGGTGATCGTGCCGTCGAGGTCGAAGAGGATGCAGGACCAGGTGCCGGCGCGCGCGTCGAGGCCGGTGGCGGCGAGGGTCGTGTCGGACATGGCGGGCTCCTGACCTCGGAGGACGGGGTGACGCCGGCGCTGCCCCGCCGGGGGCCACACTCTACGGCCGTTCGGCGTCCAGAGCCCGTTCGACGAACGAACGGGTGACGACCTGGGCGATCGAGCCGGGGTCGAGCTGCACGGCGACGAAGTCGGCGGTGCGGATCAGCGCGAAGGCCTCGCGTCCGGGGAGGACCAGCATCTGCACCCGCGGATGCTGCTGCCGGGGGACCGCGGTGCGCACCTCGTCCGTGGAGGTGAACAGCGGCAGGACCTGCTCCCCGGTGGTCGTCGCGACGGTGCGGACGTGCGGCACGCCTCCGGGCTGGGAGCCCGTGACGTCGACCACGAGGGAGCCGTCGAGGCAGGCCTCGAGCAGCCGGTCGACGGCCTCGGCGGTGGGAGCGGCGACGAGCGCCTCCAGTGCTTCCCGAGCCTCCGCATTGCGGTACGGACCGGGTCGCGCCGGGCGTGCAGGGGGTCCGCCTCGTCGTGCCATGACTCCACGCTAACGAAGACCGGGGCGTGATCGGAATCGCCGGGACCGGTTCCCGGGAATGCGCACGATCGGTGTCCGGAATCGTTACGGCCGTCTGCGGACACCGTGTCCTCTATTCGACGGCTGGTGGCGAACAGCTCGATTCCGCCCTGATTGCCTCCGCTTATCCTGAACATTCCCCTCGACATGGCGCGAGAAAGGGACGAATGGCGCCATTCATGGCGCACTCGATTGTGAAAGGGGGTAATGTCTCTCCCGGTCCGGGTCGAGACAGTCCGGTCCCGCGAACTCCAGGAGGAAAAGTGGCCCAGAAGATCACGCTTGTCGACGATATCGACGGAACCCTTATCGATTCCGGTGACGGCGGTACCGTCCGCTTCAGCATCGAGGGCGCCAACTACGAGATCGATCTCGGCCCCGACAACATCGCCGAGCTCCACTCGGCGCTCGAGAAGTTCGTCTCGAGCGCCCGCCGCGTCGGCTCGCGCCCCGCGGCCGCCACGAGCGTCGCGACCGCCTCCAAGAGCGACCCCAAGCAGCTCAAGGCCATCCGCGAGTGGGCGAACGCCAACGGCCACCCCGTCTCCGACCGCGGACGCATCCCCTCCGAGGTCCAGGCCGCCTACCAGGCCGCCCACAAGTAGCGGCCGCCGGGCTCTCGGCCCGGTGAGACGCGGCATTCCCGGGCCTCGCGCCCGGTGAGCGGAAGGCCCCCGTGATCCGATCGCGGGGGCCTTCGCCGTGCCTGTCGCCGTGCCTGTCAGAACAGGCGCGTGTGGGAGTCGTCGGTGCCGCGCATGGCCTCGTAGTCGAGCACCACGCAGCGGATTCCGCGGTCCTCGGCGAGAGTCCGCGCCTGCGGCTTGATCTCCTGAGCGGCGAAGACTCCCGTCACCGGGAAGAGGTGCGGATCGCGATTCATCAGCTCGAGATAGCGGGTGAGCTGCTCCACTCCGTCGATCTCGCCGCGGCGCTTGATCTCGACGGCGACGGCGGCTCCCGAGGAATCGCGGGCGAGGATGTCGACCGGGCCGATCGCGGTCATGTACTCGCGCCGGACGAGAGTGTGCCCCTCTCCGAGGAGGCCGATCTGCTCGGCGAGAAGGCGCTGGAGATGCGACTCCACTCCGTCCTTCACGAGTCCCGGATCGACGCCGAGCTCGTGCGCCGAATCGTGCAGCACCTCGTGGATCGAGACGACGAGAGCGTCGCCGGTCTTGCGGTGCGCGACGGTCCACTGCTGCGTCACTCCCGCGGTGCGCGCCTCCTCGTCGGGCTCGCCCGTGATCAGCGTGCAGGGAGGGCTCATCCAGTTCAGCGGCTTGTAGGAGCCGCCGTCGGAGTGGATGAGGACGCTCCCGTCGGCCTTGACGAGCAGGAGGCGGGTGGCGAGCGGGAGGTGGGCGCTGAGACGGCCGGTGTAGTCGACGGAGCAGCGCGCGATGACGAGACGCACCCGTCGAGGATAGACGGCGCGGCTCCGGCGGGCTCCCGGCTCAGCGCGCGGCGACGGGAGGCCGGCGGCCGAGCGGAGGAGCGGGCGGCGGCACCGAGAGCGAGGCGCGCAGCGCGACCGCGAACTCGGCCGGCGCCTCCGCCCACGGGTGGTGGCCGCTCGACTCGATGACGGCCAGGCTCGCCTGCGGCAGGAGCGCGGTGAGCGCCTCCAGAGCGGCGACGCCCGTCACCGGATCGTCCTCGCCGCCGAGGACGACCGCGGGGCAGTCGAGGCGCTGCAGAGCGTCGCGGATCGCCGCGGTGTCGTCGGAGCCGGCGGGAGTCGTGGGACCGGCAGCCCGGTCGTCGATCCCGAGCCAGGCGGTGCCGGGGGCGATCAGGAGCAGGTGGGCGACGCGCTCGGGCGCGTCCACGGCGGCGAGCAGGACGGCGCGGCAGCCGGAGTCGTGCGCGGCGAGATCGAGCGCGTCGACGCCGAGGTGACGGCGCAGGTCCTCCACGTCGGCGGCCGTCGTGGCCGGGGGAGCGGGAGGCAGCTCCGCGGAGCCGCCCACTCCGCGCGGGTGCAGCACGAGGACGCGGCGCGTGCAGGCGATCGAGGCGAACGAGCCGAGATAGGAGGGGTGGCGCTCCGGCTCACCGGGGACGACCACCAGGGGCCGCCCCTGACCGGCTCCGTGCTCGTCGACGTGGAGCAGGGCGCCGTCGCGCGCTCGGTACCGCATCCGCTCCCCCTCCGCCGCCGTCCTGGGAAGCCTAGGGGGAGGCGCGCCGGGGCGCCCGGGCCCCACGGGGGCTTGCGGAGGCGCGTGGAGCGGGGCGGTCAGCTCCGTCGGCTGCGGGCGGCGGGGGAGGCGAGCCCGGCGACGACCACCAGGGCCAGCACCAGGAAGAGGGCGTTCAGCAGGCCGTAGTGCTCGCCGAGGAAGCCGATGGCCGGCGGTCCGACCAGGAACGCGACGTAGCCGAGCATCGCCACCGCGCTGACGCGGGCGGCCGAGTGCGGCCCCTCCGCCGCGGCCGACATGCCCACCGGGAAGCCGAGCGAGCAGCCCAGACCCCAGGCGACCGCGCCGACGACGACGAGCGCGTCGACCGGGGCGAGGATGAACAGCAGGATTCCGACGATCGCGAGCCCGGCGGAGGCGCGCAGCACCGGGACGCGGCCGAAGCGGTCGAGCACGGGTCCGCCGATCACGCGTCCGACGGTCATGGCGGCGACGAACACGCCGAACACGACGGCGGCGGTCGTCTTGTCGGTGCCGTGGCCGTCGACCATCGCCAGGGTCAGCCAGTCGTTCGCGGAGCCCTCGGCGAAGGCCATGCCCAGCATGATCAGGCCGATGAGGACGAGGCGGCCGTCGCGCCAGACGCCGAGGGAGGCGGCGACGCGCTCGCGGACCGGCGGCTTCACCGTGGTCGCCGCGCCGGAGGTGTCGAGCTCCTCGCGGACCGGGACGAAGCGGATCGCGATCACCGCGGTCACGGCGATCACCACGGCGATCGCGCCGAGGTGGACGGCGACGGGCACGGCCAGGGCGGAGGCGCCCGCGCCGATCAGCGCGCCGGCCACGGTGCCGAGGCTGAAAAAGGCGTGGAACAGCGGCAGGAGCGTCTTGCCGAAGGCCTTCTCGTTGGCCGCTCCCTCGACGTTCATCATCACGTCGACCGCTCCGTTGCCGAAGCCGAGCATCGCCATGCCGGCGAAGGCCGCTGGGAGGACGCCGATGACGTCGGCCGAGACGCCCAGCACCGCGAGCCCCGCCGCCGAGACGGTGAGGCCGAGCGCCATGCCGCGCCGGGCGCCGATCGCGCCCATGACCGGCGTCGAGAACGCGAGTCCGACGATCGCGCCGATCGACATCGAGAGGATCAGCAGGCCCACTCCGGCGGTCGAGAGCTGGAGCTCGTCACGGATGGCGGGGGTGCGCGAGACCCAGGTGGCGATGGAGATCCCGCTGAGGACGAAGATCGTGAAGACGGCGTTGCGCCAGGCGACCAGCTGCGGGCGCGTGAGCGCGGACGTCGAGGTCATGGCGGTTCTCCTGGTGCGGGCGGGATCCGGACACCGGATCGAGAGGCACGGTCGAATCGATTCGAAGCGAGCCGGTCTAAGCTATCCGGAACCCCGGGGACGGTCAACCGACGACGAGCGCGCCGCCCCCACGAGGAGGAACGTGGAACCCCGCAAGAGCCCCCGGCCGACGCTCGCCCGCGTCGCGAGCCGGGCCGGAGTGTCCCCCTCCACCGCCTCGCTGGTCTTCAGCGGCTCCGGCCCCGTCTCGGAGGCCACGAAGGAGCGGGTGCTGCGCGCGGCGTCCGAGCTCGACTACGCCGGCCCCGACCCGCGGGCGCGCTCGCTCCGCCGCGGCCGCTCGGGGATCGTGGGGGTCGTCGTGGACGAGCGGATGCTGCACGCGTTCCGCGACCCGATCAAGATCGCCATGCTCGACGGGATCGCCGACGTGCTCGGCGGGGTCGACGCCGGGATCCTGCTGCTCACCGAGACCGGCGACGGCGCGGGCCTGCTGGCGACGGCCCCGGTCGACGCGATGATCCTGGTCGGCTGCAGCCCGTCGGTCGACGACTCCGTCGCCGTGCTGCGTCGCCGGGGGGTGCCGGTCGTCGTGGTCGAGGGCCTCTCGGAGCTGGGCGGCGCCGTGATCTCGCTCGACAACCGCGAGGCCAGCCGCACCCTCGCGGAGCACCTGCGCGAGCTCGGCCACGAGCGGGTCGCGGTGGTCTCGCTCCCGTTCGCGAAGGACCGCCGCCGCGGCGCGATCCCGCCGGGCTGGCGCTCGAGCCCCAGCATCACTCCGGTCGACCGGCTCCTCGGCGTGCAGGACGTCTTCCCGGACGCGTCGGTCGTCGCCGCCGCAGCGAGCTCGGTCGACGAGGGCGTCGCCGCGGGCCGCACGCTGCTCGAGGGGGCGGAGCCGCCGACCGCGGTCGTCGCGCAGAGCGATCTGCTGGCCGCGGGCGTGATCCTCGCGGCGGAGGAGCGCGGGCTGCGCGTGCCCGAGGACCTCTCGGTGGTCGGCTTCGACGGCGTGCAGGTGCCCGGTCTCGCGGCCGAGTACGACCTCACGACGATGGCCCAGCCCGCGGTCGAGAAGGGCCGTGCGGCGGGTCGGGCCGCGGTCGCGCTCCTGGCCGACGAGGAGGCGGAGGCGGTCTGCTTCCACGCCGTCTTCCACCGCGGGAACACCAGCGCACCGCCGCGCTGACCGGAGTTGTCCACAGGCTTCTCCACAGGGGAGGAGCGCGGTCAGCGGAGCCAGACGTCGCTGCGGACCCGGAGCCCGAGGGTGACCGCGCGGGCGCCGAGGAAGCCGACGGCGAAGGCGAGCCAGAGCGCGAGGAGGCGCCATTCGGCGGGCGCGGCGGGGGCGAGCAGGGCGAGCGGGACGAAGACGGCGAGGTTCGCGAGGCCGCTGAGCGCCAGGTAGCGGCCGTCGCCGGCGCCGATCAGCACGCCGTCGAGCACGAAGACGTAGCCGCCGAGCGGAGCGGTGAGGCCCACGACGGCGATCGCCGCGGGCAGCAGCCGCAGCACCTCCGGGTCGCTCGAGAAGACGTACGGCAGGACACCGCTCAGACCGGTGACCAGTGCTCCGAGCACTACTCCTGCACCGATTCCCCAGGTCACACAGCGTTTCGTGACGGCTCGGGCCTGCTCGGCGTCGCCCGCGCCGAGGAGGCGGCCCAGCAGCGCCTGCGCGGCGATCGCCACCGCGTCGAGGGCGAAGGCGACCGTCGAGAACAGCGTCATCGCCACCTGGAAGGCGCCCAGCTCCTCCGCCCCGAGCGAGGTGGCGGTCGCGACCGCGAGCAGGATCGCCGCGCGGAGGCTCGCTGTGCGCAGCAGCATCCAGCCGCCGGATCCCGCGGAGGAGGCCAGGCCCGCGAGGTGCGGCCGCAGCGGCGCGCCGACCCGCCGGGCGAGCCGCAGCGCGACTCCCGCGTAGGCCGCGAGCATGGCCCACTGCGCGATCACCGTCCCCAGCGCGGAGCCGGTTATCCCCAGGCCGGCCGGGTAGATCAGCACGGCGTTGAGAGCGGCGTTGAGGGCGAATCCGCCGGCGGCGATCACCAGCGGAGTGCGGGTGTCCTGGAAGCCGCGGAGGAGCCCGGTGAGCGCGAAGACGCCGAGCATGGCGGGGATCCCGGCCATGCTCACCGCCAGGTACCGCACGCCCGCCTCCGCCACCGCCGGCTCCGCGCCGAAGAGCGCCACGACGGCCGGAGCGGTGAGCGCGCCCACCACGGCGATGCCGGCGCCGAGGAGCAGGGCCAGCCAGCCGCCGTCGATCCCGGCCGCCACGGCCCTCCGCTCGTCGCCCTCGCCGAGGGCCCGGCCGACCCGCGGAGTGGTGCTGTACGCGAGGAAGACCATCAGGCCGACGATCGTCTGCAGCACCGTGCCGCCCAGCGCGAGCCCGGCGAGCGGGACGGCGCCGAGATGGCCGACCAGGGCGGAGTCGGTGAGCAGGAACAGCGGCTCGGCGACCAGCGAGCCCAGCGCCGGGACGGCGAGCCGGAGGATGCTGCGGTCGAGGGCGGAGGTCACCGCTCGACGCTAGCGGCTGCCGCAGCTCCGGGACGGGCGTACCGTGGGCGGGATGCAGCGCTTCGGGATCGGGCTGGCGGCCGTGGGCCGGCCGGCGTACATCACGGCAGGGCGCGACGACGACCTCGGCCCTGCGGCCGAGCGGAGCGTCGACGCGCTGCGGGAGCGCACGCACCTGCTGCTCGACGCGGCGTGGGACGCCGGCGTCCGCTTCCTCGACGCCGCGCGCTCCTACGGGCGGGCGGAGGAGTTCCTCGGCGGCTGGCTCGCCCGGCATCCGGAGCGGCGGGCGGCGCTCACGATCGAGTCGAAGTGGGGCTACGAGTACGTCGGCGGGTGGGCGATGGACGCGCCGGTCCACGAGCGCAAGGAGCACTCGGTCGCGATGCTCGACCGCCAGTGGCCGCTCACGCTCGACGCGCTCGGCTCGGCGCCCGACTCCTACCTCGTCCACTCGATCACTCCCGAGAGCCCGGCCCTCACCGACCGCCCGCTGCTGGACCGCCTGCGCGGCCTCGCCGGCTCCGGAGTGCGGGTCGGCCTCTCGACGAGCGGACCCGAGCAGGCGCGCGTGATCGAGCTCGCCCGCGCGATCCCGGAGTCGCCGTTCAGCGCGGTCCAGAGCACGTGGAACCCGCTCGAGCAGTCCGCGGGCCGGGCGCTCGCCGCCGCGCACGACGACGGCTGGCTGGTGGTGGTCAAGGAGGCCCTCGCCAACGGGAGGCTCGTCGCGCACCCGATCGAGCACGCCGGCGCCGCGCCGGACGCCGTCGCCCTGGGGGCCGCCCTCGCGCAGCCCTGGGCCGACGTCGTGCTGAGCGGCGCGGCGACTCCGGAGCAGCTGCGGGCCAACCTGCGCGCGCAGCCTGTGGAGCTCGCGGATCTCCCGGCGCTCGCCGTGGATCCGGCCCGCTACTGGGCCGAGCGCTCCGCTCTCGACTGGACCTGAGAGCACTCGAACGAAGTGGTGCGTGCGCTCCGGCGCCGCACGGGATAGCGTTCCTCTCAGCGCCCCGTCTGCCCTCTCTGCGAGGGCTGGCGCGCGGATCGACCCTCGTGATATCGCCCGAGAGGATCCGCCCCGGCCCGCCACCCCTCTTCGAGTGCGGGCGAATCGAGCTTTCCTCCGCACCCTTCCGAGCACCTCCGCCGGTCCTAGCGTGACGCGCAGGTCGTCGATGCGGCCGGCTCGCCACCACCCCCAGGCGAGCGTTCGATCCTCGATCCGACGCCCAGCGGAGTGCCCCCATGTCCCGTGCCCGAACAGTCCTCCTCGTCACCGCCGCCCTCGTCGCGGGCCTGCTCACGGCGCCGAGCGCCGCGTCGGCCGCGACTCCCGGGACCAGTCCCGTGACGGGCTTCGAGAGCGGCTCGCCCGCGCTCGCGACGGTGACCGGCACGGCCTCCACGGCCGTCTCCGACGACAGCACGGAGGGCGACTCGTCGCTCGAGGTCTCGTACGACGTCACCGGGGGGCTCGCCGAGCTCGGCTTCGACCCGCTGCAGGCGCCCGTCATCCCCGCGCCCGCCTCGTCCCTGACGGTCGACCTCCGCGGCGACGGCTCCTACAACACCGTCTACCTGCGGGTCCGCGACACGAGCGGCGAGACCTTCGTGCACCGCGTCGACGCGATGCGCTCGACCCAGTGGCAGACGCTCACCGTGGACCTGACCGCGGAGCCGGTGGCCCGCGACGGCGGCGACGGCAACGGAGTCATGGACGCGCCGCTCACCGTGGCCGGCGTCCTCGTGGTCCGCAACGGCGAGCAGCCGCCGACCGGCACGTTCGCCCTCGACGACCTGCGCGCGGACACCACCGGCTGGACCCTCCCCGTCGCCGCGTCGACCTACGTCGCCGCCGGGGCGAGCGCCGCGCTCTCCTTCGACGCCGGATCCGCGGGCGACTGGGAGCTGCGGCTCGCGGACGCCGCCGGGCTCTCGCGCACCCTCACCGGCACGGCCGCCGCGGCGGGGCCCGTCGCCGTCGACTGGGACGGACGCGACGACTCCGGAGCCGCGATGACCGGCGACGTGCGCGCGGTGCTCCGCCAGGACGACTCGGCCGACGGCTCCCTCGGCGCCGCGACGACGACCGGCGTCCCGTTCCTGCTCACCCTGGCCGCGGCCGACGACCCCGACGCGACCTCGGTGGTCGAGGCCTTCGACGGCGGAGACGCCGGCTGGGGAGTCGCCACCGGATCCGCCACCCTGCGCCGCGCCTCCGCGGCAGGGGGCGGCGCGGCCGGCACCGAGGGCACCGACGCGCTCGCCGTCGACTACGACCTCACCGACGGCATGGCCGGCATCACGCGGACCGCTCCGCTCGACGTCGCCACCGGCCCGGTCACGGGGCTGAAGGTCGACCTCAAGGGCGACGGCAGCTACAACACGGTCTACCTCCGCGTCACCGACGCGAGCGGCGAGGCGTTCACCTACCGGATGGACGCGATGCGGCAGACCACCTGGACCACGGTGCCCATCGACCTCACCCAGGACCCGGTGCTCGCCGAGGGCGGCAACGCCGACTCCGTGCTCGACATGCCGCTGACGCTGACCGGCTTCTACGTCGTGCGCAACGGCGAGCAGTCCGCCACCGGCTCGCTCGTGCTCGACAACCTGCGCGCGGTGAGCAGCCGGTGGACGATGCCGGTCGCCGACACCGAGTTCCTCGTGCCGTCGGAGGGCGGAGTCGCGAGCCTCGCGTTCTCGGCCGCCACGGCCGGCGACTGGATGATCGTCCTCCGCGACGGCACCGGCCGCAGCCGCTCCCTCACCGGCACCCTCGCGGAGCCCGGCGAGACCGCCGTGCAGTGGGACGGGAAGGCGGACGACGGACAGGAGATGGACGGCCCGATCCGCAGCACCTTCCTGCAGGACTCGACCCCGGACGGGCAGTTCTCCGCGTCGCGGACCCGCTCGGCGACTCCGACCCTGCTGACCGTCGCCGCGGCGCAGCCGTCGACGACCAGCGTGGTCGAGGGCTTCGAGGGTGCGGCGTCGGGCTGGAGCGTCGCGATGGGCTCGGCGGCGGTCTCGCGCACCAGCGCGCAGAAGACCCAGGGCTCCTACGCCCAGCGGATCGACTACGACGTCTCGTCGGGCCTGGTCGAGACGGTGCAGAGCACTCCCGCGACCGTGATCGCGAAGCCGGCCTCGTCGCTCCGGATCGACCTCAAGGGCGACGGCACCTACAACACCGTCTACACGCGCCTCCGCGACGCCTCGGGCGAGGCCTTCACCTACCGGCTCGACGCGATGCGCTCGACGGCGTGGGCGACGATCGACGTCGACCTCACCGCCCCGGCCGCGCTGATCGAGGGCGGCGACGGCGACCAGGTGCTCGACTTCCCGGTGAAGCTCTCCGGCGTGATCATCGTGCGCAACGGCAGCCAGCCCGCCACCGGGACCGTCGTGCTCGACAACCTGCGCACCCTCGCCACCGGCTGGTCGCTGCCGACGGCCGCGACCGCGTTCTTCACCCCCGGCGCCTCGGCGACCACCTCGTTCTCCTTCACCGCGGCCGGCCCGGGCGACCACCTCCTCGAGCTGCGCGACAAGGAGGGGCGCGTGAAGACGATCACCGGGCGTGCGGCCGCGGCCGGCCCGGTCACCCTGACCTGGGACGGCTCGGACGACTCCGGGACCCGCATGCGCGGCGACGTCAGCGGCGTCTTCTCGCAGGACGGGACGGACGACGGCGTCCTCGCCTCGAACGCCACCCGCAGCGGGATCCCGCTCCTGCTGACCCTTGCGGAGATCGACGCGGACGCGAGCCTCGCGCAGTCCTTCGACTCCGCCGGGACCGACTGGGTGCAGGCCGCCGGCACCGCGACCCCCTCGACCTCGGCCACCCGCACCGAGGGCTCGGGCGCGCTGAAGATCTCCTACGACCTCTCCCGCGCCGACGCCGAGATCGAGACCGCGACGACTCCGGTGCCGCTGCTGACGCAGCCCGCGACCGCGCTCAAGGTCGACCTGCTCGGCGACAGCAGCTGGAACACCGTGTTCCTCAAGCTGCGCGACGCCACCGGCGAGATGTTCTTCTACCGCGTCGACGCGATGAGCCTCAGCCGGTGGACGACCGCGACGATCGACCTCCGGTCGCCCGCCGCGAACACCCACCTCGGCAACGACGACGGCGTGCTCGACTACCCGGTCTCGCTGGTGCGGATCAACGTGGTGCGCAACGGCGCCTCGGCCCCCGCCACCGGCACCGTCGTGCTCGACAACCTGCGCGTGCTCGACAAGGACTGGACGCTGCCGACCGCGAGCGCCGCGCGCTTCTCGCGCGAGAACGCCGCGACCACGACCGTCCGCTTCACGGCGGGTGGGCCCGGCGACTACGCCCTGGTGCTGCGCGACAGCGCCGGCCGCACCCGCACCTTTGGCGGAACCGCCGCCGCGGCGGGCGAGATCACCGCGACCTACGACGGCACCGACGACAGCGGAGCCGCGATGGCCGGCAGCATCGCCGGCCGCCTCACCTGGGACACGACCGCCGACGGCGCGCTCTCGGGAGCCGCCACGGCGACCCGCCCCTACCTCACCGGAGTGAGCGCCCGGGTCACCGAGGCGTCGCCCACGTCGATCAGCGGCATCAACAGCTTCCTCACCGAGCAGGACTCGCCCGTCGAGGCCGACCGGCAGGCCGCCCTCCTCGAGGACGCGCAGGTGCGCTGGGCCCGCGAGGAGTTCGAGTGGAAGCGCGTCGAGCCGCGCAAGGGCTTCTACGACTGGGCGAAGTTCGACCAGGCCGTCGCGATCAGCCAGGCGCGCAACGTCGACATGATCGGGAAGCTCGCCTACTCCGCGCCCTGGGCCTCGTCGGCCCCGGCCGGCACCGCGGCGGAGGACGCCCAGTACTACCCGCCGCGCAGCAACGCCGACTTCGCGTCGTACGCGGCGGCGACCGTGGCCCGGTACAAGGACCGCGTGCACGTCTGGGAGGTGTGGAACGAGCCGAACACCGACTACTACTGGCGCGGAGGCGCCACGGCCGGCCAGTACGGCGAGATGCTGAAGGCCGCGTACACGGCGATCAAGGCCGTGGACCCGACCGCGACCGTGCTGGTCGGCGGGCTCGACCAGTTCAGCGACCCGTTCATGGCGGGCGTGCTGGCGGCCGGGGCGGGCGACTCCTTCGACGGACTCGCGATCCACACCTACACGGTCGACGGAGCGCCCGAGACCGGAGCGATCCCGACCTACCTCGACGCGGCGCAGAACTTCCTCACCCGCAGCGCGCCGGGCCGGAGCCTGTGGATCACCGAGGTCAGCTGGGCGACCTGCACCACCTGCACCGGCGCCACCAGCGAGGCCGACCAGGCGTCGTACCTCTCGCGCTCCTACCTCGACGCCGCGGCCCGCGGGATCAAGGCGATCGCCTGGTACAACCTCGTCGGAGGCCCCGACCCGCAGGCGCCGCTGGACACCTTCTCGGTGACCGAGCGCTCCGGACGGCAGAAGCCCGCGTACGCGGCGCTGAAGGAGGTCGGCGCGGTCCTCGCGACCGGCACCGCGGTCGGCCGGGCGAGCGCGACCGCCTCCGCCTCGCCGGTGAAGGTCGACGACCTCGCCTCCACGAGTGGATGGGCGGTGGCGCCGATCGGCGGCGGGACCGCCTCGCTGGCCGCGACGTCGACCGGCTACTCCGGCTCAGGCGCGCTGAAGCTGACGTACGACTTCTCCGGCGCCTCGAAGGGCGCGCAGCTGCACACCTCGCGCACCCTCCCCGGCTCGCCGACGGCGGTCTCGGTCCGGGTCAGCGGCGACGCGAGCACCAGCCCCGTCTACCTGAAGCTGCAGGATGCGACCGGGGAGACCTTCCAGGGCCTCGTCGGCAACGTCGGCGGCTCGCCGTGGCAGAAGATGACGCTGTTCTCGGACGGGCTGAACGCCAACTACACGCACTCCGGCGGCGACGGCGACGGGGTGTGGGACTACCCGGTGAAGCTCGTGGACGCCTTCGTCTACAAGGCGATGTCGGGCGTCTCCTCCGGCACGGTCTCGATCGACGACGTGACCGCCGACTACGGTGTGAACCTGCACGGGACGGTGCTGCAGACGCCGACCGAGACGGTGCAGGCGCTCTACACCGCGGGCCCGTCGACGGCCTCGGTGCAGGTCTCGGGGGCGACGGCGTCGATCCGGACCACCGCCGGCAGCACGGCGCTGACCGTCGCCGACGGCCACGCGACCGCGACGCTCGGCCGGACGCCGGCGTTCGTGGTCTCGGCGCCCGCGGTGACCCGCCCGGGCGGCACGACGACGCTCGACTGGATGACCGGCGACGGCGCGACGACCAGCGTCGCGGTGCTCACGGCGTCCGGCGGAGTCGCGAAGCAGCTGACCTCGTCGATCAGCCACCTCGCGGGCCGGCAGACCCTCGCCTGGGACGGACGCCTGACGAACGGCGCCGCCGCCCCGGCCGGGTCGTACAGCATGCGCATCACGACGACGACGCTCGACGGCCGCACCAGCGTGCAGAAGGTCGCGTTCACGCAGCCCTGACGCGGGTCGCTGCAGGGCGGCCGCCTCGACGACTCCTGGAGTCTCGGGACGGCCGCCCCCCTTCGACTCTCCAGGAGTCGTCGCAGTGGGGTGTCGAGTGCGACAGATCCTGGACAGTGGGCGGCAGGCATCCCTCGATGGCGGGCGCCCGGGCGCCTCAGGACCAGTCGCCCTCGCCCGTGCCGAGGCGCTCGCGGCCGAGCTCGGTGATCGGGACGGCCGCGAGGCTGGTGAGGCCGATGCCGAGGAGCGTCGCCCGGGGTGCGCCGGACGCGCCGAGCAGAGCCATCCCCTCCAGCACCGCGCAGAAGTAGGCGCCGAGCGCCTCCGGATCGGCGGAGGCGTCGATCTCGCCCGCCGTCCGCGCGTCGTCGATGCAGGCCGCGTAGTGCGAGCGCATCGCGTCGAACGCGGTCGCGACCGTCGCCGCGATCTCGGGGTCGCGCGCCGAGAGCTCCACCGCGGTCCGGGTGAACAGGGACGGAGCCGACTGCGCCGCGCCGTGCTCGACCGCCACCCGCACGAGCTGCGAGCGGATGCGCGCCAGCGGGCTCTCGGTCCCGTGGCGGATCGTCTCCACGGCGTCGACCGCCTCGGCGGTGTCGCTGAGGAACGCCCGCATGAAGAGCTCCTTCTTGCCGCCGAACGCGTTGTAGAGGCTCTGCCGCGCCAGGCCGGTCGCCTCGAGCAGCGTGTCGAGCGAGGTGCCGGCGTACCCGGTCTCGGCGAAGGCCGTCCGGGCGCGGGCGACGACGTCGGCCTCGTCGAAGGTGCGGGGTCGGGGCATGATCGTCCTCCTGGTCGGGTGGCCCGTCCATCCTGTCCCACCGCACGGGGTCCGCGGATCGAGGGGACGGGCGCGGGTCGGGCTCCGGGTCCGAGGGGGCTCCCGGCTCGGGCTCGGGCTCGGCGCTCCGGGCTCAGGCGATGGACGCGCCGCCGTCGACGAGGATCTCCGCGCCGGTGATGCCCGAGCTCTGGTCGGAGACGAGGAAGAGCACCGTCGCCGCGACCTCCTCGGGGCGCAGCAGCCGGCCGAGCGGCATGCCGGAGGCGATCTGCTCGAGGAGCGCGGACGGGTCGCCCGGGGCCAGGGCCGCGAGGCCGGGCGTCTCGGTCGGCCCGGGCACGACGGTGTTGATCCGGACGCCGCGCGGCGCCAGCTCGGCGGCCCAGGTGCGGGTCATCGTGGCGACGGCCGCCTTCGAGGCCCCGTACAGGCCGAAGCTCTTCTCGGTCCCGGAGCCCGCGGTGGAGCCGGTCACCACGATCGCGGCCCGGTCGGTGAGGTGGGGGAGCGCCCCCTGGACCGTCAGGGCGGTGCCGCGGACGTTGGTCGCGAAGGCCGCGTCGATGTCGTCAGTGGTCACGTCGGCCAGGTCCTTGAACCCGCCCCCGCCCGCGTTGGCGTGCACCGCGTCGAGACCGGACCCGCGGGCGGCGACCGCGTCGAAGACCGCTCGCGCGCCGTCGGGCTCCGCGGCGTCCGCGCGGACGACGGTCACGGCGTCGCCGAGCTCCTCCGCCACCGCGTCGAGCTGCTCCTGCCGGCGGCCGGTCACGAACACATGCGCGCCCTCCTGTACGAACCGGCGGACGACCGCGAGGCCGATGCCCGAGGTCCCGCCCGTCACGAGGGCCGTCCGACCGCTGAGTGCTGCATCCATGAGAAGCTCCGTC
The DNA here is from genome assembly GCF_009866585.1 of Rathayibacter sp. VKM Ac-2762. NCBI lineage: Bacteria > Bacillati > Actinomycetota > Actinomycetes > Micrococcales > Microbacteriaceae > Rathayibacter > Rathayibacter sp. VKM Ac-2762. The sequence goes on along the minus strand of NZ_CP047419.1, from coordinate 2,586,724 downwards.
CGAGTTGTTGACTGATCGTTCTCATACGGTAGACGTGCTGGATCGATCAGTCAATAACTCGGGAGGAACCGGGTCTTCGCGGGCCGCGGACGCGGAAGCGCACCGCCCCCGGAGAGACGGTGCGCTTCTGCGGCGGATCAGACCGCGACGAGCCAGGTGAGCTGCGAGTGCGGCTCGACGATCAGCGGGCCGAGCTCCCTGTTGAACTCGGCTCCGTAGTCGGCCGAGATGTGCGCCTGGAAGGCGTCCTCGTCGCGGTAGACCTCGTAGACGAAGAACCGGGCCGGATCGTCCTCTCGCCGGTAGGGCGTGAACTCGACATTGCCCGGCTCCCGGCGGACCAGGACGGCGAGGTCGGCGATCATGCCGGCGACCGTCTCCTCGTGACCGGGCTTCGCGGTGAACTCGGCGTAGAGGATGCGGGCGCTCATGCCGTCGCCGCCCCGGTCATGATCGCGACCGCGTCGGTCATCGAGTGCGACTGCGGGGTGATCGTCGCGGCCTTCTTGCCGAGGCGCTGGATGTGGATCCGGTCGGCCACGTCGAACACGTGCGGCATGTTGTGGCTGATCAGGATGACCGGGATGCCTCGGTCGCGCAGATTGCGCACGAGCTGCAGCACCTGGTTCGACTCGCGGACGCCGAGGGCGGCGGTCGGCTCGTCGAGGACGACGACCTTCGAGCCGAACGCGGCGGCGCGGGCGACGGCCACGGCCTGGCGCTGTCCTCCGGAGAGGTTCTCGACCGGGACCGTGACGTCCTGGAGGGTCGAGATGCCCAGCTCGGTCAGCTCGGCGCGCGCCTCCTTGCGCATTCCGGCGGTGTCGAGCATCCGGAAGACGGAGCCGAGGATCCCCTTCTTGCGCTTCTCGCGGCCGAGGTAGAGGTTCGAGGCGACGTCGAGCGCCGGGGAGACGGCGAGGTTCTGGTAGACCGTCTCGATGCCGGCGCCGCGGGCGTCCTGCGGGCGCTTGAAGGTCACCGGCTGCCCGTCGAGGAGGATCTCGCCCTCGTCGGGGATCTCAGCGCCGGTGAGGCACTTGATCAGCGTCGACTTCCCGGCGCCGTTGTCGCCGATGATGGCGAGGACCTCGCCGGGGTAGAGCTCGAGGCTCACGCCGTCGAGCCCGACCACGCGGCCGAAGGTCTTGACGAGGCGCTTGGCCTGCAGGACGGGGGTGCGGGCGGCGGCGGGAGCGGTGCCCGCGGCGTCGATGAGGGTCACTTGCGAACCTTCCGGATCCACTGGTCGACCGAGACGGCGACGATGATGAGGACGCCGACAGCGAGCGTCTGGTAGAGGACGTCGAGCCCGGCGAGCGAGAGCCCGTTGCGGAAGACGCCGACGATGAGGGCGCCGAGGAGCGTGCCCCAGACCGTGCCGCGCCCGCCGAAGAGGCTGGTGCCGCCGATGACGACCGCGGTGATCGAGTCGAGGTTGAGGTCGGCTCCGGCGTTCGGGCTCGCCGCGTTGGTGCGGCCGATCTGGATCCACGCGCCGATGGCGAGGATCGCGCCGGCGGCGAGGTAGACGCTCATCAGGACGCGGTTCACGCTGATGCCGGCCAGGCGGGCGGCCTCCTTGTCGTCGCCCACCGCGTAGACGTGGCGGCCCCAGGCGGTCTTGCCGAGGATGAACGCGATCACGATGTAGACGAGGAGCATCAGCAGGACGCCGTAGCTGATGCGGACGCCGAGGATGTCGAAGGTGCCGCCGGTGGAGGGCAGCAGGGCCGGCATGTCGGTGCCGCGGACCGTCGAGCCGCTCGAGTAGAGGAGCGTCAGCGCGACGAAGATGTTGAGCGTGCCGAGGGTGACGATGAACGGGGGGAGCCGGAGCTTCGTCACGAGCAGGCCGTTGAAGGCGCCCGCTGCGAGGCCGACGACCAGGCCCAGGAGCAGGGCGACGACCGCCGGGAGCCCGTTCTCGGTCGCGGTCTGCGCGATGACCATCGAGGTGAGGACCATGACCGCGCCGACCGAGAGGTCGATGCCGGCGGTGAGGATGATCAGCGTCTGCGCGACGGCGAGGGTGCCGACCACCGCGACCTGCTGCGTGATGAGCGAGAGGTTCGACGGGTCGAGGAAGCGGTCGTTCAGGAGCCCGAAGACGATGACGGCCAGGACGAGGACGACCGCCGGGCTGACGGCCGGATAGCGGTGCAGGACTCCGCGGACGCGGTCCAGCGGCGTGCGGCGGTCGAGGAACTCGCTCGCGAGGTCGAGTGCGGAGGTCGGCGGATTCGGGTCGGTGGTCTTCTGAGCCACGATGGCCTTTCTGGAGTCGCTGGGAGCGGGAGGAGGAGGGCGGGGCGCCGGAGCGCCCCGCCCGCGTGGGGCTACTCGCCCCAGCAGATCCCGGCGGCGTCGTCGGAGGTGATGCTGTCGAGGCCGTCGACCGGGGTGTCGGTCACCAGCTGCGAGCCGGTGTCGAAGAAGTCGAGGCCCTCGCTGGTGCTGGGCTTGGTGCCGTCCTCGGCGAGCTGGGCGATCGCCTCGACGCCGAGCTGGGCCATCTTCACCGGGTACTGCTGCGCGGTGGCGCCGATGAGGCCCTCCTTGACGTTCTTCACGCCGGCGCAGCCGCCGTCGATCGAGACGAGCAGGACGTCCTTCTCCTTGCCCGCGGCCTGGAGGGCCTGGTAGGCGCCGTAGGCGGCGGGCTCGTTGATCGTGTAGACCACGTTCACGTCGGGGTTCTTGGACAGGAGCGTCTCCATGGCGGTGCGGCCGCCGTCCTCGGCACCCTGGGTGGCCTCGTTGCCGACGATCTCGTAGTCGCCGCCGCTGTAGCTGCCGGTCTTCGCCTCGTCGCCGTTGGTCTGGTCGTCGGCGACGTCGATCCCCATGCCGGTGAGGAAGCCCTGGTCGCGGTTGTAGTCGACCGAGACGACCTTGTCGTCGAAGAGGTCGAGCATCGCGATGGTCGCCTTCTTCCCGTCGAGCTGCGCGGCGGTCCACTCGCCGATGGCCTCGCCGGCCTTGAAGTTGTCGGTGGCGAAGGTGATGTCGACGGCGTCGGCGGGGTCGGGCGCCGTGTCGAGGGCGATGACGAAGAGACCGGCGTCGCGCGCCTTCTGGATGGCGTCGACGACGGAGGGGCCGTTCGGGGTGATCAGGATGCCCTTGTCGCCCTTCGAGATCGCGTTCTCGATGGCCTGGATCTGGGTGTCCTCGTCGCCGTCCTCCTTGCCCGCGGCGAGCGTGAGGTTCACGCCGGCGGAGGTGGCCGCCTCCTTGGCGCCGTCCTCCATCGCGACGAAGAAGGGGTTCGTCGTCGTCTTGACGATGAGGGTGACGCCGACGCCGTCTCCGCTGCCGGCGGTGGAGCCGGCGTCGGACGAGCCGGGGCCGGAGCTGGAGCAGGCGGTCATGCCCAGGGCCGCGAGGATCGCGACGGAGCCGAGGCCGATGTACCGGGTGAGGCGAGGGGAACGGTTCGTCATTGAAAGTCCTGTTCATAGGGCGGGAGCAGCCTCCCGACAACGATGTCAGAGGTAGGTCTATCGGGTCGGTGACGCTAAGGTCAAGCGATCCTCCAGAAAGCGAGACCCGACCGTGACATCGTTGTCAGATCGAAGCGGCGCCGGTGCAGGCCGCCGTCCGACCATGAAGCACGTCGCCGCTCTGGCCGGAGTGGGCATCAAGACGGTCTCCCGGGTCATCAACGGCGAGCCGAACGTGTCGGCCGCCACGATCGAGCGGGTGCAGGCCGCCGCCTCGCAGCTGCAGTACCAGCCGGATCTGCACGCCGGGAACCTCCGCCGCTCCAACGGGCGCACGAACACGCTCGGACTGCTGGTGGGCAGCGTGGCGAACCCCTTCTCGGGTGCTCTCCACCGTGCCGTCGAGGATCTCGCGAACGAGCGCGGGGTCGCGGTCTTCGCCTCGAGCCTCGATGACGACCCCGCCCGTGAGCGCTCCTCGGTGAACGCCTTCGTCTCGCGGCGCGTCGACGGGCTCATCCTGACCACGGTCGCGCCGAGCCAGGCCTACCTGGGCGTCGAGGTCGACCGCGGCACGCCTGCGGTGTTCGTCGACCGCGTCCCCTCGGGGATCACGGCGGACGCGGTGATCACCGACAACGCCGCCGGCATCGCCCGCGCAGTGGGGCACCTCGCCTCCTTCGGGCATCGCCGCATCGCGTTCCTGGGCGACCGGCCCGAGATCTTCACCGCTCAGGAGCGGGAGCGCGGCTTCCTCGAGGAGATGAGCCGGCTCGGCCTGCCGGTGCCGCCCGCGTACGTGCGCCACGGCGCCCACGACGAGCACGCGGCGGAGGAGATGGCGACCGCTCTGCTCGACCTCGAGGTGCCGCCGACCGCCATCGTCGGCGGGCAGAACCTGATCACGATCGGCGTGCTCGCCGCGCTCCGCCGTCGTGGCGCGCACGGAAGGGTCGCCCTGATCGGCTTCGACGACATCCCCCTGGCGGAGCTCCTCGAGCCCGCCGTCTCGGTGATCGCGCAGAACCCCGCGGTCATCGGGCGGACGGCTGCCGAGCGGGTGTTCCTCCGCCTCGACGGCGAGGACGAGCCGGCGCAGACGTTCGTGATCCCCACCGAGCTGATCGCCCGCGGCTCCGGCGAGGTGCCCTGCCCCGACTGAGAGGCGGTGGGACGGGATCTGATCTTTCTCGCAGACCGCTCTTGAATTGTCCGGAGGACAGTCCGTAGATTGCCCAGCAATTGACAACGTTGTCACTCGTGACACGCGCAACGAAGGGCGTTCTTCCGTGCTTTCTCCTCATCGCTCGCTCCCACGGCGCAGCGGCCTGGTGGCCGTCGCCGCCGCGCTCTGCCTCGTCGGCGGCGGGCTCTCCGTCCCCGCTGTCTCCGCCGCTCCGCTCGACGCGGCAGCGGAGACCTACCGTCCGGCGATCCACTACTCGCCGACGAAGAACTGGATGAACGACCCGAACGGGCTCGTGTACTACGAGGGGGTCTACCACCTCTACTACCAGTACAACCCGCAGGGGACGCGCTGGGGGAACATGAGCTGGGGCCACGCCACCAGCACCGACCTCACGCACTGGACCGAGCAGCCGCTCGCGATCCCGGGCGATGCGGAGTCGGACATCTTCTCCGGCTCGATCGTCGTGGACAAGGAGAACACCTCCGGATTCGGCACCGCCGAGAACCCGCCCCTGGTGGCGATGTACACGGCCGCGTACAAGACGGGGGAGCAGGCGCAGGCGCTCGCGTACAGCACCGACGCCGGGCAGACGTGGACGAAGTACGAGGGCAACCCGGTCATCGACCGTGACCAGAACGACTTCCGCGACCCGCACGTGTTCTGGTACGACGGCGGCACTCCGGAATCCTCCTACTGGGTGGTCGTCACCGTGGAGGCCGACGACCACAAGGTCCTCCTCCACAAGTCGACGGACCTCAAGAACTGGACCGAGCTCAGCGAGTTCGGCCCGGCCAACGCGACCGGAGGCGTCTGGGAGTGCCCGGACCTGTTCCCGCTGGCGGTCGACGGCGACCCGTCGAACATCAAGTGGGTCATGGTCGTCAACCTCAACCCGGGGGCGGTGGGCGGCGGCTCCGGCGGCCAGTACTTCGTCGGCGACTTCGACGGCACCACCTTCACCTCCGAGTCGACCGTCGGCTCCGACACCCTCCCCGAGGGCACGACCCTCGCCGGGTTCGACGACGGGACGTACAACGGCTGGACCGTGGACAACGAGCCCGGCAACGGGAAGAACGGGCCCTTCGGCTCCGCCCCCGCCACCGGTCCGATCGACGGCCAGCAGACCGTCACCGGCTTCTCGGGGACGGGACTGATCAACGGCTTCAACGACGGCGACTGGCCGGTCGGCTCGATGGAGTCGCCCGCCTTCACGGTGGACCAGGACCACCTGAACTTCCTCGTCGGCGGCGGCAACCACCCGCACGTCGACGGCACGCAGCTTGCCAACGACCCGCCCGCCGGGAGCGAGCTGCTCTTCGAGGGCTTCGAGTTCCCGGACCAGCAGGGCCTCGCGGACAACGGCTGGGCAGTGACCGGCGACCTCGTCGGCGGCACCAACCCCTCGACCAGCGGCGGCGAGTTCTTCCTCGGCCAGAAGCGGATCAACACCTTCGACGGCGGACCGAAGGGCGACGACAACCTCGGCACCTTGACCTCGCCGGAGTTCACGATCGACAAGAGCCACCTGAGCATGCTCGTCGGCGGAGGCTTCCGCCCCGAGGGAGACGCCCAGACCCTCGAGGTGCAGCTCGTCGTCGACGGCGAGGTCGTGCAGACCACCGCCGGCACGAACGACGGCGCCCTGAACTGGAAGAGCTGGGACGTCTCGGCCTACCAGGGGAAGGCGGCGCGGATCGTCGTCGTGGACGACGCGACCGGCGGCTGGGGTCACCTGACGGTCGACCACATCGTGCTCGCCGACGCTCCGGCGCAGGTCCGCTCCAACGAGACGAGCGTGAACCTCGTCGTCGACGGGGAGATCGTCCGCACTGCGACCGGCAGCGACAGCGAGACGCTGGACTGGAAGAGCTGGGACGTCGCGGACCTCGTCGGCCGCACGGCGCACCTGCAGGTCGTCGACAACAACCGCGCCGGCTGGGGCCACATCCTCGCCGACCAGTTCATGCTCGCCGACGAGCCCGCGCAGAGCCGCCTCGTCGACTACGACTGGCTCGACTGGGGCCGCGACTACTACGCAGGGGTCACCTTCGACAACGCGCCCGACGACAAGCGGATCATGATCGCGTGGATGAACAACTGGCAGTACGGCGAGGCCATCCCGACCGGGACCTGGCGGGGAGCGATGGCCCTCCCGCGTGAGCTCTCCCTCGAGACCGTCGACGGCGCCCCGAAGCTCGTGCAGAAGGTCGTCGATCAGACCGCGGCCCTCGAGCGCGGCGACGAGGCGTTCACGCTGGGCGCCACGGACATCGCCGACGGTGAGACCGCACTCCCGGCCGCCGCCGAGGGCAGCGTCTACAAGCTCGACGCCGTCTTCAGCGCCGGGGACGCGGACTCCTTCGGCCTCTCGGTCCGCAACTCCGCCGACGGCTCCCAGCGCACGCCGATCACCTACGACGTCGCGTCCGGTCAGCTGAGCGTCGACCGCACCCGCTCGGGCGACGTCGGCTTCGACGCCGACTTCCCGTCGGTCGAGACCGCACCCGTGGCGCTCGACGACGGCGAGCTGCACCTCGAGCTCTACGTCGATCACGCCTCCGTCGAGACGTTCGCGCAGGGCGGCCGCGCGACGATCACCGATCAGGTCTTCCCCGACCCGAGCAGCACGGGAGTCTCGCTCCTCTCCTCCGGAGGGACGGCGCGCCTCGAGAGCCTGACGGTCACACCGCTCACTCCGTCGATGTTCACCGATCCGGCGGCGGTCGCCTCGCTGACCCCCGCGGGCGCGGCGCAGACCGTCGAGACCGGAGCGGCGATCACCGGCCTCGGAGTCACCGCAGCGAACGCGGCCGGCGAGCCGGTGGCGGGCGCGGACGTCGCGTACACGATCGAGGGTCCGGCCCGCTTCGCCGACGGAGGCACGACCGCCGCCGCGACGACCGGCGCCGACGGCTCCGCTCCGCTCCCCGCGGCCACGGCGGGCCCCGGCACGGGTGCCGTGTCGATCACCGCGGTCTCGGGAGGCGTCAGCCGGCTCCTCCCCGCCGTCACCGTCGTCGCCCCGGCGACCCGGGTCGACGTCGACGTGACGATCACCGGCGTGAAGCGCGGCGGCTCGGTCGTGCTGACCGCCACCGCGACGAACGAGGGGAGCACGCCGGTCCGTCTCAGCATCCCGACGGCCTTCGGTGAGCTGAAGGTCGCTTCGCTGGCGGCGGGCCGCACGAAGACGGTCTCGGTCGACACGCACCTCTCGCGGGTGCCGTCGGGCTCGTTCCGCGTGACGGCGACCGCCCCGGACGGGACCCGGGAGACCTTCCGGGTGGCGTACCGCGGCACCGGCAAGTAGCGGCGAGGAGGGGCGAGGAGAGGGGCGGAGGCTCGGGGCTGGACCCCGGGCCGCCGCCCCTCTCCTGCGCCCGCTGCCGGATCGCGCGTCCGACGAACGCGTCCGGCACCACGCCCGGTCTCCCGCCGCGAGGGCGGGCATCGATGCGTCACGAACGGTCGTCACGCGCGCCCGGAAGCGACCGTTCGTGACGCATCGATCGCGGACCGTGCGCGGGGAACGCCGCACGAAGCGGGGCCGTCAGGCGAGCGGATCGCGGTCGCGGGTCAGCGGGGCCGCCCGCAGCGCCCGCATGTAGATCCCGTACCGCCGCAGCTGGCCGGCCGCCGCCGCCGCGCGTCCGGGGCGCAGGCCGGACAGCCGGTACACCAGCATCCGCGACGCCATCCCCGTGAGCACGACCGCCCGCCAGGCCTGCTGCTGCAGGTCCGAGCGCGCCATCCGCCAGCCGTACAGGTCGAAGAGGTTGACGATCCAGGCGGTGCCGACGCGGCCGTCGACGCCGCTCGAGGAGCCGCCCATCGCGTGCAGGGCGTGCAGGCGCGGATCGAGGACCACGCGCAGGCCCTCGGCGCGCAGGCGGAGGCAGATCTCGACGTCCTCGGCGTACATGAACCAGCGGTCGGTGAGTCCGCCGACGCGGTCCCAGACGGCCAGCGGGATCATCAGGCAGCCGCCGCTCACCCAGTCGACGTCGCGCTGGCGGCCGTGCAGGTCGGCGGCGAACAGGTAGTGGCCCTCGAAGGAGGGGAAGCGGCGACCGAGGCGCGAGAGGCCGGTCTGGTGCAGGAGCATCCGGCGGACCGTGGGGGCGTGGCCGGCGGCGACGATCACGACGTCCTCGCCCTCGTTCTCGAGGAGAGGGGAGACGGCGCCGATCGTCGGATCGCTGTCGAGAAGTGACGCGAGCGAGCCGACGACCTCCGCCGAGATCTGCGCGTCGGGGTTCAGCAGCAGCAGGTGGCGGCCGGTGGCGTGGGCGGCGCCGAGGTTGACGGCCCGCGAGAATCCGGCGTTCTCGGTGTTCTCGACGACCTGGACGTCCGGGTACTCGGCGCGCAGCACGGCGACCGTCTCGTCGCGCGAGAGGTTGTCGACCACCAGGACTTCGACGCTCTCGTCGCGGCCGGCGAGCGCGTCGAGGCAGGAGCGGATGACGCCGATGCTGTTGTAGGTGACGATCACGATCGACACGGACGGCCCGCTCACGGCAGCACCGCCACCATCGCGGCGCGCAGCCGGGCGACCACGGCGTCCCAGCTGTAGTGCTCGAGCACCGGAGCCGGATCGAGCGGTTCCGGCGGGTCTGCGACGAGCTCGCGGATCGACGCCGCGATCGCCGCCACGTCGCGCGGATCGACCAGGCGGGCGTGCTCGCCGAGGATCTCGCGGAACACGGGGATGTCGCTGGCGAGGATCGGCGTGCGGCAGGCCAGGGCTTCGAGGGTCGGCAGGCCGAAGCCCTCGTCGAGGGTGAGGAAGAGGAACAGCGCGGCGTTCTCGTAGAGCCAGCGGAGCTCCTCCGTCTCGATCCGTCCGAGCAGGCGCACCGAGCCGTCGTCGAGTGCGGCGCGCACGGCCGGAGGGAACTCGGTGCGGACGCCCGAGGCCTCGCCGACGACGAGGAGCGGGAAGGAGGGGGAGAGCACTCCCGAGGCGAGAGCGGCCTCGATCGTGGTCGCGAGGTTCTTGCGCGCGTTGAGGCGGCCGACGGCGAGGAGGAAGCCGTCGAGGTCGTCGACGCCGGCGGGCGCCACGGGCTCCGCGGCGGCGAACGCCCGGTTGAGGCCGAGGCCGACGGGCACCGCGCTCGTCGCGGCGGACGTGCGGACGATGCGGCGCGACTCCGCGACGCTGCTCGCGATCACCACGTCGGCGCGGCGGACGCTGAGCGGCATGAGCGAGAAGTAGGCGCGCTCCCTCCGCGTGAACCACTCCGGATTCGTGAGGAAGAGGAAGTCCTGGATGAACACCGCGGACCGCCCCAGAAGGGGGGTGAAGTTGTGCGCCAGAGTGATGTCCGGACGCAGTCGGAGAGAGAGCAGAGAGAGTTCGATAACGGCGCTGATCCCCTGCGGCCGGAGTCTCGTCGGCACTACTCGGGCGATTCCCGCTAACTCCCGTCTCGCCGTCTCCACCCCCGTCAGGGGGGCAGCAATGACAAGGGAATCCTCAGGAAAGAGTCGCGCCCAGGAGAAGGTGATCTCTCGCATGACCTCACGGTTGGAGATCGGGCCGCGAATCCACCAATTACCATCGAGCAGGACCCGTAGGGATCCTCGGTGCGAACCTGTGCCGGGCATTCGACCCCTGTCTGGGAATGGGTTCTCATGGATGTCCCGACTGTAGCGAACGGACTCCTGCACCGGACGCCCACGAGTACCGGCCCGAGGGTCGCCGCACCGAGGAGAGGGCCCCATGAGAGCTCGACGCCGCACTGCACTCGTCCGCTGGGCCGTCGCCGCGCTGGGGGCGGTCGTGGTGCTCAACGCGGTCGTCGTCGCCCAGACGCAGGTGGGCTCGGACGCGACCGCCGACTTCCTGAGCTCGGTCACGGCGCTGACCAACATCCTCTCGGTGATCGCCTTCGCGATCGCGGGCCGGAGCGCCTGGCGATCCGCGCGATCCGGGGGCAGGAGGAGTGCTGCGGCGCACGGGGAGTCGCGGGCCGTCACCGCGATGCGCACCCTCAACACCGCCACGCTGCTGAGCATGTCGGGCCTGTTCCTGGTGATCTACGGGCCCGCCGTGCTCGGCGACCCGGCTCAGCTGAACCCGAGCACGGTGGTCCTGCACGTGCTCGTGCCGGCGCTCGCGCTGGTCGAGCTGCTCGCCGTCCCGGGCGCCCGCCCGGTCGACCTCCGGCTGGTCTGGGCGGTGATGGTGTTCCCCGTCCTGTGGTTCGCCTACACCTTCGTCAGGGGCGCTCTCACGTCGCGCTACGTATACGAGTTCCTCGACCCGGAGCTCTCGGGCGGGGAGCGGATCATCGTCGGGATGACCGTCCTGATCCTCTCGATCTTCTTCCTGATGGGTGTCGCGATCCTGTCCCTCCAGCGGTGGCGAACGGCGGTCCGTTCGCCGCTAGTATGAGCGCCAATACCCGCCTTCGGGGGTGCGAGTAGGCCGTCGAATGAATGCTGTGCACCGTCGCATACGCCTGGTATTGCGACAGCAGAGTTTCGTCGGGCGCGCGCCTTTCTCACGGCGCCGCACAACAAAGGGAGAACCGGGACATGGGCAGGTCGGTCGCCATTATCGGCACGCGGGGCTATCCCAGTTACTACGGGGGATTCGAGACAGCCGTCCGACGTCTCGCGCCATTCCTTGCGGAGCAGGGATGGGAGGTCACGGTCTACGGAAGGCCGGGCACCACGGCCCTGCAGGACCCGGACCGCGACGAGCGGGTGATCACCCGGCAGACGCGGGGAGTCGAGAGCAAGTCGCTCAGCACCCTCTCCTACGGGCTCACGGCCGCTCTCGACGCGGCGAAGCGCAAGCCCGACGTCGCCCTGGTGCTCAACTGCGCCAACGGCTTCTGGCTGCCGATCCTCAAGCAGCGCGGCATCCCCACCGTCGTCAACGTCGACGGCATCGAGTGGGACCGCGCCAAGTGGGGCCGCTTCGCGAAGTTCGTCTTCCACCAGGGCGCGGTCTGGACCGCCCGCCACGGCGACCGCATGGTCTACGACGCCGCGGCGATCGAGACGCGCTGGAAGCGGGAGTTCGGCCGCGACGGCGACGTCATCCCCTACGGCGGCGACGTCCCCCCGGAGCACCCGGTCGAGCCGGGGCTCACCCACCGCGGCTACGCGCTGATCGTGGCGCGCTTCGTCCCCGAGAACACGGTGCCCGAGTTCATCGAGGCGGCCGAGCGGATCGCGCGGACCCACGACGTGGTCGTCGTCGGCTCCTCCGGCTACGGCGGTCCGATCGACCAGGCGGTCAGCGCCCTCGCGCAGCAGAACGCGCGGGTGCACTGGTTCGGGCACGTCAGCGACGACACCCGGCTCCACTCCCTCTGGCAGCACGCCGGGGCCTACTTCCACGGGCACAGCGTCGGCGGCACCAACCCGGCTCTCGTGCAGGCGATGGCCTGCGGGGCTCCGGTCGTCGCCCGCGACACCGTCTTCAACCGCGAGGTGCTCCAGGAGGCGGGGCGCTTCGTCGCTCCGACCCCGGACGCGATCGCCGAGGGCGTGCTCGCCGTGCTGAACGACCCGATCGAGCAGGAGCGGCTCTCGTACCGCGGGCACCTGCGCGCCGTGCACTCCTACTCCTGGGCCGAGGTGAACGCCGGCTACGAGCGCTCGCTGCTCAGCGTCATCGCCGAGCGGGCCTCCGCGGGAGCGAGCAGGAGCCGGGCGTGAGGGCCCCGCGCGACCTCGGCTACGACGACCTCCTCATCAGCTACCACGTCGGCCCGCTGACGGGCGTGACCGCGGAGCGTGTGCGCACCGCGCTGCGCGACCTCCTCCTCTCGCCCCGCGGCGCCGTGCTCCTGCGGCGCCGCACCCGCCTCCGCGGGTGGCGCCGGATCGACGTGGCCGCCGCCCTCGACGCGGCCGAGCGCGCCGTGCGGGTCGTCGACGGCCCGCTCGAGCGCGAGGACCTGGCGCACCGACTGCTGGCGCCGCAGTTCGCGCCGGGCGAGCTGCCGGTCCGGATCCTGTTCGACGGCGCGACGGTCGGCTTCACCCTCCCGCACAGCCTCTTCGACGGTACCGGAGCGACCGCGGTCGTCGCGCTCGTGATCGAGAAGCTCGGCGCCCCGGGGGCCGACGGCACCGCTCCGAAGCCGCTCGCCGCCGCTCCGCTGCGCGAGATCGTGGAGCGCTTCGAGCTCACCGGTCTCGCCGGCGCCAGGAGGGCCCGCGACACCTTCCGCACTCTGACCGCCGCGACCGGCACCGGCTACCAGCTCGACGCGACCCTCTCGAAGGAGGAGTCGGACCGCCGCGCGCGCCTGGTGACCGCGGTGCTCGGCCCCGAGACTCTGCGGGCGATCGCCGCGACCCCGGAGCAGGCGCGCGAGGGCCGGCGCCCCGCCCGCCCGCCGGTGTCGCTCAAGACCGCGAGCCTCGTGCTCCGCTCCCTGCAGGACTGCGCCGCCGACGGCCTGGACTTCCGCGTCGTCGTCCCGGTCGACGCGCGCCGCTGGGTCGCGAAGGGCACGGAGGTCGGCGGCAACCTCTCGCCCTCCCTCCCGCTCGGCCGCCTCCGCGCCGACGACTGGTCCGCGACCTCGCTCCTCGAGCGGCTGTCCGCGGCCACCAGGTCCGGCCTCCCCGCGACCTGGCTGCTCGCGAGCGCGCTGCTGAGCATCAAGACCCTCGTGCAGCACCCGCTGGCACCCCTGCGCACGCCGCGCGAAACGCCCCGCGTGCCGTGGGAGATCCACGTCTCCCTCCCCTCCACCGAGGTGCCCGTCCCGGAGGGGCTGCTGCCGCGGATCGAGCCGGACACCATGGTCGGCGGGATGCCCGCCCACCTGCGCTTCCCGCTCGGCGTCTGGGTCGAGATCGCGCCGCTGCGCGACAGCATGCACCTGACCGTCCACGACGAGACCGGCACCTTCGCTCTCGACGGCTTCGAGGAGCGGCTGCTCGCCGCCGTCGGCGCCCGGGCCGCGGAGGCCTCGTGAGCGGGCTGCTGCGCCTCCTGAACTCCCCGATCACCATGCTCGCGAGCCGCCTCTCGGTGGCGGCGCTCGGGCTGGTCAGCGCCCCGCTGATCGCGCAGGCCCTCGGCCCGAGCGGACGCGGCGAGACGGCCGCGGCCCTCGCCTCGATGTACCTGATCCCGATCGTCCTCGCGCTCGGCATGCCCCTCGAGATCCGCCGGCGCGTTCTCGCCGCGGCGGGCGACCTGGGCGCGGTGCGCACTGCCCGGCGGCTCGCGCTGCTGACCGCGATCCCGGCGGCGCTGATCGCCTGGCTGCTCACCTCCACTCTCCTCTCGGCGCTCGACGAGGCGGCCACGATCGCGGTGTTCGTCGCGATCACCGGGACCCCGCTCATGGTCTGCTGGATGATCGACATCGGCGTCGTCGGGGCGCAGCGCCGCTTCGGAGCGGTCGCGCTGCTCCAGGCCACCCAGCCGCTGGTCTACGTCGGCGGGATCGTGGTGCTGTTCCTCCTCGACTCGATCACCGTCTCGGGCGTGATCTGGTCGAACTTCGCCGGCTCCGCGATGACCGCGCTGATCGGCTCGCTGCTCGACCGCCCCCGCGGAGCCGCTCCGGCGCCCTGGCGGCCGCTCGTCCGCGGCTCCGTCACCTTCTACGGCGCGCAGGCCTCGGACGCCGCGTACCAGCGCCTCGACCAGGTGATCATGCTGCCGCTGATCGGCTCGCACCAGGCCGGTCTCTACTCGGTCGCCGTGACGATCGGCACGCTGCCCGTGTTCCTCGCGCACGCGGTCGCCGCTCCGGTCTTCTCGGACATCAGCCGGACGGAGGGGGGCGCCCGCGTCACCGCGACCGGCGACGCGCTGCGCTCGGCCTTCGCGGTCGGCCTGGCCTCGGCCGTGTTCCTCGCCGTCGTCACCCCCTGGGGCGTGCCGTTCCTCTTCGGCGACGAGTTCGCGGAGGCGATGCCCGCGGTCTTCTTCGCGATCCTCGGCTCCGTCTTCGTGGTCGTCACCGTCAGCGCCGGCGAGGTGCTCTCGGCGCGCAACCGCGGCATCAGCCTCACCGTCGCGCAGGGCGCCGGGCTGATCACCTGCCTCGTGCTCCTGTTCGCCTTCGGCCCGGCGAACGGCGCGATCGCCGCCGCCATCGCCAATGCGAGCGGGATCCTGATGGCGCTGGTGGTGATGGTGCTCGCGATCCGGCCCCCGGCGCGGACCATCGTCCCGCGGCCCTCCGACGTCCCGCTGGTCGTCCGGCGCCTCACGATGCGGGGCGGCGCGGCATGACCCGCACCGCGGCGCCGCTGCCCCGGGCCGGCTCCCGCACGGCCGCCCGCGGACCGGTGCGCACCCGCCGCACGCTCCGCGCCCTCCTCGGCCGCGACGGGCTCGGCCTGCCGTGGCTGGGCGTCCTGCTGCTGGTCTTCGCCCTCCCCGCGAACGGAGTCGCCTCCGCGTTCCTGCCGGGCGCCTCGGCGACCGCGTTCGGCGCGATCAAGGACGCCACCATCCTCGGACTCTTCCTGCTCGTGCTGGTCAGCGGGCGGATCAAGCGGGTGCCGGTGCCGATCGTCGTGCTCGTGCTGATGATCGTCGGCCTCGGCGCCGTCTCGGCCGTGTGGACGGAGAACCCGATCCAGGCCGCCTACGGCTGGCGCAACGACTTCCTGCCGTTCCTCGCGCTCATCGTGGTGCCCGCGGTGCTCGAGAAGCGCCACCTCGGGATCCTCGCGACCGCGTTCGTCGTCGCGCTGCAGCTCTCCTCGATCACGACCATCCTCACCTGGAACCAGGGGCTCGACTGGCTGTTCACCCTCGGGGTGTTCCCGCTGGCTCCCGGGACGCCGTTCCCCTCCTCCCTCTTCGTCGCCGGGAGCATCGTGCCCCGCGGCTTCAGCCCCTACAGCGCCCCGAACGAGAGCGCCGTCGCCGTCACGATCGCGCTCGCCGTGCTGTGGACCCGCCCCCGCTGGCCGCTGTGGCTGAAGGGCGCTCTGACGCTCCTGCCGCTGGTGGCCGTCTACCTGACGCAGTCCCGGAGCGGCTACATCGGCCTGGCGATGCTCGCGGTGACCCTGGTGGCCTGGGCGCTGTTCCGCGCGAAGCCGATGCTGGTGTGGGCGATGCTCACCGTGACCACGGCCGCGGCCGTCGGCGGAGTCACGCTCTACCTCTACATCGACAAGGTGATCTCGCACGTCGCCGACCCGTCGCTGATCGGTCACAGCGACAGCCTGCTCGAGAACATCCCGCTGCTCGTCGCGCACCCGTTCGGCTTCGGCCTCGGCAAGGTCGGCCCGCGCGCGCAGCTGTACTCGACCGACAGCGTCCTCGTCGAGAGCTTCTTCCTCGTGCTCGCGATCGAGTCGGGGATCATCGTGATGCTGCTGTTCGCGGCGCTGCTGGTGTACCTGTTCCTCCGCGGGCTGCGCGCGCCGACCCTCGACGGCTTCCTGCCCACGGCCGTGGTCGCGGGCACGCTGGTCAGCTACACGGTGCTGCCGACGCTCCAGGAGGGTCCGGTGGCGTACACGCTCTGGATCGTCTGCGGCATGGGCGTCGTGGCCGGGCGGGCCGAGCAGGCGGTGCGCGCGGGCACCGCCCGGGTCCGCGAGCCCTCACCCTCGCGCAACGCCGCCCACCTCGACGGGCCGCGCGCCGGCACCGGGGCCCACGTCGTCACTCCCCGCGGGGAGGGGCGCCGGCACCGGCTGCAGCGCTCCCGGGTCTCAGGCGGACGCCGTCGCCGCGGCGGTGACGACCGTGCTGCGGGGAGCCTGCGCGACCACGGTCCCGAGGACGTCGCCCCCGACGTCCCGTAGCCGGTCGGCCGCGGCGACGAGGTCGGCCGAGGACGAGACCCCGGCGCCCGCGACGAGGACCGTCGTGGCGACCATCTTGCCCAGCAGCACCGCGTCGGTGGCCGAGAGGATCGCGGGGGAGTCGACGATCACGTGGTCGTAGCGGCGCGAGAGGTGCGCGATCACGCGCTCCATCGCGGGGGTGCCGATCAGGTCGCTCGGGTTCGCCTGGCTGCCGCCGGCCGTGAGCACCGTGACGCCCTGCGCGCTGACGGGCAGCGACCCGTCGGCGGGAAGGGTGCCGGTGCGGAGCAGGTCGGCGAGGGTCGGTCCGCCCGTGGGGACCCGGAAGACCGTCGACTGCGCCGGGTCGCGCAGGTCGGCGTCGATCAGCACCACGGTGCGGCCGATCTGGGCGATCGAGACGGCGAGGTTCGCGGCCACCGTGCTCTTGCCGTCGCCCTCGCGGGCGGAGGTGACGAGCAGGGTGCGCTCGTGGGTGCCGGAGCCGAAGAGGAGCGTCGTGCGCAGCATCCGGAACGACTCGGCGACGGCGCTGCGGCCGTCCACGACGAGGGGGGAGCGACGGACGGCCGTGTCGAAGGGGATCGACTCGAGCACCGGCAGGGTGGTGCCGGCGGCGACGTCCTTGGCCGAGCGGATGCGGGAGTCGCCGAGCGAGCGCAGCACGACGACGCCGACGCCGAGGATGAGGCCGGTCGCTCCGCCGAGCACGAGGTAGACGAGGAGGTCGGGGCTGAGCGGCGAGCCCGGCACGGACGCCGCCTCGAGCACCTTCACGTCGACCCGGCTCGCGCCGCCCGTGACGGGGCGCTCGATCTGCGCGACGTAGCTGCGCAGGCTCTCGGCGACCGCGTCGGCGATCCGCGCGGCCTGCTGGGCGTCGGCGTCGACCACGTCGATGCTCATGATGACCGTGCCGGGGAGCGCGGCTGGAGTGACCTCGCCCGCCAGGTCGCCGACGGTCATGTCGAGTCCGAGGTCGTCGATGACGGGCTGCAGCACCGAGCTCGAGTCGACCAGCGCGACGTAGGAGGCCACCCGGGCCTCGGCGCTGGTGAAGGACGCGCCGACCTCGGCGCTGGACTGGTTGTCGGCGGTCGCGACGGAGACGAACACGGTCGTCTGCGCCCGGTACTCCGACTCCGACGCCATGGTCGCCACGGAGGCGGCCGCGAGGCCGAGGGCGACGAAGATCGAGATGACGAGCCAGCCCCGGCGGAGAAGACGTCCGTACTCGCGAATTCCCACAGTGCCGTCCTTGTCGAGGAGGGATCCGGCGGAGCGGATCGAGACGATGAGCGTGCTGCTGTCGATCCTGGCAGAAGCGCGCCGCGTGTCCCCGGCGCCGGGCCGCAGCGGATGCGCCGTCATCGCGGCGCGGACGTGAACGGGGCCGGATCCGTCGCGTTCGCCCCGACCCGTGGCGTCGATCGACGGACGTCAGCCCCGCCGCACCCGCAGGCGCGTCTCCTCGAGGTCGAGCAGCGACTGGGCGTCGCGGAGGATGCGCTGCGGGTAGGCGCGGCGCGAGCGCGCGTCCAGCAGCGCCTCCCGCTCGGCCGCGACCACGGCGAGGCGCAGCGCCCGGTAGAGGCGGTGCGGAGTGTCCGCGACCGACCGCTCCGTGCCGCGCGAGCGCTCCCAGGCCGCCTCGGAGCGGAGGAACGACGTCTGGCGCACCCGCTCCAGGACGTCCGGAGCGACGCCGTCGGCGCCCTCGACGGCGTCGCCCGGGTGCTCCAGCACCGAGAGGCCCTTCTCGGTGATCTCGTCGAGCAGACCCGCGAGTGCGCGCTGGTCCTCGGGCACGTCGATCCCGCGGATGCCCAGCGCCCGGATCAGCAGCGGCAGCGTGCTGCCCTGGATCAGCAGGGTCGCGACGGCCACGGTGAAGGCGATCAGCACGAGCTGCGGGCGGTACGGGATGTCCTCGGGCAGCGACTGCGCGGCCGCGAGGGTCACCACTCCGCGCATCCCGGACCAGCCGAGCACCAGACCGCCGCGCCAGCCGATGCCGTTGCGGCTGAAGTGCCGGTAGTCGCTGCGCCGCAGCAGGTAGCGCCGCTTCGCCCGGCCGCGCTCCTCCTTCGGCAGCTCCTGCGCCTCGGGCGACTCGAGCAGCTCCTTCTGCTCGCGGGCCCGGCGCTCGGCCCGGCGGGTCTGCCAGCGCTCGCCGAGGAGGACCGGGCCGACCCAGAGGAAGCGCACGACGATCAGCCCGACCACCGCGATCAGGCCAATCCCGACAGCTCCGGGCACGGAGAGGCGCGCGCTGTCGGCGTCGTGGATCAGCGAGCGGATCTCGAGCCCGATCAGCAGGAACACGCCGTTCTCGAGCAGGAACTGCACGGTCCGCCAGTTGATCCGGTCGTTCACCCGCGACTGCGCGGTGAAGGCGCGGGAGGAGGCGTGCCCGGTGTGCAGGCCGGCGACGACCACGGCGAGCACGCCCGAGGCGCCCAGGCCCTCGGCGGGGATGAACGCGACGAAGGGGACGATGAAGGAGAGGACGGTGTTGAGCACCGGGTCCTCGAGCCGCGAGCGGACGAAGACGGTGACGACGCTGGCCACGAACCCGACCACGACGGCCACGACGACCGCGTAGAGGAAGTCGCCGATCGCGGCCCACGGCGTCGCGAGCGTCCCGGCGGCGGCGGCGAGAGCCGAGCGGAGGAGGACCAGCGCGGTCGCGTCGTTGATCAGCCCCTCGCCCTCGAGCAGGGTGAGCAGACGCGGCGGGAGGCCGAGGCGCCGGCCGACCGAGGTCGCGGCGACCGCATCGGGCGGGCTGATGATCGCGCCCACGGCGATCGCCAGGCCCAGCCCGAGCTCGGGGAGGAGGAGGAAGAGGAGCGCGCCGACACCGGCCGCCGAGATCAGCACCAGCACGACTGACAGGCCGGTGATGGTGGTGAGGTTCCGGCGGAAGTCGATGAACGGGACGCTGAGCGCCGCCGCGTACAGCAGCGGCGGCAGCACGCCGTCGAGCACCCACTCGTGCGGGACGACCACCTCCGGCACCCCGGGGATGTACGAGAGGCCGACGCCGGCGAGCACGAGGACGATCGGGGCGGCGACGCCGAGGCGCCGCGAGAAGACGGCGACCGCGACGAGGACTGAGACGCCGACGATCGCGGCGATGCCCAGCTCCATCAGCGGAGGCTCTCGAGGGCGCAGAAGGGCATGGTCTCGTCTCCAGGGGGTGGCGGGCGATCGCCCGGGACGAGTCTGCGCCTCTCGGCGGATGCGGGGCAGGGGGTTGCGAGCACCCGGCGTCCCGCGCCGGGGTCAGCCGTCGTCGCGAGCGGCGCGCCGGTCGAGCAGGCGGGCGAGCGCGAGGAGCAGCGCCATGGCGCCGAGCGCCGCGACGGCCAGGGCGAGCGCGGCGCCGGGCTCGAGCGTGATCCCGCGCTCGACGACCTGCGCCCGCAGCACCGGGTCGGCCGAGACGACGAGCAGGCCGATCGAGGCGGCGGCGAGGACGAGTCCGTAGAGGACGGCGCCGACGCGGATCCGCGGGCGGGCGGTGGCGGGGGTGGGCGTGGTGGTCATCGTGCGGCTCCGGTCTCGGGGGTGGGGCTCGGGGTGGGTGTCGGGGTGGCGTCGGCGTCCGGCGCAGTGGTGCCGGAGTCGGCGCCCGGTGTGGAGTCCTGGACGCGGATCGACCCGCCCTCCTGGGCGATGCGGACCACGAACGGCTCGGCCTCGGGATCGCCGAAGGTCTGCGTCCACAGCTGACGGCCGTCGGCGGTGCGGACCTCGCGGGGCGCGTCGATCGCGCCTCCGTCGGCGTCCAGCACGAGGAGCTCGGTGTCCTCCGTGGTCGCCTCGAGGCGGACCGCCGTTCCCGCCATCGTGGCGACGGACACGTGCCCGTAGCCGATCCACAGGTCGAGCGGCTCGCCGGAGGTCTCGTAGCCGGGTGCGACCGTGACGCGCAGGTCGCTCGCCGCGAGCGTCGCGTAGCGGCCGGGAGCGGCGCTCGAGAAGCCGTAGGTGCCGAGCACGGGGAGCAGCTCGCGGTCGGTCGGCAGCACGGCGGCGCAGGCGGCCGTGACCAGCGCGACCGTCGCGAGGGCGATCAGCGCGATCGCGCGCCTCCGGAACAGGCCGGCGAGCACGATCACCACGGCGAGCACGAGCGCGGCCGAGGCGGCTCCGACGACGAGGGCCGTCGGTCCGGAGGCGGTGAGCGAGACCAGTGCGCCGGTCAGGGCGGCGGCGCCCAGGGCGAGCAGCGTGAGGCTCGCCCGCAGCCGGGGGTTCGCGGCGCGTCGGAGGCGCTGGCGCTCCAGGCGCGCGGCGGTGACGGCGGCGGCGGCGAGTCGCGCCTCCTCCGCCCGGGCGCGGGCCGTCTCACGGGCCGACGCGCTCTGCTGGGCGCGGAACGCCTCCCGCTCGGCCCGCCAGGCCTCCTGGCGCTCGCGCCACTCGGCGACGGCCTCGGGGGACGAGGGGCGCTCGTCCTGCAGCCCGGGGTCGGGTGCGGGGTAGGCGGGAGCGGAGGGCGCGGGGTAGGGGAGCGTCGCGGAGGGGTGTGCGGACGGGGAGCCCTGGGCCGGGTGAGCGGCCGCGTCGTCCGATCGCCGGCTCCGCCGCACGATCCAGACCACGAAGGCCACGATCAGCCCGAGCACCATGAGCGACCACAGCGTCCGCCCGGTCGCGGGCGCCCAGGGCATCGCCCCGGTGTACGCGCCGCCGAGCGACCAGAAGCCCTGCGCCACCGGCAGCATCGAGGCGAGCACGAGGACGCCGATCCCGGCGTGCACCCGGTCGAGCGAGCCGCGCAGCAGCCGCTCCACCGGCAGGGCGCCGTCCTGGTCGGGCAGCAGCAGCCAGGCCGCGGCGTAGAGGAGGAGCGCGGGCCCGCCCAGCACCGCGACGACGAGCACGATCCCGCGCACGATCAGCGGGTCGATGCCGAGCCGGTCGGCGATCCCCGCGCAGACGCCGCCGATCCAGCCGGGACGGCGGGGCAGGTCGAGGCCTCGCAGCCAGAGCACGAAGCGGTTCTCGGGCGCGGGGGGCGGATCGGCGGGGCCGGGGGCTCCCGGGTCGGGGCTCTCGGGGCCGGTGCTGTCGGGTCCGGCCGCTCCGGGATCCGTCCCGATCGGCGTCGTCGCTGTGCCTGCCGCCTCCGTGCCGTCCGGCTCCGCGGAGCCCGGCGGGGTCGTGCTCTGTCCTGTCATGCTGCGAGTCTCCCGTGCGCTCCACGGCCCGGACCATCGGGGGAACCCCTGATCCGACCCCGAGAGCACCCCCGATCGTGCGGCCGACCTGTTTGGATGCAGGGGTGAGCACAGTCCCCGGCACCGCCGTCCGCCCCCCGCTGCAGCGGCCGCGGACGATGCTGCTCGGCGGGGTGTGCACCGCGGTCGCCGACCACCTCGGCTGGAGCGTGCGGAGGACCCGCCTCCTGGCCGTCCTCACGACCGCGCTCGGCGGGGGCGGCGCGCTCCTCTACCTCTGGCTCTGGGCCCTGGTGCCCCTCGCGCCGCTCGACTCGCGCGACGCGGATCCGGCCGTCCGCCGCTCCGCTCCCGTGGCCGGCCTGCTGACCCTCGCCGCCGCCGTCGCGGCGCTCGCCGTGCTGATCACCGTCGACAGCGGCGACGACGCCGACATCACGCGCGCGCTCGTCGCCGTCGGCCTGCTCGCGGGAGGAGCCGTCGGCTGGAGCCTCGGGCTCGACCGCGGCGACGCCGTCCGCCCCGCCCGGTACGGCTCCGCGGTGCGCCTCGCCTCCTGCGCGCTGCTGGTGCTCGCCGGAGCGGCCGTGCTCACCGGCCGCCCGAGCGCCCTCAACGCGGTGCTCGCCGTGGGCGTGCTGCTGATCGCCGCCGGCGTGCTGGCCGCGCCCCGGGTGGTGACCCTCTGGTCCGAGCTGATGGGCGAGCGCGCCGCCCGCGTGCGCGAGGAGCAGCGGGCCGAGATCGCCGCGCACCTGCACGACTCCGTGCTGCAGACCCTCGCGCTCATCCAGAACCGCGCCGGAGCCTCGAGCGAGGTCGCCCGCATCGCCCGCGCCCAGGAGCGGGAGCTGCGCGACTGGCTGTTCGAGCGCGACGTCCCGGTCGCCAACGACCTGGCCGCCGAGGTCCGGGCGATCGCCGCCGCCGTCGAGCTCGACTACCCCGTGCACCTCGAGGTGGTGGCCGTCGGAGCGTCCGTCCCCGGCGCCGCCGCGCTCCTCGCCGCGACCCGCGAGGCCGTGCTGAACGCGGCCCGGCACGCGGGCGGCGACGTCTCGGTGTACCTCGAGTCCTCCGTGCAGGGCGTCGACGTGTTCGTGCGTGACCGCGGCCCCGGCGTCGTCCTCGACGAGGTGCCCGGCGACCGCCTCGGCATCCGCGAGTCGATCATCGGCCGGATGGCGCGCGCGGGCGGCAGCGCGACCGTGCGTCCCGGGGTCGGCGGCACCGGCACCGAGGTGCATCTGCGGCTCCCCGCGGAGGTCGAGCGGTGACCCGCGTGCTGCTGGTCGACGACCACTCCATCTTCCGCTCCGGCCTGCGGGCCGACCTCGCCCCCGAGCTCGAGGTCGTCGGGGAGGCGGCCGACGTCGACTCCGCCGTCGGCCTGGTCGCCTCGCTCGCGCCCGAGGTGGTGCTGCTCGACGTGCACCTGCCGGGCGGTGCGGGCGGAGGCGGGGCCGAGGTGCTGCGGCGCAGCGCCGGGTCGTCATCGCGCTTCCTGGCGTTGAGCGTCTCGGACGCCGCGGAGGACGTGGTCGGCGTGATCCGCGCCGGCGCCCGCGGCTACATCACCAAGGCCAGCTCCGGAGCCGAGGTCAGCCGGGCCGTACTCGCGGTGGCGGGCGGGGACGCCGTGTTCTCGCCGCGCCTGGCCGGCTTCGTACTCGACGCCTTCGGGGCGCTGGCGGGCGAGCAGGCGGAGTCGGGGGACGAGCTCGACCGGCTCTCGGCCCGCGAGCGCGAGGTGATGCGCCTGATCGCCCGCGGCTACGCCTACAAGGAGGCGGCCGCCGAGCTCTTCATCTCGGTCAAGACGGTCGAGTCCCACGTCTCCGCCGTCCTCCGCAAGCTGCAGCTCTCCTCCCGCTACGAGCTCACCGCCTGGGCCTCCGCGCGCCGCCTGCTCTGAGGCGCGCGCGAGCAGTCAACCCCGTCCCTCCTCCCGCTCCTGCCGTCCGACACTGTCGGGACACGACAGGAAAGGACGACCCGATGGTGACCACCACCCCCGCTCTCCCGACCCTGGCCGAGCTCCTCCGCGACTCCCGGCCCGTGTCGCAGCTCTACGTCGACCTCGCGATCGACTCCGGGGATCCGCCGGACATCTCGCTCGAGCGCGCCACGTCCCTCGGAGACGAGCTCGCCCGCCAGGGTGCGCCCCAGGCCGACATCCAGGCCCTCACCGCTCTGCTCGAGGGGGCCGGGCGCCCCCAGGGCGGCTGCTGCCTCTTCGCGGTCGCCGTGGACGGGAGGGTCGTGCTGAACGAGGTGCTGCCGGGTCGGCCGGTCGCGCCCGAGGGCGTCTCCTACAGCCCGCTCCCGGACATCGTGCCGCTGCTGCAGCACCGGCCCGACCTGCGCGTCCTCGTCGTCGAGACCTCGCGGGACGGCGGCGAGATCCGCCTGCACCGCCTGGGCGCGCAGCGACCCGAGGCCGAGCAGGCCGTGCAGGGCCGCACCGACACCCTCCACAAGGCGCAGGCCGGCGGCTGGCGGCACGACCGGTTCCACCACCACGCGGAGGAGATCTGGCGGCGCACGCAGGCCGAGCTCGCCGCCGCGGTGGACGAGCTCGTGCGCGTGCACCTGCCGCGCCTGCTGGTTGTCGCGGGGGACATCCACGCCCGGCAGCTGCTCGCGCAGCAGCTCTCGCCGAGCAGCGCCGCGATCCTGGCCGTCGAGCCCGTGAACACGCGGGCCGCCGGCAGCGAGGAGGGGGCGCTGGAGCGGTTCGTCGACGAACAGCTCGACCGGATCCTGCTGCGCGAGAAGGAGGACGTGCTCGACGCCCTGCGCACCGGGGAGCCGCGCCGCACCGTCGAGTACTCGCTCGGCGCGATCGTCACGGCGCTGGCCTCGGCGCAGGTCGAGACGCTGGTGCTCGACCCCGGCCGGCTGCGCGAGCGCGCTCTGCTGGCGCTCGCCGCGGAGCCGTGGGTCGCGTCGGCCCCGGAGGAGGCGCTGGGCGCCGAGGTGATCGACTCCGTCGACGCCGCCCTCGCGCTGGCCCGCGCCGCCGTGCTCACGGACGCGCGCGTGCTCGTCACCGACTCCCGCACCGCTCCGGAGGGGGTCGACGTGGTGACGCTGCCGCACGACGCCGACGCCGCGGCGATCCTCCGCTGGCGCACCGGCCCGCCGGTCCCGGGGGCCTGAGCGGCGGGTCCCCGAGCGTGACAGGGCCCGGGCCCCGATCCTGTGATCGGTCCCGGGCCCTGTCCAGCCTCACGCCTGCAGGTCGTCCTCGCCCTCGGCGGCCGCGCGGCGGCGCGCTCCGAGTCCGAGCGCGGTGGCGCCCGCGGCCAGGAGTGCGGTGGCGCCCGCGATCAGGCCGACGCTCTCGACTCCGGTCGAGGCCAGTCCGCCGCCCGAGCCGCCGACGGGCAGCGGGGTGGGCGTGCCGGTCGGCGCGGTCGTGGGCACCGGGGACGGAGCCGCGGTGGGCGCCGCGGTCGGCCCGGCGGTCGGCGCCGTGGTGGGAGTCGCCGTGGGCGCGGTGGTCGGCGGGGTCGTCGGTGCCGTGGTCGGCCCGGCGGTCGGCGTCGGAGTCGGCGCCACCACCTGCGACGCCGGCAGGATCTGCACGATGGTCGGACGCGGTGCCGCCACCGCTCCCGCCGCCGTCGATCCGTAGTCCGGGAAGAACGAGGTCGGCGCCTCGAAGGTGCCCTCCTCGCCCGGGTGCTGCACCGCCACGAACACGTGCTGGTCGAGGTCGTGGACGATCGGTCCGCAGGTCTCGGCGTCGCGGGGCACCGAGAGGAACTGCTCCACCCTGCCGCGCGTCGCGCCCTCGAGCGCGACCTTGAAGAGCCCGTCGTTATAGCCGATGCCGCTCGGGGCGCCGTCGGTCGAGATCCAGAGGTTCCCGACCGAGTCGAAGGCCAGGTTGTCCGGGCACGAGATCGGCGAGACCTGGTCCGCCGGGAAGCCGGAGAAGTAGACGACGTCGCCCTGCGCCTGGTCGCCGCAGAGCATCAGCAGGTTCCAGGTGAAGGTGCGGCCGGTCTGGTCGCCGCCGTCCTCGATGATCTCGACGATGTGGCCGTCGCGGTTCTCGGTGCGCGGGTTGACCTCGGTCGCGCCCTCCTTGGCGCCCTCGGTGCCGCGGGCGGAGTTGTTGGTGCAGGCCACGTAGATCCGGCCGCTGACCAGGCTGGGCTGCACGTCCTCGCAGCGGTCCATCTTGGTCGCGCCCGCGGCGTCCGCCGCCTGGCGGGTGTGCACGAGCACCTCGGCGACGCTCATCCCGGCGATCGTCGAGGCGCCGTTCAGCACCAGGGGCAGCCACTCGCCGATGCCGTCGAAGCCGCCGTCCGAGGGGACCGCCCCGGTGCCGGTGATCTCGGCCACGGGGGAGTCGCCGGTGAAGCGGGCGACGTAGAGGTCGCCCTCCTCCAGCAGGGTCTTGTTGTGGGCGCGGTCGCCCTCGATGTAGCGCTTCGTCGAGACGAACTTGTAGAGGTAGTCGAAGCGCTCGTCGTCCCCCTGGTACGCGACCACGCGGCCGTCCGGGGCGATGATGACGTTCGCGCCCTCGTGCTTCAGCCGGCCGAGCGCCGTGTGCTTCTTCGGCGTGGAGTCCGGGTCGAAGGGGTCGAACTCCACGATCCAGCCGAAGCGGTTCGGCTCGTTCTCGTAGCCCGGGGTGCGGGCGTCGAAGCGGGGGTCGTCGAGCTCCCAGAGGCGCGAGGTCTCGGAGTCGGCGAGGCCGTAGCGCTTCTCGGCATCGCTCGTGCCGACGGCGCGGAAGTAGCCGTTGAAGTTCTCCTCGCCCGAGAGGATCGTGCCCCACGGCGTCGTGCCCCCGGAGCAGTTGCCGAGCGTGCCGAGCACGGTGCGGCCCTCGGGGTCGGCGACCGTCTTCAGCAGCTCGGTGCCGGCGGCGGCGCCCGTCACCTCGTAGGGGGTGTCGAGCAGGTAGCGGCGGTTGCGCTCGCCCCCGCGGACGTAGGCCCACGGGCGGTCGACCGCGGTGCGGACCAGCTCGACGACGCTGAGGCCGTGGGCGGCGCGGCCGACGGCGCGCACGCGCTCCGGCTCCGCCTCGAGCTGCGCGGCCGGGAACATGATGCTCTCGTTCGTGTACTCGTGGTTCACGACGAGCAGGGCGCGGAGGCGCTTCGAGCCCGGGATCTCGACGATGTCGGTGTAGTCGTTGTTGTAGCCGAACTGCGCGGCCTGGGCGGCCTCCGTCTGGTCGGCGATGTCGAAGGCGGGGCTGTCGGCGAAGAGCGGGTCGCCCCAGCGGATGATCGGCTGCCAGGCGAAGCCCTCGGGGACGGTGAACCGGTCGACCGTGTACGGCACCGGAGCGATGGGAGTGAAGGCGAGCGGCGAGCCGTCGGCCGCGGTCGCCACGGCCGCCTCGGCGGTGGGCGCTCCTCCGGCGGAGGCGACGGCGACGGTGACCGCGCCGGCCAGGCCGAGGCCGAGGGCACTGCGGCGGGAGAGCTGCGACGAGACGATGTCGCGGAAGTAGCTGTTGTGCGACGTGTTGCAGGTCGCGGTGGAGCAGGCGTTGGCGCACTTCAGCGCGCAGGTGACGGGGCTGCGCTTGCCGCGCACGTGGCCGGCCATCGGGAGGAGGAGCGGGCGGCGGGCGGTGTCTGACATGGAGGTCCTTCGGTCGCGAGCAGGAGACGCGATCGAGGCAAGCAGGGGGAGGGGGCGCCGATGCCGCCGGGTGGAGGCTCCTCCCTGAACGGAACGTGAACGTTCTCACAAGAAGGTGAGGCTCACCTACCCTCCCGGCGGCCCTCCGAGCGCGCCTCCAGGACCGCCCCGACGTTCCCCGCGATCCATTCGACGACCGGCAGCAGACGCTCCGCCAGCTCCGCTCCCAGCGGCGTCAGCCGGTACTCGACGTGCGGCGGGACGACCGGCCGCGCCTCGCGGTGCACGAAGCCGTCCTCCTCCAGGAACCGCAGCGTCTGGGCGAGCATCTTCTCGCTGATCCCGCCGATCCGGCGGCGCAGAGCGCCCCAGCGCAGCGTGCCCGGAGCGAGCGCCGCGAGCACCAGGACGCCCCACTTGCTGGTGACGTGCCCGAAGACCTCGCGGCTCGGGCAGTCGGCGGAGTAGACGTCCCCGGCGAGCAGGGGGGAGTCGGCGATCGTCATGGGTGCTCCTCGGGACAGGGGTGGTGACTGTACTAACGAAATAGTGGGTACTGCATTCCGGGAAGCAGGAGGAGGATGCGCCGGTTGCACCCTCCTGGCGGCGGACCCCGCCCGCCCCCACCCGTCAGGAAGGACCCCTCATGACCCTCGTCGTCACCGGAGCCACCGGCCACCTCGGCCGTCTCGCCGTCGAGCACCTGCTCGCCCGCGGCACCGCCGCCTCCGTCATCGTCGCCACCGGCCGCGACGCCGCGAAGCTCGAGGCGCTCGCCGCCGACCTCGGCGTCCGCACCGCCGTCGCGGACTTCGACGACCCCGCCTCGCTCGACGCCGCCTTCTCCGGCGCCGAGGCCGTCCTCCTCGTCTCGGGCTCCGAGGTCGGCAGGCGCGTCGCGCAGCACACCGCCGCGATCGACGCCGCCGTCCGCGCCGGCGCGCGCCTGGTCTACACGAGCGCCCCGAAGGCGACCACGAGCGCGCTCATCCTCGCCCCCGAGCACAAGGCCACGGAGGAGGCGATCGCCGCCAGCGGCGTCCCCGCCGTCGTCCTCCGCAACGGCTGGTACAACGAGAACTACGAGCAGACCGTCGCCGAGCTCGCCTCCACCGGCAGCACCCTCTCGAGCGCCGGCGAGGGCCGCGTCGCCAGCGCCGCGCGCACCGACTACGCCGAGGCCGCAGCGGTCGCCCTGACCGACCCGTCCCTGGTCGGCACCGTGCACGAGCTCTCCGGCGACACCGCCTGGAGCTTCGACGAGCTGGCCGCGATCGTCGCCGAGGTCGCCGGACGCGACGCCGCGATCAGCCACGTCTCCTCCGACGAGCACGCCCGCGTCCTCACCGGCGCCGGCGTCCCCGAGGGCGGAGTCGGCTTCGTCGTCGGCCTCGACGCGAACATCGCCGATGGCCTCCTCGGCGGGACCGACGGCTCGCTCGCCCGCCTGATCGGGCGGCCGACCACGCCGATCCGCGCGTACGTCGAGGAGCAGCTCGGGCGCTGACGCTCCGGCGTCCCCGTCGGCCACCGTCCGGCTCGCAGGAGCAGTCCGCCCCCGCGAGCCGGACGGTGGCGCGCCCGGCCCTCCCGCGGCTCCGCGCCGGGCACTCCCGTCCGCGGCTCCGCGCCCGCCCTCCGCGGCTCCGCGCTCGACCCGCCGCACCTCGCGCCACCGTGTCGGCGCCCCGACGTAGGCTGTCCGCCATGACCTCGACGACGCCTCGCTCCGGTATCGACCGCTCCGAACTCGACCCCGCGACGCGCCCGCAGGACGACCTCTACCGGCACGTCAACGGGCTCTGGATCGACCGCACCGAGATCCCCGCCGACAAGGCGCGCTACGGCTCCTTCCACGTCCTCCAGGAGGAGGCGGAGAAGGCCGTGCGCGACATCATCGTCGAGGCGCAGACCGCGCAGCACGGCACCGAGGAGCGCCTGTTCGGCGATCTCTACGCCTCCTTCATGGACGAGGAGCGGGCCGAGGAGCTCGGCGCCGCCCCGATCGCCGACGACCTCGCCGCCGTGCAGCGGGTCGACTCGATCCCCGGCCTGCTCCGCGCGGTCGGCGCCTTCGAGCGCACCGGCGTCCCCGGGCTCTTCGGCCTCTTCGTCGACAACGACCCGGGCAGCCCCGAGCGCTACCTCGTCTTCGTCAACCAGGGCGGCCTCGGCCTGCCGGACGAGAGCTACTACCGCGAGGAGGAGTTCGCCTCCGTCCGCGAGGCCTACACGCCGTTCGTCGCGCGGATGCTGGCCCTGGCCGGCATCGACGCCGCCGAGGCCCGCGCCGAGCGCATCGTCGCCCTCGAGACCGACCTGGCTGCCGCGCACTGGGACAAGGTCCGCAGCCGCGACAGCCAGGCGACCTACAACCTCCGCTCCTGGTCCGAGGTCGAGGAGCTCGCCGCGGGCGTCGACCTCGGCGTCTGGCTCACCGCGATGGGCGCTCCGGAGGGGGCGCTCGCCGAGGTGGTCGTCCGCCAGCCGAGCTTCCTCCAGGGTCTCGCGGGCCTGCTCACCGAGGACCGGCTCCCGGCCTGGCGCGACTGGCTGTCCTGGCAGGTGATCCGCGGAGCCGCGGCCTACCTGTCCAGCGGCTTCGTCGACGCCAACTTCGACTTCTACGGCCGCACCCTCACCGGCACCCCGCAGAAGCGGGAGCGCTGGAAGCGCGCCGTCTCGCTCGTCGAGGGCTCGCTCGGAGAGGCGGTCGGCCGCACCTACGTCGCCCGCCACTTCCCCGAGACGGCGAAGGCCGCGATGGACGTGCTGGTCGCGAACCTCATCGAGGCGTACCGCCGCTCCATCGTCGACCTGGAGTGGATGAGTCCCGCCACCCGCGAGCGCGCGCTCGAGAAGCTCGCGAAGTTCACGCCCAAGATCGGCTACCCGGTGCGCTGGCGCGACTACTCCGCCCTCTCGATCGACCCGGCCGACCTGCTCGGCAACGCCCGCCGCGTGGCCGAGTTCGAGTTCGCCCGCGAGCTCGGCAAGATCGGCCGCCCGCTCGACCGCGACGAGTGGTTCATGACCCCGCAGACGATCAACGCGTACTACAACCCGGGCTTCAACGAGATCGTCTTCCCGGCCGCGATCCTGCAGTTCCCCTTCTTCGACGAGGCCCGCGACCCCGCCGCGAACTACGGAGCGATCGGCGCCGTCATCGGTCACGAGATCGGCCACGGCTTCGACGACCAGGGCTCGCGCTTCGACGGCGACGGCCGCCTCACCGACTGGTGGACCGAGGAGGACCGGGCCGCGTTCGAGGAGCGGACGAAGGCGCTCATCGCGCAGTACGACGCGCTCGCTCCCGCGACCACGCCCGGGCACCACGTGAACGGCGCCCTGACCATCGGCGAGAACATCGGCGACCTCGGCGGTCTCGGCATCGCCTGGAAGGCTTACCTGCTCTCGCTGGACGGCGAGGAGCCGCCCGTCGTGGACGGCCTGACCGGCGCCGAGCGCTTCTTCCTCTCCTGGGCGCAGGCTTGGCAGCAGAAGTCGCGCGACGAGGAGACGATCCGCCTCCTCGCCATCGATCCGCACGCTCCGGCCGAGTTCCGCTGCAACCAGATCGTCCGGAACATCGACGAGTTCTACGCTACTTTTGACGTCTCCGAAGGCGACGCCCTCTGGCTCTCCCCGAGCGAGCGCGTCACCATCTGGTAGTCGCCGCCGACCACCTCCGCACCACGGACGAGGAGCCCCGGGCATCGAGAGCCGACCGATGCAGCGGGGTCGTCCGCCGATCGCGCGTCCTGCCGGCGCGTGAGGACCCCGGTCCCCCTCCGCACGACCGCACTCCCGACCCGTAGAGGGGCCGTACCCGTGGTGATCCCCACCAGCGAGACCCGCCGTGAGAGCCGACGCAACCGCCGGGGGCGCCACAAGGGCGGCGGCGACCGCGAGAACTTCCAGCGCGGCTTCGACGCCCTCGGCCGTCTCGCGATCGACGGGGTCGTCGTCTCGGCGCGCGCCGTCGACCTGGCGACCGGCCGCACCCTGTTCGCGGTCGACGACTCCGTCTCGATGCCCACCGCCTCCCTCGGCACCGTCGTGCTGCTGATCGAGGTCGCCGCCCGGCTGGCGAACGAGCCGCAGGAGAACCTGCGCCTGGTCGACCGGACCGCGGCGGACGCGGTCTCGGGCTCCGGGCTCTGGCAGCACCTCCAGGTGCCGTCGATGCCGATCGCCGACCTCGCCGCCCTCGTCGGTGCCTCCAGCGACAACCTCGCGACCAACGTCCTGCTGCGCCGCGTCGGCCTCGATGCCGTGCGCGAGCGGGCGGAGGCGCTCGGCCTCTCCCGCACCGCCCTGCTCGACGTCGTGCGCGACGAGCGCGGCCCGGACGACGCGCCGCAGCTCTCGATCGGCTCCGCCCGCGAGCTGACCTGGCTGCTCGCCACCCTCGCGAACGGCGAGATCGTCGACGCCGCCGTGAGCTCGCGGGTGATCGGCTGGCTCTCGCTCGGCACCGACCTCTCGATGGTCGCCGCCTCGTTCGGGCTCGACCCGCTCGCCCACCGCCACCCCGACCACGGCGTCCTGCTCGTCAACGCGACCGGCACCGACGTCGGCGTCCGCGCCGAGGCCGGAGTCCTCCGCGGCCCGCGCGCCGGAGTCGCCTACGCGGTCGCCACCCAGTTCGACGACACGACCCTGCACTACCGCCTCGCGGTGCTGGAGGGCATGCGCACCCTCGGAGCCGACCTGCTCGAGTACGTGCACTGACGGCTGCCGGGGCGGAGGCTCCTCCGGAGCAGGCCGACCCTCGGGGCCCCTCGGGTGCCCCGTCAAGTCCGTGACCGCCTCCGGGGGCGCGACCTAGGCTGCCCGCAGCGGCGCCGCCTCCCGGGCGCACCGCGGAGAGGGAACCATGAGCAGCTTCGGCTTCGACGCCCCCGAGGACGTCACCGACACCACCCGCCCCGACGGCGACTCCCTGCCGGTCCCGCCGGAGGACCCGGCCGAGATCGACGACCCCGAGTCGATCGACGAGGCGCTCGACCAGGGCGCCGACGCCCGCCTCGGCGACGACCAGGACCCGCCGGAGCACCCCTTCATCCCGTCGCCCAGCTGATCGGCCGGCCGGGCGCCCAGCGGCGCCCGGCTCCTCCGTCCTTGCGGCTCGTCCGAGCCGACTACTCCTTCGACCCCGGCTTCAGGCGGTGCGCGAGGCGCTTGATCGGGTGGGCGGGCTCGCGCTCCGCCGGATCCTCGACCTCGAGGCCGTAGAACGTGCCGATGTCGCCGACGAACGCCTTGCGGCGGGCCTTGTCGTACGCGCGGATCTCGCGGCGGAAGGCGATCACCGTCGCGACGCACATCAGGATCATCACGACGCTGAACGGCAGGGCCGAGAGGATCGCCGCGGTCTGCAGGGCGTCGAGGCCGCCGGCGACCAGGAGCGACAGGGCGAGCAGCGCGGTCGCGACGGCGAAGAACACGCGGATCGGGTTGCGCGGCTCCGCCTGGCCTCCGGTCGCGATCATCGCCATGACCAGCGCTCCGGAGTCGGCGGAGGTCACGAAGAAGACGCCGATCAGGAGGATCGCGCCGATCGTCAGCACCGAGCCCGCGGGCAGTCCCTGCAGCATCGAGAAGAGCGCCAGGTTCGTGTCGACCGAGCCGTCGGCGCCGACGAGGCCGCCGTCGCCGTAGAGCTCCCGGTAGATGGCCGTGCCGCCGAGGACGCTGAACCAGAGGAAGGTCATGATCGTCGGCACGAGCAGCACGCCGCCGACGAACTCGCGGACCGTCCGGCCCTTCGAGACGCGGGCGATGAAGATGCCGACGAACGGCGCCCACGACATCCACCAGCCCCAGTAGAACGTGGTCCACGAGGCCTGCCACTGCTCGCCCTCGCGGCCGGCGTAGGCGCTGACCGTGAAGGTCAGGCCGATGAAGTTCTGCAGGTAGTTGCCGAGCGACTGCACGAACTCGCGGAGGAGGAACTGGGTCGGGCCGGCGACGAGCACGAAGACGAGGAGCGCGGCGGCGAGCAGCAGGTTGCCGGTCGAGAGCCACTTCATGCCCTTGCCCACGCCCGAGATCAGCGAGAAGACGGTCAGGCCCGTGACGACGGCGATGACCACGATCTGCACGGTGAGCGACGACTCCACGATGCCGCTCGCCTCCAGGCCCGCCGAGATCTGGGTGACGCCCAGCCCGAGCGAGGTCGCGACTCCGAACATGGTGCCGACCAGGGCGACCACGTCGATCGCGTTGCCCCAGCCGCCGCGGACCCGGCGGCCCAGCAGCGGCTCCAGCGCCCAGCGGATCGACACCGGCCGCTTGCGGCGGTGGATCGCGTACGCGAGGGCGAGGCCGACCACCACGTAGATGGACCAGGCGTGGACGCCCCAGTGCAGGTAGGTCTGCGAGATCGCGCTCTGCGCGAGCTGCGTCTCGGTGCCGGTGACGCCCGGGCGCGGAGTGGCGAAGTGGGTGAGCGGCTCCGCGACGCCGTAGAAGACGAGGCCGATGCCCATGCCGGCGGCGAACAGGAGCGAGATCCAGGCGAGCATCGAGAACTCGGGCTCGTCGTCGTCGGCGCCGAGCTTGATGTCGCCGAAGCGGCTCACGCCCATCCAGATGGCGAAGGCCACGAAGACCGCGGCGATCAGCACGTAGTACCAGCTGAACGTGTTGACGACCGTGGTCTGCAGTGTCGAGAACACGGAGGTCGCGGCGTCGGGCGCGAGGATCGCGAAGGCCGCGATCGACAGCGTGAGGACGGCGGCGGGCCAGAAGACCCACCGCGCGAGGCGGTGCGGAGGGGCGGTCGTGCCCGCGGTGGCGGGGGCGGTGTCCGGGGAGGACGGGTGCTCGGACATGGGGTCCTCTCGTCGGCGGCAACCGTCCACGGTACACGGGGGCCCGTCGGCGGCCCCGGCCGGGGGAGCCGGGCTGGCATGATCCGGCCCCGGTGCGGGAGGCTGGACCCGTGCAGTTCAGAGTGTTCACCGAACCCCAGCAGGGCGCGAGCTACGAGGACCTCCTCGCCGTCGCGCAGGCCGCCGAGAGCCTCGGCTACGACGGCTTCTTCCGCTCCGACCACTACCTCCGGATGGGGGACGGCGATCCCGGCGTGGGCCCGTCCGACGCGTGGACGACGCTCGCCGGCCTCGCCCGCGAGACCGAGCGGATCGCGCTCGGCACCCTCGTCTCCTCCGTCACCTACCGGCCGCCGGGGATCCTCGCGATCCAGGTCGCCCAGGTCGACGCGATGTCCGGGGGCCGTGCCGAGCTCGGCCTCGGCACCGGCTGGTTCGAGGAGGAGCACGCCGCGTACGGCATCCCCTTCCCTCCGCGCCGCTTCGACCTCCTCGAGGAGCAGCTCGAGATCGTGACCGGCCTGTGGTCGACGCCGGTCGGCGAGCGCTACTCCTTCGCCGGCGAGCACTACACGCTGACCGACTCCCCGGCCCTGCCCAAGCCCGCCCGCCTGCCGCTGCCGGTGATCGTCGGTGGCGGCGGCCCCAAGCGGACCCCGGCGCTCGCGGCGCGGTTCGCGAGCGAGTTCAACCTGCCCTTCCCCGAGTTCGACGCGATCCCGGGGGCCTTCGAGCGCGTCGACGAGGCGTGCCGGGCGATCGGGCGCGAGCCCTCGTCGCTCGTGCACTCGGTCGCGCTGATCGCGGTCGGCGGAGGCGACGAGGCGGAGTTCACGCGCCGTGCCGCGGCGATCGGCCGCGAGCCCGCCGAGCTGCGCGAGCACGGAGTGGCCGGCGGCGTCGACGAGGCGGTCGACCGCCTCGAGTCCCTCCGCGAGGCCGGCTGCGAGCGCGTCTACCTGCAGTTCATGGACCTGCAGGACCTCGACCACCTCGACTTCTTCGCCCGGGAGGTCCTGCCGCGCCTGTCGGCGTAGCGGGCGGCGCTGCTGCAGCCGAATCAGCGACGACTCCTGGCTTCTCGCGGTCCCCGTCCTCGTGCCCCCGCGCCGAGTGCGACGACTCCTGGACACTCGCGGGCTGCGGGCGGCGCGCTCCGGGCCGCGCGCCCGGGCGTCCGCCCGCGCCGCGGCCTACGCTGGAGGGATGGCGGACACGATCGAGCGCGCGGACGAGCGCCTGGCGACCCGCTCGGCGGCCGAGGTCCCGTGGATCGTGCTGGTCTGGGACGATCCGGTCAACCTGATGTCGTACGTCTCGTACGTCTTCCGCAGCTACTTCGGCTTCGGCCGGGCCGAGGCGGAGCGGCTGATGCTGCAGGTGCACACCGAGGGGCGCGCGGTCGTCGCGACCGGCAACCGCGAGGAGATGGAGCGGCACGTGGAGGCGATGCACGGCTACGGCCTGTGGGCGACGCTGCAGAAGGCCGACGCGTGAGCGCCCCGCTGCGCCCCGCGGCCGCGGAGACCGGGGAGCACCCCGCTCGCGGCATCCGAGGACTCGGCTGATGCGCGCGTTCCGCCGCGACTCCTCCGGAGCGGCCGTCGCCCGTTTCGACCGCGAGGAGGCCGGGATCCTCCGCCATCTGGCCGGCGAGATGCTCGAGCTGCTCGACCGCGGGGCGTCCTCGGAGGAGGCCCGCTCCGATCCAGCGCTCGCGCGCCTCCTGCCCGACGCCTACCGCGACGACGCCGAGGCGGCCGACGAGTTCCGCCGCTTCACCGCTCCGGACCTCGCCGCCCGCAAGATGGACGACGCCCGCGCCGTCACGGCGGCCCTCGACGCCGGCGACGGCACGAGTCACGGCCGGATCTTCGAGGGGCTGGGCGAGGTCGCGG
This sequence comes from Rathayibacter sp. VKM Ac-2762, assembly GCF_009866585.1. NCBI lineage: Bacteria > Bacillati > Actinomycetota > Actinomycetes > Micrococcales > Microbacteriaceae > Rathayibacter > Rathayibacter sp. VKM Ac-2762. The sequence goes on along the minus strand of NZ_CP047419.1, from coordinate 2,550,772 downwards.
TCCGTCTCGAGGAGCCGCAGGCGATCGCCTGGCTCCGCGCACTGACCGACATGCGGCTCGCTCTGGCCGTGCGGCTCGGCATCGACGACACCGACGACGTCGTCCCGGAGGAGGGGAGCGCGGCCGCGATCCGCAGCGTCTACGACTGGCTGGGAGGCGTGCAGGACGGACTCGTCCGCGCCGTCGACGTGTGATCCACTCGTCCCTCTAGCGATTCCACAGCTGTGGACAACCCTGTGGAAAGGTGTGGAGAACCGGCTCCGGGAGCACCTCCGAACGGCGGAGCGCCGGGCGCGGGGGTGTGGAAACGCGTAGCGTCCACCCTGTGAACACTCCGAGCACCGCCGACGCCCAGCGCACCGCCGACGACATCCAGGACTCCCGGGCGGTGCGGACCCTCGCCCGCGGCGGCTTCGCGGCGAACGGCCTCGTCCACCTCCTGATCGGAGTGATCGCCCTCGGCGTGGCCCGCGGCGGCGGAGGCGAGGCCGACCAGAGCGGTGCTCTCGGCGCCCTCGCGGCGCAGCCCGGCGGTCTGGTGATCCTCTGGATCTGCACGGTCGGCCTCTTCGGCCTGGCGCTCTGGGGGCTGCTCGAGGCGTTCCTCGTCCGCCCGCGCGAGAGCGCCCTGAAGACCTGGGGCAGCCGGCTGAAGGAGGCGGGCAAGGCCGTCGTCTACGGCGCCCTCGGCGTGACGGCGCTGAAGTTCGCAACGGGCGGCGGGTCGAGCTCGTCCGAGTCGTCCGAGAGCGCGAGCGCGCAGGTGCTCTCGGCGCCGGGCGGAGTCGTGCTGCTCGTGATCGCGGGACTGGCCGTCCTCGCGGTCGGCGGCGTCTTCGTGTACCGCGGAGCGAGCAGGAAGTTCCTCGAGAACGTCGCGGAGCCGGGCGGTACGGCGGGCACCGTCGTCACCGTGCTCGGCGTCGCCGGCTACGTCGCCAAGGGCGTGGTCCTCGGCGCTCTCGGCGTGCTGCTGATCGTCGCCGCCGTCACCCATGATCCGGAGCAGGCGGGCGGGCTCGACGAGGCGCTGAAGTCGCTCGTGGAGCTGCCGGCGGGCGTGCTCCTCCTCGGCTTCGTCGCGGTCGGGCTCATCGCCTACGGGCTCTTCTGCTTCGCCCGCGCGCGCTGGCCGCGCCTCTGATGTCGGATAGCGGATCCGCTCCATACCTGTCACCCCCCTTCCGCGCAACTGGTCCCGCCGTCCCGGAGTCGGTGACACGCTGGGGCCTGTGAGTGCTGGAGGCGAGGACGCGACCGGTGGACGGGTGCGTCCGCCGCTGACGCAGGACGCCGCCCGTCTGCTGACCCGCTCCGCCACGGGGGACGCCTCCGCTCTGGGAGAGCTCGTCGATCGCTTCGGCGGCCTCGTCTCGGCGTGCGTCGGCACGGTCCAGGCCGACCCGGCCGGCCGCGACCGGCTCTGCACCGACGTCTTCACCGCCGTCTGGCGCCGCTCCCGCGAGGGCGCCCGCTCGCCGGAGCCCGTGCTCTGGGTGCTCGAGGTCCTCTGCGAGACCCTCGGGTCCGCGCACGAGCTCGCCCGGCGTCCGCTCGGCAGCGGCCTGCTCGCCCTCGACTGCCCGGACCGCGAGCTCCTGCTGCTGGCTGCGGCCGGCGGCTTCTCGCAGGCCGAGATCTCGGCGCTGACCGGGATCGACGAGTTCCGGCTGCGCTCGATCCTCCGGAACGCGCTCGAGACGCTCCAGGGCCGCGACAGCGATCTTCTGACGGCCTGACCGCCGGAGCCGTCGCGGGAGTAAAGTTGAGTCCGTCGAACTCAACTTTCGAGCCACGGAGGAGACCACCATCATGCAGGCCGGTCGGATGCCCCAGCAGGACGAGAAGTCCGCACTCGAGCAGTACGGCGTCAACCTGACCGCCATCGCGGCGAGCGGCAAGCTCGACCCGGTGATCGGGAGGGACGCCGAGATCCGGCGCGTCAGCCAGGTGCTCACGCGCCGCACCAAGAACAACCCCGTCCTCATCGGCGAGCCCGGCGTCGGCAAGACCGCCGTCGTCGAGGGGCTCGCGCAGCGGATCGTCGCGGGCGACGTCGCCGAGAGCCTCAAGGGCAAGCAGCTCGTCAGCCTCGACCTCTCGGCCCTGATCGCCGGAGCGAAGTACCGCGGCGAGTTCGAGGAGCGGCTGAAGGCCGTGCTCCAGGAGATCGAGGAGTCCGACGGCCGGATCATCACCTTCATCGACGAGCTGCACACGCTGATGGGCGCGGGCGGCGGCGAGGGATCGGTGGCGGCCGCGAACATGCTCAAGCCCATGCTGGCGCGCGGCGAGCTGCGGATGATCGGCGCGACGACGCTCGACGAGTACCGCCAGTACATCGAGAAGGACGCCGCTCTCGAGCGCCGCTTCCAGCAGGTCTTCGTCGGCGAGCCGACCGTCGAGGACACCGTGGCGATCCTCCGCGGGCTGAAGGAGCGCTACGAGGCGCACCACAAGGTGGCGATCGCCGACTCCGCCCTGGTCGCCGCCGCGTCGCTCTCGAACCGCTACATCACCTCCCGCCAGCTGCCGGACAAGGCGATCGACCTGATCGACGAGGCCGCGTCGCGGCTGCGCATGGAGATCGACTCCGCTCCCGTCGAGATCGACGAGCTGCGCCGCTCCGTCGACCGGCTGAGGCTCGAGGAGCTGGCGCTGAAGAAGGAGAAGGACGAGGCCTCGAAGGCGCGGCTGGAGAAGCTGCGCGAGGACCTGGCCCGCCGCGGCGCCCAGCTCGAGGAGCTGCAGGAGCGCTGGGAGCGCGAGCGCGCCTCCCTCAACCGCGTCGGCGAGCTCAAGAACCGGCTCGACGCCCTGCGGATCGCCGCCGAGCGGGCGCAGCGCGAGGGCAAGCTCGAGCGCGCGTCGAAGCTGCTCTACGGTGACATCCCGGTGATCGAGCGCGAGCTCGCGGCCGCCGAGGCGGAGGAGGAGCCGGCCGAGGGCCGCATGGTCAACGAGCAGGTGACGGCCGACGACATCGCCGCGGTGATCGCCGCCTGGACGGGGATTCCCGTCGGGCGCCTCCTGCAGGGCGAGACCGAGAAGCTGCTGCACCTCGAGACCGAGCTGCACCGCCGACTGATCGGCCAGGACGAGGCGGTGTCGGCCGTCGCGGACGCGGTGCGCCGCACCCGCGCGGGCATCTCCGACCCCGACCGGCCGACCGGCTCCTTCCTCTTCCTCGGGCCGACCGGCGTCGGCAAGACCGAGCTGGCGAAGGCGCTCGCCGACCACCTCTTCGACGACGAGAAGGCGATGGTCCGCATCGACATGTCGGAGTACGGCGAGAAGTTCGCCGTCTCGCGGCTGGTCGGCGCCCCTCCCGGCTACATCGGCTACGAGCAGGGCGGCCAGCTCACGGAGGCGGTCCGCCGCCGCCCGTACTCGGTGGTGCTCCTCGACGAGATCGAGAAGGCGCACCCCGAGGTGTTCGACGTCCTGCTCCAGGTGCTCGACGACGGCCGGCTCACCGACGGCCAGGGGCGGACGGTCGACTTCCGCAACACGATCCTCATCCTCACCTCCAACCTGGGGTCGCAGTTCCTCGTGGACCCGGCGCTGTCGCGGCCGCAGAAGGAGGAGGCGGTCCAGCAGATGGTGCGCCAGGCCTTCAAGCCCGAGTTCGTGAACCGGCTCGACGACATCGTGATCTTCGACGCGCTCGACCGCACCGAGCTCGGCGAGATCGTGTCGCTGTACGTCGACCGGCTGTCGAGGAGGCTCTCGGAGCGACGGCTCGACCTGGCGGTGACGCCCGCGGCCCGCGGGTGGCTGGCCGAGCGCGGCTACGACCCGCAGTACGGCGCGCGGCCGCTGCGCCGGCTGATGCAGCGGGCGATCGACGACCAGCTGGCCACGGCGCTGCTCGGCGGCACGGTGCGCGACGGGGACGTGGTGCTGGTGGACGTGGCGCCGGACGGCGAGAGCCTGTCGGTGACGGCGGGGATGCCCGCGTCGGACTGACCGGGGTGCTCGACCCCTGTCGCGAGTCCGACTTCTGCGTACTCGCAGGGGAGAGGAGCGCGCGGGTGGCGACGGAAGTTCCCTCCACAGGGCGCGCGAGGGCGGGAGTCGTCCACAGTCGCGGGATCCGCGGCGCGCGCGTCCGGCGGGCTCCGTAGCGTCGGCGGCATGTCCTTCGAAACGCCCGGCCCCCGGATGGCCGACCTCCCTCCCGAGGAGAGGCCGAGGGAGCGCCTCCGCGCCTACGGACCGGAAGCGCTCACCGACGCCGAGACCCTCGCCGTGCTCATCGGGGCCGGCGTCCGCGGCGCCAACGCGACCGTCGTCGCGCAGCGCCTCCTCGCGCGCTTCGGCGGCATCGACGCCGTCGCCCGGGCCGGGGTGGCCGATCTGATGCGGCACCGCGGAGTCGGCGAGGTCGCCGCCTGCCGCCTGGTCGCCTCCTTCGAGCTGCGGCGGAGGATGAACCGCGCCTCGCGCGCCGCCCGCGTGACCGACGCCGCCGGCCTGGCCGGGCTCGTCGCTCCGCTGCTGGCCGCCCGGCCGGTCGAGACCGTGCTGGCAGTGGCGCTCGCCGAGTCCGGAGCCGTCCGCGACGTCCTGACGCTGGCCGACGGAGCCCCGGCGCACGCCGAGATCCCCGTCGCCGCCGTGCTCGCCGAGGTGCTGGCGCGCGGCGCGGCGGGCATCGGCCTGGCGCACAGCCACGCGGGCGAGGCCGTGGTGCTCCCCTCCGACCGTGCGGCGACGCGGGCGATCGCCGACGGGGCAGAGGCGTGCGGCCTGCGGTTCCTCGCGCACGTCGTGATCGGGCGCGACGGCTGGGCGGAGGCGCAGCCGTGACGCGGCGCAGGGCTGCTGCGGGGCTGCTCCGATCCGGCAGGACGCCTCCCGCCCTGCGCCGGACCGCCCCCGGCCGTGCCCCGGCTCTCCACCCGTGCCGCGTCGGCGCGCGTTCGTGCAAGCCCCCGCCTCTCCGGCACCCGCGGCCGGTCGCGGGCGTACCGTGGACGCCGACCCCACCCCCCTCCCGACCAGGAGCACCCATGCGAGCAACACTCATCCACGGCGAGCGCGACATCCGACTCGAGGAGGTCCCCGACCCGCAGCTCTCGACGGGGCGCGACGCGATCGTCCGCGTCACCGCGGCGTGCGTCTGCGGCTCAGACCTCTGGCCCTACCGCGGCGTCACGCCCACCAAGGAGGCGCACCGCATCGGCCACGAGTTCGTCGGCGTCGTCGAGGAGATCGGCGACGACGTGCACGACGTCGCGGTCGGCGACTTCGTGATCGCCCCGTTCTACGTCTGCGACGGCACCTGCGCGAACTGCGCGAACGGCGTCTCCACCTCGTGCCTCACCGGCGGCTGGTGGGGCGCCGAGGTCCGCGAGGAGGGCTTCGCGGACGGCGCCCAGGGTGAGAAGGTGCGCGTGCCCCTCGCCGACGGCACGCTCTTCCGCGTGGGCATCGACCCGGACCCGGCGCTCATCCCCAGCCTGCTCACCCTCGCCGACGTGATGGGGACCGGCCACCACGCCGCGATCTCGGCCGGTGTCACCGCGGGCTCGACCGTCGCGGTCGTCGGCGACGGCGCGGTCGGCCTCTGCGCCGTCCTGGCGGCCAAGCGCCTCGGCGCGACCACGATCATCGCGATGTCGCGGCACGAGTCGCGGCAGAACCTCGCCCGCCGCTTCGGGGCGACCCACATCGTCGAGACCCGCGGCGACGAGGGCGTCGCGCGCGTCCGCGAGCTGACCGGCGGGATCGGCGCCGACTGCGTGCTCGAGTGCGTCGGCACCAAGGAGTCGATGCAGCAGGCCCTCGACTCCGCCCGCCCCGGCGGCATGGTCGGCTACGTCGGCGTCCCCAACGGAGGCCCCGAGCTGCCCGTCCGCCAGATGTTCGGCTCGAACGTGGGCGTCAACGGCGGAGTCGCGCCGGTCCGCGGCTACATGGCCGAGCTGCTGCCGGACGTGCTCAGCGGCGCGATCGAGCCCGGTCTGGTCTTCGACCTCGAGCTGCCCCTCGAGGAGATCGCCGAGGCGTACGCCGCCATGGACGAGCGCCGCGCGATCAAGACCCTCGTGCGTCCGTAATCCCGCGGAGGGGCGCCGGCACGGCCGCGAGGAGTAGCCTCCCGCGCATGACCGCGTCAGCCCGCACCGCCGCGACGGCGCCCCTCTTCCACCCCGACCTCGCGCTCGGCCGCTTCCTCCCGCCGATCGTCCTCGGCCCGCGACTGCTGCGCCTCGCCACGCGTCGCGTCGCCGAGGGAGGCGAGGCTCCGCCCGACATCGTGGTCGACGACCTCGAGATCCCCGTCGCCGGAGCCGCTCCCGTCCGGGCCCGCAGCTACCGGCCGCGCATCCTCCGCGGTACCGCTCCCGCGCTCATCTGGGTGCACGGCGGCGGCATGGTGCTCGGCAGCCACCTCCAGGACGAGGCGTCCTGCATCGACTTCGCCCGCACCCTGGGCATCACGGTCGTCTCCGTCGACTACCGCCTCGCGCCCGCGCATCCCGCGCCGGCTGCCGTCGAGGACGTGCTGGCCGCGTTCGACTGGCTCGTCGAGCACGCCCGGGAGCGCGGCGTCGACCCGGCGCGCGTCGCCGTCGGAGGTGCGAGTGCGGGCGGCGGCATCGCCGCGGGTGCGACCCTCCTCGCCCACGACCGCGGAGGAGCACAGCCCGCGTTCCAGCTGCTCGTCTACCCGATGCTCGACGACCGCACCGTCACCCGGTCCGGTCCTCCGCCGCGCGGCGTCCGCGTCTGGACCCCGGGCAGCAACCGCTTCGGCTGGACCGCCTACCTCGGCGGCGAGCCCGGCGGCCCCGGCGTCCCGGCGTACGCCGCCCCCGCCCGCCGCGACGACCTCACGGGCCTCCCGCCGGCCTGGATCGGCGTCGGCGGCCTCGACCTCTTCCACGACGAGGACGTCCGCTACGCCGAGCGCCTGCGCGCGGCCGGAGTGCCGTGCGGGCTCGAGATCGTGGAGGGCGCCTTCCACGGCTTCGACGCCCTGTTCCGCCGGACCGGTGTGGCGAAGCGCTTCTGGGCGGCGCAGGCCGCGGCGCTCGGCGAGGCCCTCCTCGCCTGACCTCCGCGTCGACGCGCCGGGCCGATTCCGTCTCCGGCGCTCGGCACTGCGAGGCTGAGGGGCGACGGCCGCCGCCGCCCGCGCGTCATTTGTGCCGTGCCTGCCGCGCATCCCTCTCCGCCCGCCGCCCCGCCCCGCCCCGTCTCCCGGAGGACCCATGGACATCGACCGCCTCGCCACCCGCTACGAGATCGCCCTGCCCGCCTGGATCGGTGACGCCCTCCGCGACGTCCCCGAGGTCCTCCCGAGCCTCGAGGACCGGATGGCCCTCGTGCACGCGCTCGCCGACCGCAACTTCCGCGAGGGGAACGGCGGCCCGTTCGCGGCGATCGTCGTCGAGCGCGACTCCGGTCGTCTCGTCTCGGTCGGAGTGAACGTCGTCCTCGGCAGCGGGGTCTCGTCCGGCCACGCCGAGGTGACGGCGCTCGGTCTCGCGCAGACCGCGCTCGGCACCTGGGACCTCGGTGGCGAGGGCCTCCCCGCTCACGACCTGGTCGTCAACTGGCGCCCGTGCGTGCAGTGCTACGGAGCGACGATGTGGTCGGGGGTGCGCCGCCTGGTCGTCGCGGGCTCCGGCCCCGAGCTCGAGGAGATCAGCACCTTCGACGAGGGGCCGATGCGCGAGGACTGGGCCGCGCAGTTCGAGGCCCGCGGCATCGAGGTCGTCGACGGCGTGCTCCGCGACGAGGCCCTCGACGTGTTCCGCGCCTACCGCGCCTCCGTCGACTCCGGCGAGGTGCTCGTCTACAACGCCCGCGCCGACTCCTGATACCGCGGCGGGTCCGGTCCTCGCATCGGTTCCGCGCCGGACGCACGGGAGCCCCGCCTCAGCGGGGCCCCGTGCGGTCCTGAGCTGCCGGCCGCTGGAAGCGGTCAGCGGCGGCTCAGCGCCACCAGTCGTCGAACATCGACAGCGGCACCTGGCGCTTGTGCTCGGTCGCGGCGTACCGCGCCTCGATCGCCTCGGCGACGGCCCGGTCGACCTCGCCGCCCTCGAGGTACGTGTCGAGGTCGGCGTAGGTGAGCCCGAGGTTCGTCTCGTCGGTCTGGCCGGGGTTGTCGTCGAGCAGGTCCGCCGTCGGCGCCTTCTCGTAGAGCCGGGCCGGTGCATCCAGGTGCTCGAGGAGCGAGCGCCCCTGCCGCTTGGTGAGGCCGGTGAGCGGGAGGACGTCGGCGCCGCCGTCGCCGTACTTCGTGAAGAAGCCGGTGACCGCCTCGGCCGCGTGGTCGGTCCCGACGACGAGCATCCCGGCCTGGCCGGCGATCGCGTACTGCGCGATCATCCGCATCCGCGCCTTCACGTTGCCCTTCACGAAGTCGCTGATCGGCTCGTCGACCGCGTCGCCGAATGCTGCGGCCACGCCGTCGACGCCCTGGTGGATGTCGAAGACGACCTGGCGGTCCGGGCGGATGAACGTGAGGGCGAGCTGGGCGTCCTCCTCGTCGGCCTGCACCTTGTACGGCAGGCGGACCGCGATGAAGGAGGCGTCGCCGCCGCTCGCGCGGACCTGCTCGACCGCGAGCTGGCAAAGGCGCCCGGCGAGGCTCGAGTCCTGGCCGCCGCTGATGCCGAGGACGAGGCCGTTCGCGCCGGTGCTGCGGAGGTAGTCGGCGAGGAATCCGCTGCGCCGTTCGACCTCGACGGCCGGATCGACGGCGGGGGAGACGTGGAGCTCGGAGATGATCTGCTGTTGGACGTCGCGCACGGCTTCACGCTACTCCGGATGCTCCCCGGCGGCCCCTCCTCGCCGCGGACGCGCAGGCTCCCGACGCCTCCCCGAAACAGGGTCCGCCCGCCGCGTCCGACTGGCGCGGCGCCTACCCGCGCTCGGCGACGATGCGGGCGATGCGCGCCGGGACGGTGTCGTCCTGGAGGCTCGTCACGTCTCCGAGCGGGCGGCCGTCGCGGATGTCGCCGAGCAGCCGCCGCATGATCTTGCCGGAGCGGGTCTTGGGCAGATCCGGCACCACCACCACGTCGCGCGGCTTGGCGATCGGACCGATCGCGACCGCCACGTGGTCGCGCAGGAGCGCCGAGAGCGTCGTGCCGAGCGCGGCCCAGTAGGCCGGGTCCTCCTCGGCGCGGTCGACGGCCTCGTCGGAGGGGATGACGAACGCCGCGATCGCCTGCCCGGTCGTCGCGTCGGCGACTCCGACGACTCCGGCCTCGCCGACGGCCGGATGGGCGACGAGTGCCGACTCGATCTCGATCGTGGACAGGCGGTGCCCGGAGACGTTGATGACGTCGTCGACGCGGCCGAGCACCCAGACGTCGCCGTCGGCGTCGTACTTCGCGCCGTCCCCGGAGAAGAACCACCCCTGGGACGCGTAGCGGGCCCAGTAGGAGTCGCGGTACCGCTCCGGGTCGCCCCACACGGTGCGGGCGAGCGCCGGCCCGGTCCGGTCGACCACGAGGTAGCCGCCGGAGCCGTTCGGCACCCGCTCGCCGTGCTCGTCCACCACGAGGACGCCGAGCCCGGGCAGGGCTCCGAGAGACGAGCCCGGCTTGAGGGTCGAGACGCCCGGCAGCGGGCACATCACCGCGGCGCCGGTCTCGGACTGCCACCAGGTGTCGACGATCGGGCAGCGTCCGCCGCCGATCGCCTCGTGGAACCAGACCCAGGCCTCGGGGTTGATGGACTCGCCGACGGTGCCTAGCAGGCGCAGGCCCGACAGGTCGTACCGGGCGGGCACGCCCTCGGGGAACCAGGTCATCAGCGTCCGGATCAGCGTCGGCGCCGTGTAGTAGACGGTCACCCCGTACCGCTCGATGATCTCGAAGTGCCGGGCGGTGTGCGGGGTGCTCGGGGTGCCCTCGTAGATCACCTGGGTGAGCCCGTTCGAGAGCGGTCCGTAGATCTCGTAGGTGTGCGCGGTGACCCAGGCGAGGTCGGCGGTGCACCAGTGCACGTCGTCCGGCTTCGCGTCGAACACCGCCCAGTGCGTCCAGGAGGCCTGCGTGAGGTAGCCGCCGCTGGTGTGCACCAGCCCCTTGGGCTTCCCGGTCGTGCCGGAGGTGTAGATGATGAACAGCGGCGTCTCGGAGTCGAAGGCCTCGGCCTCGTGGACGTCGCTCTGCGCATCGACCAGCTCGTGCCACCAGACGTCGCGGCCCGGGGTCCACGGGACGTCGGTCTCACCGGTGCGGCGGACGACGAGGACGTGCTCGATCGACGCGACGCCCTCGACCGCCCGGTCGGCGCTCGCCTTGACCGGCACCGCCGCTCCGCGCCGGAACTGCCCGTCCGTGGTGACCAGGAGCTTCGCGCCGGTGTCCTCCACGCGGAACCGCACCGCCTCGGCGGAGAAGCCGCCGAAGACGAGCGAGTGGATCGCGCCGATCCGCGCGATCGCGAGCGTGATGACGATGGTCTCGGGGATCACCGGGAGATAGACGACGACGCGGTCGCCCTTCCCGATCCCGAGCGCGGTCAGCGCGTTCGCGGCGCGGGAGACCTCGCGCTGGAGCTCGGCGTAGGTGATCGACCGCCGGTCGCCGCGCTCGCCCTCGAAGTGGAGGGCGGTCTTCCCGCCGCGTCCCGCGTCCACGTGGCGGTCGACGCAGTTGACGGCCACGTTCAGCCGTCCGCCCTCGAACCAGGTCGTGCGCGGCACCGAGAGCGAGCCGTCGGGCAGCGGAGCGGCAGGCTCCCAGCTGTGGGCGGTGTGCCACGGCTCCGCCCACTCGAGGCGGCGGGCCGCCTCCTCCCAGAACGCGACCGGATCGGCGGCGGCGCGCGAGTACTCCTCCGCGCCCGCGTTCGCCTGCGCGGCGAAGGCTGCGGGCGGGGGGAACCGGCGGTGCTCGTCGAGCAGGTTGGCGATCGTTCCGCTCACGCTCGGAGCTCCCTCCCCGGCGCTCACGCCCACTTCCTCACGGCGTAGCGCTGGAACACGCCGACGACGGCATCGGTGAGCTTGCCCAGCACGGCCAGCAGGACGATCGCCAGGAACACCCGGTCGATCCGGCCGTTGTTCTGGCTGTCGATGAGGCGGAAGCCGAGGCCCATCGAGGAGGCGATGAGCTCGGAGGCGACCAGGAACAGCCACGACTGGGCGAGCGCGAGGCGCAGCCCGGAGATCACGGAGGGGATCACCGCGGGCAGCTGCACCGTCGTGAAGAGCCGGACGCCCGAGAGGCCGAAGGCGCGGCCCGCCTCGACGAGGTGCCGGTCGACGTGGCCGAGCGCCGTGGCCACCGTGGTGAAGACGGGGAAGAACGCGCCGATCGTGATCAGCGTGATCTTCGACTCCTCGCCGATGCCCATCCAGAGCAGCAGCAGCGGGACCCAGGCCAGCGACGGGACCGCCCGGATCGCGCCGAGGGTCGGCCCGAGGACGACCTCCCAGACGCGGGAGAGCCCGAAGAGCGCGCCGACCACGAGCCCGAGCGCCGAGCCGAGCGCGAACCCGATGAGCACGCGCTGCGTCGAGATGGCGACGTCCTGGCCGAGGTCGCCGCGCTGGGCGAGGTCGACGCCGGCCGCCCAGACCATCGCGGGCGAGGGGAAGACTGCCACCGAGACCATCCCGGTCGTCGTCGCGATCTGCCAGGCGGCGAGCAGCAGCACGGGCAGGATCGCGCCTCCCGCGACCACGAACCACCGTCGCGTGGTGAGCGGGTGGGAGCGGTCCTCGCGGAGGCGGCGCTGGGAGGCCGCGACCGACGGGCCCGCCGTCACGAGTCCGGGCTCACCCGGCATCGGCGCGGACAGCGCGCTCCGCCGCAGCACATCGGCGTCGGTCGCGGTGTCGTCGTCGCGGATCGTCATCGTCGGTCTCCTCGGATCACGGGGTCGGGGGCGGAGGGCCGGACCCTCAGGCGCCGATGGCGCTCGGGTCGGCCGCCGAGGCGTAGGTGTCGTCGAGCAGCGAGTCGAGCGCGTCGTCGACCTGCTGCTGCGAGGCGACGTCGCCGTTCTCGACGAAGATCGGGCCGATCACGGCGAGCACGTCGGTCTGCGCGGAGCCGGGGACGTTGTCGACGTCGAGGTTGCTGCGCTCGGTGATGACCGTCGTCGCCACCGCCACGTCGAGGCCGGCGACGGAGGCGAGGATGCTCGCCGTCTCGTCCTGGTTCTCGAGCGCCCAGGCGCGGGCGTGCTCGTACGCGTTCACGACGGTCTGCGCGAGGTCCGGCTTCTCGGCGAGGAAGCTCTCGGTCGCGTTGAGCAGGCCGTAGGAGTTGAAGTCGACGTTGCGGTAGAGCAGGGTCGCCCCGGCCGCCTCGGCGCCGGCCATGATCGGGTCCAGGCCCGCCCAGGCGTCGACGGAGCCGTTCTGCAGCGCCGCCCAGCCGTCGGCGTGCTGCAGGTTCTGCACCGTCACGTCGCCGATGCCCAGCCCGGCGGCCTCGAGCGCCTGCACCAGGAAGAAGTACGGGTCGGTGCCCTTGGTGGCCGCGATCTGCTTGCCCTCGAGCTGCTCGACCGACGTGATCGCCGAGCCGGCGGGGACGACGAGGGCCGACCACTCCGGCTGCGAGAAGATGTCGATCGTCTTGATCGGCGAGCCGTTCGAGCGGGCGAGCAGCGCGGCGGAGCCGGCGGTGGAGCCGACGTCGATCGCTCCGGCGCGCAGGGCCTCGTTGGCCTTGTTGGAGCCGGCCGACTGCACCCAGGCGACGGTGACCTGCTGCTCGGCGAGGGCGGCCTCGAGCCAGCCCTTCTCCTTGATGACCAGGCTCAGCGGGTTGTACGTCGCGAAGTCGAGCGTGAGCGTGCCGCCCTGAGTTCCTCCGGAGGCGGCGTCGGCGGTCGCGGCCGCCGCTCCTCCTCCGCCCTCGCCCTGCACGCAGCCCGCGAGGAGCGGGACGGCGGCGGCGGTGAGCAGACCGGCGAGAGCGGTGCGGCGGGTGAGCGGGGAGCTGGTGAACGACATGGGGGCCTCGGCTTCGGGGATGCGGTGACAGCGAGTGTGGACGCTGCAGGGGAGGGGCGGTGCGGGGAGGTGCTCGTGCGGTGGAGAGCGGGAGGAGGAGGCGGCTGGGGAGGGAGGTCGTGCCGCCCGGACCGTGCCGCCCGGGTGGAGGGACGCGGGTCGATCCGCCCGGGGTCAGTGCCGCTCGATGCCCAGCCCCGCGAGGAGCTCGGCCCGGTGCTCGGCGAGCTCCGCCGAGCCGCGGTCGCGGGGCCGCGCGCCGGGGACGGTGACGATCCGCTGGATGCGCGAGACGCCTCCGGGCTCGTCGCGCCCGAGGAGCACGATGCGGTCGGCCAGCTGGAGGGCCTCGTCGACGTCGTGGGTGACGAGCAGGATCGTCGCCGGAGCCGCCGCGTGCACGTCGAGCAGCAGGTCCTGCATCCGCAGGCGGGTCAGCGCGTCGAGCGCCCCGAAGGGCTCGTCCAGGAGGAGCACGCCGGGGTTCCGGGCGAGGGCGCGGGCGAGGGAGGCGCGCTGGGCCATCCCCCCGGACACCTCGCGGGGCCGCGAGCGGGCGTGCGCGGTGAGGCCGACCAGCGAGAGCAGCTCGTCGACGGCGGCGCGGGCGGCCGGGCGCGGGGTGCCGCGCGGCAGTCCGAGCGCGACATTGTCGGCGATGCTCCGCCAGGGCAGCAGCCGCGGCTCCTGGAACGCCACCGCGCAGCGCGGGTCGATGCCGGAGACGGGGGCGCCGTCGATGAGGACGGACCCCTCGGAGGCGGTGTCCAGGCCCGCCGCGATGCGCAGCAGCGTCGACTTGCCGCAGCCGCTCGGGCCGAGGATCGCGATGACCTCGCCCGCGGCGGCCTCGAGCGTCACGTCCGTCAGCACGGGGGACCCGGGCGCGAAGGTGCGGCCGACCCCCTCGAAGCGCACGGGGAACGCCGACTGGCCGAGCTCGGCGTCGAAGGCCAGGCTCGTGCGGGCGGCGGGGGTGGCGGGCATGTCTCTCCGGGCAGCGGGACGGGCGGGCGGATCGTCCGATCGTACGGAGAGGCTCCCGGCGGCACAGCGGGGACCGACACGGGGAGTAACACAGGGGGTGGGACGCGGAAGGCCTCCCCGGTCCGCGGACGGGGGAGGCCTTCTGCCGGAGGGCTACGCCTGGACGAGCACGAGCTCCTCGAGGGGCAGGCGGGTGCGCGGCGCGGTCTCGCGCTCGCGGAGGGTCTCGTTCGCCAGCGCGTCGGCGTCGGCCGCGACTCCCACCGCGGCGATCGTCACCGGGTCGAAGCGCTCGTCGACGCCGAACGCGGCGCGGACGGCGTCCTTGTCGAAGCCGGCCATCTGGTGCACGTGCAGGCCCTCGTGGTGCGCCTGGACGCTGAGGTGGGCGATCGACTGGCCGAGGTCGTAGACGGCCCAGGGGCGCGGCTTCCCCTCGGAGTCGACGGTCTCGGCGAGCGCGACGACCAGGACGGCGGCGGAGCCGGCCCAGGCGCCGTTGAAGCCGGCGAGCGTCGCGACGATGCGGTCGAACTCGTCGGTTCCGCGGCGGGCGACGATGAAGCGCCACGGCTGCGAGTTGCTGGCGGACGGGGACCAGCGCGCGGCCTCGAGGAGGGACGCGAGGGTCTCGTCGGAGACGGTCGCGGACGCGTCGTAGGAGCGGGGGCTCCAGCGCTCCGCGAGGACGTCGAGGATCGGGGCGCTGGTGCTGGCGGTGCGGGAGGCGGTGGCGGACATCGCGGGGCTTCTTCCGTGCGGGGGACTGGGGGAGGGGCTCCGTCGCCCGTGGAGCCCAACCGTCCCCGCCCCGCGGGCATTCCCGCGCGTGCACGGCAGGCGCCCGCACGCGCGTTCGCCCACGGAGGAGCGGGCCGCCTCCGAGCCCCGGAACGGTACGGTGGGAGACGGCGTGGTCACCCCGCGCACCACCATCCACGACTCTGGAGGATCATCCATGGCCCAGCACTTCGACGTCGTCGTCCTGGGGGCAGGCCCCGGCGGATACGTGGCCGCGATCCGCGCCGCCCAGCTCGGCAAGTCCGTCGCCGTCGTCGAGAAGCAGTACTGGGGCGGTGTCTGCCTTAACGTCGGCTGCATCCCGTCCAAGGCGCTGCTGCGCAACGCGGAGCTCGCCCACCTCTTCCACACCCAGGCGAAGCAGTTCGGCATCTCGGGCGACGTCTCGTTCGACTTCGGCGCGGCGTTCGACCGCAGCCGCTCGGTCGCGGACGGCCGCACCAAGGGCGTCCACTTCCTGATGAAGAAGAACAAGATCGCCGAGTTCGACGGCGTCGGCTCCTTCACCGGCCCGCAGGGCCTCGACGTGCAGCTGAGCAAGGGCGGCACGGAGTCGCTGACCTTCGACGACGCGATCATCGCGACCGGCGCGAGCGTCCGCCTCCTCCCCGGCGTCGAGCTCTCCGAGAACGTCGTCACCTACGAGACCCAGATCATGACCCGCGAGCTCCCCGACACGATGGCCATCGTGGGCGCGGGCGCGATCGGCATGGAGTTCGCCTACGTCCTCAAGAACTACGGCGTCGACGTGACGATCATCGAGTTCATGGACCGCGCCCTCCCCAACGAGGACCCGGACGTCTCCAAGGAGATCCAGAAGCAGTACAAGAAGCTCGGCGTCGAGATCCTGACCTCGACCAAGGTCGAGTCGGTCGTCGACAAGGACGGCTACGTCACGGTCACCTACACCGCGAAGGACGGCACGCAGTCGACCCTCGAGGTCGACAAGGTGCTCATGTCGATCGGCTGGGTCCCCCGCACCGAGGGCTTCGGCCTCGAGAAGACGGGCGTCGAGCTCACCGAGCGCGGCGCGATCGCGATCGACGACCACATGCGCACCAACGTGCCGCACATCTACGCCATCGGCGACGTCACCGCGAAGCTGCAGCTCGCGCACGTCGCGGAGGCGCAGGGCGTCGTCGCCGCCGAGACCCTCGCCGGTGCCGAGACCCAGACCCTGGGCGACTACCGGATGATGCCGCGCGCGACGTTCTGCCAGCCGCAGATCGCCTCCTTCGGCCTCACCGAGAAGCAGGCGACGGACGAGGGACACGAGATCACCGTCTCGACCTTCCCCTTCATGGCGAACGGCAAGGCCCATGGCCTCGGCGAGCCCACCGGCTTCGTGAAGCTCATCGCGAGCAAGAAGTACGGCGAGCTCCTCGGCGCCCACATGATCGGCCCGGACGTCTCGGAGCTGCTCCCCGAGCTCACGCTCGCCCAGAAGTGGGACCTCACCGCGACCGAGCTGGCCCGCAACGTGCACACCCACCCGACGCTGTCGGAGGCGCTGCAGGAGGGCTTCCACGGCCTCAAGGGGCACATGATCAACATGTAGGGCTCGTCCCTCCACGGCCTCCGGCCCGCAGGATCCCGCTCGGCTCGTCCGCGGCGGATCCTGCGGGCCGGAGCCGTCTCCGGGGGCGTCCGCGGGGCTCCGGCGCCGCTCCCGCTACCGTGGCCCGATGGATCCGCGCCTGCTCGACCGCCTCGCCGCCGACGCCTGGCCCGCGCTCGTGCGGCGCCCCTTCGGCGCGTGGGAGCTGCGCGCCTCCGCAGGGGTCACCAAGCGCGCGAACTCGGTGCTCGCGTCCGGCGACGTCGTCGACCAGGAGGCGGCGCTCGACGCGGCGGAGGCGTTCGCCCGCGAGCACGGGATCGCGCCCCTCGTGCAGATCGGGCCGCCGAGCCCCGCCGGTCTGACCGGGCTGCTCGCCGAGCGGGGCGCCGCGCCGATCGACCGGACGCTCGTGCTGACGGGTTCGGTGCAGGAGGCGCTCGCCGCCCTGTCCACGACGTCGGGGTCCGCGCCGTCGGTATCCGCGCCGCGGCCTCGCGTCCGGCTCGCCCCGGCTCCCGACGAGGACTGGCTCGCCCTCTGGTGGTCGGTGGACGGTCGCGGGGGAGCGGAGGAGCGCGCGGTCGCCGAGCGCATCCTCGCGGGCTGCCCCTCCTCCTACGCTCTCGCCGTCGACGGGGACGGCCCGGCCGCGACCGGCCGCCTCGCGCTCGTCACGGCGCCGGACGGCGAGCTCTGGGGCGGCCTCTTCGCCCTGGCGACCCGGCCGGACGCCCGGCGCCGCGGGCTCGCCTCCGCCGTGATCCGCGCCCTCCTCGAGGACGCGTCCGGCCGGGGTGTCGCGCGCTTCTGGCTCCAGGTGCTCGCCGAGAACGCCGGCGCCCGCCGCCTCTACGCGTCCCTCGGCTGCCGCGAGTCGTCCTGGTACGAGTACTGGCGCTGACGCGCTCGCGGAGGAGGAGAGAGGCGCCGCGGGTCAGGCGTTCGCGAGCACGGCGCGGGCGACGGCCTCGGCCTTCGCCGCGTCGCCGGTGACGGTCACGCGCCACCACACGTCGTCGGCCAGCGCGTCGATCTCGCAGACGCCCGCCGCGCAGCCGGTGAGGGCCTTCTCGCCGAAGCCGTCGAGCGGCTCGAGCGGGATCGCCAGGCCCGAGGTCAGCGAGAGGTTCCGCCAGCCGTCGTCGCCGTTCGGGAGCGCGTCGACCGTCACGCCCGAGTAGGCGGCGCTGGAGGCGTCGCTCCAGCTGCAGGAGGCGTACCCGGCCCGGGCGGCGGCAGCGGCCGACGCGGTGGTCGGCGTCCCGGTCCCCGTCCCCGCGGTCGCCTGCGCGAGACCGGCGGCACCGGACAGCTGCTCGGCCGTCAGGACCTCGGTGCAGACGGGCGCCGTCGCGGTGACCGGCTCGTCGAGGGTACCGAGCGCGGCGGAGGCGGTGCCGGTCGCCAGCGCGGCGAGGTCGACGGCCGCGGGGGCGCCGCGCAGCTGCAGCGTCACCCAGGTGGCGCCGGCGAGCAGGTCCAGGTCGCAGCTGCCGTCGGTGCAGGAGCCGTAGGCCTCGACGGCGGTCTCGAGGCGCGGGCCCGGACGGCCGGCGAAGGCCTCGGCGGCGTCGTCGACCGCGGCCGCGGTGATCGAGGCGTCCTCGTCGTACCAGGCGCAGCGGAGCACTCCGCCGTTCTCCTCCGCGGCCTCGCGGATCAGCTCGCCCGAGGAGCGCGTCGTCACCTCGCGGCTGCCCTCGAGAGCGCTGCGGGAGACCCCCAGCGCCGAGGCCGCCCGTGTGGCGGGGAGGAGGGAGTCGCAGCCCAGGCGGGTCGAGGCCGTGGGCGAGGGCGTCGGAGTCGCGGAGGGAGTCGGAGCGGCGGTCTCGGACGCCGACGGGGTGGCCGCGACGTCCGAGCGCTCGGCCGACGTGCAGCCCGTCAGCGCGACGAGAACGGCGAGCGCGGCGCCGACCGTCGCCAGGCGCGGGAGGCGGGCCCTCACGCGGCCAGCTCGCGCTCGATCGCGGCCGTGAACGCGTCGATGTCGTCCTCCGTCGTGTCGAAGGAGCAGACCCAGCGGACCTCGCCGGTCGCCGGGTTCCAGTCGTAGAAGCGGTAGGCGGTGCGGAGCCGGTCCGCGACTCCGGGCGGCAGCGTCGCGAACACCGCGTTGGCCTGGGTCTGCTGCGTGAACTCGAGCCCGGTGATCCGGCCGGCGGCGATCGCCTCCTCGAGCCCCGAGCGCAGGCGCGCCGCCATGGCGTTCGCGTGCCGGGCCGAGCGGAGCCACAGGGGCTCCTCCTCGCCGCCGTCGCCGAGCAGGGCGAGCAGCTGCGCCGAGATGAAGCGCATCTTGGAGGACAGCTGCATGTTGGTCTTGCGGAGGAAGGTCAGCCCGGTCGAGGCCGCCGGGTCGAGCACGACGATCGCCTCGCCGAGCAGGATGCCGTTCTTGGTGCCGCCGAACGAGAGCACGTCGACGCCCGCGTCGGTCGTGAAGGAGCGCAGGGGCAGGCCGAGGGCGGCCGCGGCGTTCGCGATGCGCGCCCCGTCCATGTGCAGCCGCATGCCGAGGCCGTGCGCGTGGTCGGCGAGCGCGCGCACCTCCTCGGGGGTGTAGACGGTGCCGAGCTCGGAGGACTGGGTGATCGAGACCACGAGCGGCTGGGCGCGGTGCTCGTCGCCGAAGCCCCACGCCTCCTGGTCGACCAGCGCCGGGGTCAGCTTGCCGTCGGGCGTGGGGACCGTGAGGATCTTGATCCCGCCGACCTTCTCGGGCGCTCCGCCCTCGTCGGAGGTGATGTGCGCGGTGCCCGCCGAGACGACGGCGCCCCACCGGGGCAGCATCGACTGCAGGCCGGTGACGTTGGCGCCCGTGCCGTTGAAGACGGGGAAGGCCTGGGCCTGCTCGCCGAACTCGCGGCGGAACGCCTCCTGCAGGCGCTCGGTGTAGACGTCCTCGCCGTAGGCGATCTGGTGCGCTCCGTTGGCCGCGGCGATCGCGGCGAGGACCTCGTCGTGCACTCCGGAGTAGTTGTCGGAGGCGAAGCCGCGGACGTCGGGATCGTGCAGAGCGCTCATCCCTCCATCTTCGCAGCCCGCCGCCCGGAGGAGCCCGGGAGGCGCCCGCCGAGACACCCCTCCTGCCTCCCGCATGTTTCGGGCAGGTGAACGGACGACGACCCGAAAGCCGATCTCCGTCAAGAAGTTGGTATCGGCTGGGAGGCAGGCCACTCTTGACGTATGCGCATGGACACGACGGGAGCTGTCCGCGACATGCCCGCCCCTCCCGGGGTGGACGAGATCGCGGCTCGCTTCGGCGATCCCGTCCTCGCGTTCGCGCCCCAGCCGAGGCTGGAGGAGTTCGCCGCGGCGCAGACGATGGCGCTCGGCCGCTTCGTCGAGATCTCGCTCTCGTACTCGTTCTACAAGAACCCGCGCAACCGCGCCGACCCCGTCAACCACGTCCCGCTGACCCCCGAGCAGAAGCGCGCGATCGAGCGCGCCGAGAACGACCACCTGCCGCCATGGATGGTCGACCAGGTGACGCGGATGCGGTACCCGGTGCTCTGGGAGGCGGTCCGCACCTCCGTGCCGATCCCCGCCGAGCGCAGCCGGCCCCTGGAGTCCCGCCTCGCGGCCCACATGGGCGACGTGCTCCGCAACACCTTCCCGGGCCGCGTGCGCAGCCGCCGCGGCGGGATGCCGGTGGTCGCCGCCGCCCTCCGCGACGAGGACGTCGTGCGCGGCGTCCCGGTGATCGTGGACGGGGAGGCGCTGCGCGGCTACCGCGTGGACACCGACCCGGACGTGGTCGCGATCGGCGCCCGCGTCGACGGCCGCTACATGACGGTCGTGCTCGACCGGAAGATCGTGCCGGAGATCCGGATGGAGTTCGTCCGCCGCGCCCCGCCGCGCCCGGCCTCGAGCCAGCCCCGGCGCTGACCGCCCCGGCGTCGAGCACCCGCAAGCAGATCCCCCGGCCGACCGCTCAGGGGCGCCCCGGCACCGCGATCCCGTGCTCGTAGGCGAACACGACCGCCTGGATCCGGTCGCGCACGCCGAGCTTCATCAGGATCTTCGAGACGTGCGTCTTCACGGTCGCCTCGCCCACGAACAGCTCGGCCGCGATCTCGGCGTTCGACCAGCCCCGCGCCAGGTGCACGAGCACCTCCCGCTCGCGGTCCGTCAGGTCGGCCACTCCGGAGTGGTCGGCCGCGGCCGGCGTGTGCTCGGGCACGGACGCGAACCGCTCGATCACGCGCCGGGTGACGTCGGGGGCGAGCATCGCGTCGCCGCGGGCGACCACCTGCACGGCCTCGACCAGCTCCTCCGGCGACGCGTTCTTGAGCAGGAACCCGCTGGCGCCGGCCGAGAGCGCCTCGAAGAGGTAGTCGTCGCGGTCGAAGGTGGTGAGGATGAGCACCCGCGAGCACAGGCGCGGGTCGGCCACGATCTCGCGGGTCGCGGCCAGGCCGTCGAGGCCGGGCATCTGCACGTCCATGCAGATCACGTCGGGGCGCAGCTCGGAGGCGCGCTGCAGGGCCTCGAGCCCGGTGCGGGCCTCGCCGACCACCTCGATCCCCGGCTCCGACTCGAGGATGATGCGGAAGCCCACGCGGACGAGCTCCTGGTCGTCGACGAGCAGCACCCGCACGTGCTCGGTCATGGGCGGCCCCCGCTCGCTCGCTCCTGACGCCCCCGCGACGTCTCCGACGACGGTACCGGGTCGTCGGCGTCCGGCACGCTCGCCCGGACGGGGGACAGCGGCACCCGGGCGTGCACGAGGTAGCCTGCGCCCCTCGGCCCCATCTCGATCCAGCCGCCGACCGCGGCCGCGCGCTCGCTCATGCCGGTGTGCCCCAGTCCGCAGGAGGCGGGAGCGCTCGGGTGCGGGCCGGACCCGCCGTCGTCGGCGATCTCGAGCTCGACCGCGTCGGGGGCGTAGCGGAGGCGCACCTCGGCGTGCGCGCCGCGCCCCGCGTGCTTGCGGACGTTCGTGAGCGACTCCTGCGCGATGCGGTAGAGGCTGAGCCCTACCGTCGCGGGGATCTCGCGGGGCGTGCCGAGGGTGAGGAAGACGGTGGGCAGGCCCGACCCGCCGGACGCCGCGACCAGCTCCTCGAGCTGGGCCACCCCGCGGGTGGACGCGGCGTCGGTGAGCGGATTCGGGACCGCGTCCTCGGCGCGCAGCGCGACCAGGATGCGGTGCAGCTCCTCGATCGCCGAGCGCGCGTCGCCCTCGATGGCGCTGAGCGAGGCCGCCGCCCGCTCCGGATCCCGCGCCAGCACCCGCCGCGCCGCTCCCGCCTGCACGCCCATCACGCTGACGTGGTGCGCGACCACGTCGTGCAGCTCGCGGGCGATCCGCAGCCGCTCGGAGGACACCGCCTGCCGCGAGGAGCGCTCCCGCTCGTCGTCGAGCTCGGCCGTGCGCGTCTCGAGCGCCTCCAGCCGGCGGGCCGACTGCCACGACGCCTCGCCGAAGACGTAGGCGCTGCCGAAGTAGAGCAGGTTCGAGACGACCGCGAGGGCCGACTCCGCCGCGTAGGGCGAGAGCAGGCCGGGGGAGTCGTCGACCGGCACGGAGCTGCCGAAGTACTCGCCCGTGGCGAGGGTGGTGAGCAGCCAGCCCAGCATCCCGACCGCGATCGCCACTCGGACGACGAGCGCCGTGCGCCGGTTCCGGCCCCACGCGCCGACCGTGTAGAGCGCGAGGAACAGGCAGATCTGGCCGAAGAGCGACTCCGGCACCTGGAGCACGATCCCGAGCGCGTAGACGACGGAGAGCCCGGCCGCCACGCTCGCGGGGAACCGGCGGCGCAGCGCGAGGGGAAGGGTCATCAGGACGGCCCAGTGGGCGCTGACGACGGGGTGCGCCGCGTCCGGGAAGCCCGCCGAGGAGTACAGCGCGACGGAGACGATCGTCGCCACCAGCAGGATCCCCGCGGTGACCGCGTCGCGCACGTATCCGGCCCGGCTCGGCGCTCGCCGGATCCAGCCCGCGTCGAGCGGGTCCGCGGCTCCGTCACCTGAGGGCATGCGCCCCACGCTAACCGACGCCGGTCGGACGGGGCCCCGGGAGGCGGAGGAGCGCACCCCGCCGCCTCCCGGGCGCGACGTCAGTCCCGGCCGGTGATGCCCCGGGTCGAGGCGATGACGTCGCCCATCTTCTTCCCGAGGGCCTCGTAGAACATCGACAGCGGGAACTCGTCGTCCAGCACCGCGTCGGTGAGCCCGCGCGGGGCGCCGAGCAGCACCTCGTCCGGGAGCCCGCGGGCCCAGGCGGAGGCGGGGTGCGGAGTGAGAGTGGCCGCGATCAGCTCGTGCGCGGCCAGCCAGTGCGCCGTCTTCGGCCGGTCGATCGAGCGCCAGTAGAGCTCGTCGATCGCGTCCGAGAGGGCGACGACCACGTCGGCGACGCCGTCCCACTCGAACGCCAGCCGGGTGTCGGTCCAGTGCAGGACGCCGTGCTGGTGCAGCCAGGCGAAGAGCAGCTGGCCGCCGAGGCCGTCGTAGTTGCGCACCCGCGACCCGGTGAGCGGGAAGCGGAAGAGCCGGTCGAACAGGATCGCGTACTGCACGAAGCGCGAGCGCTCGGCCAGCGCCTCCTCCTCGTCGTCGCGGCGGTCGAGCGCGCCGAGGCGGCGCTCGATGGCGACGGCCTCGCGGAAGGCGGTGAGGTCGCACCGCAGCTCCTCCAGCGAGTAGAGGAAGAAGGGCATCCGCTGCTTGATCATGAACGGGTCGAACGGCAGGTCGCCGCGCATGTGGGTGCGGTCGTGGATGAGGTCCCACATCACGAAGGACTCCTCCGCCAGGCGCTGGTCGGCCAGCAGGCGCTGCGCGTCCTCCGGGAGCTCGAGACGGGTGATCCGGGCCGCCTCCGTGACGACGCGGCGGAACCGGGCCGCCTCGCGGTCGGCGAAGATCGCGCCCCAGGTGAAGGACGGGACGGAGCGCATCGCGACCGTCTCGGGGAACAGCACGGCGCTGTCGGTGTCGTAGCCGGCGGTGAAGTCGACGAAGCGCACGGGCACGAAGAGGGCGTTGGAGTAGTCGCCCGCCTCCAGCTCGGCGACGAACCGCGGCCAGACGACCTCGACGAGGACGGCCTCGACGTGGCGGTCGCGGCTGCCGTTCTGGGTGTACATGGGGAAGATGACGAGGTGGCGGCGGCCGTCGACGCGCTCGAGCTGCGGCTGGAACGCGGTGAGCGAGTCGAGGAAGTCGGGCAGGCCGAGGCCGCCGGCGCTCCAGCGCTCGAGGTCGACGACCAGCGCGTCGAGGTACGCGGCGTCGTGCGGGAACGCGGGGGCGAGGGTGCGGACGCCGGCGACGATCCGCTCGACGAGGGTGCGCGCCTCCTCGAGCCGCTCGGGCTCGGCGAGCGAGCCGTCCTGGGACTGGAGCGGCTGCAGCGCGGCGGCGGCCGCCTTCAGGTCGAGCCAGGCGGCGGACTCCTCCACGCGGTCCTCGACGACCTCGGGTTCTCCGACGACGGTGCTCTGCACGGCTTGCGACATGGTGATCCTCCTCACGCTGGTGATACGGGGCTGCAGGAGCGGAACGCGCTCCGACTCCGAGCGTATGGGCTCGTGCGCGCGCTTTTCTTGCGTCTCGGCGGAGCGAAGCGGCGATCTCGCGGGGGCGGGCGCACGTCTCCGCCGCCCCTCGGAGGCCCCGCGGTCAGCGGTTGCCCAGGTGTTGTGCAGGTGCCACCCCCCGTCCGGGGCTAGATTCCTCACCGCTTCCGTTTCCCTCCCCTCATCGGGTCGAAGATGGGGCGATACCGTGTCCGCATCCCGAGTGCGGAGACATCCGATCGGACAGGCGCGCCGAACACCCTGGCGGCGCGCTCGATCGGCGAGCCATCCTGAGAGAGAGGATCGGAGCGCGTGACGGGACCCGAACCCGGAAGCGACCAGAGAACAGCCAGCATCGACCACCACCCCGAGAACCTCCGCCTGCTCCCCTGGCCGCAGGCGGACGCCTCCGTCCTTCGCGACACCCTCGCGCACGCGGGCGGCGGACTCGAGAGCGAGAGCGAGATCCTCGTGCGCCACGACCGCTACCTGCGCGGTTGGGCGGACGGCGACGCGTTCTTCTACGTGGTCGAGCTGGACGGACTCTCCGTCGGCTCCATCGGCTATTGGTACGGCTGCTCGCGCGGCGTCGTCGCCTACGAGGCGGCGTGGAGCATCGCTCCGCACGCCCGCGGCATCACCGCGGACTCCGTGCGGATGCTGCTCGAGGAGGCGGCGGCGTTCCCCGTGCCCCGCTTCGTGCACGCCTTTGTAGCGGAGAGCGACCTGGACGCCGGCGCGACCTGCGTCGAGGCCGGCTTCGACCGGATCGACCTCGTCGAGCAGGGCGAGCCGCCGGAGCTCTACGTGGACTGGGCGTTCGACCTGGCCGCCGTGGCCTGATCAGATCCCGTGGCGCTCCAGCCACGGCCGCAGCACCGCGAGGAACTCCTCCGGGTGCTCGAGGCTGGGCAGGTGCGCCGCGTCCTCGAGCACGTGCAGCTCGGCACCGCTCACCTCGGCGGCGAGGTGCTCGCAGACCGGCAGCGACTCCGAGAGGTCGTGCGCGCCCGCCACGACGAGGGTCGGCACGGCGATCTCCCCGAGCCGCTCGCCCGCCGGCCCGGAGGGCCCGATCGGGCGGGGGGCCTCCGCCTCGTGGCCGACGCCCGTGAGCGCGAGCTCCCGGACCCGCGCGAGGAACTCCGGAGCGACGTCGTCCGCGGAGCGGTCGGGACCCACGGCCCAGAGCTCCGCCTCGACGATCGCCGCGGCCTCCCGCTCGCCCGCGAGCTCCAGCGCCTCGACCTCCCCGAAGCGGCGCTCCTCCTCCGCCGTCAGCGCGGGGTAGTCGAAGCCCGCCAGGCCCGGGGCGATCACGACCAGGCCGGTCACCCGCTCCGGATGCTCGAGCGCCAGGTCGAGCGCGAGCGTCCCGCCCCGCGAGCAGCCGACGACCACCGCGTGCTCGACCCCGAGGTGGTCGAGCACGTCCAGGGCGTCCCGGCGCGGGTCGTACTCCACGTCCTCCGTGCTCGTTCCGCCCGCGCCGCGGACGTCGTAGCGGACCACCAGCCGGTCGCGCGAGAGGTCGGGGACGAGCGGGTCCCACATCCGCAGGTCGGCGATGCCCGCGTGCACGAGCAGCAGGGCGGGCGCGGAGGCGTGGCCGTCCGCCTCCCAGTGGAGGCTCGCGCCGGGGACCTCGAGATGCGGCATGCCGCACACCGTAGGCGCGTCCCGCCGGCGCTGCAACGCCCGGCCACTGCCTAGGGTGGAGGCGCGACAGCGGACGGGCCGCGGCGGGGAGGCGGCGGCGTGGAGGGCGTGCTCACCGGCTTCTCGATCATCGGGGTCGTCATCGCGGTCGGCTACCTGATCGCGCGGTTCCGGATCGTCCCGCCCGAGAGCCGGCTGATCCTGTCGCGGATCGCCTTCTTCGTCACGACGCCGGCGCTGCTGTTCACCGTGCTGTCGCGGGCCGACGTCTCCGTCCTCTTCTCCTCGTTCCTGCTCGTCTCGCTCCTGACGGTGCTGACCGTCGCCCTGCTCTACGTGCTGGCCTCGCGGCTGCTCTTCCCCCGCCCGCTGCCGGAGACGGTGATCGGGACCGCGGCCTCCTCCTACGTCAACGCCAACAACATCGGACTGCCGGTCGCCATCTACGTGCTGGGCGATCCGCAGTGGGTGGCCCCGACGCTCCTCCTGCAGCTGATCGTCCTCGCGCCGACGATCCTGACGCTGCTCGACGTCTCGACGAGCGGGCGGACCTCGGTCGGCGCGATCCTCACGCAGCCGCTGCGGAACCCGATGATCATCGCCTCCGCCCTCGGCCTCGTCGTCGCCCTCATTGGCGTGGAGCTGCCCGCGCCCGTGCTGCAGCCGTTCTCGATCATCGGCAACGCGTCGATCCCGCTGGTGCTGATCGCCTTCGGGATGTCGCTGCGCGGGCAGCGGCCGCTGGAGGCGGGGCCGGCGCGGGTGGAGGTGGTGGTCGCGTCCGTCCTCAAGTCGCTGGTGATGCCGGCGGTCGCGCTGCTGCTGGGGCGCTTCGCGTTCCACCTCGACTCCGAGCACCTCTTCGTGGTGACGGTGACCGCCGCACTGCCGACCGCGCAGAACATCTTCACCTTCGCCTCGCGCTACGACCGGGGCGTCGCCGTCGCCCGCGACACGGCCCTTGTGACCACGGTCGCCGCAGTGCCCGTGCTCATCGGGGTGTCCCTCCTGCTGGGCTGAGCGGAGCAGCATCCCCGCCTCCCGCTCGGTCCCGGCGGAGGCGCCGGACGGCCCGCGCATCCGCGTCGCGTGTCCCTCGTCCTGGGACGGGGCCGGTGGCGCGGGCCCGGTCGCACTCCGCCGACCGTCGCTTAGGCTCTCTCGAATGAGCACCACCACGTCCGCCGACCGCTCCGCCCGCGGCAGGCCGCGCCGCCGTCGCGGCCTCTGGATCACGCTGATCGTCCTCCTGGTCCTGCTGATCGGCGCCGTCGTCGCGGTGCTCCTCGGCGTGCGCACCTACGACAAGGCGATGACCGTCCGCGACAAGCTGACCGAGGCGATCCCGCTGGTGTCGCAGGTGACGGACAGGCTGACGACGTTCGACACCTCCGGTGCGGAGGAGACCGCGGGCCGGATCGCGACCCTCACCGGCGAGGCGCGCGACGAGACCGAGGACCCGGTGTGGCGGGTGATGGAGGTGGTGCCCGTCCTCGGGCCGAACCTGTCCGCGGTCCGCGCCGCGACCGAGATCGCCGACGACGTCTCCGGCCGGATCGTCACGCCGCTCTCCACGACCTCGCTCGACATCCTCAAGCCCGTCGACGGCAGGGTCGACCTCGCGGCGATCACCGAGCTCTCGCAGAAGATCACCGTCGCCAAGGAGGTCGTCGACGCGGCGCAGACCCGCGTCGAGGGCATCGACCGCGGCCCGCTGGTGCCGCAGGTCGCCTCGGCCCTCGACTCCTTCACTCCGCAGCTGGCCACCGCGACCGCGGCGATGGAGCAGGTCGAGCCGCTCACCGCGATCCTCCCCGACTCCCTCGGAGCGTCCGGTCCGCGCCACTACCTGGTGATGTTCCAGAACCTGGCGGAGTCGCAGGCTCTGGGCGGCGGCGCGTCGTCGGTGATGCAGCTCGACGTCGACGGCGGCGCGATCTCGATCGGCCGTCAGCTGGGCAGCGGCGACTTCCGCGGTCTGGCGCCCGTCACCGTCGACCAGAGCGCGCTCGACACCATCGGCGAGAACATGGCGACGACCTTCAACGTCTCGACCAGCCGCCCCGACTTCCCGACGGCCGCCTCGATCGCCTCCCAGTTCTGGGCGCAGAAGTTCCCCGAGCAGAGGATCGACGGCGTCCTCGCGATCGACCCCGTCGCCCTCTCCTACCTCCTCGGCTCGACCGGGCCGGTGACCCTCACCGACGGCACGGTCCTCACGAGCGAGAACACCGTCTCGACCCTGCTCAACGAGGTCTACTTCCGCTACCCGGAGTCGGTCGTGGCCGAGCGCACCGACGAGTTCTTCTCGGAGGCGAGCGCGACGGTCCTGGGGAAGATCCTCGGCGGGGAGATGGAGCCGACGAAGATGCTCCCGGCGATCGTGAAGGCGGTCGACGAGAGCCGCATCCTCGCCTACAGCTCCGACGCCGACGAGCAGGCGCTCCTCGCGCCCACGCCGATCGCGGGGGTCCTGCCGCAGACGACGACCGACGGCACGACCACCGGAGTGTTCTTCCAGGACGCCTCGGGCGGCTCGAAGATGGACTACTACCTGAGCACGGCGGTCACGCAGTCGAGCGCGGGCCGGTGCGCCGCCTCCGGCGCGGTCTTCACCACCTCCGTCACCGTGACCAACACGATCTCGAAGGCGGTCGCTCGGACGCTGCCCGGCTACGTCGCCGCGGCCGGCGGGCGCGGTGCGTACCCTCTGGGCGACTTCGTCACCAACATCTACGTCTACGGCCCTCCCGGGACCACGGTGTCGAGCGCGGCCTGGGCCGACGGCACCGGCTACGGACCCGAGAGCCTCGACGACCTCGGCCGTCCCGTCTCGAAGGTGGCCGTGCAGCTCTCGCCCGGCCAGTCCGAGACGTTCGACGTGCAGTTCAGCGCCGGCGACGCCTCCGGCTTCGGCGACCAGACCGTGCGGGTGACCCCGATGATCAACCCCACCGCGGTGACGCTGAACGACGAGCCCGCCTGCGGCTGACCGCGCGATCGCGCCCCGAGCACGCCGACCGCTGACGCGCCCCCGGGTCGGTGCTGGACCAGCGCCGCCCGCCCGACCGCTGACGCGCCCCCGGGTCGGTGCTGGACAAGCGCCGACCGCTCCGACCGCTGACGCGCCCCCCGGGTAAGTGCTAGACCAGCGCCGAACCGGGGATCGAGCTCGTCACGAGCGAGGAGGCGAGGAACGCGGTGGCGATGCAGAGCACGAACCCGATGACCGGCACGAGGAACGCGCGTCGGCCCACGAGGTAGCGCACGACCGTCACGACCACGGCGATCAGCGTCAGCGCGGGCGGCCCGATCAGCGCGATCGAGACGCCCCAGTCGATCCGGTCGAAGTCGCAGGCGAAGTTCTGGCCCTCGCACTGCGCGGGGAAGACCGAGAGGATCGCGGCGAGGTAGCCGAGCACGATCGTGAGCAGGCCGAGGGCGAGGCAGCCGAGGATCGAGAGCACGAGGTCCCAGCGGCGCCGGCGCGGCTTCCCTGCGGCGATGATCTCGCCCACCGAGCGGTAGGCGTCGGACCGGAACTCGTCGTGCGCGGCTCCGGGACGGGCGGTCGCAGGACGGGCGGTCGCAGGGCGTGCCGTCGCGGGTCGGGAGGCGGGGCGGGAGGCGCCGGCCGAGGCGGCCTGGGCCCGCGCGCGCTTCTTCTTCGACGAGGCCATGCTCAGAAGATCATCGGGCGGTCGTCGTCGAGGGTCGTCTCCAGGTCGAGGTCGACCACCACCGGGACGTGGTCGCTCGGGGCGTCGCCCTTGCGCTCGTCGCGGTGGATCGAGGCGCCGGTGACGAGCTCGCCGAACGCGGGGGAGCCGAGCACGAAGTCGATCCGCAGCCCCTCGTTGCGCGGGAAGCGGAGCTGCTTGTAGTCCCAGTAGGTGTAGCCCTCGGGCACGAGCGGGCGGACGACGTCGCGCAGGCCCGCGTCCTCGAAGGCGGCGAAGGCGGCGCGCTCGGGGATCGAGACGTGCGTGGATCCGGGGCCGAGGCTCGGGTCGCCCACGTCGCTGTCGAGCGGCGCGACGTTCCAGTCGCCGACCAGGGCGAGCGGCAGGTCGGGCTCGGCGGCCAGCCACTCGCGGGTGCTCGCCTCGAGGGCCGCGAGCCACTCGAGCTTGTAGAGGTAGTGCGGGTCGTCGACCGCGCGGCCGTTCGGGACGTAGAGGCTCCAGACGCGCACGCCGTCGACCGTCGCGCCGATCGCGCGGGCCTCGAGCGGGTAGGAGCCGTCGGCCGCCGCCTCCTTCGCGAAGCCGGGCATGCCCGGGAAGCCGATCTGCACGTCCTCCATCGGCAGGCGCGAGGCGATGCCGACGCCGTTCCACTGGCTGAGCCCGACCATCTCGACGTGGTACCCGGCGTCGGCGAAGGCCTCGTGCGGGAACTGCTCGGGCTTGCACTTGAGCTCCTGCATGGCGAGGACGTCCACGTCCTCGCGCACGAGCCAGTCGACGACGCGGCCGGTGCGGGCCCGGATGGAGTTCACGTTCCAGGTGGCGATGCGCATCCTGGAAGTGTAGGAGCCGCCGCCGACACGTCTCCTGCGCGTCCTCCGCGCGTCCCGGCGGCCGCGGGCCGGGGGAGTCATCCCCTCGGCGGATTGCGGAACCGGTGTCGGTGGTCGATGGTTGTCTAGCGCCGTCCCGACCGGCCGTTCGTCGTGCCGTCCGGACGCCGCCGCCGCCCGCGCCGTGCGGGCCCGACGGGCTCCCCGGCGCTCCGCGCTCCCCAGCCCGGTCCCCTCCCCTCCCGCTCCTGCTCCGCCCCTCCGGAGGACCCATGATCCTGCTCCGCCTCGCCTCCGCCTACGCGAAGCCCTACGCGCGCTGGGTGGCCGCCGTCGTCGTGCTGCAGCTCGTCGCGACGCTCGCCGCGCTCTACCTGCCGAGCCTCAACGCCGAGATCATCGACCAGGGCATCGGCCGCGGCGACACCGACTTCATCTGGGGAACCGGCATGACCATGCTCGGCGTCTGCGTCGTGCAGGTCGCCGCGGCGATCGGAGCCGTCTACTTCGGCGCCCGCACCGCCATGTCCGTCGGCCGCGACCTGCGCCGCGACGTCTACCGCCGCGTCGACTCGCTCAGCGGGCTCGAGGTCGGCGGCTTCGGCACGGCCACCCTGATCACCCGCGGCACGAACGACGTGCAGCAGGTGCAGATGCTCGTGCTGATGACCCTCAACTTCATGGTGTCCGCGCCGATCATGTGCGTCGGTGGCATCGTCTTCGCCCTGCGCGAGGACGCCGGCCTCTCCTGGCTGGTCTGGGTGTCGGTGCCGCTGCTGTTCGTCGTGGTCGGCTTCCTGGTGTTCCTGCTGCTGCCGCTGTTCCGCCTCATGCAGGACCGGATCGACGGGATCAACAGCGTGCTCCGCGAGCAGATCACGGGCATCCGCGTGGTGCGCGCCTTCGTGCGCGAGCCGTTCGAGTCCGAGCGGTACCGCAAGGCCAACGCGGCGATCACCGAGGTGTCGATCAAGGTCGGCAACATCTTCGTGCTGATGTTCCCCGCGATCATGATGATCCTGCACCTGGCCACCGCGGCCGTGCTGTGGTTCGGCGGGCAGCGGGTCGACGCCGGTCAGATGCAGGTGGGCTCGCTCACCGCGTTCCTGCAGTACCTCCTCCAGATCCTCACCGCCGTGATGATGGGCGTCTTCATGGTGATGATGATCCCGCGCGCGGTCGTCTGCGCCGAGCGGATCCAGCAGGTGCTCGACGCCCGCACCAGCCTCACCACGCCCCAGGGGGGAGTCCCGACGCCCGCGCGCGGCCGCGTCGAGTTCTCCGGGGTCGTCTTCGGCTACCCGGGGGCCGAGCGCCCCGTGCTCTCGGGCATCGACATCGTCGCGGAGCCGGGCCGCACCACGGCCGTCGTCGGCTCCACCGGCGCCGGCAAGACCACCCTGCTCGGCCTCGTGCCGCGCCTGTTCGACCCGCAGGAGGGCACCGTCACGATCGACGGCGTGCCCGTCTCCTCCCTCGACCGGGCGCAGCTCGCCGAGGTGATCGGGCTCGTGCCCCAGCGCCCCTACCTCTTCTCGGGGACGATCGCCTCGAACCTGCGCTTCGGCCGCCCCGACGCGACGGACGCCGAGCTGTGGGAGGCGCTGCGCATCGCACAGGGCGAGGACTTCGTGCGGAGCAAGGAGCACGGGCTCGACGAGCCGGTCTCGCAGGGCGGCACCAACGTCTCCGGCGGGCAGCGCCAGCGGCTCTGCATCGCGCGGGCCCTCGTCGCGAAGCCGCGGGTCTACCTGTTCGACGACTCGTTCTCGGCGCTCGACGTCGCGACCGATGCGCGGCTGCGGGAGTCGCTGGCCGACGCCACCACCGACGCGACCGTGATCATCGTGGCCCAGCGGGTGTCGACCATCCGCCACGCCGACCAGATCGTCGTGCTCGACGCGGGCCGCGTCGTCGGCCGCGGCACGCACGACGAGCTCCTCGAGACGAACGCGACCTACCGCGAGATCGTCGAATCCCAGCTGAGCGTCGAAGGAGTGTCCTGAGATGGCGCGCACACGCGACACCACCGCCCCCGAGGAGACGACGTCCCCCGAGCCCGAGTTCGAGCCCGGCGAGGGCGACGGCGGCATGTTCGGGGACGGGCCGCCCGCCCGCAAGGCGCAGAACTTCTGGCCCTCGGCCAAGCGCCTCTTCTCGCTGCTCGGCCCCGAGCGCGCCCGGATGGTCCTCGTGGTCGCCCTGGTCTCGCTGTCGGTCGTCCTCACCGTCATCGCGCCCAAGATCCTCGGGCAGGCGATGGACACGATCTTCAACGGCGTGATCGGCTCGCAGCTCCCCGCCGGCGTCCCGCTCGAGCAGATCATCGAGCAGCAGCGCGCCTCGGGCAACGGCACCTTCGCCGACATGCTGGCCAAGACCGATATCGTGCCCGGCGCGGGCATCGACTTCGTGGTCCTCGGCCGCCTGATCATCATCGTGCTGCTGATGTACGTCGTCGCGTCGGTGCTCATGTGGGCGCAGGGCTACATCCTCAACGGCCTCGTGATGCGGGTGGTCTTCGGCCTCCGCCAGGACATCGAGGCGAAGCTCAACCGCCTCCCGCTGCGCTTCTTCGACACCCGGCAGCGCGGCGACGTGATGTCGCGCGTCACGAACGACGTCGACAACATCCAGACGGCGCTGCAGCAGGCCTTCTCGCAGCTGGTGCAGTCGGTGCTCACCATCATCGGCATCGCCGCGATGATGTTCATCGTCTCGTGGCAGCTCGCGCTGATCGCGCTGATCTCGATCCCGCTCTCGGGCGTGATCGCAGGCGTGATCGGCGCCCGCTCCCAGAAGCTCTTCGCCGCCCAGTGGAAGAACACGGGCGCGCTCAACGGCCACATCGAGGAGACCTTCTCCGGGCTCGAGATCGTCCGCGCCTTCGGCCGCGACCGCGAGATGCTCGAGGAGTTCGACCGCCGCAACGACAGCCTCTACACCGCCTCGTTCGGCGCCCAGTTCGTCTCGGGCATGATCATGCCCGCGATGACCTTCGTCTCCTACCTCTCCTACGTGCTCATCGCCGTGGTCGGCGGCCTGCGGGTCGCCTCCGGTCAGCTGACGCTCGGCGACGCGACCGCGTTCATCCAGTACTCGCGCGAGTTCACCCAGCCGGTGACCCAGCTGGCGAGCATGGCGAACATGCTGCAGTCCGGCGTCGCCTCGGCCGAGCGCACGTTCGAGCTGCTCGACGCCGAGGAGCAGGAGCCGGAGACGGCGACCGCGTCGCTCCCGCAGCGCACCGACGGCCACGTGGAGTTCGAGGGCGTCTCGTTCTCGTACGACCCGGAGCAGCCGCTGATCGAGGACCTGACCTTCTCGGCGCAGCCCGGGCAGACGGTCGCCATCGTCGGTCCGACCGGGGCGGGGAAGACCACGCTGGTCAACCTGGTCATGCGCTTCTACGAGCTCACCGGAGGGCGCATCCTGCTCGACGGCGTCGACATCACGAGCCTCGCGCGCGGCGATCTGCGCTCGCGCGTGGGCATGGTGCTGCAGGACGCGTGGCTCTTCCAGGGCACCATCCGCGAGAACATCCGCTACGGGCGCCTGGACGCGACCGACGAGGAGATCGTCGACGCGGCGAAGGCCACCATGGTCGACCGCTTCGTGCGCCAGCTGCCCGACGGCTACGACACGGTGCTGGACGCCGACGGCGACAGCGTCTCGGCGGGCGAGCGGCAGCTGATCACGATCGCGCGCGCGTTCCTCGCGAACCCGTCGCTGCTGATCCTCGACGAGGCCACCTCCTCGGTCGACACCCGCACGGAGCTGCTCGTGCAGCACGCGATGAACGCGCTGCGCACCGACCGGACCTCGTTCGTCATCGCGCACCGGCTCTCCACGATCCGCGACGCCGACACCATCCTGGTGATGGAGTCGGGCCGGATCGTCGAGCAGGGCGCGCACGAGGCGCTGCTGAAGCAGCGCGGTGCCTACTACGAGCTCTACATGACGCAGTTCCGCGGAGGAGGCGACGAGGCGGGCGAGCACGCCGCAGCGGGCGCGCTCCCGAGCGGGGGAGGGGTCGCCCCGTAGAGTAGGCGCGTGACCGACGCACGCCAGCAGCTCATCGAGTACATCGGCTCCGACGCCGTCTTCCACGGGGACTTCACCCTCACGAGCGGCAAGAAGGCGTCGTACTACGTCGACCTGCGCCGCGTGAGCCTCGACCACCGCGTCGCGCCGCTGATCGGGCAGGTCATGCTCGACCTCATCGCGCCGATCGAGCGCGTCGACGCGGTCGGCGGCCTCACCATGGGTGCCGACCCGATCGCCGCCGCGATCCTCCACCAGGGCGCCGCCCGCGGTCTCGCCTACGACGCGTTCGTCGTGCGCAAGGAGCCCAAGGACCACGGCCGCGGCCGGCAGGTCGAGGGCCCCGACCTCGAGGGCAAGCGCGTCGTCGTCGTCGAGGACACGTCCACCACCGGCGGCTCGCCGCTGAAGGCGATCGAGGCCCTGCTGAAGGTCGGCGCCGAGATCGCAGGAGTCGCCGTCGTCGTCGACCGTGCGACCGGGGCCCGCGAGATCATCGAGGACGCCGGCTACCCGTACTTCGCCGCGATCGGTCTGGCCGACCTCGGCCTGAGCTGATGGTCGACGAGGGGGGACGCGGCGGGGGCCCGGGAGGCGGCGACCACCCGGAGCCGGAGCGCCGCGGGTCCGAGGGCCGCGAGCCGGAGCCTGCCGGATCGGAGGCCTCCGAGCCGGAGCGTGCCGAGCCGGAGCGTGCCGAGCCGGAGCGTGCCGAGCCGGAGCGACCCGAGCCGGAGCGTCCCGTCGGCAGCAGCGAGTGGCTGTTGCAGCAGCTCAGCGGCGGCCGCCTGAAGAGCATCTTCGACTCGCCCCGCCCCGCCCCTGGCGTGGACGAGTCGCGCGCGGAGCGGACGTCCGGTCCTGCTGAGTCCGCAGCCGACGAGGCCCACGCGTCAGCGGAGGAGCGGAGCGTTGCGAGCGAGTCGGCCTCCTCCGCCGACGCGGCCGGACCGTCGTCGAGCGACAGCGACTCCGACGCGGCGCCGCGCCGTGCCCCTGCCGCTCCGGTCGGCCTGTGGCCGGGGGAGCCCGTGCTGAGTGCGACGCCCGCCGCCGAGGAGGCCGGCGGCGACCTCCCGAACCCCGCGGACGACTCGGCTCGGGTGGAGGAGCAGGACGCCGACGCCGACCGCGGAACGGTCGCGGAGCCGGAGCGCTCCTCCGGCCGCGACGGCGTCCCCGCCGAGGGACGGAGCTCTCCGGGCCCTGACACGGGAGCCCCCGACACGGGAGCCCGCGCCATGGGAGCGCCCGAGACGGGTGCCCGTGAGGCGAGTGCCCGCGAGACGGGTGCCGGTGGGACGACTGCCCGCGACACGAGTGCCTCCGACGCGGACGTGTCCGACGAGGACGCCTTCGACGCGTTCTTCGCTCCCCTCCTCGACGACGATGCCGACGGCTCCGGCTCCGACGCCTCCGCCGATGCCGGCCGCACCGAGGTGCACCGCCGCGGGGCGGACTCCGTGCGCCCGGTCCTGCCGCACACCGACCCTCCCGCCGACCTGCCGACCGCCCCCGCCGGACTGCGAAGCGCGCACCGGCCGGACGACGAGCCCGATGCCGGATCCTCGGCCGACGTCGACCCGGCGGGCCGCTCCGGCGTCCCCTCCCCCGCCGACGGACGCCCGGTCGGCGCCACCCCTCCGACTCCGCGCGAGCCGACTCCGCCCGCCGTCTACGAGTGGCCCGACCCGCGAGGGGACTGGGACCAGCCGCCCGTGTGGGAGCAGGTCGTCGCTCCGCAGGACGAGCCCGACGAGGACGGCGGCGACGAGGAGCTGTGGCGCGAGACCGCCGGCGCCTACTCGTGGAACCTCGAGCCGGCCGCCGAGCCCGCCGACCGCGCCGAGCCCGCGCCCTTCCGCACCGCTCCCGCGGCCGCCCACGTCAACGCCGCTCCGCCGCGGAAGCGCCGCTCCGCCCGGTCCCGACCCGAGAGCCGCGAGCGCGACTCGGCGCCCGCCGGAGCGCCCGCATGGCGCACGCTCAGCCGACGCCGGCTCCTGATCGGCCTGATCGCTGCGGGTGCGGTGATCCTCCTCGCCGGGCTCTTCGCGATCGGCATCGCCGTCGGGAGCGCCGGCGGCCGGGCCGAGCCGCAGGCCGCCCCGGTCGTCAGCGAGACGCCCACGGCGAAGCCGACCCCCTCGCCCACTCCGACCGCGACCCTCCCGACCGTCGGACCGCTGCCCGTCGGCACCTGGGCCTGGAGCGCGCTCCTCGGCGGCGAGTGCGTCGAGCCCTTCGACTCCGTCTGGGCGGAGGAGTTCACCGTCGTGGACTGCGCGGGAGCTCACTCCGCCCAGCTCGTCGCCACCGCGGAGCTGACAGACGCGGTGTTCCCCGGCCAGGACGCCCTGGCCGTCACCGTCTCCTCGCTCTGCCAGGCGCAGGGCGTCGTGGACGTCGCCGCGGCCGAGACCTACGGCGACGTGCAGGTCGCCGGTGCGTTCCCCGTCACCCAGGAGCAGTGGGACGCGGGCGAGCGCAGCTACTACTGCTTCGTCGACCGGGCGGGCGGCGGCGAGCTGACCGGCTCCCTCGCCGGCACCCCCGCGGCCTGACGCGCGCCGTCGCTCGGGCCTCGGAGGACGCCGCCGGGCACCGGCCCGGTGCACCCGGCCGAGCCGCGGAGCGCCCAGTAGGATCGCTCGTCGTGCAGGAGAACGAGGCGACCCCCGCGACCGGACCCACCGCCTCCGTGGAGCTCACCACGAACGGCGTCGGCCCCTGGCAGGGCGAGCGGCCCGAGGACGACCGCCTCGACCCGGAGCTGCTGGAGCGTGGCGACGCGCGCAACGTGGTCGACCGCTTCCGCTACTGGCGGATGGACGCGATCGTCGCGGAGCTCGACCGCACGCGGCACCCGTTCCACGTCGCGATCGAGAACTGGCAGCACGACATGAACATCGGCTCGATCGTCCGCAGCGCCAACGCGTTCGGCGCGGAGGGCGTCCACATCGTCGGCCGGCGGCGGTGGAACAAGCGCGGCGCGATGGTCACCGACCGCTACCAGCACGTCCAGCACCACGAGACGGTGGCCGACCTCGTGCAGTGGGCCGCGGAGGCGGACGTGCCCCTCCTCGCCGTCGACAACGTCCCCGGCTGCGTTCCGCTCGAGACCTACCGGCTCCCCGAGCGCTGCCTCCTGTTGTTCGGGCAGGAGGGACCCGGCCTCTCGGAGGAGGCGATCGCCGCCTCGGAGGCCGTGCTCGAGATCACGCAGTTCGGCTCGACCCGGTCGATCAACGCCTCGGCGGCGGCAGCCGTCGCGATGCACGCCTGGGTGCTGCAGCACGTCCGCTTCTGACCCCCGCGAGCCGCGGTGCCGTGTCGGGAACCGGCGCCCGACCCGCTGCCGGGCCGCCGGGACTCAGACCGCCGAATCCGGCGGGAACTCCGACTCCAGCGGCTCCGACGACAGGAGCTCGTGCACCCCGCTCAGCACCTCGTCCGGGCGGAACGGATAGCGCTCGATCTCGGCCTCGTCGCTGATCCCCGTCAGCACCAGCACGGTGTGCAGGCCCGCCTCGATGCCCGCGACGATGTCGGTGTCCATCCGGTCGCCGATCATCCCGGTGTTCTCGCTGTGTGCGCCGATCTTGTTCATCGCCGAGCGGAACATCATCGGGTTCGGCTTGCCGACGACGTACGGATCCTTGCCCGTCGCCTTCGTGATGAGCGCCGCGATCGCCCCCGTCGCCGGGAGCACGCCCTCGGCGCTCGGCCCCGTCGCATCGGGATTGGTGACGATGAAGCGCGCACCCGCGACGATCAGGCGGATCGCCTTCGTGATCGCCTCGAAGCTGTAATTGCGGGTCTCGCCCACGACCACGTAGTCCGGCGCCGTCTCCGTCATGATGAATCCCGCCTCGTGCAGCGCGGTGGTGATCCCCGCCTCGCCGATCACGAACGCGCTCCCGCCCGGCTTCTGCGACGCGCAGAAGTCCGCCGTCGCCAGAGCGCTCGTCCAGATCCGCTCCTCCGGCACGTGCAGCCCCGACCCGCGCAGCCGCGCCGCCAGATCCCGCGGCGTGAAGATCGAGTTGTTCGTCAGCACCAGGAACGGGGTGCCCGAATCGGTCCACTCCTGGATCAGCTCGGGCGCGCCGGGGAGCGCCTTGTTCTCGTGCACCAGCACGCCGTCCATGTCCGTGAGCCAGGCCTCGACTTCACTGCGGTTCGTCGCCATGGGTCGATGCTATCGGCGGCACCCCCGCGCACGACGGCGACGACCGGCGAACCGCCCGGCTCCCTCCGCTGACGCCCCTGTGGAGGGACGACCGTCGTGCGCCGGACGGCCGGACCCCGGACCCGCACAGCCGCGAGCGGGATAGCCTGGGAGGCATGAGTGGCGAGAACCTGCTGGGCCCCGAACCGACCCTCCTCCCCGACGAGCCCGCGGTCACCGCGGCCCTCGCGAAGCACGCGAACCCGGGAGCCGTCGAATTCGCCGCCCTCGCCGCCGCCCACCCGCGCTCCCCGCTGGCCTGGGCACTCCTCGCCGACAGCGTCTGGGGCATCGACGCCGCCCTCCCCTCCTACGCCTACGCCCGCGTCGGCTACCACCGCGGCCTCGACCTCCTCCGCGGAGCCGGCTGGCGCGGCCAGGGCCCCATCCCCTGGCGCCACGGACCCAACCGCGGATTCCTGCTCTCCCTGTACGCCCTCCGCCGCGCCGCCGACTCCATCCACGAGACCGAGGAGGTCACCCGCCTCACCCAGTTCCTCCAGCAGGCCGATCCGATCGCCATCGAGGAGATCGAGCGGTACCACGAGGACGCGTTACCCCCTACCGCCGCCATCATCATCCTCGGCAACGACTAGGCGGCGCCCGGGTGCGGTTCTGGCGGCGTTGTCGTCGGGCGCCGTAGCGCCGCTACGGCTTCCTCCTCCGCCTTGCCAGAACCGCACCCGGACGCCGCCTAGCCCTGTGCTGGTGGGGTGGGCGCCGTGCCTGCGGCACGAGCGCGGGGCGCCGTGCCTGCGGCACGAGCGGCCGCGGGGGGCTTGAGCGGGGGGCCGTGCCTGCGGCACGAGCCTGGTCCGGGGGGAGTGCGGGGGGCCGTACCTACGGCACGAGCCTGCTCGCGTGGGAGTGCGGGGGCCGTGCCTGCGGCGCGAGCCTGGTCGGGGTGGAGGAGTCGGGCCGTGGTTGCGGCACGAGCGTGGTGCGGGTGCTGGAGGGTCGGGCCGTGCCTTCGGCACGAGCCGCTTCGGGCGCGGGGGTACGGACGTGCGTTCGGCGCGAGGCCGGCCTCGGGTGGCGGGTGATCTAGGCGGCGCGAGAGGGCTGCGGCAGGATGGGGGGATGGACGGCGGGGCGGTGGAGCGGCTTCTCGAAGGGCTTCCGGGAGCGGAGGCGGGGTTCCCGTTCGGGGAGGGGATCCGGGTGTGGAAGGTCGCGGGGAAGGTGTTCGCGCTCGAGTCGGAGCGGTTCGGGCGGCCGGTCGTGAGCGTGAAGGCGCTGCCCGAGAACGTGGTGCACCTGGTCGCGGGGGTCGACGGGATCGAGCCCGGCTACCACCTGAACAAGAAGCACTGGGTCACCGTCGACGCCGGCGGGACCGTGGAGCCCGAGCTGGTGCTCGAGCTCATCGAGGAGTCGCACGCGATCGTGGTCGCGAACCTGCCGAAACGGCTCCGCCTCGCCCTCGACGGCACGGCGTCCGGATCGCTGAACGAGGACGTCTGACAGCGGCCGCGACGCGCAGGGCCCGGACGCGCAGACTCCCGAACCGGCCGAGCCCGGACGCGCTGTGCCCGCGGCCCGACGGAGGGCCGGACGCCTGACGGTGCCCGCCTGCGCAGCGCCTGGACGCGTGGGTGCACAGGACCCGCGAGGGGGCGCCGACGCCTGACGGCGGCTGGACGCGCACCGCCCACGACGTCCAGCGCCCGAGGCCTGCGACGACCCCCGGATGCACGGAATCCCCCGCCGCAGCAGGGGATCCCGGAACGTCTCGCGCGCGGAGCGGCTACAGGCCGTAGGAGCGGAGGTACGCGGCGGTGTCGTGCCAGCCCTCGACGGCGAAGCACTCGACGCCCATCGCCTTGACGGGGTAGTCGTTGCCGTCGGGGTCGAGGCGGTCGCCGACGAAGATCATGTCGTCGAGAGGGATGCCGGTGAGCTCGGTGAGCTTGTTCATCCCGTACGCCTTGTCGATGCCCTTGCGGGTGATATCGACCGACGTCGAGCCGCCGGAGCGCACCTCGAGGTCGGGGAGCACGGCCTGCACGGCCTCGCGGAGGGTGTTCTTCTTCTCGCCGTCCGGGTCCCAGGCCTGCTTGACCTCGACGGGCGCGGACTGGCCGAGGGCCGAGAAGGTGATCTGCGAGTCGCGGTCCTCGAGGATCGGGCCCCAGGTCTCGGACTCCCAGTAGCCGAGCTCCTTCGCCTTCTCCTCGACGGCGGCGAGCGCGCGCGACTTCTCGTCCTCGGTGAGGTTCTCGGCGTAGATCTGCGCCCAGTCGCCGTTCTCGTACCGGTAGTACTGCGTGCCGCAGGTGGGCATGAGGTGCAGCTTCGCGAGCACCTCGGGGTCGGCGCCCTCGAGGCGGTCGAGCACCTGCATCCGGAACTGGCCGATCTGGCCGCCCGAGATGATGCACACCTCGGTGGCCTGGAGCAGCTTCACGAAGAGGTCGGCCATCGCCGGGTCGACGGGGGACTTCGAGGCGGCGAGGGTGTCGTCGAGGTCGAAGGCCATCAGGCGGGGCAGGGTGCTCATGGAACTCGTTTCACGGTCTGCGGACGGGGCGGTAACGAGGATACGGGGCGCCGCCGGAACGCGCTCGCGGTCGGCGCGAGCGGGCTCCGAGCGCAGACTGGGGGCATGACCGCCGCCACAGCGACCGACGGAGGACGCCGCTCCCTCCCGCGCACTCTCGCCCGCATCCTCCTGGGCCTGCTGCTCGTCACGGCCGGCACGGCGCACCTGACGGTCGCGCGTCAGGCCTTCCAGGCGCAGGTCCCGCCGTGGCTGCCGGCCGACCCGGACCTGGTGGTCGTCGCGTCGGGCGTCGTCGAGATCGCGCTCGGGCTCGCGCTCGTCGTGCTCGTGCGGTGGCGCGTGATCGTGGGAGTCGTGGTGGCCGCGTTCTTCGTCGCGGTCTTCCCGGGGAACATCTCGCAGCTGGTGACGCGGACGCCGGCGTTCGGCCTCGAGACGGACGCGGCGCGCGCGGTGCGGCTCGTCTTCCAGCCCCTGCTGGTGGTCTGGGCGCTCTGGTCGACCGGGGCGTTCTCGGCCTGGCGGGCCCGCCGGTCGCGACGCCGCGGGGACTGAGCCGCCGGTCCGCGGCCCGATCGTCCCGCGATCCTCCGGAACGACGAACGACGAACGGCGGCCGGCGGGAGACCCCGCCGACCGCCGCCCGTGCCCTGCTCGGCTAGGCCGCGAGGCGGCGTCGCGCGACGACCAGCGCGAGACCCGACAGCAGCAGCACGAGGGCTCCGCCGATCAGGCCGGCCGCGTCGGCGCCGGTGTTCGCGAGCGAGCCCGGGCCGGAGCCTCCCGCGACGGGGGCCGCCGTGGTGGTGGGGTGCGGCGACGGAGCGGTGGTGGGCTGCTCCGTCGGGGTGCCGGGCTCGGTCGGCGCCGGGGTGACCGGGACCTCGGCGGCGGGCTCCGTCGTCAGCGACCAGTTGGGGTCGTAGAAGTCGGCCTGGTCGATCACGCCGCGGGCGGTCGACCAGTC
Organism: Rathayibacter sp. VKM Ac-2762; assembly: GCF_009866585.1. Classification (NCBI taxonomy): domain Bacteria; kingdom Bacillati; phylum Actinomycetota; class Actinomycetes; order Micrococcales; family Microbacteriaceae; genus Rathayibacter; species Rathayibacter sp. VKM Ac-2762. The sequence goes on along the minus strand of NZ_CP047419.1, from coordinate 2,509,019 downwards.
GATGAGGAGCTGGCGGATCTCGAGACGCTCGTCGTAGACGAGCGGTGCCTGCGCGACGGCGGGGTAGGCGCCTCCGCCGCTCTGGCGGTAGTTGTTGACCGCCATCACGAAGCGCTCGTCGTCGGCGACGGGGGTGCCGTCGGCGTGGGCGAGACCGCGGATCCGCGAGCCGGCGGGCTGGGAGACGTCGATCACGTAGTCCAGGCCCGAGATCGCGTCGTAGTTGTAGTCCGGGATGCCGTCGGGGCGGTCCTCGGTCGTCGCGTTGGTGCCGGTCTCGGGGTCGAACGCGGCGCCCTCGGCGGTCTGCACGAAGTAGCGGGCCGAGAACTCGAGGTAGTCGCGCACCTCGGCTCCGGTCAGCTCCACTCCGCGGAGGGTGTTCTCGTAGATGTACAGGCCCGCGATGTCGCGGATGCTGACCTGCCCCTTCGGGAAGACGGCGGTGCGCGAGAACGGCGACGCCTGGGAGATCACCGGCAGGTCGGCCCACTCGGTGCCCTCGAGCGCCGTCTCGACGGTCTCGGCCTGGACGGTGTTGATGAAGTCGATGATCGGGGTGTCCTCGTAGCGCGAGGTCGCGGCCGAGAGCTCCTCGACCGAGTCGGCGACGGGGGTGTTCACGTACTCGATCGTGGCGGCGTGCTGCTCGGCGAGGGCGTCGACCAGTGCGGGCGACTCCTCGGCGATGTCCTTCGCGTAGACGGGCTGCGTGACGGGTGCGTTCCCGGCCGACCAGTCGACCTCGAGGCCGCCCGCGGCGTCCGGCACCAGGTTCAGGGTGACCTCGGTGAGGCCCTGCGCCCAGAACTCGGGCTGGGTGACCAGCACCTGCTCGCCGGCGACGTTGGTGAACAGCGTCTGCGGCAGGTCCTTGTGGCTGTGGCCGGCGACGACCACGTCGATCCCGGGGACCTGCGTCGCGATGTTGTTGACGACGTCCTCGTTGAGGTCGGCGGCGTCGTACTCGGCGTCCGGCACCGTGCCCTGGCCGGTGTGCGCGAGGACGACGACCACGTCGGCCTGCTCCTGCACGATCGGGACCCACTGCTTCGCGGCGGCGACCATGTCCTGGAACTCGAGGACGCCGTCGACGTGCTGCTTGTCCCAGACCCGGACGCCGGGCGTGACGAGGCCGAGGACGCCGACGGTGACCGTCTTCCCGTCGATCTCGCGCTCGATCAGCGTGTAGGGGTCGTGGTACGGCTTGCCGGTGGCGACGTCGACGACGTTCGCGCCCAGCAGCGGGGCGTTCAGGTCGCCCTCGTACGCGCTGAGCATGTCGAGCCCGTAGTTGTACTCGTGGTTGCCGACGACCTGCGCGTCGTAGCCGATGGTGTTGAACGCGGTGGCCATCGGGTGCGTCGTCTCGCCGGAGAGGACGCCCGCGGCGCCGTCGCCGAGGCCGTAGTAGTAGGTGAGCGGCGTGCCCTGGATCGCGTCGCCGTTGTCCATGACGAGCACGGACTCCTCGCCCTTCTCGGCGCGGAGGCGGTCGACCTCGGTCGCGACGCGGGTGAGGCCGAGCGCACCGTCGGCCGGGTACGGCGCGTTCGCGAAGTAGTCCCAGTCGTAGACGTGCCCGTGCGTGTCGGTCGTCGACACCAGGGTGAGCTCGACGCCGTCGTCGAGAGGGGCGGCCGAGGCGATCGGAGCGGCGGTGGCGGCTCCGAGTGCGACGACGGCGAGGAGGCTTGCGGCGCGGAGTCTGCGCATCGTGGTCCTGTTCGCGTGATGAGTGGAGTGTGAACGTCCTCGAATCTATGCGCCGCGTGTGAACTGCGCATGACGGGATCGAGAGCATTGCTCGGCGATGCGTCGGCGGTGCCGGCCCGGAGCCGGGGGAGTCCGCGGTGCCGCCCCCGCGCGCTGGAGCCGTCCTCCGGCCCCTCCGCTAGAATCGAGCGGCTGGTCGCGCGGAGGCGGCACGACTGCCGCGCCGCACCCGCCCACCCCCGCCCCTCCCGTCGAGAAGGACACGCCATGCCAGCAATCGTCATCACCGGCGCCCAGTGGGGCGACGAGGGCAAGGGACGCGCCACCGACCTCCTCGGCAGCCGCGTCGACTACGTCGTGAAGTTCAACGGCGGCAACAACGCCGGGCACACCGTCGTGGTGGGCGACGAGAAGTACGCCCTGCACCTGCTCCCCTCCGGCATTCTCACCCCGGGCGTCGTCCCGGTCATCGCGAACGGCGTCGTCGTCGACATCGAGGTGCTGTTCCACGAGCTCGAGGCGCTGAGCGCGCGCGGGGTCGACGTGTCGAAGCTGCTCGTCAGCGCCAACGCGCACGTCATCACCAGCTACCACCGCACCCTCGACAAGGTGACGGAGCGCTTCCTCGGCAAGCGCCAGATCGGCACCACCGGCCGCGGCATCGGCCCGGCGTACGCCGACAAGATCAACCGCGTCGGCATCCGCATCCAGGACCTCTTCGACGAGAACATCCTCCGCCAGAAGGTCGAGGGCGCCCTCGACCAGAAGAACCACCTGCTGGTGAAGGTCTACAACCGCCGCGCGATCCTGGTCGAGCAGGTGCTGGAGGACCTGCTGCAGTACACCGAGCGCCTCCGCCCGATGGTCGCCGACACGTCGCTCGTCCTCTCGCAGGCGCTCGACGCCGGCAGGACGGTGCTGTTCGAGGCCGGCCAGGCCACGATGCTCGACGTCGACCACGGCACCTACCCGTTCGTCACCTCTTCCAACGCGACCTCGGGAGGAGCGGCCACCGGCTCCGGAGTCGCGCCGAACCGCATCGACCGCGTCATCGCGGTCATCAAGGCGTACACGACCCGCGTCGGCGCCGGACCGTTCCCGACCGAGCTCTTCGACGAGTGGGGCGAGTACCTCCGCCGGCAGGGCTTCGAGTTCGGCACCACGACCGGCCGCCCGCGCCGCTGCGGCTGGTACGACGCCCCGATCGCCCGCTACTCGGCGCGGATCAACGGGGTCACCGACTTCGTCCTCACCAAGCTCGACGTGCTCTCGGGCCTCGAGACCATCCCCGTCTGCGTCGCCTACGACGTCGACGGCGTGCGCCACGACGAGGTCCCGGTCTCGCAGAGCGACTTCCACCACGCGAAGCCGATCTACGAGGAGTTCCCCGGCTGGCAGGAGGACATCTCCGGCTGCCGCGAGTTCTCGGACCTGCCGCAGACCGCGCAGGACTACGTGCGCGCGCTCGAGGCGATGAGCGGTGCCCGGTTCTCGGCGATCGGCGTCGGGCCGGAGCGCGAGCAGGTCGTCGTGCTGCACGACCTGCTCGACTAGAAGCGGCGAGGAGCCGGGCCGGGCAGACCTCTCGGAGGCGGCCGACGTGGTCACAACGGAGGAAGAACGTCGGGGACCTCGCGGAGTGACGCGGATCCCGGGCCCTCTCGACGAATTCTTCCTCCGGTGTGGACACGACCGCCGCCGAGCGCGCCGGATAATCGGCGCATGCAGATCTACGCCGACCTCCCGGCCGTCCGCGCGCGGCAGATCCTGGCCGACGCCCTCGCTCTCGGCGTGGCCGTCGTGGCGATCGCCGCGGGGATCGCGGTCGGCTCGCTGATCGCCGGCCTGGCCGAGATCGGCCGTCGGCTCGAGAGCGCCGGCAGCGGCTTCGGCTCGACCATGAGCGACGCCGGGACCACCCTCGGCGGCATCCCCCTGCTCGGCGACGCCGTGCGCGCGCCGTTCGACGAGGCGAGCGGGGCCGGCTCCGTGCTGGCCGCCGCCGGACGCGACCAGCAGCAGCTCGCGAGCGCCCTGGCCGTGGTCGCCGGGCTCGCCGTCGGGGGCCTCCCGCTCCTGCTCCTGGCCGTGCTCTGGCTCCGGCCCCGGCTCCGCTTCGCCCGCCGGACCGCCGAGCTGCGCGCCCTCGGCTCGACCGTCGGCGGCACCGAGCTGCTGGCCCTGCGCGCGCTCACCCAGGCGTCCCCCCGCGACATCCTCGCCGCGCACCCGGACGCCGCCGCGGGCTGGCGGACCGGCGACCCCGCCGTCACCGCCGCGTTGGCGGCCCTCGCCCTCCGCCGGGCGGGACTCCGGCCCCGCTGACCCCGCAGGACCACCGCGGGTCCGCCGGAGGGATGACGCCGCGAGCCACTGCGGACGACGCCGGCGACACGGGTGCCTCCGTAGCGTCGAGGACATGCAGAACCAGACCTCCTCCGTCGTGGCGCGCGTCGAGGGCGTGCGCAAGCTCTACGGCAGCACGCCGCCCGTCGTCGCCCTCGACGACGTCACGCTCTCGATCGAGCGGGGCGAGTTCACCGCGGTGATGGGCCCCAGCGGATCCGGCAAGTCGACGCTCATGCACGTCCTCGCCGGCCTCGACACCGCCTCCTCCGGCCGCGTGTTCCTCGGGGACGCCGAGATCACCTCGATGAGCGACGCCGAGCTGACCGTGCTCCGCCGCCGCAGCGTCGGCTTCGTCTTCCAGGCCTTCAACCTCGTCCCCACGCTCGACGTGCGCGGCAACATCCGCCTCCCGTTCGAGCTCGACGGCCGCTCCGTGACCGGCGACGAGGAGCAGTGGATCGCCCGGCTGATCGAGTCCCTCGGGCTCCGCGAGCGCCTCACGCACCGGCCCCATGAGCTCTCGGGCGGGCAGCAGCAGCGCGTGGCGATCGCCCGCGCCCTCGCCACCCGGCCGCAGCTGATCTTCGCCGACGAGCCCACCGGCAACCTGGACTCGCGCACCGGCCGCGAGGTCCTCAGCCTGCTCCGGGCCTCCACCCGCGAGTACGGCCAGTCGATCGCCATGGTCACCCACGACCCGATCGCGGCGGCCTACGCCGACCGCATCGTCTTCCTCCGCGACGGGGCCGTCGTCGACGACCGCCGCGGGATGAGCGCCGAGGAGATCTCGCGCGCGATGCTCACGATGGAGGGCGCGGCGTGAGCGGCGTGCGCACGGGCTCGAGCCAGGGCGGGGGCGCCATCGTCACCGTCGCCGCACTCGCCGCGGCGTTCGGCGCCGTGCTGGTGCAGGTCATCGCCGACATGGTCGCGGCCTTCGCGGCAGCGGGGATCGACGGCATCGGCCAGGTCGCCCTCATGCTCGGGATGGTCGGCGCCGTCTTCTTCGGCATAGCGGTGTTCGTGGGCGGGATCGTCACGGCCAACGCGGTCTCGACCGTCATCGCCGGGCGCACCCGCGAGATCGCCCTGCTGCGCCTGCTCGGCGCCTCCGGCCGGTCGCTGCGCAGCGGGATCGTCCGCACGGGCCTCCTGCAGGGGCTCCTCGGAGCGGCGATCGGCCTGGTCGCCGGCGTCGCTCTCGTGGCGCTCGCCGCGGAGCTCGCCATCCGGAGCGGCACCCTGCCCCGCTTCGACTACCCGCTCGTCTCGCCCGGCCTCTTGCTGCCGCTGATCGCCGTGGTCGCCTCGACGGTCATCGCCTCGTGGTCCGGATCGCGCCGCGTGCTCGCGGTCGCGCCGTCGCAGGCCGCCGGATCCTCCGCCGAGCCCCGCTACGAGGAGCTGCGCGGCCGCACCGCCCGCAACGTCACGGCGATCGTCTTCGTCGTGGTCGGCGCGCTGCTGCTCGCCGCCGGCGTTGTGTTCGGGCTCGCCAACCCCGGCGGCGTCCTCCTCGGGCTGGTCGGAGGCATGGCGTCCTTCACCGGCGTGATCCTCGGGGCGCCCGTCCTGCTCCCTCCGCTCACGGCCCTCGTGGGCCGCGCCTTCGGCCGGGGCCCCGTCGCCCGCCTGGCGTCCGCCAACGCAGTCCGCAATCCGGCGCGCAGCGCCCGCGCCGTCATCGGACTGGTCATCGGAGTGTCGCTGGTCACGATGTTCGCGGTCGCCGCCGCCACCTTCGGCACGATCATGGAGCGCTCGGGCGAGACGAACCCCGAGGTGATCGCGGCGTTCGAGCAGTTCATCCAGGTGAGCACCGCGGTGATGAGCGTCCTGCTCGGCTTCTCGGTCGTTCTGGCCGCCGTCGGCATGGTCAACACGCTGTCGCTCAGCGTGCTGCAGCGCCGGCGCGAGCTGGGCCTGCTCCGCGCGCTCGGCTTCACCGGCTCGCAGGTGCGGTCGATGGTGGTGCTCGAGGCGGCGCAGATGATCATCGCTGCCGCGGTGCTCGGCATCGTGCTCGGGATCGTCTACGGCTGGTGCGGCGCGATCTCGGTGTTCGGCTCGCTGCCGGGCATCGGACTGATCCCGCCGACCGTCCCGGTGCCGATCCTGGTGGCGGTGCTCGTGGTGGGCGTCGTGATCACGGTCGTCTCGGCCGTGCTGCCCGCCCGCCGCGCCACGAAGGTGTCGCCGGTCGCCGCTCTCGCCGTGGCCTGAGGACCGGCACCACGTAGAACCCGCGGCCCGAGGATCGGCGCCCTCACCACGGAGGACCCGGTGCCCCGAGGGCCGGCGCCGCGCAGAACCCGCAGCCGGAGGGCCGGCGCCCTCACACCACCGAGAACCCCGCGGCGAGGGGCTCCCGCCCGCTCAGCGCGAGCAGGAGCTCCTCGCCCCGTCCGGCTCGAGCGGCCAGCCCGCCGGTCAGCGCGCAGCACGCCTCGACGGCCTCGCCGGGCAGCACGTGCGGGATCCCGGTGGCCCGCGAGAGGTCGAGCGTGTGCACGACCAGCTCGAGCAGCCGGGTCCGGAGGTACTCGTCCAGCTCGATCGCGTGGCCGCCCACGGCGACGAGGCGGCCGGGACGCTGAGCGGCGACCAGCTCGACCGCGCGGCCCGCCGCCTCCGCCAGCGCCTGAGCCGGCCTGTCGCCGAGCAGCAGCCCCGCCTCGACCCCGCGCCGCGCCACCGCCGCGGGGTCGGCGACGTTCCCGGCCAGCGCGGCGTAGTAGTCGAGCGCGTCCTCGATGGTCGGCTCGGGCGGCTCCGGAGCGAGGAGGTACGCCTCGACCGTCAGCACCGCCCGCGACGCGTGGCCCGCGAGGCCGCGGACATCCCAGACGCCGAGCCCCGGCTGCTCCCACTGATCGTCCCGCACCTGCGCGAGCAGGCCGACGAGGGCGGCGGCGGCGGCCTCGAACAGCGCGGCGGTGCTCATGGAGCCATGCTGGCACGGTGCCCCACACTGATCGCATGAGCAGTCCCCGCCGCCCCGGTCCCGTCACGCTCGTCGGCCGCTCGATCGTCCTCGAGCCGCTCGCCGTCGAGCACGTCGAGCCGCTCGGGCGGGCGATCGGGCGTCCGGAGGTGTTCGCCGGCGGCTACGGAGGAGGACCGTCCGGCCTCCCCGGCACCCCGGAGGAGTTCCGCGCCTTCGTCGACCGCTACTACCCCTGGGGCACGGGCCTGCCGTTCGCCGTGCTGCAGGAGGGACGCGTCGTCGGCACGACCTCGCTGGCCGACTTCGACGAGGCGCGCGAGGCGGCCCACCTCGGCTGGACGGCCTACGCGCCCGAGACGTGGGGCACCGTCGTGAACCCGGAGGCGAAGCGGCTGGTGCTCGGGCTCGCCTTCGACAGCGGCTACGAGCGGGTGAAGCTCCAAGCGGATGCGGTGAACGCGCGCTCGCGGGCCGCGATCCTCCGTCTCGGCGCCGTGTTCGAGGGGGTGCTCCGCCACGACCAGCGGCGGGCCGACGGCTCGTGGCGCGACACGGCCGTCCACTCGATCCTCGCGGCCGAGTGGCCGGCCGTCCGCGACGCGCTCGACCGCCGGATCGACGCGGCGCTAGCGCTCCCCGCCTCGACCGCGCAACCGCTGACCGGGCGGCCGCCCGAGGAGTAGGAAGGAGGCATGGAACGCATCCACTACGCCGGCAGCTCCGTGCTGACGGGTACCGCCATCGCGCGGTCGCTGCTGGCCTACGCGGAGGCGCTGGCGCTCACCAAGGGGTCGATCACGGTCGACATCCCGATCCGCCAGGAGTCCGGCCGGCCCGGACGGGCGGCGCTGCTGATCGGACCGGCGAGCCAGCTGTTCTCGGAGTCCGAGGACGACGGAGCCGAGGAGCTGCTCGACGAGGAGCTCGTCGAGCGCTTCACCCGCGAGACGGCCCGCCTGGGCGTCTCGCACCCCGTGGCCGAGGAGGACGGCGGCGCCGGGCCCCTCTCCGCCGTCGACACCGAGATCCCGCACTTCCACGGCGAGGACGACTCCTGGTGAGCATCCGGGGCGCCGGTAGGATCGACACTCACGACTCCGCCCGATCCTTCGCGGACGGGCGACTTCCCGAACGGAGAACCGCCTGATGGGGCGACTGATCTACGACTCGACCCTCGAGGCCGACTTCGACGACCGTCTGCTGGCGCACCTGCAGATCGTGATCGGCTCGAAGCTCGCGCGCAACGAGTCCTTCTACTTCTCGTGGAAGGACTCGCAGGCGGTCGGCGACGGACGCACCTCGATCTGGCTGCACCCCGCCATCCCGTTGCGCTTCAAGTACCACGGCGGCCGTGCCCCGAACATCAACCCGGACTGGATCCGACAGCTGCTCGCCGACTCGCACACGGCGCACGGGCTGCGGATTAGCGAGGAGCCCCACGGGACCGCCCGTCAGAGCGAGGAGAGCATGCTGTGAAGCGCGTCGAGATCATCTACGGCGGAGCGCCGTTCAGCCTGAGCGAGACGTCGGCCGCGGAGGTGCGCGAGAGCATCGACCGCGCCCTGGACGGCTCCGCGTCGCGCTGGATCACGGTGAACCAGGGCGAGGGCGAGCCTCGCGAGACCTCGATCCTGATCACGCCGGGAGTGGCGTTCTCGGTCGCCGACGTCGCGCACTGAGGTCGACGCCGCGGTCACGGTGATCGCCGCCGCTCACGGCGCCGGCTCGGTCCGGGGCGCTCGCGCCGCCGGCCCGCCTCGGAACGACTGCCGTCCTCAGCGCACCCGCGCCGCTCAGCCCGCCAGCACGCGGGGGAACTCCCCCGGGATCTCGCTCGCGAGGTACCCGGCCGGGCCGATCCGTGCGGAGAGGCGCGTGTCCGCCTCCGTGTGCAGGAACGCGCCCCACGCGGCCGCGCCCATCGGATCGACGCCGCGCCCGCGCAGGCCCGCCGTCGCTCCGGCGAGCACGTCGCCGCTGCCAGCGGTGGCCAGCCCGGGGTGCTCGCCCTCGATCCGCACCGCGTCGCCGTCGGGCGAGGCGATCGTGTTGAACAGGCTCACCACCGCGCCGTAGCGCTCGGCGACCGCGAGGGCGGCCCGCTCGACGTCGTCGACCTCCTCGCCGAGGAGCCGGGACGCCTCCTCCGAGTTCGGGGTCAACAGGAGCCTGCCCGCGAGCCTCCGCGCGAGACGGCGCTGCCCGGGCAGGACCCCGAGCGGGAAGGCGTCGAGGTGCACGGCCGGCACGTCGTCGAGGAGCGGAGCGAGGGCACGGAGGGTCGCGGCGGTCGCGCGCGGGTCGTCCAGGCCGGGTCCGATCAGGGCGACGTCGGCGGAGGAGAGCTCGCCGGCCAGGACGTCGAGCCCGCGGCCCGAGACGGAGCCGGTGCGCGTCTCCGCGAGCGGGACCACTCCGCACTCCGGCAGCGCGGCCGCGGTGGCCGACGCGACCGACTCGGCGACGCAGAGCGTGATGCGACCCGCGCCGGTCCGCAGCGCGGCGATCCCCGCGAGGATCGCGGCGCCGGGCGTCTTGCGGGCGCCGCCGACGACGACCACGTCGCCGCGGGAGTGCTTCGAGCCTCCGGGCTCCGGGAGGGGCCAGCGCTGCTCGAGCAGGGCGCGGGAGACGAGGTCACTCATGAGGGTCTCCTTCTCCGGCCGCGCGGTCGTCGTGCCGGGTGACGGGTGCGCCGGAGCGCTCGAGGTGGGACGTGCGGTTGAAGAGCTCGAGGCGCCACGCGTCGCCGTCGCGGACGAGACGGGTGACGGAGCCGTTGGCGACGGGCGTCGAAGCGCCGATGTCGAGCAGCTCGTGCTCGGAGAGGCCCTCGAGGACGTAGCGGAGGACGAGGACGACCGCGTCGTGGCAGAAGAGGATCGCCGGCCCGGGAGGCGCGGCGACGGCGAGGTGGTCGACGAAGGCGCGGACGCGGAGCGCGAGGTCCGTCCAGGCCTCGCCTCCCGGCGGTCGGTAGTAGAACTTGCCGAGCCACTCGCGCCGCGCCGCCTCCTCGGGCATCCGGGCCCGCACGCCGGCGGAGGTGAGGCGGTCGGTGACGCCGAGGTCGCGGTCGCGCAGGCGCTCGTCGGGGCGCAGCCGCAGGTCGATGCCGGCCTCGCCGAGGGCGAGGCGGGCGGTCGCGGAGGCGCGGCGGTAGGGCGACGTCCAGGCGGAGGCGGGTCGCGCCTCCTCGGCCAGCCAGCGGCCGAGCGCGCGCGCCTGCTCCTCGCCGGCGGGGGAGAGCTCGACGTCGGGGTCGCGGCGGTCGACGGCGATCTCGTGAGCCCCCGAGGCCTCGGCGGCGCTCGCCGCGATGTTGGCGAGGCTCTCGCCGTGACGGACGAGGAGGAGCTCGGTCGGGCCGGTGGAGGAGGCGGGCATGGCTCCACGCTCCGCCTCGCGGGCCGGAGGCGCCAGGGGGTTCCGCCGCGGCGACGCGGGTTGCTACGGAGGGGTTCCGCCGCCGTCAGGGCGCCTCTCCGTCGGCGCGCTCCTCCGCAGAGACCGCCGTGACGACCGCGGTGAGCGTCTCGGGGTCGCTCAGGATGCGGAAGTGCCCGCCGGTCTCGATCCGGACGTTGACCGCGCCCTCGAGCATGCTGCCCTCGGGGATGTGCGGATCGAAGAGGCCGAACACGGAGGTGATCCGCGCGTTCGCTCCGGAGCGGCTCGACAGCAGCAGGGTCGTGGCGTCGCGCGGCGAGAAGGCGCGCAGGCTCCGGAGGACCAGGTAGGGCGCGTAGCGGGAGCCGCCGAACGGGGTCGCCACGGCGACCATCCGGTCGACCCGGCCGTCCGGGTCGAGCTCGGTCATCACGTACTTGCCGATCAGTCCGCCCTTGCTGTGGGCGACGATCACCACGTCGCGGAGCCCGTGCTCGGCGAGGTAGGCGGCTACGTCCTCGGCCGTCCGGGCGACCGGGCGGCCGTTGCGGCCGAGGCTCGTCAGCACGTGGAGAGGGTGCCCGCGCTCGTGCAGCGGATCGATGATCGGGCGGAGGAAGGACCAGGTCTCCCAGATCCCCGGCAGGACCACGACGGGCCGCCGGTCGCCGTCGAGGTAGTCGTCCGGGGCACGGCGCGAGAGGACGCCGCGCACCTGCCAGGCGACGGCGTAGGCGTAGTCGCGGATCCACCAGACGGCGTCGCGCACCAGGCGCCGGAGCCGGCTCATGCGGCGGGCTCCGACCGGAGGGGCAGCGGGGCGGCGGGCCTCTCGCCGAGCGCAGCGGCGAAGCGGAGGATCTCGCGGGCGAGCGCTCCGGGCTCGGTGCGGGGGACGACGTGGCGCGAGCCGGCGAACTCGACGAGCCGCCCCTCGCGCGCGCGGGCCGTGAGCCGCTCGCACCAGTCCCGGGTGGCGATCGGGTCGTCGTGGCCGCGGGCGACGAGGACCGGCACCTCCAGCTCGGCGACGCGCTCCTGCACCGGATGCCGCAGCATCTCGGGCAGCTGGCGCAGGTACCAGCGCAGGCCGCCGCGCAGGTAGTCGGCCAGCAGGATCGCGTCGACGCCCACCGGCTCGCCGAGGCAGTCCCGCAGCAGCGCGAGCCCCTGGCGGACCGCTCCGGGCCGCTGCGGATCCACCACCGGCCCGATGAGCACCGCACCGCCGACCAGGCCGGGCGCGCGCAGCCCCAGCTCGACCGCCACCTGCGACCCCATCGAGTGACCGACGACGACCGCGCGCGAGACGCCCAGTCCGCGGAGGACCTGCTCGACCTGCCGCGCGTGGTCCTCGAGGCCGATCCTCCGCCGCGGTCGCGCGTTCGCGCCGAAGCCGGCGAGGTCGACGCCGATCACCCGGCCGTGCCGCTTCAGGCGGGCGGCGAGCGGCGAGAAGGTGTGGTGCGACATCCCGATCCCGTGGATCAGGACGAACACCGCGCCCGCTCCGGCCGGACCGGTGTCGACCGTCCGCAGCGTGACGCCCTCGACCTCGTGTCGCACGGGGAGGACGCGGCGGGGCGGTGTCGGCAGCATCGTCCCAGGCTAGGGATCGTCGGCCGGCCGCGCGGGGGGATGCGCCCGCTCCCGCCGTGGTCTAGGCCGCGTCCGCCCTGGGGAGGAGCGTCCACCCGGCCGGCCGCCGGCGGTCCCCGCCGAGCGTCCCGTCGTCCCCGCTGTCAAGCGGCTCCTCCCCGGCGGCGCCCCTGCCTAGCCTCGGAGGAGGGGGTCGGCGCGCGCCGCTCCCGGAGGGATGACGCCATGCGGATCGCGATCGTCGGGGCGACCGGCAACCTGGGGACGGCGCTGCTGCGGCGCCTGCACGGCGAAGCCGGGGTGGAGGAGATCGTGGGCATCGCCCGCCGGGCCCCTCGGCTCCGCTCGGAGGAGTACCACGACGTGCGCTGGGTCGAGATCGACCTCGCGTCGAGCGTCGCCCCGCGGCGGCTCCGCGAGGCCTTCGCCGGCGTCGACGCCGTCGTGCACCTCGCCTGGGCGCTGCAGCCCAGCCACGACGAGCCGTTCCAGCGGCTGGTCGACGTCGGAGGCACCGCGGCCGTGCTCGAGGCGGTCGCCGCCGTGGGAGTCGGCCAGGTCGCCGTCGCCTCGTCCGTGGGCGCCTACAGCGCGGCGCCGAAGTCGATCCGGGTCACCGAGGACTGGCCCACGGGCGGCCTGCACACCTCGACCTACAGCCGCCACAAGGCCGCGAACGAGCGGCAGCTCGACGCCTTCGAGGAGCGGCACCCCGAGATCGTCGTCACACGCCTGCGCCCGGGGCTCGTCTTCCAGCACGGAGCGGCGACGGAGATCGCCGGGCTCTTCGCCGGTCCCCACTACCCGACGCGGTGGCTGAAGGCGGTCCGGATCCCGGTCCTGCCGCTGCCGCGGAGCATCGTCTTCCAGGGCGTGCACGCCGACGACGTGGCCGACGCCTTCTGGCGCGCGCTCGACCGGCGCGCCGGCGGGGCCTTCAACATCGCGGCCGAGCCGGTCCTCACTCCGGAGCGGCTGGCGCACGCCTTCGGCGCCCGCCTGGTCACGGTGCCGTTCGGGCTGCTCCGCTCCGTCGTCACGGCGACCTGGCACCTGCGCCTGCAGCGCACCGACGCGGGCTGGCTCGACATCGCGGGCAACGTCCCGGTCATGTCGACCGAGCGCGCCCGCGCCGAGCTCGGCTGGGCGCCGACCCGCACGGCGGAGGAGGCGCTCGCCGAGCTCGTGGCCGGCCTGGCCGACCGCTCGACCGTCCCGGGCTCGCCCCCGCTCCGGGGATGATCCGGCCGGTCGTCGATCGGAGGCGAGCCCTCCCGGTCAGTCGGCGACGCGGATGAGCACCTTGCCCGTCGCGCCCTGCTCGACCGCGTCGTGGGCGGCCGCGGTCTCCTCGAGCGGGAACCAGGTCAGCGGGAGGCCCGCCTCCTCGCCCACCGGGAGCGCGCCGTCGACGAGCGCCGCGGTGATGTCCTCGGCCGCGGCCTGCAGTGCCTCCTCGCCCACGGTGTAGAGCAGCAGGCCCTGCCAGCGGGCGTTCTTCGCGAAGCTCGCGACGATCGGCACGGTGAACTCGTCGCCGTTGTTGTTCGCGTAGTACCCGATGCTGCCGTGGTTGGCGAGCACCTCGACGTCGAGCGCGGCGTTCTGAGCCGGGGCGACCTCGACCACGTGCTGGACGCCCTCGGGGGCGAGCTCGCGGATCCGGTCGGCGAGCGCATCGTCCGGGTACTGCAGCACGTGCTGCGCACCGGCCGCACGGGCGAGCCGCTCCTTGGAGTCGCTGCTCACCGTCGCGATGACGGTCGCCCCGGCCCAGACCGCGAGCTGGATCGCGGCGTGCCCGACGGCTCCGGCGCCGCCCTGGACCAGGACGGTGCGGCCGGCGAGGGCGCCGGGCGCGAGACGGGAGGGGCCGTGCTCGTGCACGGTGAGGGCGCGGTGGGCGGTCATCGCGGGGACGCCGAGGCTCGCGGCGACGTCGATGCCGACGCCCTCGGGCAGGCGCACGACGTGCTCGGCGGCGAGCACCGCCGACTCCTGCGCGGTGCCGGTGGGGCGGCGGTGCGCGGAGAGGTACATCCAGACCCGGTCGCCGACGGCCAGGCCCTCGACGCCCTCGCCGACCGCCTCGACGACACCGGCGCCGTCCTGGTTCGGGACGACCTCGTCGAACGCGAGGTCGCCGTCGGCGCGTGCCTTCCAGTCGGTCGGATTCACGCCCGACGCCAGGACGCGGACGCGGACCTCGCCGGCGCCCGGCGCCCGCTCCTCCCGATCGACGAGGGAGAGGACGGAGGAGTCACCGGTGCGGGAGTAGACGATCGATCGCATACGGAGGGCAAGGAGTGCGGGCGGCGGCGTATTCCCGGCGGCACGACGAAGGGCGGCGGGCCCGGAGGCCCACCGCCCTGTCAGCGCCGACGGATCAGTGCTGCACGTCCTCCTGGACGGCGTGCTTGGCCTCGCGGGCCGAGTCCTTCACGTCGTCGGTGGCGGAGGTGCCCGCCTCCTTGACGTTCTGCGCAGCGTCGGTCGCGGTCTCCTTGACGGAGGCGAAGGCCTGCTGCGCGGGCTCGCGGAGCTCGCTCGCCGCCTCCTTGGCCGCGTCGGTCACCTTGTCGACGACCGGCTGGGCCTGCTCCTTGACGCGGCTCGCCGCCTCCTTCTCCTTGCTGGAGGCGGGGATGAGCGAGGCGACGAGGAGTCCGGCGCCGAGGGCGATGAGCCCCACGGCGAACGGGTTGCCCTCGGCCTTGGCCTTCGCCGAGCCCGCACCGCTCGAGAGCGAGTCGGAGGCGTCGTGCGCCGAGCCCATCACCCGGTCGCGGACGGAGCCCACGGCCGACTTGACCTTGTCGGTCTGACGCTGCGCGATGGCGGACGGGCTGACCTTCTCGGCCAGCGCGTCGACGTCTCCGCCGAGCTCGAGGCGCGTGCGCTCGATGTCCGCCCGGATCTCCTCGGGTGTCTTGTTCTGTCCTGCGTCGTACGTCATCGTCCTGCCCCGTTCGGCTTGAGGGTGTCGGGAATCTTCTTGAGGGAGTCGACCGTCTCGGGAGCGCCGTCGACCTGCTTCAGGCTCTTGCGGCCCACCGCGTAGAGGATCGCGGCCACGATCGCCCAGATGACGGCCACGACCACTCCGGACCAGCCGTTGCCGATCAGAGTGCCCAGGCCCCACCAGAGGGCGATCGAGAGGAAGAGCACGGCCATCAGCGCGGCGTAGCCCGCCCCGCCGAGGAGGCCCGCTCCCTTGCCCGCCTTGCCGGCGGACTCCTTGAGCTCGGCCTTGGCGAGGGCCATCTCCTGGCGGATCAGCGTGGAGAGGTCGCGCGAGACCTCGCCGAGCAGATCGCCCAGCGACGTCGACCCGGCCCGCTGGTCGGGCGTCTCCGTCGAGCGGTGGACGCCCGTCGGGTCGGTCACAGCCGGCCGCCGTTCGGGAAGCCGCCGTCGAGCGGGTCGGCGACGGGCTCGGTCGGCGCGTAGTCGCGCTCGAGGGAGCTCGAGCCGACGGTGCCGTAGGCGGACGCGACGGGCGCGTCGTACGCGGAGGCGTCGGAGTACGCGGTGGTCGAGGCGGGGGCGTCGAACTCGGGCCCGTCGGTGCGGGTGCTCGTCGCCTCCTTCTCGTCCTTCGCCTCGGCGGTCAGGGCGCGGATGAGGCGCCCGCCGACGAGTCCCGTCGCCGCGGCGATGAGGATGAAGGCACCCGGGCGGCGGCGGGCGAACGCGCGGACGTCGTCGAGGAGCTCGGACGGGTCGCGGTTCTCGAGCCACGAGGCCACACCCTGCACGCGGGTGGCCGCCTGGGAGACGAGCTTCGCGGCGGCGTTGTCGCTGCCGCCCTCGCCGTTGGCCAGCGCGGTCAGGTCGTCGCTGAAGGCGCGGGCGCCCTTGGCGGCGTTCTCCTTCTGGGCGTGGGCCTGCTCGGTGAGCTGGGTGCGGCTCTGGTCGTAGAGGTCCTTGACCTGGACCTTGGCCTCCTGGACCACGTTGGCGGCCTCGTCCTTGCCGGTCGAGAGCACTTCGCTCGCGGCCTGCTTGGCGTCGCCGGCGACGGCGCCGGCCTGGTCCTTGGCGGTGCCCGCGGCGGCGCTCGCCTTCTCCTTCGCGGAGTCGGCCGTGCCGCCCGAGGAGGAGCCGGAGGAGGTGTCCGTGGAGGCGACGTGCGCCCCGCTGTCGATGGGGGTCTCGGTCGCGCCGAAGTTCGCGGCGCCGTCTCCGAACGGAGGTGAAGCGGGATCGATGTTCGACATCGTCTGTCCCTTCCAGGATCGAGTGGGGAATGAATGCGTGCCGGCGTCGCCAGTCTGTTCGGGCCCTCGAGTACCGGGAAGGGCATAGCGGCTGACCCCCCGATGGGGCTACCATCCCGCGCCCACGAGGGCGGGTCCCGAGGGCCCGTGGATCGACTGCTCCGCCGCCGCGTCAAGCCCCTTCTGACCCGCGAACAGGGCTCCCTACCGTCGAGAGGACAGACATCGGACGTCCGCACCCGGATCCGCCCGGCTACCCCGGAAAGGCAACCAGTCATGTTCTTCCACCGTCAGGAACTCCAGTTCACGTCCACGCCCTCGAAGCCCGACGCGGTCTTCGCCCGCCGCTTCCAGGAGGTGCTCGGCGGCCAGTACGGCGAGATCACCGTGGCGATGCAGTACGGCTTCCAGGCCTGGAACGCCCACGACCCGGGCAAGTACCGGGACCTGCTCTTCGGCATCGGCGCCGAGGAGTTCGGCCACGTCGAGATGATCGCCGTGATGATCGCCCAGCTGCTCGAGAAGGCCCCGGTCGAGCAGTCCGAGGACGCGATGAAGAAGGACCCCGTGCTCGCGGCGGTCATCGGCGGCTCCGACGTGCAGCACGCCATCGTGGCCGGCGCCGGCGCGCGCCCCGTCGACAGCATGGGCAACCCGTGGCAGGGCTCCTACATCACCGCCAGCGGCAACCTGCTGGCCGACTTCACCGCCAACGCGAACGCGGAGATGCAGGGTCGGCTCCAGGTCGCCCGGCTCTACCACATGACCGACGACCACGGCGTGCGCGACCTCCTGTCGTTCCTCCTGGCCCGCGACACCATGCACCAGAACCAGTGGATCGCGGCGGCCGCCGAGCTGCGCGCGGAGGGCCGGGAGGACCTGCCCGTGCCCTCGAACTTCCCGATCTCGAAGGAGGAGCGCTCGGTGTCGTACGAGTACATCAACTTCTCGGACGGAGCGGCGGCCTCCGAGGGCAGCTGGGCCTCGGGCCCGACCCCGGACGGCAAGGGAGAGTTCAGCTACCGGGTCGCCGAGCCCGGCGGCAACGTCCCGATGCCCCCGCCCACGCAGCCGGACGAGCGCCTCTACGGCACCGACCCGAAGCCGAACATCGTCGAGAAGGCAGTGGGGGCCGTCAAGGACGCGGTGACGGGCAAGTGAGC
This sequence comes from Rathayibacter sp. VKM Ac-2762, assembly GCF_009866585.1. Classification (NCBI taxonomy): domain Bacteria; kingdom Bacillati; phylum Actinomycetota; class Actinomycetes; order Micrococcales; family Microbacteriaceae; genus Rathayibacter; species Rathayibacter sp. VKM Ac-2762. The sequence goes on along the minus strand of NZ_CP047419.1, from coordinate 2,491,635 downwards.
GCCGCACGGATCCTCGGGGCGCTCGGCGCCTCCGCCCTGACGATCGGCCTGCTGGCCGGCTGCACCGGCGACGCCCAGACGCCGAACCAGTCGGGGAGCGCGGTGCCCACCAGCGCCGACGACGGATCGTCGCAGACGCCCACGAACGCGCCCTCGCAGTCCGCTCCGTCCGAGTCCGCCACCCCGGCGACCTGATCCCGCGCCCTCGACCGGCCGGCACCGGTCGAGGGCGCGAATCATCGCAGTCCAGCGGGCGCCCGGGCAAGCCCCTTCCCGCTCCCAGGAAGCGGGCAGTTCCCGGTCCTACGGTCGTGCCAACGATCAGCGAAGGAGGCACCACCATGGGGCTCGATGACAAGATCAAGAACGCCGCTCAAGACATCGCCGGCAAGGCGAAGGAAGCCCTGGGCGACCACAAGAACGACGACAGCCTGAAGGCCGAAGGCCAGAAGGACCAGGCCGCGGCCTCGGCCAAGAAGGCCGGCGAGGACGTCAAGGACGTCTTCAAGTAGGTCTCGGCAGTACCGCGAAGGCGGCGCTCCCCTCGGGGGGCGCCGCCTTCGCTGTTCCCCGGCTAGGGGCGCAGGACGACCTTGATGCAGCCGTCCTCCTTCTTCTGGAAGGTCTCGTAGAGGGCCGGAGCGTCCTCGAGCGGCGCCCGGTGGGTCACGAGGTCCATCACGCCGAGCGGATCGGAGGAGTCCTCCACCAGCGGCAGAAGATCGTCGATCCAGCGCTTCACGTTGCACTGGCCCATCCGCACCGTCACCTGCTTGTCGAACATCGACTTCAGCGGCATCGGGTCGGCCTCTCCGCCGTAGACCCCGCTCAGCGAGACGGTGCCGCCGCGGCGGACCAGGTCGAGGGACGCGTGGACCGCGGCGAGGCGGTCGACGCCGACCGTGTCCATCGCCTTGCGGGCGATCGGGTCGGGCAGGAGCCCCGCCATCGACTGAGCGAACGAGCCGACCGGCGAGCCGTGCGCCTCCATGCCGACCGCGTCGACGACGGAGTCGGGGCCGCGCCCGTCCGTGAGGTCGCGCAGCTGCGCGGCGATGTCGTCGGACAGGTCGAACGTCTCCACGCCGTACCGCTCGGCCATCGCGCGCCGCTCGGCGACGGGCTCCACGGCGAGGACGCGGTAGCCGCGGTGGGCGCCGATCCGCGCCGCGAACTGGCCGACAGGGCCGAGTCCGAAGACGACCAGGGTCCCGCCGTCGGGCACCTGCGCGTACTCCACGCCCTGCCACGCGGTGGGCACGATGTCGCTGAGGAAGAGGTAGCGCTCGTCCGGCAGGTCCGTGCCGACGACGATCGTGTTGTAGTCGGCCAGCGGCACGCGGAGCAGCTCGGCCTGCCCGCCGGGGACCTGGCCGTACATCTTCGTGTAGCCGAAGAGCGCCGCTCCCGAGCCGTACTCGGTGACCTGCGTCGTCTCGCACTGCGACTGCAGCCCTCGGCGGCACATGAAGCACTCGCCGCAGGCGATGTTGAAGGGCACGACGACCCGGTCGCCGGGCTTCAGGGTGGTGACTCCGGAGCCCACCTCCTCGACGACGCCCATGGGCTCGTGGCCGAGCACGTCCCCGCGGTCGATGTAGGGCCCGAGGAGGCGGTAGAGGTGCAGGTCGGAGCCGCAGATCGCGGTCGAGGTGATCCGGACGATCGCGTCGGTCGGCTGCTGGATGCGGGGGTCGGGGACGGTCTCGACCGAGACCTTCTCGATGCCCTGCCAGGTGAGTGCTCGCATGCTCGTGTCCGTTCTCCGGCTCGCGCCGGTCGGGGTCGGTGTCCCTCCACCGCACACCCGGAGGGCGCCGAGGGGGAGGGGCTTGACGCTCCCCGGAGCGTTCCCGAGGGGGATTCCCGGGAGAACGCACGGACGTGCATCCCGCGTTCACCCGACTCACGGCGGCCGAGTGGTGGGATGGGGGAATGGATGCTCTCTACACCGCCATCGCCCACGCCTCCGGTGGAGGACGCGACGGCCACGTCCGCACCGAGGACGACCGTCTCGACCTCGACACCCGCGCCCCGCAGGAGCTCGGCGGCTCCGGCGAGGGGACCAACCCCGAGCAGCTGTTCGCGGCCGGCTACTCCGCCTGCTTCCTCAGCGCCCTGCACGGAGCCGGTCGCCAGCTGAAGATCGACACGACCGACGCGGCCGTCTCGGCCAGCGTCTCGATCGGGAAGAACGACTCCGACGGCTTCGGCCTCTCGGTCGAGCTCGACGTCTACGTGCCGAAGGCGAGCTCCGAGGACGCGCAGAAGGTCGCCGATGCGGCGCACCAGCTCTGCCCGTACTCCAACGCCACCCGCGGCAACATCCCCGTGCAGATCAACCTGGTCGACTGACCGGGCCCTCTCGACGGCCCCTCCCGGACTCCGGGCAGGGGCCGTCGTCGTGTCCGGGGGCGGTCCGTTAGGGTCGGGGCATGACCGAGGAGCTGTCGCACGAGGAGCCGTCGCACGAGGAGTCCCTGGCGCGGGCCGAGCTCGTGCAGATCCGTCAGAGCATCGACAACATCGACGCGGCGCTGATCCACCTGCTCGCCGAGCGCTTCAAGTTCACGCAGAAGGTCGGCCGGCTGAAGGCCGCGCACGGGCTGCCCGCCGCGGACCTCGAGCGCGAGGCCCGCCAGATCGCGCGGCTGCGGGCGCTCGCCGAGGAGTCGCACCTCGACCCGGCGTTCGCCGAGAAGTTCCTCGGGTTCATCGTCGCCGAGGTCATCCACCACCACCAGCGCATCGCCGACGGCGCCGAGGACTGAGGCTCAGCCCTCGATCCGCAGCAGCCCCGCCGTGCGCTCGCGCAGCACGCCGAGCAGCAGCGGGTAGTCGGGGAAGAGCTGGTCGCGCCGCAGCGTCGGCACCCGCAGCCCGAGGGGGACCTCCGTGATGCGGCCGTTCGTCTCGGTGAGGGTCAGGCGGAGGCTATGGCTCCCCGTCGGACTCGAGGCGACGACCGAGCGCAGAGCCTCGAGCGGGAAGATCAGCCCGTCGATCTGGATGGCCGACTCCGACACCACGATCGAGCCCGGCAGCCCGGGCCGCAGCGCCAGCCGCGCGGCGACCAGCCCGAGCGGGAGGGAGAGCGCCACGACGACCGCCCCCAGCGCGATCTGCGCGCGGTCGCCCGACGGGGATCCCGCGAGGGCGACGGCCAGGACGCCGGCGGCGAACGCCTCCGTGGCGACGACGACCAGGGCGACCGCCCGGCGCTGGAGCGGAGCGCGGTGCGGCCGGAAGCGGACGGCCGAGGCGGGCCCGGCCAGAGCGGGCGGCAGGGCGTGGCGGACGCGGGCGGCGGCGCCGAGGTCGGCGAGCAGGGCGGCGAGGTCCTCCGGGCGGAAGTGCGCGCAGCGGACCTCGACTCCGTCGCCGCGGCACCAGGCGACGAAGCCGTCGCCGTCGGCGGACTCGAGGAAGCGGACCGACCGGCGGGGCCACTGCTCGCGGCGGCGGCGGCCGCGCATCAGCACGACCTGCGTCTCGGTCGTCATCACGCGGGTGGGGGAGACGACGAAGAGCGAGACCGCCGAGGCCAGTCCGATGACGACGGTGAGGGCGAGGAGCCCGAGCGCGAGCACCGACTCGTCGAGGACCCCGCGGCGGTCCGCGAGGACGGCGAACGGGATGAGCACGGCCGCGAGGCCGGCGCCGAGGAGCCGCAGGAGGAGGGCGCGGAGGCGCCGCAGGACCGATGGACCGTACACCCGTCGCGTCCGGATCGCCATCGGTTCCGACTCCATCGCGTCAGGCTAGCCCCGGCCGGGGCCGGTCGCCCGGAGAGGCGCGGCGGTGGCGCGATCCTCGCGCCACCCGTCCCCGGTTCGGGGGAGGAGTGGCGCGAGACGCGGCCTACGCCTCCGCGGTGCGGTGCAGGGCGCGGACCGAGACGACCCGGCGACGGGCGATCGCGGCGACGGTGAGCAGCAGCCCGAACAGCAGCCAGATCACCAGGCCGACGACGGCGCCGGCCGTGCCGTCGGTGCCCTCGACCACTCCGGACAGCGCGTTCTGCGCCGCCGAGAGCGGCAGGAACCCGAGCACGTCGTCGAACAGCCCGGGGACCGTCGAGATGATGCCCGCGCCGAGCGCGATCACCGCCGCGACCATCGCGAGGAAGCGGCCGATCCCTCCGAGCAGGGCGACCAGCCCCTGGTTCACCGCGGCGAACGAGGCGCCGGTGAGCATCGCCAGGAGGGCGAAGCCGACCCAGCGGCCCGGCTCCAGGCCCGCGACCCCGCTCATCACGATCGCGACCGCGAGTCCCTGCACCACGCCGATCACGAGCGCCGGCACGTAGGAGGAGAGGGCGAGCGCCGCGGAGGAGCGGGTCGAGGAGAGTGCACGGTGCGAGAACGCCGCGAGCACCAGGAACGTCGCGAGGGCGCCCAGCCAGAGGGCGATCGTCGCGAAGAACGGGACGCTGGAGGCTCCGAACAGGTCGGTCGCGCTGCTCGCGTTCTCGACCGGGTCCGAGACGACGTCGGCGAGGTTCGTCGACTCCGACTCGGTGTAGGTCGGGAGCTGCGCGACGGCGGCGTCGAGGCCGGTGGCGAGCGTGCGGATGCCGTCGGCGAGCTGCACGGCGCCGTCCGAGACCCCGCTCGCGCCGTCGGCGAGCTGGTCGGCTCCGTCGGCGGCGGAGGAGGCTCCCGTGGCGAGGTCGGCGGCACCGCCCGCGGCCGTGGTCGCGCCGGTCGCGAGGTCGCGGGCGCCGGCCGCGGCGGTGGTGGCGCCGGTCGCGAGCTGCGCCGACCCGGCCGCCGTGGTGTCGAGGCCGTCGGCGAGCTGGGACGCTCCGCCCGCGGCGTCGTCCGCGCCGTCGGCGAGCTGCGTCAGGCCGCCGGACAGCTGTCCGATGCCCCCCGAGAGAGTGCGCGCGCCGGTGGCGGACTGCCCGACCGCGTCGATCAGCGAGGGCTGCCCGTCGCCGCCGAGGCGGATGCCCGCGTCGATCCCGGCGACGGCTCCCGCGGTCGTCGTGGCGAGGGTGGTCGCGCCGGTGGGTCCGTCGGCCGAGGCGATGACGGCGCGCGCGGCGAGGCACTGCGTCGTCTCGCAGCCCTCGAGGGCGGCGCTGAGCGCCTCGAAGGTCCCCGCGGTGGCGGCGGCGGCGCCGGCGCTGAGTGCGGCGACCTGCTGGGTCCCGTCGCCGGTCCTCACCACTCCCTCCCTCAGCTGGTCGAGCCCGTCGGCCAGGTCGGAGGCGCCGCCCTGCAGCGCGGTCGCCCCGGTCGCCGAGTCGCGGGCGCCCGTCGCGAGCTGTCCCACTCCGCCGGAGAGGCCGCGCGCACCGGTGGCCAGCTGCGCGACTCCGCCGGAGAGGTCGGAGGCTCCGGTGCCCAGCTGCCCCACGCCGTCGGCGAGGGACGAGGCTCCGGTGCCGATCTGCCCGACGCCGTCCGAGAGCGAGGAGGCGCCGGTGGCGAGCTCGTCGATCCCGTCGGCGAGGCTGCTGGTGCCGTCGGCGAGGGTGGAGGCGCCGGTGCCGAGCTGGTCGGCGCCGTCGGCGAGCGTGCCCGCGCCCTCGGCCGCCTGGCCGATCTGCTCGTTGAGGGTGTTGAAGCCGACGTAGACGTTCTCGAGGTAGGCCGTGGTCAGCTGCGTGTTGAGCAGCGAGGTGGCGGTGCTGGTCACCGTGGCCGAGATGGCGTCGTCGACGAGCTTGGCCTTCTCGCTGGTGGCGATGTCGATGGTCGCCTTCGTCGCCTCCGCGGCGTCGCCCGAGTACGAGGTGGCGGCGGCGGAGAAGGAGGAGGGGATCGTCACGACGGTCGCGTAGCTGCCGTCGGCGAGGCCCTTCGCGGCGTCGTCCTTGTCCGTGAGGACCCAGGTGAAGTTGCCCGTCGAGTCCGAGCCGGAGACGTTGGGCACCGGGGTCGTGCTCGCGGACGGCGTCGCGCTCGCCGAGGGGGTGGAGGAGGGGGCGTCCGAGCTCGCGGAGTCGGTGCCGCCCGTCACCAGGCCGGCCGCGAGCTGGCGCCCGAGCGGCACGGTCTGCCCGTTGATCTCGACCGGGGTGTCCTCGTTGACCACGGCGGCCGTGATCGTGTCGAGGCGCTCGGTCGGGTTCCACAGCGCCCAGACCAGGAGGCCGCCGATGACGAGGGGGACCAGGACGATCCCGAGAAGGGTCAGCCAGGACACCTTCTTGACGCCGCGGGGGCGTTCGAGGGAGAGGAGAGCCATCTGTCAGAGGACCTTTGCGATCGCGCGGCGCTCGGCCGCGGGCGAGACCGCGAGCACGCCGCGGTCGGAGGGGAGGAGGTCGTCGAGCGCCTCGGCGTCGACGGAGGAGGCGACCACGGTGAACGCGTCGTCGGCGGCGCGGGCGGCGTCGAGCTCGGCCCGGATCGCGTCCCGCAGCTGCGGGTCGGTGACCGTGTCGAGGTCGTCGAGCACCAGGATCGGCGGGGCCGACTCCAGGGCCGACCGGACGTCGGCGACGGGGTCGGCGGCTCCGGCGAGGCGCACCAGCCCGACCCGGCCGCGCACGGCGGCGGAGCGGATCGGCACGACCAGGCCCGCGACCTTCAGGCGCCCGGAGTCGGGGGCGAGCCGGCCGGCGATGCTCAGCAGCAGCGCGGTGCGGCCGGAGCGGTGCGGCCCGTGGACCACGAGGGAGGAGCCGGGAGCGACCCGCAGCGAGACGCCGCTGTAGACGGGACCGTCGGGTCCGTCGAGGCGGAGGTCCTCGGCCGCGATCACGTCGGTGGATCCGGGCTCCGGCCAGTCGGCCAGCGCGAGCTCCTTCGTGAGGCCCTCGCCCTCGACGTCGAAGGACGGGAGGATGCGGTCGAGCCAGCGCGGCATGTGCCAGGCGCGGTCGCCGAGCAGGTGCAGCACGGCGGGCACCAGCGTCATCCGCACGATGAACGCGTCGACGAAGACGCCCACGGCGAGCCCGAGCGCGATCGGCTTGATGTTGGTGTCCCCCTCCGGCACGAAGGCGGCGAAGACCGAGAACATGATGACCGCGGCGGCCGTGACCACCTTGGCCGAGCCGACGAAGCCCGACTCGACAGCGGCGCGCGCCGGCCTCCCGTGCACGTAGTCCTCGCGCATCCGCGAGACCAGGAACACCTCGTAGTCCATCGCGAGGCCGAAGAGCACGCCCATCAGGATGATCGGCATGAAGCTGATGATCGGGCCCGTCTTGTCGACGTGCAGAGCGTCCGAGAACCATCCCCATTCGAACACCGCCGCCACGGCGCCGAAGGACGCACCGACCGACAGCAGGTAGCCCAGCGTCGCCTTGATCGGCACCCAGAGCGAGCGGAACACCATCGTCAGCAGCACCAGCGACAGGCCCACGACGAGCAGGCCGAACGGCAGCAGGGCCTTGGCGAGAGTGTCCGAGATGTCGATCCCGACCGCGGTCTGGCCGGTCACTGCGAGGTCGACGCCGTACTCCTGCTGGAAGTAGTCGTGCTTGTCGCGGATCTCGGCGACCAGCGCCTTGGTGGCCTCGGAGTCGGGGCCGCCCTCGGGAATGACCTGGATGATGCCGGTGTCGGCGGTCTCGTTGGGCGTCGCGAGCGGCACCGAGGCGACTCCGTCGAGCTTCTCGATCTCGCCCTTGAGGTCGTCCATCAGGCCGAGCGGATCGGTCGAGCCGATGATCGTGCCGGTGACGATGAGCGGGCCGTTGTAGCCGGCGCCGAAGTTCTCGGCGAGCAGGTCGTAGGTGGTGCGCGCGGGAGTGCCCTCGGCCTGGTAGCCGGCGTCCGGCAGGGCGAGGCGGAGGCTGAGCGCCGGGATGCTCGCGACGCCGAGCACGCCGATCACCGCGATGATCGTCACGATCGGGAAGCGCGTGACGACCCGGACCCAGCCGCGGAAGAACCCGCGCGGGACCTCGGCGTGCACGTGGCCGCCGGGGGAGGCGGTCGCCGCCTCCTCGTGCGCCTCGGTGTCGACGTGGGTGCCCGCGGCGGCGGCGGCCTTCGCGGCCTTCTTCTTCGCGCGGCGCTCCTTCGGGCGCAGCCGCGCGCCGGCGAAGCCGAGGAGGGCGGGGGTCAGGGTGAGCGCGATGACCACGGCGATCGCGACTCCGCCCGCCGCTGCGACGCCCATCGTGGTGAGGAACGGGATGCCCGCGACCGAGAGGCCGACGAGCGCGATGATCACGGTCAGGCCCGCGAAGACGACGGCGGAGCCCGCGGTCGCGGTCGCCCGCGCGGTCGACTCCTCCGGGTCCATGCCCTGCTTCAGCTGGTCCTGGTGGCGGCTGATGATGAAGAGGGCGTAGTCGATGCCGACCGCCAGGCCCAGCATCAGCGCCAGGAGCGGCGTGGTCGAGGAGATCGAGGCGAAGCGGGTGGCGATGAAGATGGCCGACATCGAGAGGGCGACGCCGAGCAGCGCGGTGACCAGCGGCATGCCGGCGGCCAGGAACGAGCCGAAGGTGAGCACGAGGACGACGAGGGCGACCACGAGGCCGATCGCCTCCGTGATGGTCACGCCGGGGAGGTTCTGGGCGAAGAGGTCGCCGCCGAGCGAGACCACGGAGCCGGCGGGCAGCGCGTCCTGGAGGGTCGTCGCCTCGGCCTTCAGCGCGTCGCGGCTCTCGGGGCTCGTGGTGGTGGCGGAGCCGTCCATCTGGGCGGTGATGACGAGGGCGTTCCCGGCGTCGGAGATCGTGCCGGAGACGCTGTCGGAGTAGGGGTCCGTGACGGCCGCGACCTCGTCGACGTCGCCGAGCGCGGCGACCGCGTCACTGACGGGGCCCTTCACGTCGGCGTCCTGGACGCTGCCTCCGTCGGGCGCGACGACCACGTACCGCGCGGACGTGCCGCTGACCTGGGGGAAGGTGCGCTCGAGCTGGTCGAGGGCGGTCTGCGACTGCGTGCCCGGGATGGAGAACGTGTTGTCGGTGCCCTGGTTGAGCAGCAGCGCTCCTCCTCCGCCCGCCACCACGATCAGCAGCCACAGGACGGCGACGAGGCGGTGGGCGCGGTACACGCGACGACCGAGACGGTAGAGCAGCGACGACACGCGGTCTCCTGACGATGGGTGGGGAGGATGGCGATACGTCTCTGTACCAGGGCGGAGCCGGGCTCCGATACACGAGCGTATCCGATACAGGACCGTATTCGATACGTGAATGTATCGGATAAGGTGAACGGCGTCGAAGGTGTTGACAGGGCGGGCAGGAGGCTGGTGATGACGGCGATCGACTCCACCCCTCCCGAGACCTCCCGCCGCGGCCGCACCCGCGAGCGCCTGCTCGACGCGGCCTACGACGTCTTCGCCGAGACCGGCGTGCACAGCGCGTCCGTCGAGCAGATCTGCGAGCGCGCCGGGTTCTCGCGCGGCGCCTTCTACTCCAACTTCTCCAGCAAGGAGGAGCTGTTCTTCGCGCTCATGGAGCGGGAGAACGGCGCCCGGGTGACGGCCCTCGTCGAGCAGATGGACCGCACGATCCCGCGCGTCGTCTCGGCCGACGAGCCGCTGACGGCCGAGACGCTGGCCGTGGTCATCCTCGACTTCCTCCAGGGTCCTGCCACCGACAACCGCCGCTGGTGCGTGGTCGAGTCGGAGTTCGAGCTGCTCGCGCTCCGCGACCCGCGGATCGCTCCGCAGTACCGCGACTTCCGCGCCGGCTTCGACGCCTCGCTCGTGCAGATCGTGCACGGGGCGCTGCGCCAGGTGCGCCGCGAGTTCTCCCTCGAGCCGACGACCGCCGTGCGCCTGCTGGTGGCGGGCTACGACGACGCGGTCAAGCAGTCGATCCTCGAGGACGAGTCGGAGCCCGCGTCGCTCGAGCGCCTGCGGGCGACGCTGACGGCGATCGTCCTCGCGATCTCGTCCGCCGACGCCTGAGCCGGGCCGGCCCTCGCGACGGCCGCCGCCGTACCAGACGGCCGGCTCCGCACCGGGAGGCCGAGCGGCCGCTGGGGAGTGCCGGGTCCGGTCCCCGCTCCTCCGCCCGCGCGACGAGGATGGACCCATGGAACTGCGTCAGCTCGAACACTTCCTCGCCGTCGCGAAGGAGCAGCACTTCACCCGCGCCGCGAGCGCCCTGCAGATCTCGCAGTCGGGCCTCTCGGCGTCGATCCGCGCGCTCGAGAGCGAGTTGGGCAGCCCCCTCTTCACCCGCAGCACGCGCCGGGTCGAGCTGACGCCGGCCGGTCGGGCGATGCTCGCGGAGTCGGAGCGCTCGGTCGCCAGCGCGCTCGCCGCCCGCGACGCGGTGCTCGCCGTGCAGGGGGTGCTCCGCGGGAGCCTCGCGGTCGGCACGGAGGAGTGCCTCGGCGGCGTGCACCTGCCGCGCGAGCTCGCGAACTTCCGCGAGCAGCACCCGGGAGTCGCGCTCCGGCTGATCCACGAGGGGTCCGGCACGCTGCTCGACTCCGTCGCCGCCGGCCGCCTCGACCTGGCGCTGGTCGCCGACATCGGAGCCGTGCCGGGCGGCGTGCGGACGATGCCGCTGGCGAGCGAGGGCTTCGCGGTGCTCGTGCGCCCGGGTCACCCGCTCGCGAGCCGCGTCGGCTGCCGCATCCCGGACCTGGCGGGCGAGACGATCGTGGGGCTGCAGGAGCACTGGGCGGCGAGTCACCTCGCGGCGCGGGCGTTCGCGGCGCACGGCCTCGCGTTCGAGGTCGAGCTCGAGGTGAACGACGTGCACACGCTGCTCGACCTGGTCGAGTACGGCATGGGGATCGCGGTCGTGCCGGCGCACTTCGCCGAGAAGCGCCCGGCCGGGCTGCGGGCGGTGGCGCTCGCCGATCCGCTCCTGGTGTGGCGGACGATGGTGGCGGTGCCGGAACGGCCGAGCGCCGCGGCCCGCGCGTTCGTCTCGGCCCTCCCGCAGCCGCTGCAGGACGCGGTCTGAGTCGGAACGCGCTCGCAACGGAGGAGGGACCAGCGCCGAGATCCCGCGATCCGCGTCGGACCGGTGCCTCGACCGGATCCCTCCTCCGTCCTGAACGGGCTCAGTCGAGCGAGGCCAGCTCCTCGGGCGTGAGCTCCAGGTCGGCCGCCGTGGCGGAGTCGCGGATGCTCTCGGGGCGGGAGGCGCCCGGGATCGGCAGCACGACCGGGGCCTTCGCCAGCTCCCAGGCGAGGCAGACGACCTGCGGCGTCACGCCGCGGGCCTCGGCGACCGCCGCGAACGCGGAGTAGCGCGAGCCGAGCTCGCCCGCCGAGGAGATGCCGCCGAGCGGGCTCCACGGCAGGAACGCCAGTCCGAGCTCGGCGCAGAGCTCGAGCTCCGGCTCGCTGGAGCGGAACGACGGCGAGAACTGGTTCTGCACCGAGACCAGGCGCTCGCCGAGGATGCCGTGCGCCTCGCGGATCTGGTCAGGGTCGGCGTTCGAGATGCCCGCTCGGAGGACGACGCCCTCGTCGAGCAGCTCGGCCAGCGCTCCGATCGAGTCGGCGTAGGGGACCGCCGGGTCGGGCCGGTGGTACTGGTAGAGGCCGATCGCGTCGACGCCGAGGCGCTTCGCGGACGCGCGGGCCGCCTCCTTGAGGTACTCGGGGCGGCCGTCCTGGTCCCAGGGGCCGGGCTCGCGCCGCAGGTGGCCGCCCTTGGTGGCGACGAGCACGGCGGAGGTGTCGCCGCCGTAGCTGCGCAGCGCCTCCGCGATCAGCAGCTCGTTGTGGCCGAGGTCGTCCTGGGTGGCGAGGTGGTAGGCGTCGGCCGTGTCGATCAGGGTCACGCCGGCGTCGAGGGCGGCGTGGATCGTGGCGATCGAGCGCTCGCGGTCCGGGCGGCCCTCGATCGACATCGGCATGCCGCCGAGTCCGATCGCGCCGACCTGGAGGTCGCCGAGAGTGCGCTGCTTCATGAATGCTCCTTCGCAGTGGGGTGGGTGGTCACCAGGCGTAGTCCTCGGGGGCGGTCCGGTGGCCGGGGAAGATCTCGTCGAGGCGCGCGAGGGCCTGGGCGTCGAGGGTGATGTCGACGGCGGCGACGGCGCTCTCGAGCTGCTCGAGCGTCCGCGGCCCGGTGATCGGACCGGTGACGGCGGGCTGGTGGAGGAGCCACGCCAACGCCAGCTCGCCGGGCGCCTCGCCGCGCTCGCGGGCGAACGCCTCCCACTGCTCGAGCGCGGGACGGTGCTCCTCGATCGCGGCGAGGGTGCGCTCGGAGGAGCGGCGCCCGCCCTCCGCGGTCTTCTCGAGCACGCCGCCCAGCAGTCCGCCCTGCAGCGGCGACCAGGGGATGACGCCGAGCCCGTAGTGCAGCGCGGCGGGCAGGACCTCGCGCTCGACGTCGCGGACGAGCAGGTTGTAGATCGACTGCTCGGAGGCGAGGCCGGTGAAGTGGCGGGCGCGCGCCGCCTCCTGCGCCTGGGCGAGGTGCCAGCCGGCGAAGTTGCTGGAGCCGACGTAGAGGACCTTGCCCTGCTGGACGGCGACCTCCATCGCCTGCCAGATCTCGTCCCAGGGAGTCGACCGGTCGACGTGGTGGAACTGGTAGAGGTCGATGTGGTCCGTCTGCAGGCGGCGGAGGCTCTCGTCGAGCGCGCGGCGCAGGGTGAGCGCCGAGAGACGGCCGCCGTTGGGCCAGGAGTCGCGGCCGCGCTCGGCTCCGGGAGCGGCGAACTCGCCCATGTCGCCGAAGACCTTGGTCGCGAGGACGGTGCGCTCGCGGCGCTCGCCGCCCTGCGCGAACCAGCGGCCCACGATCTCCTCGGTGGCGCCGCGGCCGGCCTCGCCTCCGTACACGTTGGCGGTGTCGAAGAAGTTGACGCCGAGCTCGTGCGCGCGGTCCATGATCGCGAACGAGTCGTTCTCCTCGGTCTGCATGCCGAAGTTCATGGTGCCGAGGACGGTGCGGGAGACGGACAGGCCGGTGCGGCCGAGGTGCGTGTACTGCATGGTCCCAGTCGACTCCGGTTCGGGCCGCGTGTCCAACAGGTGCTCGGCATGGGTGCGATCGACGGGGGAGGTCAATCGGGGGCGCGCCGTCCAGGGGCCGCCCCGCTCCCCGCCTCGGGCCTGCGCGTCGGCCGGGTCCAGCGGCCTCGACCGGATCGCCCGCGGCCCGCTGGGCGCGGTGGCGCCCGGCCGCCCGGGTGCCGGGTTAGAGTCGCGGAATGGTCCGGACGACGCAGCGCCTCGTGATCGCCCTCTCCGCCGTGGTCCTGCTCGCCGGCTGCACGGCGGAGGCGACGAGCCCCGCCGCCGCACCCGCCGAGCCGACCGCCTCCACGGCGCCGCCCGCCGCCGGAGCCGAGTCCACGCCGCGGCCGGTGCCGAGCGTCTCGACCACTCCCGCACCGGTCGAGGACGTCTCGGGCGAGTGCGTCGTCCAGGCGCTCGACGAGGGGACGCTCGACGGCGTCGACCTCGAGCGCGTGCGCGACCGCGGCACCCGCGTCGGCGCGACCGGGACGGCGAGCACCGCCTCCGACGGCGCCCCGGCCTCCTACCTGGTGGCAGCGGGCGACATCAGCGAGCGGATCGCGGACCGGTTCTGCATCAGCTTCGACTACCTCTCCGCGCTGAACTCGGTGCGCCGCGACGGCGTCGACATCGACAGCCTCTACGGCGGCGACACCCTCAACCTCCGCCCGACGACCGTCCTGAGCGTCGGCGACCAGAACGGCCGCGTCCTCGACAACGCCGAGCCCGACGACCTCCCCGCGCAGACCGGCTGACGCCGCCGACGCCCGCCGCCACTCCTCCCGCCTCGCAGCAGCACGCGACCACCGCGGAAGGCGCGGATCCGACGGCACGTGCGCGGCACTCAGCCCAGGACGCCGATCAGGACCGCCGACACGGCGACGGTCGCCGCGAGCCCGGTCGTCCGCGAGCGGCGGCGCGCCGGATCCTCGAACCACGGCAGCCCGCCCCAGCGCAGCACGGCGCCGGCCGCCCCGGCCGCGGTGAGAGCCACCAGCGCGGCCCAGGGGAGCAGCGTCAGCGCCGACCAGTCGACGAGCGCCCGCCCGAGCAGCAGCACGGCGACGGCCTCGACGCCGCGGGCGAGCGTCCGGACGCGGTCGCGGTCGAGGAGCCCGGCCGCCCGGCGCCGGGGGACGCTCCCCAGGGCGAAGCGGCCGACGGTGAACGCGACGACGAGCAGGACGAGGATCGAGGCGATCATCACGACTCCTCCCCGGCGCGCTCCAGCAGGCGCAGACCGAGCTCGTCGACCGAGCTCGCCGTGTCCCCGTTGACGAACACGGCCACGCCGCGCTCCCGGTCCATCGCGAGCATCGTCGAGTAGCCGGAGGTCCCTCCGTTGTGCCAGGTCACGGATCCGCCGTCCTCCGACTCCGAGGTGAACCAGCCGAGGCCGATCCGCGCCCCGTCGGCGTCGAATCGGGGATCCAGGACGCTCGCCGCGGGCACGCCCAGCGCGGGGTCGTCGGTGAGGAGGGCCTGCGCGTAGCGGGCCATGTCCGCCGCCGTGGAGCGGACGCCGCCCGCCGGCGCGTAGCCCGCCATCGTCCAAGCGTCGACGGACCGCCCGCTCTCCGAGAAGCCGGTCGGCGCGTCGGCGGGGAGGGCGTCCGCGGTCTCCGGGACGGAGGTCGCGGACATCCCGAGCGGAGCGAGGACGCGCTCGCGGAGGAGGTCGGCGTAGTCGCGGCCCTCGGCGCGGGCGAGCGTCTGGCCCAGCACCGCCGCACCGAGGTTCGAGTAGGCGTGCACGTGCTCGCCCTGGTCCGCCTCGGCGGCCTGCCGGAGGACGTCGTCGGCCGACCAGCCCGCGTAGGGGTCCGTGCCGCGCAGCTGGGCGAACAGCGTCGAGGCGAGGTCGCCGACACCGGTGGGGAGGCGCGGCAGGCCGGAGCGGTGGGTCGCCAGCTCCTCGAGCGTCCCGGTGAAGCCGCCGACGTCGGCGTGCTCCGCGGCGGGGTCCTCGAGCCCGACCGTCCCCTCGACGGCGCTCCGGGCGAGGAGGAGCGCGGTCATCGTCTTGGTGACCGAGCCGATCTCGACCTCGGTCCGCTCGTCGGCTCCGAGTCCGCCGTAGCGCACGCCGTCGGGCGTGATCACGGCGGCGACGAGGTGGTTCCGCGCCCCGTCTCCGACGTCGGTCCGGAGCCACCCGGCGATCTCGGCGTCGCCCGTCGCCTCGGTCGAGAGGGTGGGAGCGGAGGGACGGAGCAGCACTCCGCCGAGCAGGACGACGGCCGCGGCGGAGGCGGCGGCGAGAGCGAGGCGGCGGCGGGTCATCGGGGTCCTCCGGAGGCGAGCAGGATCACGAGCAGGGGGACGAGGCGCTCCGGCGGGACCCCGTAGCGGCCGCGGCCGCGCGCCTCCAGCCAGCCGGCGGCGACCAGCTGGTTGACGTGGTGGTAGATCTGCCCGGTGGTGCCCGCGCCCTCGCTCTCGGCGAGCTGCGCGACGGTCTCGACTCCGCCGGCCACCGCCTGCAGGAACCGCAGACGCACGGGGCTGCCCAGCGCGGCGAGCGCGGTCGGCCCGGGGCTCGCTCCCCAGTCGCGCTCGAAGAACGCGTCGGTGCTGAGGCCGTACTGCCACTCGACGGAGCCGGCCGGAGTGGCGACCGAGCCGGCGAAGACGACTCCGCCGGGAGAGGGCAGGCGCTCGCGGAGAGCGGTCAGGGCCCAGAGCGGATCGTCGGCGGCGGGCGCGGCGGGGGTGTCGGCGCGCTCGAGGCGGTCCAGCCGCGCTCGGAGCTCGTCGACCTCGCCGGCGAGGTCTCGGGAGGAGGTCATGCCTCCACTATTGCAAACATTCCGTAATCACGGAACTCCGGAGCGGAGCCGATACCGCAGAAGTCGCGGTGGTCCAGCTCGACCACCGCGACTCCTGCGGACTCGGATCGCCCGGAGGCTCAGCCGAAGTGGCGCGGCAGCACGGCGCCGTTCACCGAGCGCAGCTCGTCCAGCGGCAGCGTGAAGAGACCCTGCACCTCGACCGCGGGGGTCGCCGCGTCGGTCACGCCGATGCGCAGCACCGGGTAGCCCCGGCCCTCGCAGAGCCCGCGGAACTTCACGTCGTCCTCGCGCGGCACCGACACGAGCACGCGGCCGGTCGACTCCGAGAACAGCGCGGCCGTCGCGTCGACGCCGTCGCGCTCCATCAGCTCGTCGAGCCAGATGCGCGCCCCGACGCCGAAGCGCAGCGCCGACTCGGCCAGCGCCACCACGAGCCCGCCGTCGGCGAGGTCGTGAGCGGAGGCGATGAGCGACTCCTTCGCGCCCGCCGAGATCAGCTCGGCCAGCGCGCGCTCGGCGGCCAGGTCGAGCTGCGGGGGCAGCCCGCCGAGGTGGTCGTGGATCGTGCCGGCCCACGCCGAGCCGTCGAGCTCGTCGCGGGTGGTGCCGAGGAGGTAGAGGTTGTCGCCCTCGTCCTGCCAGCCGGAGGGGATGCGGCGCGCGACGTCGTCGATCACGCCGAGGACGCCGACGACGGGGGTCGGGAAGATCGGCACGTCGCCGGTCTGGTTGTAGAACGAGACGTTGCCGCCGGTGACGGGGATCTCGAGCTCGAGGCAGGCGTCGGCGAGCGCGCCCACGGCCTCGCGGAACTGCCACATCACCTCGGGGTTCTCGGGGCTGCCGAAGTTGAGGCAGTCCGAGACGGCGACCGGGGTCGCTCCGGTGACGGCGACATTGCGGAACGCCTCCGCCAGCGCCAGGCGGGCGCCCTGCGCCGGGTCGAGCTGGCACCAGCGCCCGTTCGCGTCGGTCGCGACCGCGAAGCCGAGGCCCGACTCCTCGTCGACGCGGACCATGCCGCCGTCGTCGGGATAGCTGAGCGCGGTGTTGCCGAGCACGTAGCGGTCGTACTGCGAGGTGATCCAGCTCTTGTCGGCGAGGTTCGCCGAGCCCAGGAGCGCCAGGGTCTCGGCGCGCAGCGCGTCGCCGCCGGTCGAGCGGGGCAGTCGGGAGGAGGAGTCGGCCTGCAGCGCGTCGAGCCAGGAGGGGTACTCGATCGGGCGCTCGTAGACCGGGCCGTCGACCGCGACGGTGCGCGGGTCGACGTTGACGATCTCCTCGCCGTGCCAGTTGATGATGAGGCGGCCGGAGTCGGTGACCTCGCCGAGCACGCTGGTCTCGACGTCCCACTTGCCGACGACCTCGAGGAACGCGTCGAGCTTCTCGGGCGTGACGACGGCCATCATCCGCTCCTGCGACTCCGACATGAGGATCTCCTCCGCCGTGAGCGAGGGGTCGCGCAGCAGCACCGAGTCGAGCTCGATGAACATGCCGCCGTCGCCGTTGGAGGCCAGCTCCGAGGTGGCGCACGAGATGCCCGCGGCGCCCAGGTCCTGGATGCCCTCGACGAGGTCCTTGCGGAACAGCTCGAGGCAGCACTCGATGAGCACCTTCTCGGCGAACGGGTCGCCGACCTGCACCGCGGGGCGCTTGGTCGGTCCGCCGTCGGCGAAGGTGTCGGAGGCGAGGATCGACGCGCCGCCGATGCCGTCGCCTCCGGTGCGCGCCCCGAACAGCACGACCTTGTTGCCGACGCCGCGGGCGTTCGCGAGGTGCAGGTCCTCGTGGCGGAGGACGCCGACGGCCAGCGCGTTGACGAGCGGGTTGCCCTGGTAGACCGAGTCGAAGTAGGTCTCGCCGCCGATGTTCGGCAGGCCGAGGCAGTTGCCGTAGAAGGAGATGCCGGCCACGACGCCGTGCACCACGCGCGCGGTGTCGGGGTCGTCGATCGCCCCGAAGCGCAGCGCGTCCATCACCGCGACCGGCCGGGCGCCCATCGAGATGATGTCGCGGACGATGCCGCCGACCCCCGTCGCCGCACCCTGGAAGGGCTCGATGTAGCTCGGGTGGTTGTGGCTCTCGATCTTGAAGGTGACGGCCCAGCCCTCGCCGACGTCGACCACTCCGGCGTTCTCGCCCATGCCGACCATGAGGTTCTTCTTCATGGCGGGGGAGACCTTCTGCCCGAACTGGCGGAGGTACATCTTCGACGACTTGTAGGAGCAGTGCTCGCTCCACATCACCGAGTACATCGCGAGCTCGCCGCTCGTGGGGCGGCGGCCGAGGATCTCGCGGATGCTCGCGTACTCGTCGGGCTTGAGTCCGAGGGCCGCGTAGGGCTGCTCCCGCTCGGGCGTCGCCTCCGCGTTCGCAGTGGTGTCGGGAACGGCGGTGCGGCTGTCTGCCATGTGCTGGAGGCTCCAGGGGAGGGGGACGGGATGCGCGTCGATCCTACCCGCCGCGGTCGCCGGGGCCCGGGCCCTCCGGTGGAGCGGTGCGGGCACCGGCGCCTAGGATCGGGCGGGTGAAGCGGGCGGCTCTGATCGGGACCGTGCTGTGGGGGCTCTACCAGTGCTTCGGGAACCTCGGAGCGGCGAACATCTCGTCGGACGAGCCCGTGTACCTCGCCGCGGGGTGGGACTACCTGCACGGCGACGTGAGCGCGAACCTCGAGCATCCGCCGACGGCGAAGTACCTGATCGGGCTCGCGCAGGTGCTGCTCGGCGAGGGGCTGCTCGCGGGCAGGATCGCCGCCGGCGCGGCCGCGTTCCTCACCGGGGTGGTGCTCTGGCTCTGGTTCCGGCGCGAGCTCGGCCCGACGCTCGCGCTCGTCCCGGCCGGCCTGTTCCTCCTCCTCCCGCGCACCGCCGTGGGCGCCGGCACCCGGATCGACCGCCTCGCGCTCCTGGAGCCGTTCATGGTGCTCTTCGCCGTCGCGGCGATGGCGGCGGCGTGGACCTGGTCGCGCGCCTCCCCGGGCAGGCGGAGCGGATGGCTGATCGCGCTGGCCGGTGCGCTGCTGGCGCTGTCGGTCACCTCGAAGCTGACCACCGCGGTCCTCGCGCCCGTGCTCCTGCTGCCGCTGCTGTGGTCGGGGAGCAGGGCCCGGGCTCTGCGGGGCGGCCTCGCCCTCTCCGTCGCGTTCGTCGTCACCGGGGTGCTCGCCTACCTGCCGGTGCACCCGGTCGAGGCGGTCCGGTACCTGCTCGAGTTCCAGTCCGAGCACAACGCCGACGGCCATCTGATCGAGGTCGCCGGGACCGCGTACGTCTTCCCTCCTTGGTGGGCGAACCTCTGGTTCATGGTCGTCGGCATCGGGCCGGCGGCGCTCGCCGTGCTGCTCCTCGGGACCCTGCTGGCCCTGCTCGCTCCGCGGCGCCGCGCGCTGGTGCTCTACCTGGGCGCCGCGACGCTGCTCCTCCTCGTGTTCCACCTGGCGATCAGCTCGGTCGCGCTGCCGCACTACTACGCGGCGTGGGCGTGGCTCCTCTGCGCGCTGGCGGGCGTCGGCATCGCGGAGGCGCTGCGCGGCGGGATCGTGCTGCCCGCGCCCCTCGCCCGCGGCGCCGGCGCGGTGCTGCTGGCCGCCTTTCTCGTGATCGCGATCGCCACCTCGGCGGGGATCGCCCAGGAGCGGCCGACCGGGATCGCGCGGGTGGCCGACGTGCTGCGCGAGCGCGGCCTCGACGGCGGCCTGGTCCTCGCGCAGGGCATGTCCTCGGGCGTCTACGTGCCCTACATCGGCGACCGGGTGACGACCGATCCGTCGTCCGCCGGGATCGTCGCCATCGCGATCGAGCGGTCGGCGCGCTTCCCCGTCGATCCGCGCGTGTCCGCCTACCTCGAGTCGGCGCGGCCCGAGACGGTGCGGCTCGACGACCTCACCCTCGTGCTGGTCGACGGACCGCTGCCGTGACCGCTCACTTCGAGCGGCAGGCCCCCGGATCGACGGCATCCGTCAGCGAGGCGGCCTGCTCGACCACGGGAGTGAGGACCGAGAGCGGGATGGCGTAGCCGACGTTGTCGACGGAGGCGGCCTTGCCGAAGACGACGCCCGACACGGTGCCCTCGAGGGAGAGCAGCGGGCCGCCCGAGTTGCCCTGGTTGACGACGGCGGCGAGGGTCAGGACCTCCCGTGAGGTCGGTGCTCCGTCGACCATCAGCGAGACCGTGGCGTCGGAGGAGATCTCGGCCGAGCCGAGGGTCAGCGGGCCGCCGAAGGGGTAGCCCGCGACCACGGCGTCGTCCCCGGCGGCGACGGCGTCGTCGAGCGGGAGCGGGGAGGCGTCGAGCCCGTCGACGGCGATCACGGCGAGGTCGGCGGCCGGGTCCAGGTAGACGACGCGGCCGGTGCGCGGGGCCTCGCCCGGCGCCTCGACGACCGGCTGCGAGACTCCGCCGACCACGTGCGCGTTGGTGATCACGCGGTCGTCCGAGACGACGAAGCCGCTGCCCGTCACTCCGACGTCGCAGGCCCAGGCAGTGCCGGAGACGCGCACGACCGAGCGGGTGGCGGCGGCGACCTCCGGGTCGTCGGTCGAGACGTCCGGGATCGCGGGCGCCTGGGTCGGAGCGTCGAGCGCCTCGACGACCCAGGACGTGCCCTCGTCGACCACGGTCGACTGCAGCTGGGCGAGGAAGGCGCGGACGGGGGAGGGGGTGAGGTCGTCGATCGTGCGGATGACCGTCGAGCCGGCGACCGAGGTCGTGACGAGGGGGACGCCGAGGAGGGAGACGGCCGAGGTGACAGCGATCCAGACCAGGCCGGAGATCGCGACGCCGGCGACGCCGCCCGCGAGCCGGTCGAGCAGGCCGAGCTTCACGCGGTCGGCTCCGCGGCCGATGACCGCGCCGAGCGTCGCTCCGATCGCGTAGCCGACGCCCAGCAGCAGCACGGCGGTGCCGATCACGGCGAGCAGGCGCCACTCGCTGCCGGCCGTCCACGACGAGACGGCGGGCACGGCGAACGAGGCGCCGATCGCGCCCGCGACGATCCCCGCGAGACCGCCGAGGGTCCTGAGCAGGCCGCGCCGCAGACCGTCGACGAGCGCGCCGATGAGGCTCAGCACGACGATGACGTCGACGATCACGGATGCACCCACGCGGAACTCCTGCCGGTGTCGGGGACGGGTCCTCCAGCATGACCGACGCGGGATGCGCGGACGCCCGGAGGCGGCTGGCAGTCCGCGGCGGCCGCGGATGCGCGGGGGCGGCGGCGGCGGCGCGGGAGCCGGACACCGCCGGCCGCGCGCTGCCGCCGAGAGGGCGGTGCCGCCGAGCGGGCGGTGCCCCCTAGAAGAACGAGATGCAGTACGGCGTCGCGATCGGCGCGAACAGGCGGTCCATCCGCCCCGCCTCGCCCGTGACGCGCGCCAGCCCGGCCTTCGCCAGGATCGACGGCCGCACCGAGCCCAGCAGCAGCGAGCCCAGGTCGGCCACGTCCAGCGCGAGCTCGGCCTCGTCCCCGGTGCGCTCCACGGTGGCGGAGCCGCCCGAGGCGGTGAGGCGGTAGCGGCCGTCGGCGAGCCCGAGCCCGTCGGCCACCTCGACCACGACCGAGCCGTCAGCGGTCCACGGCCGGGCCGAGAACGCGGCGGCGACGTCGAGGATCCGCAGCCAGATCAGGTCGCCCACGTGGCTCACCTGCACCACGCGCGCGTCGCGGAGCGCCCAGGTCAGCGGGTCGTCCACCGGCGCCATGTCCCAGGTCACCGCGGAGGCGAGGTCGACCGCGCCGAGGTAGCCCCAGAGCGCGAGGTAGGCGTCGGCGCCGGGGGCGACGAGGTCGACGATCTCGAGGGTCTTGTCGTCCTCGGGCCCGACCGCGCGGTAGGTCACGAAGCCGTCGAGCGTCCCCTCCTCGTCGAGGTGGACGGCCGAGCGGACGTCGAGGCCGGGCGTGGTCTCGCCGGACGCGGTGCCGACGGAGTTCGCCTCGTAGCGCGACTGCCGGGTGAGCGAGCCGGGGGTCGACGCCTGGAACGCGGCGAACACCGCGGGGATGCGCGGCTGCAGCCAGCTCGTCGCGACCACCTCGACGCGGCCGGCGGGCTCGGTCTGCAGGCCGAAGCGCGGCCCGGTGTCGACGCGGATGGAGCGGGTGAAGGCCGAGCGGCCGAAGCCGAACCGGCGGTAGATGGAGGCCTCGCTCGCCGTGAGCGCGGCGACCGGGGTGCCGGCCTCCTTCGCCAGGCGCAGGTCCTCGGTGATCATCGCGCGCAGGATGCCGCGGCGCCGGTGCGTGGGCCGCACGGTCACCTGCGAGACGAGGTGCGCCGGCAGCTCGCGTCCGCCGCCGACCTGCAGGGCCCCGGGGAACGCCGCGTAGGTGCCGACCGGCACGCCCGCGCCGTCGAGTCCCTCGGGGGCGGAGGAGTCGACGACCGCGGTCAGCACGCGCTGGTCGGCGACCATGTGCTCGGCCCAGTCCCGCAGCTTCTCCGGCGTGAACTCCTTCTCGTGGAAGCCCGCGTTGATCGCGGTGGCCCACGCGGCGGTGGCGGCGTCGGGACCGCCCTCGTCGTTCAGGGCGGCGGGGAAGCGGCGGAGGTCGAGACCGGTGAGAGGCATCCGTCCAGCCTATTCACCCGGGGTGCGCGGGGGCTGAACCGGTGCGCGAACGGTCACCGCGACGGGCGCGCCCGTAACGCGGACCGCCGTCAGAGCACGGTCCACCGCTTCTCGAGCGCCGCGTCCACCGCCTCCGCGAGCTCGTCCAGCCGCCGGGAGTCGAGGCGCCCCGGGTCCGCGGCCGCGCGGATCCGCCCGCTCATCGCTGCGATCGCCGAGCGCCGCCGCGGCAGGGTCGCGGTGAACGCGCAGTCGCGCAGCAGCACCAGCAGCTCGCCCGCCCGGCCCTGCGCCTCCGCGAGGACCTCGAGCCGCCGCTCGAACGGCGACTCCGGGACCGTCACGCGCAGGAACCCGTCCGGATCCTGGAACGCCGCCGGCGGATCCGGGACCCGCGCGAGCAGCGCCAGTGCGGCGCCCAGTTCGTCCAGATCGCCCTCGTGCGCCAGCTCCCGCAGCCGGGAGTCCACGTCCTCGGCCGGCCCCGCCCCGAGCTCCACCGTCCGCAGCACGAGCGCGTCGAGCCGGCGCTCCTCCTCCTCGCCCGGGACCGACGGAGTCGCCGACCACCAGGAGAGCACCGGAGTCGCGGCCACCGCGTGCTCGCCGATCCGCCGCTCCAGCGCGATCAGCAGGTCCTCCCGCGCGGCGAGCGCCACCAGCGCGTCCACGTCGACGTGGAGCAAGGTGCCCGAGGCGGGCGGCGCCACCAGCCGGCGTCCGGAGGGCGGGACGGTCTCCGCCCGCGTCCTCGCCCCGGGTCCGCGCTCGCTCGCCCGCTGGATCTCCTCCTCGAGGGTCCGCCGGGGTCGTCGTCGTCCGCTTCCGCGCGCCATGCCGTCACGCTACCGTCGGCCGCATGACCCGGTTCCTCGCCCTCCTCCGCGGAGTGAACGTCAACGGCCGCACCGTCCGCAGCGCCGAGCTCGCCGAGACGGTCGCCGGGATAGGCGTCGACCGGGTGCGGACGGTCCTCGCGAGCGGCAACGCGGCCTTCGACTCCGACAGCCCGGCCGCCGAGCTGAAGCCCGCGCTCGAGGCGGCGCTCGCCGAGCGGTTCGGCTACGACGCCTGGATCGTGCTCGTGACGCAGGAGGCGCTCGCCGCGGTGCTCGCCGCCTACCCGTTCCCGCGGATCGACGAGGAGGCGCATCCGTACGTCGTCTTCGGCTCGGACGAGGAGGCGCTCGACGACGCGCAGGCCGCGATCGGCGAGCCGGATCCGGCGGTCGAGCTCGTCGCCCGGGGTGCCGGTGTCCTCTACTGGCGCTGCCCGCGCGGCTCCTCGACGGACACTCCGGTCGCGAGGATCCTCGCCCGTTCCGCCTACCGCTCGAGCACCACGACCCGGAACCTGCGCACCGTCGAGAGGCTCGCGACGGCGTGACGTCCGCGGCCGTGGCAGGGCCGTCTCCGGGCTCCGCGAGCGGCGCCTCGGGGCGCCTCCGACCTCGGGAGGCGAGGAATCGGGGCTGAGAGCACGCACATTCTTTGGTTAGGCTGTCCTTAGTGCCGGTCCACTCGGACCCTGCGCCGCCTCCCGCACAGCCTCTCGAAAGGGACCCATGCCCCGCGCCACCACGCCCCTCGCCCTGCTCGCCGCCACCGCGCTGACGATCGGCCTCGCCGGCTGCAGCGGCTCGGCCGCCGGAGACGACGCCGCCGCCGACAGCGGCTTCACGCCGATCACGATCGAGCACGCTCTCGGCACCACCACCATCGAGTCGGCGCCCGAGCGCGTGGCGACGGTCAACTGGGCCAACCACGAGGTCCCGCTCGCGCTGGGTGTCGTCCCCGTGGGCATGGCCGCCGCCAACTTCGGCGACGACGACGGCGACGGACTCCTCCCCTGGGTGAGCGAGAAGCTCGACGAGCTCGGCGCCGAGACCCCCGTCCTCTTCGATGAGACCGACGGCATCGACTTCGAGGCCGTCTCGGACACCGACCCGGACGTCATCCTCGCCGCCTACTCCGGCCTCACGCAGGAGGACTACGACACCCTGAGCGAGATCGCCCCCGTCGTCGCCTACCCCGAGGCCGCCTGGGGCACCTCCTGGCGCGACATGATCACGCTGAACAGCGAGGCGATGGGCAGGGCCGACGAGGGCGCCGCCCTGATCACCGAGCTCGAGGGCGAGATCGAGGAGAAGGTCGCCGCGCACCCGCAGCTGGCCGGCACCTCGGCGATGTTCCTCACCCACGTCGACCCGACCGACCTCAGCCAGGTCAGCTTCTACACCTCGCACGACACCCGCCCCGCGTTCTTCGAGGACCTCGGCATGGCCACCCCGGGCAGCATCGCGACCGCCTCCGCCGCGACCGACAAGTTCTCGCTCACGCAGAGCGCCGAGCAGGCCGACGCGTTCAGCGACGTCGACGTGATCGTCACCTACGGCGACGACGAGCTCGTGAGCACCCTCAAGGCCGACCCGCTGCTCTCGCAGATCCCCGCGGTCGCCGACGACGCCATCGTGCGCCTGCCCTCCACCCCGCTCGGCACCGCCGCCAACCCGACGCCGCTCTCGATCTCGTGGGTCCTCGACGACTACCTGGACCTGCTCGACGAGGCCGCCGCCAAGGCCGCGCAGAGCACTCCGGCCGCCTGAGCCGGGATCCGACCCGCGTGACCCTCGCCGCTCCTCCCGCCGCCTCGGGCGTCGCCGCCGTGCGCCGCCCGAGGCGGCTGCGCGCCCTCTGGCTGCTCGCGGCCGTGGCCGTGCTGCTCGCCGCCGCCGTGGTGTCGGTGCTGGTGGGGTCGCGGGAGGTGGCGTGGAGCGACGTGGTCGCCGCGTTCGGCGGGTCCACGGACGGGTTCGCGCAGGCCGCGGTCGCCAAGCGCATCCCGCGCACCGTGCTCGCCGCGATCGCGGGCGCGGCCCTCGGCGTCGCCGGCGTGCTGATGCAGGGGGTGACCCGCAATCCGCTGGCCGACCCCGGCATCCTCGGGGTGAACACCGGAGCCTCGCTCGCGGTCGTGACGGGCATCGTCTTCTTCGGGCTGACGAGCTCCGCCGCCTACGTCTGGGTCGCGATCGGCGGGGCCGCGGTCGCCGCGGTCTTCGTCTACACGGTCGGGTCGCTCGGGCGCGGCGGCGCGACTCCGCTCAAGCTCGCCCTGGCCGGGGCCGCCACCTCGGCCGCGCTGGTCTCGGTGATCAGCGCGATCGTCCTGCCGCGCGCCGACATCGCGGGCGGCATCCGCTCCTGGCAGATCGGCGGAGTGGGCGGCGCCACGTCCGCGAGCATCGCGCAGGTGCTCCCCTTCCTCCTGGCCGGCCTCGTCCTCTGCGTGCTCTCGGCCAAGAGCCTCAACACCCTCGCGCTCGGCGACGAGCTCGCCGCGGGCCTGGGGGAGCGGGTCGCCCTCGCGCGCGGCGGGGCCGCCCTGGGCGCGGTCGTGCTCTGCGGAGCGACGACCGCGGTCACGGGGCCCATCGGCTTCGTCGGCCTGGTCGTCCCGCACGCCTGCCGCCTCCTCGTCGGCGTCGACCACCGCTGGCTGCTGCCGTTCTCGGCGGTGACCGGCGCCGTGCTCCTGATCGCCGCCGACATCGTCGGCCGCGTCGTCGCGCGCCCGAGCGAGATCGATGTGGGCATCGTCACCGCGCTGGTCGGCGCCCCGGTGTTCATCGCGATCGTCCGCCGCCAGAAGGTGCGCGAGCTGTGACCGCGCTGGTCGAGGCGCCCTCCGCCACCGCCCGCGCCGTCGCGGCCGGCCGCCGCCGCCGCGGGGCCCGCCGCCGGATCGTCGTCGCCGTCCTCGCTGTCCTGATCGCGGCCGTCCTCGCCGTCTCCCTGCTGGTCGGCCAGACCGTCTACTCGCCCGACGAGGTGCTGCGCGTGATCCTCGGCGAGCAGGTCCCCGGGGCGAGCTTCACCGTCGGGCGCCTCCGCCTCCCGCGCGCCGTCCTCGCCCTGCTGGTGGGCCTGTGCTTCGGGCTCGGCGGAGTGAGCTTCCAGACCATGCTCCGCAATCCGCTCGCCAGCCCCGACATCATCGGGATCAGCGCCGGGGCGAGCGCCGCCGCGGCCTTCGCGATCGTGACGCTCTCGCTCGGGGCGGCGCAGGTCTCGGCCCTCGCGATCGTCGCGGGACTCGTGGTCGCCCTGCTCGTCTACGCCCTGTCCTACCGCAGCGGAGTCGCCGGCACCCGGCTGATCCTGATCGGCATCGGGGTCGCCGCGATGCTCGACTCCCTCACCGCCTACGTGCTCTCGCAGGCCGCCGCGTGGGACCTGCAGGAGGCGTCCCGCTGGCTCACCGGGAGCCTCAACGGCGCGAGCTGGAGCGAGGTCGTGCCGGTCCTCGCCGCGGTCGTCGTCCTCACTCCCGTCCTGCTCTCGCGCTCGCGCGATCTCTCCGCCACGCAGCTCGGCGACGACACCGCCTCCGCGCTCGGCATCCGCGTGAACGCCACCCGCCTCGTCGTGATCGTCGCGGCGGTCGGGCTGATCGCCTTCGCGACGGCCGCCGCCGGCCCGATCGCGTTCGTGGCCTTCCTCTCCGGCCCGATCGCCGCCCGCCTGATCGGGCCCGGCGCGTCGCTCCTCATCCCCTCGGCCCTCGTCGGCGCGCTGCTCGTGCTCGTCGCCGACTTCGTCGGGCAGTTCGGGCTGGGCCTGCGCTACCCGGTCGGAGTGGTCACCGGCGTCCTCGGGGCGCCGTACCTCGTCTACCTCATCGTCCGCAGCAACAGAGCGGGAGGCTCACTGTGACCACCGCGCACACCCTGACGGCCGAGGGGGTCACCCTCGGCTACGGCGACCGGACCGTCGTCGACGGCCTCGACCTCGTCGTCCCGCCCGGCCGCATCACCGCGATCGTCGGAGCGAACGCCTGCGGCAAGTCGACGCTCCTGCGCTCGATGTCGCGCCTGCTCGCGCCCCGCTCCGGCGCCGTGCTGCTCGACGGCAGGGCCGTGCACCGGACGCCGGCGAAGCAGCTCGCCCGCACGCTCGGCCTTCTCCCGCAGTCGCCGATCGCCCCGGAGGGCATCACCGTCGCGGATCTCGTCGGCCGCGGCCGCCATCCGCACCAGGGGATGCTGAGCCGCTGGAGCGCCCACGACGACGAGGCCGTCGCGACCGCGCTCGACGCGACCGACACCGCCGCCCTGGCCGACCGCTCCGTCGACGAGCTCAGCGGCGGGCAGCGCCAGCGCGTCTGGATCGCGATGGCCCTCGCGCAGGAGACCGACGTGCTGCTGCTGGACGAGCCGACCACCTTCCTCGACGTCAGCCACCAGATCGAGGTGCTCGACCTGCTCGTCGACCTCAACCGCACCCGCGGGACGACGGTGGTGATGGTGCTGCACGACCTCAACATGGCCGCCCGCTACGCCGACCACCTCGTGGCCATCGCGCACGGCGCGGTGCACGCCTCCGGCACCCCGGCCGCGGTGCTCACCGAGGAGACGGTGCTCGCCGTGTTCGGCCTCGACAGCCGCATCATCACCGACCCGACCTCGGGCACCCCGCTGATGCTCCCCCTCGGGCGGCACCGCCTCGCCCCCGAGCGGATCGACGCCCCCGGCGGCGCGCAGATGACGGACGTGTAAACGGTTCCACACGGCGGCCGGGGGGCGTATACGATACCTGCAGTCCGCGGCGGACGACCGTCATCGGCGGAACCGCCGAACGCCTGCCCCCGATCAGAGGTCCTCCCCGCCGTGACTGCATCCCCGACGCGCCCCGACGCCTCCGCCCTCCGCGGCGTCCGCGCGCTCCTGTTCGACCTCGACGGCGTGCTCACGCCGACCGCCGACGTCCACATGCAGGCCTGGTCGCGGCTGTTCACGGAGTACCTCTCCTCGCGCGGGATCGCCGAGGGCTACACCGACGCCGACTACTTCCGGTACATCGACGGACGCCCGCGGTACGACGGCGTCCGGGCGGTCCTCGCCTCGCGCGGCATCACCCTCCCCGAGGGCGCGCCCGAGGACGACCCGTCGCTCGAGACCGTCTGCGGGCTCGGCAACCGCAAGAACGACGCCTTCAACCGCACCCTCGCCGAGACCGGCGTCGCTCCCTACCCGGGCTCGCTCCGCTTCGTCGACGCCGCGATCGCCGCGGGCGTGCAGGTCGCCGTCGTCACCTCCTCCCGCAACGGCGTGCCGGTGCTCGAGGCGGCCGGCCTCCGCGACCGCTTCGAGGTCGTCGTGGACGGGCTCCTCGCCGCCGAGCGCTCGATCGCCGGCAAGCCCGCGCCCGACACCTACCTCTACGCGGCCGAGCTCCTCGGCCTCCCGGCCGCCGAGTGCGCCGTCCTCGAGGACGCGCACTCCGGAGTCGCGGCAGGCCGCGCGGGCGGCTTCGGCCTCGTCGTCGGCGTCGACCGCGGAGTCGGGGCCGACACCCTGCTCGAGCACGGCGCCGACCTGGTCGTGGACGACCTGGCCGAGCTGCTCCCCTTCCTCCCCACCGCTCCCGCCCCCGAGGACGCCGCATGAACCCCATCACCTCCGACCCGCTCGACCGGAACCGCTTCCCGATCGACGAGTGGGCCCTCGTCGAGACCGAGTTCGCCTCCGAGCTGCAGGGCCGCACCGAGACGCTCTTCGCCACCGGCAACGGCTACCTCGGCCTCCGCGGCAACGTGGAGGAGGGGCGCGACGGCTACGCCTACGGCACCTTCATCAACGGGTTCCACGAGACCTGGCCCATCCGCCACGCGGAGGAGGCGTTCGGCTTCGCCCGCGTCGGCCAGACCATCGTCAACGTGCCGGACGCCAAGATCATCCGCCTCTACGTCGACGACGAGCCCTTCGTGCTGAGCGAGGCCGACGTCCTCGCCTACTCGCGCCGCCTCGACTTCGCGAACGGCGTGCTCACCCGCGAGCTGGAGTGGCGCACCCCCTCCGGCAAGCGCGTCCTGATCCGCTCGCGCCGCCTGGTCTCGTTCACCGACCGGCACCTCGCGATCCTCGACTACGAGGTCGAGATGCTCGACCACGACGCGTCCGTGCTGATTTCGAGCCAGATCCTCAACCGCCAGGACGGCGTGGACGAGTACCACGCCCCCTCCGGCAGCGAGGGGGCCGGCTTCGACCCGCGCAAGGCGGAGTCGTTCGAGGACCGCGTGCTCCAGCCGCGCCTCAAGCGCGTCAGCGGAACCCGCTACCTCCTCGGCTACCGGACCACCAACTCCCAGATGACCGTGGCCTGCGGCGCCGAGCACCAGCTCGAGACCGAGAACGAGTGGGACCAGACCTCCCAGATCGACGACGACCTCGCCAAGCACGTCTACCGCGTGAAGGCCAAGGCCGGCCGGCCGGTCCGCCTGGTCAAGACGCTGACCTATCACACCTCCCGCGGCGTGCCCGTGCGCGAGCTCGCCGACCGCTGCGACCGCACGCTCGACCGCGCCCGCGAGACGCCGGTCGAGGAGCAGTTCGTCAAGCAGCGCGAGTGGCTGGACGACTTCTGGACCCGCTCCGACGTGCAGCTGGACGGCCAGCCCGCGATCCAGCAGGCCACCCGCTGGAACCTCTTCCAGCTCGCCCAGTCCACCGCCCGCACCGACGGCGGCGGAGTCGCGGCCAAGGGCGTCTCGGGCTCCGGCTACGGCGGCCACTACTTCTGGGACACCGAGGTCTACGTCCTCCCGTTCCTCAGCTACACGGCGCCCCTCGTCGCCCGGAACGCCCTGCGCTTCCGGCAGAACATGCTCGAGGCCGCCCGGGCGCGCGCCTCCGAGCTCAACCAGCGCGGCGCGCTCTTCCCCTGGCGCACCATCAACGGTCAGGAGTCGTCGGCGTACTACGCCGCCGGCACCGCTCAGTACCACATCGACGCCGACATCTCCTACGCGCTCATGCAGTACGTGGGTGCCACGGGCGACGACGACTTCCTCGCCCGCGGAGCGATCGACATCCTCGTCGAGACCGCGCGGATGTGGGCCGATCTGGGCTTCTGGCGCAGCAACGGCGACGACCACTTCCACATCCACGGAGTGACGGGGCCGGACGAGTACACGACCGTCGTCAACGACAACCTGTACACGAACGTCATGGCCCGGGCGAACCTCCGCTCGGCCGCCCGCGCGGTCGAGCTGCTGAAGGCCGTCGAGCCCGCCGCGTACGAGCGGATGGCCGACCGCCTCGCTCTCGACGAGGGCGAGGTGCTCGAGTGGGCGCGCGCCGCCGAGAAGATGCACATCCCCTTCGACGCGCGGGCGGGCATCCACCCGCAGGACGCGGCCTTCCTCGAGAAGGAGCTGTGGGACCTCGAGAACACCCCCGCGAGCAAGCGCCCGCTGCTGCTGCACTTCCACCCGCTGGTGATCTACCGCTTCCAGGTGCTCAAGCAGGCCGACGTCGTGCTCGCCTTGCTGCTGCAGGGCAACGAGTTCACCGCCGAGCAGAAGCGCGCCGACTTCGAGTACTACGACGCGCTGACCACCGGCGACTCGACCCTCTCGGCCGTCGTGCAGTCGATCATCGCCGCCGAGGTCGGCTACAGCGACCTGGCCCGCCACTACTTCCTGTCGGCGCTGTTCGTCGACCTCGCCGACCTGCACCGCAACACCGCGGACGGCATCCACGTCGCCTCGACGGGCGGCGTCTGGAGCGCCCTCGTCTACGGCTTCGGCGGGATGCGCGACCACGGCGGCCGGATCACGCTCGACCCGCGCCTGCCCGACGACTGGGACCGCCTCGCCTTCCGCATCACCCTCCACGGCACGCGCGTGCGCGTCGAGGTGACGCAGACCGAGGTCCTGCTGACGGTCGAGACCGGCGACTCCGCCGCGATCACCGTCCGCGACGAGCGCGTGCACGTCGCCGCCGGCAGCCCCGTGCGCGTCCCGCTCACGCACCAGGGCCGCCGCCTGCACGGAGCGCCGACCACGTCCGACATCGAGGGCACCCGCCGCTCCGACGGCACCGTGATCACCGCCTCGATCCCCACCATCTCGATGACTCCGGAGCCCGAGGTCCTGACCGGGCCCTGACCGGCGCCGCGAACATCGCCCATCACGCACGGGACCCCCGGCCGGAACCGGGGGTCTCGTGCGTCGCGGGCGGGCGGAGCCGCCCGGACCGGATGCGTCAGGCGGAGGCGAGCAGCGACTTCAGCGCCGACGTGAAGAACGTCAGCCCGTCCACACCCGAGCGCATCGCGGCGGCAGTGTCGGGCCCGAAGCCCTCCTCGACGGCGTGCTCCGGGTGCGGCATGAGCCCCACCACATTGCCGCGGCGGTTGCTGATGCCGGCGATGTCGTTCATGGAGCCGTTCGGGTTGTGGCCGAGGTAGCGGACGACGACGCGTCCCTCCGCCTCGAGCTCGAGCAGCGTGTCGGCCGAGGCGATGTAGCCGCCCTCGCCGTTCTTCAGCGGGATCGTGATCTCCTGGCCGGGCTCGAAGCCGTTCGTCCAGGCGGTCTCGGTGCTCGCGACCATCAGGCGCTGGTCGCGGCAGACGAAGGATCCGATGTCGTTCGCGATCAGGCCGCCGGGCAGCAGGTGCGCCTCGGTGAGCATCTGGAAGCCGTTGCAGATGCCGAGGACCGGGGTCCCGGCGTTCGCCGCGTCGACGACCTCGCGCATGATCGGGGAGTGGGAGGCGATGGCGCCGCAGCGCAGGTAGTCGCCGTAGGAGAAGCCCCCCGGCAGGACGATCGCGTCGACGCCGTCGAGGTCGTGGTCGCCGTGCCACAGCGCGACCGGCTCCGCACCCGCGAACCGGACGGCGCGCTGGGCGTCGCGGTCGTCGAGCGAGCCGGGGAAGGTGATGACGCCGATCCTCATCGGGCGGCCTCCGCCGGGTAGTGGATCCCGACGACGTCCTCGATCACCGAGTTCGAGAGCATCTCGTCGGCGATGCGCTGCACCGAGGCGCGCACCTCGTCGGTCACCTCGTCGACGGTGATCTCGAAGCGCTTGCCCACCCGCACGCCGTGGAGGGCGGAGTGGCCCAGTCGCGCGAGCGCGCCGGCGACGGCCTTCCCCTGCGGGTCGAGCAGCTCGGCCTTGGGCATGACTTCAACGACGATCGTGGGCACCGTGTTCTCCGGAGTCTCGGGGGAGTGCGGTCTTCCGCGCGACCATCGTACCCGCGGGGGTCCCCGCGATCGGCGGCGCTCAGGAGGTCGTGACGCGGATCGCGTTCGCCCAGGGGTCCTCGAAGGCGAGGGTGCGGCCGTCGTCGCGGGTGGCGACTCCGGAGCGGGCCAGCCGCTCGCCGAGCGCGCCGAGGTCGTCGCTGCCGGGCACCACGATCTCGACCTGTCCGAGGCCGAGGGCCTGCTGCCGGCGTCCGGCGCCCGCCGAGTTCCAGGTGTTCATCGCCATGTGGTGGTGGTAGCCGCCCGCCGAGACGAAGAGCGCCTGCCCGCCGTACGCGATCGTCGTCTCGAAGCCGAGCCGGTCGACGTAGAACTCCTTCGCGGTGGCGACGTCGCCCACGCTCAGGTGCACGTGGCCGACGGAGGCGCCGCCGAGGCGCGGCTGCGCGATCGACTCCTCGGTGAGGTGCTCCTGCAGGAACGCGTTCGGGTCGAGGAAGAGCGTGCTCATCTCGATCCGCCCGTGCGTCCACGACCACTGCGTGCGGTCGCGGTCCCAGTAGAGCTCGACGCCGTTGTGCTCGGGGTCGTCGAAGTAGAAGGCCTTGCTGACCAGGTGGTCGGAGCTGCCGGTGAACGAGCCGGGGTGCCGGGTCGCGACGCTGTACACGGCCGCGGCGAGCGCCGCCTCCGATTCGAAGAGGATCGCCGTGTGGAAGAGGCCGGCGCTGCGCGGCGAGGCGTGCACCAGCTCGGGCGCGTGCTGGAGGATCACGGCCGGCACTCCGCCGCGGCCGAGCACCGCGACCGGTCCGTCGTGCGAGAGCAGCTCGAGCGTCACGGCGTCGCGGTAGTAGGCGATCATCCCGTCGAGGTCGGCGACGCGGAGGGTCACCGCGCCCATCGCGGTGTCGGGAGCGAGCAGGTCGGGGGAGGAGGTGGTCACGGCGGAGACGCTACCCGCTTTTGGTTGAAGCTACAACCATTCGGGGAGGTGCGCGCTCATAGGAATCGCATAAGCGACATCCAGGC
Organism: Rathayibacter sp. VKM Ac-2762; assembly: GCF_009866585.1. Classification (NCBI taxonomy): domain Bacteria; kingdom Bacillati; phylum Actinomycetota; class Actinomycetes; order Micrococcales; family Microbacteriaceae; genus Rathayibacter; species Rathayibacter sp. VKM Ac-2762. The sequence goes on along the minus strand of NZ_CP047419.1, from coordinate 2,458,368 downwards.
GGCGCCGGGAGGCCGGGCGTGGAATGGGAACCGGTCGCCGTCAGGGGCGGCCCCGGCACGAGGACGACACCATGAACGAGCGACACGAATCCGACGAGCGAGAGCTCACCGACCAGCCCGCCATCACCGAGGCGACGGGCGCCGACGAGGTGCGCGCGCTGCGCGCGGACGACCGTCGTCGTCGTCGTCGGGCGCTGATCGCCGGCGGCCTCGGCCTCGCCGTGCTGATCGGAGTGACAGCAGGCGGAGTCGCCACCGCAGGCCGCACCGAGGCGGCCTCCTCCGCCTCGGCCGGCGCCGCCACGATCGTCTACCCCGGCGGCTCGCGGGGATCCTTCGGCGGCGGGTACGTGATCGTCCCCTCCTGGGGCGGATCGACGCAGGGCGGCTCCTCCCCGTACGGCTCGACGCAGGGCGGCTCCTCCGCCTCCGAGCCGGCCACCGGCGCGACCGACGCCGTGGCCGCGAGCACCGCGCAGACCGCCGGCGTCGTCACGATCACCTCCGAGCTCACCTACCAGGGCGCCCGCTCGGCCGGCACCGGCATGATCCTCACCTCCGACGGCATGATCCTCACCAACAACCACGTCGTCGAGGGCGCCACCGCGATCTCGGTCACGGTGGAGTCGACGGGCCGCAGCTACACCGCCCGCGTCGTCGGCACCGACGCGACGAACGACGTCGCCGTCCTGCAGCTGGAGGACGCCTCCGGCCTCACCCCCGCCTCGCTCGACACGGACGGGGTCGCTGTGGGCGACACCGTGACCGCCGTCGGCAACGCGGGAGGGACGGGCGACCTGGTCGCCGCCACCGGCACGGTCACCGGTCTCGATCAGCAGATCACGACCCGCTCCGAGTCGGGGATCTCCGCCGAGACGCTGACCGGGCTGATCCAGACGGACGCAGACATCGTCTCCGGCGACTCCGGCGGCCCGCTCGTCGACTCCGCCGGCCGCGTCGTGGGGATGGACACCGCCGCCTCCAGCGGGACGGCCGACATCACCGGCTTCGCGATCCCGATCTCGAAGGCCCTGGACATCGTCGCCACCATCGAGGCGGGCGCCGACACGGCCACCGTCGAGATCGGCTACCCGGCCTTCCTCGGCGTCTCCCTCTCCTCCGGCACCGCGTCGCCGACTTCGCGCGCGCTCGGGACCACCGCGTCCGGCGCCGCGATCGGCGGAGTCGTCGAGGGCGGGCCGGCCGCGCAGGCGGGCCTCGAGGCGGGGGACGTCGTCACCGCGGTCGACGGGGTCGCCGTCGCCTCGGCCGACCAGCTGTCCGCCTCGCTCGCGCAGCGCGAGCCCGGGGAGTCGGTGACGATCTCGTGGACCGACTCCGCGGGCGCCGCCCGCTCCGCCCAGGTCGTGCTGGTCGAGGGTCCGGTCGCCTGATCGGAGCCTCCGCGTGGCCGCCGGAGCGTTCCCGGCCGTTCACCCGGACGAGCGCGCCACGCCGCCCGTTGTTTTGATCCGCTCAAGACAACTCGGGTAGTGTCCTCGGCATGACGACAGTGGACGAGCGGCTCCGAGCCTCCGGGCTCAAGGTCACCGCCACCCGGCGCGCGGTGCTCCTCGCTCTCGAGGAGCACCCGCACTCCGGGGTGGACGCGGTCCTGGCCCGAGTGCGCGAGGGCCTCCCCGAGGCTTCGGCCCAGGCGGTCTACGGAGTGCTGTCGGCGTTCACCGACGCCGGGATCGTCCGCCGCATCGAGCCGGAGGGCCACCCCCGCCGGTTCGAGCTGCGGGTCGGCGACAACCACCACCACGTGGTTTGCCGGCGCTGCGGGGCCGTGGCCGACGTCGACTGCGTCGTCGGGGAGGCGCCGTGCCTGCATCCGCAGACCGCGAGCGGCTTCGCCGTGGACACCGCCGACGTCACGTTCTGGGGCACCTGCCCCGACTGCCTGGCCCTGGCCCACTGACCGACATCCGCTACACCGCAGCGGCGGGCTCCGTGCCCCTCGCCGACAGGAGGAACATGACCGAGGAACGATTCACCACCACGAACTCCGGAGCACCGGTCGCGAGTGACGACCACTCGCTGAGCGTCGGAGCCGACGGACCCCTCGCGCTCCACGACCACTACCTCGTCGAGAAGCTGGCCCAGTTCAACCGTGAGCGCATCCCGGAGCGGGTCGTCCACGCCAAGGGCGGCGGAGCCTTCGGACGCTTCACCACCACCGCCGACGTCAGCGCCTACACGCGTGCCGCGCTCTTCCAGCCCGGAGTCGAGACCGAGATGCTCGCGCGGTTCTCCACTGTCGCCGGCGAGCAGGGCTCGCCCGACACCTGGCGCGACCCCCGCGGCTTCGCGCTGAAGTTCTACACGAGCGAGGGCAACTACGACCTCGTCGGCAACAACACCCCCGTCTTCTTCATCCGCGACGGCATCAAGTTCCCCGACTTCATCCGCTCGCAGAAGCGCCTGCCCGGCAGCCACCTGCGCGACCACGACATGCAGTGGGACTTCTGGACCCTCTCGCCCGAGTCGGCCCACCAGGTCACATGGCTCATGGGCGACCGCGGCCTCCCCTCCTCGTGGCGGCACATGGACGGCTTCGGCTCGCACACCTACCAGTGGATCAACGCCGCCGGCGAGCGCTTCTGGGTCAAGTACCACTTCAAGACCGATCAGGGCGTCGAGATCCTGAGCCAGGAGCAGGCCGACCAGATCGCCGGTGAGGACGCGGACTTCCACATCCGCGACCTGTCCTCCGCCATCGACCGCGGCGACTTCCCCTCGTGGACGCTATCCGTGCAGGTCATGCCGTACGAGGACGCGAAGACCTACCGGTTCAACCCGTTCGACCTCACCAAGGTCTGGCCCCACGCGGACTACCCGCTGATCCAGGTCGGCACCATGACGCTCGACAGGAACCCCGAGAACTACTTCGCGCAGATCGAGCAGGCGGCGTTCGCCCCCTCGAACTTCGTGCCCGGGATCGCGGCCAGCCCTGACAAGATGCTCCTCGCGCGCATCTTCAGCTACGCCGACGCGCACCGCTACCGCGTGGGGACCAACCACGCGCAGCTGCCGGTGAACGCGCCGAAGTCGCCGGTGCACTCGTACTCGAAGGACGGCCCCATGCGGTTCGACTTCCAGAAGTCCGAGGTGCCCGTCTACGCGCCGAACACGATGGGCGGCGCCCACGCCGATCCCGCCCGGGCGGCGGAGTCGGCTGGCTGGGAGACCGACGGCGAGCTGACGCGCGCCGCGGCGACCCTCCACCCGGAGGACGACGACTTCGGTCAGGCGGGGACGCTCTACCGCGAGGTCCTCGACGACGACGCGCGCGCCCGCCTGGTCGCGAACATCGCCGGCCACGTGTCGAAGGTCACCCGTCCGGAGCTGCGGCAGCGCGTGCTCCAGTACTGGGCGAACGTCGACTCGTCGCTCTCGCAGCGCGTCGCCGAGGCGCTCGAGCCCTCGGCTCCCGGTGCGGACGTCTCCCCCGAGGCGGTCGGCATCGGGGCGTAGTCCCGGCATCCCCTCGAGGAGCGCGCGGTACCGGAGCGATCCGGGTCGCGCGCTCCTCGTCGTTTCCAGGAAGGGTCCTTCCACTCGGTGGAGATCGGATCCCGCGCGCGCGGGTGCCCGCCTCGGTCCGATGCAGCCGGCTCGGACCCAAGATCCGCCCGCGGAACCGGGCGCCGACGAAGAGGACCCCTGATTTCGACACGCCCGGGATGTGCGATTTCGGCCCGTCGTTTGACAGCACCGCGATCGCTGCGTAACTTATTCCGAGTCGCCACAAAGGCCGCAGGGAAACGGAAAGAGCAGCAGCTCCTACGTCCCGGCCTCAATCGGGACCATCCACTCGGCAAGACAGCTTTTCGGAGCAGGTCTGCCGCACGGATGTAAAGCCTTCGCAGGATTCCTCGGATCCAGCAACTTCGCCGCCCGGCGCAGGACTCAGGTCCTGAACCGAGCAACGTCGGAGCGCCTATGAGCGTGACGGCATCGCGAAGAAGCCGGATTTGACACGGCCTGCGGATGTGCTAAGTTATACAAGTTGCCACGGCGACAGGGAGAAAGAAACTTCTCCTAGTCTACCGAGAAGACGCGTATGACGCAAGCAACATTATCTTCGATCACTTTCGTTGTGAAGCACCGTTCTGGTGTGGAGGCGGGATGTGTCCGATTCTTGAGAACTCAACAGCGTGCACTATGTTCAATGCCAATTTTATACCCCGGCCTTGATCTTCGGATCGGGTTGGGATTCCTTTGGAAATTGATGTCAGCTTCCGGCTTTCGGGTCGGAGAGATGTCTTATTTGCTAGAGGTCAAACTTGACTCTCCTTCTCTTCGGGGTTGGGGGTCGTAATTTTTTTACGGAGAGTTTGATCCTGGCTCAGGACGAACGCTGGCGGCGTGCTTAACACATGCAAGTCGAACGATGAAGCCCAGCTTGCTGGGTGGATTAGTGGCGAACGGGTGAGTAACACGTGAGTAACCTGCCCTTGACTCTGGGATAAGCGCTGGAAACGGCGTCTAATACCGGATACGACCTGCCCCGGCATCGGGTGCGGGTGGAAAGTTTTTCGGTCAAGGATGGACTCGCGGCCTATCAGCTAGTTGGTGAGGTAATGGCTCACCAAGGCGACGACGGGTAGCCGGCCTGAGAGGGTGACCGGCCACACTGGGACTGAGACACGGCCCAGACTCCTACGGGAGGCAGCAGTGGGGAATATTGCACAATGGGCGAAAGCCTGATGCAGCAACGCCGCGTGGGGGATGACGGCCTTCGGGTTGTAAACCTCTTTTAGTAGGGAAGAAGGGCTTTGGCTTGACGGTACCTGCAGAAAAAGCACCGGCTAACTACGTGCCAGCAGCCGCGGTAATACGTAGGGTGCAAGCGTTGTCCGGAATTATTGGGCGTAAAGAGCTCGTAGGCGGTTTGTCGCGTCTGCTGTGAAAACCCGAGGCTCAACCTCGGGCCTGCAGTGGGTACGGGCAGACTAGAGTGCGGTAGGGGAGAATGGAATTCCTGGTGTAGCGGTGGAATGCGCAGATATCAGGAGGAACACCGATGGCGAAGGCAGTTCTCTGGGCCGTTACTGACGCTGAGGAGCGAAAGCGTGGGGAGCGAACAGGATTAGATACCCTGGTAGTCCACGCCGTAAACGTTGGGAACTAGATGTGGGGACCTTTCCACGGTCTCCGTGTCGCAGCTAACGCATTAAGTTCCCCGCCTGGGGAGTACGGCCGCAAGGCTAAAACTCAAAGGAATTGACGGGGGCCCGCACAAGCGGCGGAGCATGCGGATTAATTCGATGCAACGCGAAGAACCTTACCAAGGCTTGACATATACCGGAAACTTCCAGAAATGGTTGCCCCGCAAGGTCGGTATACAGGTGGTGCATGGTTGTCGTCAGCTCGTGTCGTGAGATGTTGGGTTAAGTCCCGCAACGAGCGCAACCCTCGTTCTATGTTGCCAGCACGTCATGGTGGGAACTCATAGGAGACTGCCGGGGTCAACTCGGAGGAAGGTGGGGATGACGTCAAATCATCATGCCCCTTATGTCTTGGGCTTCACGCATGCTACAATGGCCGGTACAAAGGGCTGCGATACCGTAAGGTGGAGCGAATCCCAAAAAGCCGGTCTCAGTTCGGATTGAGGTCTGCAACTCGACCTCATGAAGTCGGAGTCGCTAGTAATCGCAGATCAGCAACGCTGCGGTGAATACGTTCCCGGGCCTTGTACACACCGCCCGTCAAGTCATGAAAGTCGGTAACACCCGAAGCCAGTGGCCTAACCGCAAGGAGGGAGCTGTCGAAGGTGGGATCGGTGATTAGGACTAAGTCGTAACAAGGTAGCCGTACCGGAAGGTGCGGCTGGATCACCTCCTTTCTAAGGAGCATCTGGACACCGCAGGGTGTTCCAGGCGCCAGATCAAAGCGAATGTCTTTGCTGGTAGCTCATGGGTGGAACATTGAACTAGGTGCTCGGTGAGATCGTCTCGCGTCAGTACAGCCTTCGGGTTGGGAACGCGTCGGGGCGGTGGAGTCGGGTACATGCACGCTGTTGGGTCCTGAGGGACCGGGCCGGCTGCCTTCGGGTGGCGGGGTCGACTCTCCGGATCCTTTTCTCACGCCTGGGTGTGTGGGAGAGGGATACCGCCCGTATTTTGAGAACTACACAGTGGACGCGAGCATCTTAGATTCACGGCTTCGGTCGTGGATCGACAAGATTCGCATGGCGCGGCTTTCGGGCTGCGGTCATGCAAATCATTGGATCTGCAACTTTTCGAGTTGTAGTTTCTTAACTCATGTGATTAGCAAGTTCATAAGAGCAAACGGTGAATGCCTTGGCATCTGGAGCCGAAGAAGGACGTCGTAATCTGCGATAAGCCTCGGGGAGCTGATAAACGAGCTGTGATCCGAGGATTTCCGAATGGGGAAACCCCGCCAGGCCCCTTGTGGTGACCTGGTGACTCCCGCCTGAATATATAGGGCGGGTAGAGGGAACGTGGGGAAGTGAAACATCTCAGTACCCACAGGAAGAGAAAACAACAGTGATTCCGTCAGTAGTGGCGAGCGAACGCGGAAGAGGCTAAACCGAGTCATGTGTGATACCCGGCAGGGGTTGCATGGCCGGGGTTGTGGGACTTTTCGTTCCGGTCTGCCGGCCGGTGAACGTTACAGCGCATCATAGACGAACAGGTTTGAACGCCTGGCCAGAGCGGGTGCGAGCCCCGTAGTCGAAATGGTGTTATGGCGTGAAGAGTATCCCAAGTAGCACGGGGCCCGAGAAATCCCGTGTGAATCTGTCAGGACCACCTGATAAGCCTAAATACTCCCAGATGACCGATAGCGGACAAGTACCGTGAGGGAAAGGTGAAAAGTACCCCGGGAGGGGAGTGAAATAGTACCTGAAACCGTTTGCTTACAAACCGTCGGAGCCTCCTTGTAGGGGTGACGGCGTGCCTTTTGAAGAATGAGCCTGCGAGTTAGTGCTCTGTGGCGAGGTTAACCCGTGTGGGGCAGCCGTAGCGAAAGCGAGTCCGAATAGGGCGATTCAGTCGCAGGGTCTAGACCCGAAGCGAAGTGATCTATCCATGGCCAGGTTGAAGCGACGGTAAGACGTCGTGGAGGACCGAACCCACTTCAGTTGAAAATGGAGGGGATGAGCTGTGGATAGGGGTGAAAGGCCAATCAAACTTCGTGATAGCTGGTTCTCTCCGAAATGCATTTAGGTGCAGCGTTGCGTGTTTCTTGCCGGAGGTAGAGCTACTGGATGGCCGATGGGGCCCAAAAGCTTACTGACGTCAGCCAAACTCCGAATGCCGGTAAGTGAGAGCGCAGCAGTGAGACTGTGGGGGATAAGCTTCATAGTCGAGAGGGAAACAACCCAGACCACCAACTAAGGTCCCTAAGCGCGTGCTAAGTGGGAAAGGATGTGGAGTTGCACAGACAACCAGGAGGTTGGCTTAGAAGCAGCCACCCTTGAAAGAGTGCGTAATAGCTCACTGGTCAAGTGATTCCGCGCCGACAATGTAACGGGGCTCAAGCACGCCACCGAAGTTGTGGCATTGACATTAGTGGTAGGCCTTCGTGGTCCAGCCGTGTTGATGGGTAGGAGAGCGTCGTGTGGCGAGTGAAGCGGCGGTGTGAACCAGCCGTGGATGCCACACGAGTGAGAATGCAGGCATGAGTAGCGAAAGACGGGTGAGAAACCCGTCCTCCGGAAGACCAAGGGTTCCAGGGTCAAGCTAATCTTCCCTGGGTAAGTCGGGACCTAAGGCGAGGCCGACAGGCGTAGTCGATGGACAACGGGTTGATATTCCCGTACCGGCGAAGAACCGCCCAAGACAATCCAGTAGTGCTAAGTATCTGAATCCCTTTGATGGATCCCTTCGGGGTGAAGCGTTGGGCCTAGCGTACGACCCCGTGCTGGTGCGTTTAGCGTATTAACAGGTGTGACGCAGGAAGGTAGCCGAGCCGGGCGATGGTTGTCCCGGTCTAAGGATGTAGGGCGAACGATAGGCAAATCCGTCGTTCATACAGCCTGAGATCTGATGGGTAGACGCAAGTCGAAATCGGTGATCCTATGCTGCCAAGAAAAGCATCGACGCGAGGTTCTAGCTGCCCGTACCCCAAACCGACTCAGGTGGTCAGGTAGAGAATACTAAGGAGATCGAGAGAATCGTGGTTAAGGAACTCGGCAAAATGCCCCCGTAACTTCGGGAGAAGGGGGGCCTGAGGCGTGAACGGACTTGCTCCGGGAGCGTTCGATGGCCGCAGAGACCAGTGGGAAGCGACTGTTTACTAAAAACACAGGTCCGTGCTAAGTCGCAAGACGATGTATACGGACTGACGCCTGCCCGGTGCTGGAAGGTTAAGAGGAACGGTTAGCCGCAAGGCGAAGCTGAGAATTTAAGCCCCAGTAAACGGCGGTGGTAACTATAACCATCCTAAGGTAGCGAAATTCCTTGTCGGGTAAGTTCCGACCTGCACGAATGGCGTAACGACTTCCCAGCTGTCTCAACCGCGAACTCGGCGAAATTGCATTACGAGTAAAGATGCTCGTTACGCGCAGCAGGACGGAAAGACCCCGTGACCTTTACTATAGTTTGGTATTGGTGTTCGGTGTGGCTTGTGTAGGATAGGTGGGAGACGTTGAAGCGGGCACGCTAGTGTTCGTGGAGTCATTGTTGAAATACCACTCTGGTCACTCTGGATATCTAACTTCGGACCCTAATCGGGTTCAGGGACAGTGCCTGATGGGTAGTTTAACTGGGGCGGTTGCCTCCCAAAGAGTAACGGAGGCGCCCAAAGGTTCCCTCAACCTGGTTGGCAATCAGGTGGCGAGTGTAAGTGCACAAGGGAGCTTGACTGTGAGACTGACAAGTCGAGCAGGGACGAAAGTCGGGACTAGTGATCCGGCAGTGGCTTGTGGAAGCGCTGTCGCTCAACGGATAAAAGGTACCTCGGGGATAACAGGCTGATCTTGCCCAAGAGTCCATATCGACGGCATGGTTTGGCACCTCGATGTCGGCTCGTCGCATCCTGGGGCTGGAGTAGGTCCCAAGGGTTGGGCTGTTCGCCCATTAAAGCGGTACGCGAGCTGGGTTTAGAACGTCGTGAGACAGTTCGGTCCCTATCCGCTGCGCGCGCAGGAAATTTGAGAAGATCTATCCCTAGTACGAGAGGACCGGGATGGACGAACCTCTGGTGTGTCAGTTGTTCCGCCAGGAGCACCGCTGATTAGCTACGTTCGGAACGGATAACCGCTGAAAGCATCTAAGCGGGAAGCCGGCTTCGAGATGAGATTTCCATCCCTTCGGGGGAGAGGCTCCCAGCCAGACGACTGGGTTGATAGGCCGGATGTGGAAGACAGGACTAAAGACTGTCGGAGCTGACCGGTACTAATAAGCCGATAACTTGATAATCACTACACTCATACCGTTGTAAAGGCTGGTAGGAGTGGTCAGAGATTGCTTGCGTCCACTTTGTGGTTCCCAGAAGACGGGCACCCCGCATCCTCCTTCGGGAGGAGCGGAACAATTGAATACACGCACGGCGTGTAACCCAGATTTGACCATGTGCCCTCGGGCGCGTGTGTCGCCAGGGTTACGGCGGCCATAGCGAGAGGGAAACGCCCGGTCACATTCCGAACCCGGAAGCTAAGACTCTCAGCGCCGATGGTACTGCAGGGGGGACCCTGTGGGAGAGTAGGACACCGCCGGACACCATTCACGATGGCCACCCAGAAATGGGTGGCCATCGCTGTTTAACCACCACCTCGGATCCCCGCTGCTCACTGGAGCGCGGTGCGGGTTAGGGTGGTGCGACGGTTACGGCCGTCCTCCCCGCCCTCGGGCGGGTCAACTCCACAGAGCATCACCACGACAGGCGAGGAACGCATGGACGACTCAGGATCCGACCGCAACGACCGGGACTCCGGACGTCGTGACGAGCGGCCGCCTCGCGCCGGCGGCCCCGGCGGCTCCTCGAACGATCGCGGCGGCTCGGGCGGTTCCCGCCCCCGCCGCGACGGTGATGCTCGTCCTCCCTATCGTGGCGGTGGCGACTCCCGTCCGCAGCGTGATGGTGACTCGCGTCCTCCGTACCGCGGTGGTGGCGATTCCCGTCCGCAGCGCGACGGGGACTCCCGTCCGCAGCGTGATGGCGATTCCCGTCCGCAGCGCGACGGGGACTCCCGTCCTCCTTACCGTGGCGGTGGGGATTCGCGTCCGCAGCGTGATGGTGACTCGCGTCCTCCTTACCGTGGTGGTGGGGATTCCCGTCCGCAGCGCGATGGGGACTCTCGTCCTCCTTATCGCGGTGGCGACTCTCGTCCGCAGCGAGACGGCGACTCTCGTCCTCCTTACCGTGGTGGTGGGGATTCCCGTCCACAGCGCGATGGTGAGTCTCGTTCTCCTTATCGCGGTGGCGGCGACTCGCGTCCGCAGCGTGATGGTGACTCGCGTCCTCCGTACCGCGGTGGCGGCGACTCTCGTCCGCAGCGTGACAGTGACTCTCGTCCTCCTTACCGCGGGGGTGGGGATTCCCGTCCTCAGCGCGATGGGGACTCCCGTCCTCCTTACCGTGGAGGTGGGGACTCGCGTCCGCAGCGGGACGGTGACTCGCGTCCTCCCTATCGCGGTGGCGACTCGCGTCCCCAGCGTGACGGGGACTCCCGGCCTCCTTACCGTGGAGGTGGGGACTCGCGTCCGCAGCGGGATGGAGACTCCCGCCCTTCCTACCGTGGTGGTGGCGACTCTCGTCCGCAGCGTGACGGGGACTCGCGTCCTCCGTTCCGTGGTGGATCGCGCGACGGGGGAAGCAGGCCGTGGTCGGACGATCGTCGTGGCGGCGGAGACCGCCAGGGCGGCGGACGCGGACGCGAGGGCTTCGGCGGCGGACGCGGCGGCCCCCGCGAGGAGCCGGAGCTCACCGAGGAGGAGCGCGAGCGGCGCTCCCTCCAGTCGGTGCGTCCGCGCCACGACGACCCGGACCTTCCGGACGACGTGCAGGCCAAGGACCTCGACAAGGTCGCCCGCAACGAGCTGCGCACGCTCTCGAAGGACAACGCCGAATGGGTCGCCCGTCACCTGGTGATGGCCGGCCGCCTCCTCGAGGAGGACCCCGAGCTGGCGCACCGCCACGTGCTCTCGGCGGCCCGCCGCGCGGGACGTATCGCCGTGGTCCGCGAGTCGCTGGCCATCTCGGCGTACGCGACGGGCGACTTCGCCCTGGCGCTGCGCGAGCTGCGCACCTTCCGCAGGATCTCCGGCTCGGACGAGCAGGTGCCGCTGATGGTCGACTCCGAGCGCGGCGTCGGCCGACCCGACAAGGCGCTCGAGCTGGGACGGTCGATCGACCGCACCACGCTGAGCCCCGGCGCGCAGGTGTCGCTGGCGATCGCCATGTCCGGCGCCCGCCTCGACCTCGGGCAGGCGGAGCTCGCTCTCATGGAGCTCGAGATCCCGCAGCTGGACCCGGACCGCGCGTTCTCGTACAGCCCGGATCTCTTCGCCGCCTACGCACTCGTCCTCGAGGAGGTCGGCCGCTCCGAGGAGGCGGCCGAGTGGCAGCGTCGCGCCGACATCGCGGCGCAGGCCGTCTTCGCGGCCGAGGGCGGCGGTGACGACGAGACGATCGAGGTGATCGAGGAGGAGCACGAGTCGGCCGACGCCGCGTCCGCTCCCGATCGCGCCGAGGAAGGGACCGCGGTCGACGACGCGGACGACTACCTGGACGACGAGGAAGGCCCGACCGCCGTCGACGACGCGGACGAGGACGAGGTCCACCGGACTGTGTCCGAGGAGATCGACGACGACGACGACGCGGACGCGGACGACGCCGACGCGAGCGCTGACGCCGACGCCGACCTCGTCGACACGGACGAGCCGACCTTCGCGGACGAGTCCCTCGAGTCCGACGATCTCGCCGAGACGGACCCGGATGAGGCTCTCGACTCGGCGGAGCCGACCGCCGACGAGTCGGTCGAACCCGCCGACACCACCGAGGAGGACGCCGATGTTCCGCAGCAGCAGGACTGAGCCCACTCCCCTCGACGGCCGCGACTCCGTCCTGGCCGACCTCGACGGGGTCGTCTACAAGGGCGCCGACGCGATCCCCTTCGCGGTGGAGAGCCTCAACCGCGCGGCCGAGACGCTGCGGGTCGGCTACATCACCAACAACGCCTCCCGCACGGACGCCTCCGTCGCCGGGCACCTCTCCGAGCTGGGGCTGAGCGTCCGGCCCGAGGACGTCGTCACCTCCCCGCAGGCAGCGGTCGTGCTGCTCGCCGACCTGGTGCCGGCCGGCTCGACGATCCTCGTCGTCGGGGCGGAGGGCCTCACCTCCGAGGTCGAGCGCGCCGGGTTCACCGTGACGCGCAGCGCGGAGGACTCGCCGGCGGCGGTCATCCAGGGCTTCGCACCCACGGTCGGCTGGGAGCAGCTGGCCGAGGCCTCGTTCGCGCTCCACACGGGGATCCCGTGGGTCGCGACGAACACCGACTGGACGATCCCCGTCGCGCGCGGCATCGCCCCGGGCAACGGGACCCTCGTCTCGGCCGTGCACACCGCGGTCGGCCGGCTCCCGGTCGTCGCGGGCAAGCCCGAGCGGGCCATCTTCGACGCGGCGACCGCGCGCTTCGGCTCGACGAACCCGCTGTTCCTCGGCGACCGGCTCGACACCGACATCGCCGGCGCGAACGGCGCAGACATGGAGAGCGCCCACGTGCTCACCGGGATCGACCGGGCCAAGCAGCTCCTCGCCGCGGAGCCCAAGCTCCGGCCGACGTACATCCTCGGCGACCTTCGCGAGCTGCACCTGCCCTACCCGGCGACGACGGTCTCGCGGAACGGCACGCACGCCGTCCGCGGCGCCAAGGTCCGCCTCGACGGCGACTCCGTGGTGATCGTGGACGCCGGCGACGACGCGACCGATCTGCTCCGGGCCGCCTGCTCGGTGATCTGGTCGTCCGGCCGCGCGATCTACGGCCTCGACGTGCCGGAGTCGCTCTACAGCTGAGCCTGCTCGGCGGGCTCCCGGCGTCCCTCGCGGCGCAGGAGCCCGTCGAGCCGGCCGGCCAGACCGACCGCGACGATCGCGATCAGTGCGGCGTACGAGAAGGTCGCGGCGAAGACCCCGGTCCCGGCCCCGATCAGCCCGGTGACCGCCGCCGCGAGGAGGCCCGTCAGCGCGAGGGAGACCGAGGCGCCGGTCGAGTCGGCGATCTGCAGGGCCGAGCTGTTGAAGCCCTCCCGGCCCGGAGCGGAGAGCGCGAGCGTCATCGTCCCCATCCGCGGGAACATCGTGCCCATGCCGCCGCCGGCCAGGAACCAGCCCACGCCCGCGACGATCGGGCTGAGGGCGAGCACCGTGACGAGCAGCACGACTCCGATGCCGGCGAGCACGAGCGACGTGCCGAGCCGCATCGCTCCGCCGTGGCTGAGGCGGGTACCCGGGCGTCCCTGGATGTTCGAGCCGAGAGCCCAGGAGACGGCGCCCGCGGTGAGCATGGCGCCCGAGAGCCAGGGCGGCAGGCCGTACTGCTCCGAGAGCAGCAGCGGCAGGTAGACCTCGGTGCCGAAGAACGCCGCGGCGACGAGGGCGCGGAGGAGGATCACCGACGGCAGGACGCCCCGGGCGCGCAGCGTGCCCGCGGGCAGGAGCGCGCGAACCGCCACGACCACGACCACCACGGCGGCCGCGGCCAGGAGCCCGGCGAGGTCGGGCGCGAGCTCGGCGCTCGTGCTCAGCACGACGACTCCGGCCGAGACGACCACGGCGCGGGCGATGCGGCCCACTGCCCGGCGATCGAACGGGAGGCGCTCGCGCGGCTCGAGCGAGCGGAGCGTCGGCGCGATCGCGGCGCTCGCGAGGGCCACCAGGGCGACGACTCCGAAGAAGACCCAGTGCCAGCTCGCGAGCTCGGCGACGACTCCGGCCACCAGCGGCCCCACCAGCGACGGCACGACCCAGGCCGCGGCGAAGGCGCCGAAGATCCTCGGATGCAGCTCGCTCGGGTAGACCCGCGCGACGAGCACGTAGAGGGTGACGGTGATCCCTCCGCTGCCCAGCCCCTGCAGCAGGCGGGCCGCCACGAAGACCGGCATCGCCTGCGCGGCGCCCGCGGCGACGAGACCCAGGGTGAAGAGCAGGATCGCGACCACGAGCGACGGCGTCGGGCCGCGGCGGTCGGCCGAGGAGCCGGCCGCGACCATCCCGACCACGGCGGCGGCGAGCGTCGCCGCGAAGGCCAGGGGGTAGAGGGCGCGGCCGTCGAGGTCGGCGCTGACGATCGGCATGATCGTCGTCACGGCGAGCGACTCGAACGCGCAGAGGAAGACGAGGCTCGTCGTTCCGATGGTCGTCAGGAGGAGGGGAGCCGAGGTGATGCCGCGGCGATCACGAGAACGCACCTGCTCAACAGTACGCCGAGCGCAGAGCCGGTCAGCGGTAGACGGCCCAGTCGTCCTTCGCGAGCACCGTCGGGGTGCCCTCGATCTCGACCAGCCAGCCGCGGTCGTCGCGCTCGAGGTAGCGCCCCTGCACGATCTCGGGGGCCCAGCCGCCGTCGCGGGAGGAGATCCAGCGGACGAAGCGGACGGTGCCTCCGCGCCGGAACAGTGTGCCGTTGTGGTCGCTCATGCGGGGATCTTCTTCACGGAGAGGTCGTCGGGCGACGAGGTTTCGGGGAGGAGGTGGAGGCCGAGGCGACCGTTCGAGGCGTTCGAGAGCTCGCGCAGCCAGTGCGGGTTCAGCTCGATCGCGGCGGTGCCGTCGTACTCGTAGCGGGTGGGGATGCCGGGGTGGAGCCACAGTTCGGACCGGCGGCCCTCGGCGTCCTCGATCGTCAGGAGGAAGCCCTCGCCGCGGCGGAACCGCGAGGTGATCACGGTCTGGAGGTGGGCCAGGGCGCGGTCCTCGAAGGAGTGCGAGCTGGCGGGTGCGCCGTAGAGCAGTCGTCCCATCGCGCGCACCTCCTCACCGTCGGCGGCGCACGGAAGGCGTGCCGCACCGTCGACACTAGGTATTGCTAAGTCGGTTGACTAACAGTCTCGGCGCCGACTGCGCTTTCGGGACACACGCCGTCCGATCGCCGGAGAAGTGGTTCGATGGGGGCAGCGAGTTCCCGTCCGGGGCGCCTGCCGCTCGGAAGGTGCACCTCGATGGACGCTCGGCCAGACCTGTTCGCTCTGCTCACGCGATTGCGCACGGCGGAGCGCGACTACGACGGCCGCGTGGAGCGCCGCCTGGGCATCGGCGCCACGGATCTCGCGGCCCTGCGGCTGATCGGGGTCGGGGAGCGGCGCGACGAGATCGTCCGCGCCGTCGACCTGTCCGCGGCCCTGTCGATCACGACGGCGGCCGTCTCCCTCCTCGTCGACCGCCTCGCCCGCGCCGGCTACGTGGACCGCACTCCCGACCCGTCCGACGGGCGCGGCCGCATCCTCTGCCTGACGGAGCGCGCGCAGAAGGCCATCGTCGGCACCGACGACCCGACCTACGAGCAGATCCGCGCGATGGTCGCGAAGGTGCCCGAATCGGAGGCCGCGACCGTCGCGGTGCTGCTCGACGGCCTCAGCCGCATCCTCGAGGGGCAGCCGCCGCCCGAGCTCGTCGACTGATCAGCGCTGCAGCGTGGCGCTCGGCGACTCGCCGAATCGCTCCGCGTAGGCCGCGCTGAAGCGGCCCGCGTTCCCGAAGCCCCAGTGCCGGGCGACGGCGGCGACCGTCGTCCCGAGGGGCGGACTCACGGCGAGCTCCTCCCGTGCGCGGTCGAGCCGCACCAGGCGCAGGTAGGCGATCGGGCGCATCCCGAGCACCCGCTGGAACGCGGACTGCAGGCCCCGGACGGTCAGGCCCGACGCCGCCGCCATCTCGGCGGGGCCGATCGGCTCGCTGCAGTGGGCGTGCACGTACTCGACGGCCGTGCGGATCCGTGCGTTCCGGGGGGCGAGGAGCTCGGGCGGGACCGGAGCGGACTCCGGAGGGTAGAGGTCGAGCAGCGCGGAGGCCGTGGCACGGGTGAGCTCGTCCCAGAGCAGCGGCTCGACGCGCTCGCTGCGCAGCGCGCGGGCGGAGTCGGCGACGGCCGTGCGCCAGCGGCGGATCGCCGCGGCGTCGGGGCGGTGCTCGGAGTCGAAGACGAGGGAGCCGACGAGGCCGCGCTCGGCGGCGACCCGGTCGACCACTCCCCGGTCGAGGTGCACCAGGCGCTGGTCGAAGTCGACGTAGTCGAAGGCGAACGGCCGGCCGACGGGGAAGAGGACGGGACGGTTCTCCTCCATCGCGATCGAGGCGCGGCCGACGTCGATCCGGCCGGAGCCGCCCACGATCCACTGCACGACGACGTCGTCCGAGTCGCCCACGCCGCCCGCGAGGCGCCCGGACATCCGCGAGGTGCGGAGGGTCATCCCGCCGTCGCCGATGGCCGCGTAGCGGTAGCTGAAGTCGGCCGCGGTGGTGGCGGCGCGCCACTCGTCGCCGTTGTAGAGCCGCGCGAGGCTGTGCCGCGCCTCGTCCGGATCCTCGCCGCGGGCCTCCAGCCGGACGCGAGGGTGGTGATCGTCCACAGGTCGTTCCGGTGCCTCAGCGCGTGAGGCGCTCGATGAGCTCGCGGTAGCGCGCGGCCGTGCGCTCGACGATCTCGGACGGGAGGGTCGGCGGGAGGCCCTGGCCGTCCCAGTTGTCGGAGAGCCAGTCGCGCACGATCTGCTTGTCGAACGAGCGGCCGCGGATGCCGGCGTCGTAGTCGTCGGCGTCCCAGTAGCGGGAGGAGTCGCTCGTGAGGACCTCGTCGCCGAGGGTGACGACTCCGGTCCCGCGGTCGACCCCGAACTCGAACTTCGTGTCGGCCAGCAGCACGCCGCGGGCCAGGGCGATGGTGGACGCCTCGCGGAAGACCGCGAGCGAGAGGGTGCGCAGCGCCTCCGCGGCCTCCTCCCCGACGATCTCGACCGTGCGCTCGAAGGTGATGTTCTCGTCGTGCTCGCCCTGCGGGGCCTTCCAGGCCGGGGTGTAGATCGGCTCGGGGAGCGCGTCGCCGTCGTGGAGGCCCTCGGGGAGCGGGACGCCGCAGACGGAGCCCGTCTCCCGGTACTCCTTCCAGCCGCTGCCGGAGAGGTAGCCGCGCACGACGCACTCGATCGGGAACATGTCGAGCGTCTTCACCAGCATCGACCGGCCGCGGACCGCCTCGGGGATCGCGCCCGGGATCAGGTGGTTGGGGACGTCGGAGAGCTGCGCGAACCACCAGAGGGAGAGCGTGGTCAGCAGCTCGCCCTTGCCGGGGATCCCGGGCTCGAGGACCGCGTCGTACGCGCTGACCCGGTCGCTGGCGACGACGAGCATGCGGTCGGCGCCGAGCACGGGGTCGGCGTCGTCGGGGGTGTAGAGGTCGCGCACCTTGCCGGAGTAGGCGTGCTGCCAGCCGGGCAGCGGCGCCGTGGTGTCGAAGGACAGGGAGTCGTCGCGGGTCACCGCACCATTCTCCCCGATCCGGGGGGCTCCGCGGCTCCTGAAGACCTCCTGTGTCCTGGCGGATCGGGGCTGTCAAGCACGCGCGGCCGCCGATCCCGCGCGCCTAGCGTCGAGACATGACCTCGCAGAACGACCAGACTCCGCAGAACGACCAGTACACGTTCCAAGACCCGACCGCGATGTTCGCCGACATCGACACGGAGGCCCAGTACCAGGAGGGCTCCGGCCTCGACTCGAAGATGGACGACCCCGCCGACCGCGGCGAGTCGACCTACCGCGGCTCCGGCCGTCTGACCGGGCGCAAGGCGCTCGTCACCGGAGGCGACTCGGGCATCGGCGCGGCCGTCGCCATCGCCTACGCCCGCGAGGGCGCCGACGTCGCGATCGTCTACCTCCCCGAGGAGGAGTCGGACGCGAAGAAGGTCGTCGCGCTGATCGAGGAGGCCGGCCGCACCGCCGTCGCCATCCCCGGTGACATCACCGACCACGACTTCGCGGTGGGCGCCGTCGCGAAGGCCGTCGAGGGCCTGGGCGGACTCGACATCCTCGTCAACAACGCGGGCAAGCAGCAGCACGTCGAGGACTTCCTCGAGCTCTCGGACGAGCAGTTCGACGAGACCTTCAAGACCAACGTCTACGCGATGTTCTGGATGACGAAGGCGGCCGTGCCGCACCTCGCCCCGGGCTCCGCGATCATCAGCACCTCGTCGATCCAGGCCTACCAGCCGTCGCCGATGCTGGTCGACTACGCCAGCACGAAGGCCACGATCAACACGTTCTCGAAGGCGCTCGCGCAGCAGCTCGCGCCCAAGGGGATCCGCGTGAACGTCGTCGCCCCGGGCCCGATCTGGACGCCGCTGCAGACCGCGGGCGGCCAGCCGTCCGACAAGCTGCCCGAGGTCGGCTCGCAGACGCCGCTCGGACGCTGGGGCCAGCCGGCCGAGCTCGCTCCCGCCTACGTGTTCCTCGCCTCCCCGGAGTCGAGCTACGTCGTCGGCGAGACGCTGCACGTCAACGGCGGCATGCCCACGCCGTAACACTCGGCGCTCACGGCGGGCCCGGTCGCGGCGCGGAGGAACCCTCTTCCGCGCCGTGGCGGGGCCCGCCGTTTTGGTTGTCGTAACAATCGACTGCTGTGCAGGTTCGTGCGCGAGAGTCGGTGCATGACCGATTCCCTGCCGATCCTCGACCTGTCCCGCCTCGACCAGGGGGAGGCGGAGGCCGCCGCCTTCCGCCGCGACCTCCGGGAGACCACGCACGACGTGGGATTCTTCTACCTCGTCGGCCACGGCGTGCCCCAGGACCTCCTCGACGACGTCGTCGCCGTCTCCCGCCGCTTCTTCGACCTGCCGGAGGAGGAGAAGCTCGCGATCGAGAACACCCTCAGCCCGCAGTTCCGCGGCTACACCCGCTTCGGCGCCGAGCTCACCAACGGCGACGTCGACTACCGCGAGCAGGTCGACATCGGCATCGATCGACCGGCCGTTCCCGCCGGGCCCGGCGTCGCCGACTACGAGCGCCTCGAGGGGCCGAACCTCTGGCCCGAGGCGCTGCCGGAGCTCCGCGAGGTCTTCGAGCGCTGGCACGCGGAGCTCGCTGCGGTCGCCATCCGGCTGCTGCGCACCTGGGCCGTCGCGCTCGACGCCCCGGAGGACGTGTTCGACGAGGCGTTCGCCGAGCGGCCGTTCTCGCTGGTGAAGGTCGTCCGCTACCCGGGCACCTCCGACCCGGAGCCCAAGCAGGGCGTGGGCGCGCACCGCGACGGCGGCGTGCTGACGCTGCTGCTGGTCGAGCCCGGCAAGGGCGGCCTGCAGGTCGAGCACGACGGCTCGTGGATCGAGGCACCCGCGATGGAGGGCGCGTTCGTCGTCAACATCGGCGAGATGCTGGAGCTCGCCACGGGCGGCTACCTCAAGGCCACGCTGCACCGCGTGATCTCGCCGCTGATCGGAACGGACAGGATCTCGATCCCGTTCTTCTTCAATCCCGCGCTCTCGGCCACCATGCCCTCGCTCCCGCTGCCCGAGGAGCTCAAGTCCGGCCTCTCGGTCGACCCGACGAACGCGCCGATCCTCGAGACCTACGGCGAGAACGCGCTGCGCTACCGCCTCCGGGCCCACCCGAACGTGGCGGCCGCCCACCACGCGGACCTGCTCGCTCCCACCGTCTGACCCGGGAACGACGAAGGGCCCCCTTCCGCGCGAGCGCAGGAGGGGGCCCTTCGTCGTCAGTGCGTCAGCAGCGCGCGGCGGCCACGGGGACCGTCGCGGTGAACGCGGGCTGGCCGGTCGCCGATCCGGTCACCGTCACCGTGCCGGCCGGCGTCGAGGCCAGGCGGGTGGTGAAGGCGGCGGAGGCGGACGAGCCGGGAGCGACCGCGGTGAACGACTTCGAGCCGTAGGCCGAGGTGATCGTGACGTCCGCGGCAGCGGTGTCGGTGTTCTTCACGGTCGCGGTGAGCACGATCTTGCCGGCGAGGCAGCGCGTGGCGACCGCGGGGACGAGCTCGAGGGTGTCCAGCGGGACGGCGGCCGAGACCGACGTGCGCACCAGCTTGTCCGCGTACCCGGTGTAGGAGGCCGTGACGCCGGTCACGCCCGCCGGGACCGAGACGCTCGCCGAGCCGCCGGAGAGCGGGACGGTCGAGGTCCACGAGCCGCCGGTGAAGGTGACCGAGCCGACGACGTCGCCCTTGTCGGCCGCCGCGACCGTCGCCGTGACCGTGCGGCCGTCGGCGGTGAGGGTCGTGGTGGAGTCGACGGCGGTGACGCCGGTCCAGTTCTTCATGGCGGTGAGGACCGTCTGCGGGACGCTCACGAACGCGCCGTGCCGCGGGCTGGCCGGGAGGCCGGCGCGGCTCTTGGGCGAGACGTTCCAGTCGGCCGACTGCGAGAGGCGGTTCGTCTGCGAGCTGCCGGCGATGGCCGCTCCGGAGGTGAGGAAGGCCTTGTAGCCGCCGTCGCCGTAGTTGTCGACGAGGAAGGCGTAGCCGTCGCCCGTGCCGGTGGTGTCGTTCGGGTCGCCCGCGTTCAGCTTGATGATCTCGGGTCCCTCACCGGCCTGGCCGGTCTCGAGCGAGGTCATCCGGGTGTCGGTGAGCTGCCACGTGGTGTTCGGGTCGGCGCTCCAGTTCGAGGAGGTCGTCCCGGCGGTCAGGACCTTCGACTTCTCGAGGAAGATGTCCTTCCCGGCCTCGAGGGTTCCGGCGGCGCCGCCCTCCTCGTTCTTCGTGAAGCGGTAGTAGTAGTCGCCGATCTTCGTGATCGTCGAGTCGATCCGCGCGTAGCCGGTGTCCTGCCAGGTGGCGGGAGGAGCGGTGAAGGTGCGGAAGTCGCGGGTGATCACGGAGAAGACGCGGGAGTAGAGCTTGTCGCTGTTGGTCTTCGTCGCGTCGGAGTAGAGGCGCGAGGAGAAGAACACGACGTAGGACTGCAGGGCGTCGTCCCAGTACGCCTCGGGCGCCCAGGTCATTCCGGCGGCCGGCTGGTTCACCGTGATGCCGGTGTCGGCGCCGTTGGTGCGGGTCCACTGCACCAGGTCGGTCGACTCCCAGACCTCGATCTTCAGGCTGCCCTTGGACTGGGCGTCGCCCCAGCCGGTGCCGCAGGAGATGCAGAGGTCGGTGGCGACCATGTAGTACTTGTCGCCGTTGTGCGAGCGGAGGATGAACGGGTCGCGCAGGCCCTTCGTGTCGGTCGTGGAGGTGATGACCGCCTTGCCGCCGTTGACCGGCGAGAAGGTGAAGAAGTCGTTGCCCGAGGTCGCGGCCTGGTAGATCTTCTCGTCGCCGTCCGACTTGAAGTACGCCGAGGCGTAGCCCGCGTCGGGAGCGGTGCGGCCGAGCTCGGCGACCGTCAGCGTGAAGGCGCGCGTCTCGGTGACGCCGTTGAGGGTGGCCGTCGCGGTGAGGGTGACGGTCCTGTCCCCGGAGCCGTAGGCCGGCCGGGTGACCACGCCGCCGCCGCGGTAGGGGTCGGCCGCGCCGACCGCCGGAGCCGCGTAGGAGGTGTTCGTCGGCGTGACGAGGGCCGGGTCCGAGGAGGTCCAGGTGATGTCGGTGCCGTTCCGGGCGCCCTTCACCGCGAGGGGGAGGTTCTCGGTGGTGCGCGTGGCGAGCTTCAGCGCGTCGAGGTCGTCGTTGATGCTCGGGGCGAGCACGACCACCTCGAAGGCGATCGTCGCGCCCTGGGCGGTGGTCGCCGTCAGGGTGACCGGGGTGTTCTGCGCGATCGAGCGCGAGACGACACCGGTGGCCGAGACGACCGCGCTGTTCGAGGAGGTCCAGGTGAGCGGGACGCCGCTGCTGGAGGCGGGCAGCGTCAGGTTCGAGGAGACCTGGGTCAGCGACGGGTTGCCGGCCAGCAGGACGGGCTGGATGTCCGAGCGCAGCAGGGCCGAGGTCGCGGACGCCTTCGCCGTGGCGGTCGGCATGCTCGAGGCGACCTGCTCGGCGGTGAGGGAGGTGTCCCAGAACTTCACGTCGGTGACGTCGGCGGTCACGAGCGCGTCGCCGGAGTAGAGCGAGCGGCCGAGGTAGCCGAGAGTGGACCCGGTCGGCACGATGCTCGCCATCGACTTCGTGGTGTTCGCCGTCGAGATCTGCGTGCCGTCGCGGTAGAGGGTCAGCACGGTGCTCGAACCCGTGCCGGTGCCGACGAGCGTGAGGGTCGTGAATCCGGGGTTCAGCGTGCCGCCGAACGGCATGCGGGTCTCGCCGTTGCTGGTGGGCTCCTTGACGCGGATGCCCGCGAGGACCTGTCCGCTGGGCGAGCCGTCGGGGTTGCGCGGGTTCACGAAGACGTGGTTGCCGAGCTGCGTGGTGTTCCACGGGCCGACGCCGTCGCCGATGACCCAGCCGAACTGGTTGGCGGTGGTCTGCGTCTTCACCGTGTACTCGACGGCGAACGCGTTGTCGGCTCCGGTGACCAGGCCCTGGGGCAGGCTCGCGTAGCCGTCGTTCTTGAACCGGGCGACCTGGTCGCCGCCGGCGTTCGCGAAGGACGCGTCGGTGAGGCCGGTCAGGGTGGCGTTGCGTCCGTTGCCCGAGATGTCGAGCAGGGCCGAGCCGGCGTGGGACATGTCGTAGTGCGCGGTGGGCGTCGGGACGTCGACGGCCTGCGCCGAGACGGGGACGAGAGCGCCGGTGAGGGCGACGCTCGTGCAGGCGAGAGCGGAGAGGAAGAGGGATCGCACGCGGCGCCGAGGCGCGGCGGCAGGGGGCTCCGGGGAGCGTCGTCTCATCGTCGAGACCTTTCCTTCAGGGGAGGGATGCGTCGAGCCGAGGGGACCGACGCGTGTGTTCACGTTAACATGTGAGCCGCCTCAGAGCCATGGGGGAATTGCTCCGGCGGCGAGAGCGAACCATGCGACAGGGGAGCGCATCGGCGCAAGACCTGCACCCGCGAGCGACCAGGGCGTAGCGTGAGCGCACCGCATCCTGGCCCCCGGTGACGGAACCATGCCCATCCGCCTGCCCTGCGAGGACTTGACCATGACGACGCTCTTCCACACCGGTGGCTCCCTCTCCCTCGACGACGCGACCGCCGACGCCGTCGTCCGCTACTCGCTCGCGCTCGCGCAGCAGCACCGGATGAGCACGGTCAGCGTCGCCGACGACTCGGCCCCCTCCTCCGTCGTGACGCTCACCGTCGGGCTCGGCGTCCCCCTGGTGGTCGCAGGGACCGGTAGCGCAGCGGCGGAGTCGAGCGCCGAGATCCTCGAGCGCCTCGACGCGCTCGACAGTGCGGGCGGACCGGTGCCCGCCTCGGACGTCGACCCCCGCGCGACGTGGGAGCTCGAGAACGAGTACTGAGCTCCGAGCCGCGGCGCCGCCGGCGCGGATCCGCCCCGCTCCTGCTCCGCGGGCGCGGAGCGTCAGCGCCGGTAGTCGCGGATGATCTCCTGGGCGAGCGTCGTGATCGGGGTCGACGTCGCTCGCGCGCGGACCCGCAGCACCTCGAAGGCCTGCTCGACCGTGGTGCGGTGGGCGTAGGCGAGGATCCCCTTCGCCTGCTCGATCAGCACCCGGCTGTCGAGGGCGTGCTGCAGCTGCTCCTGAGTGACCGTGCTCTGCTGGAGCGCGCGCTGGTGCAGGATCCCGATCGTCGCGACGTCGGCGAACGCCTGCACGACCGCGATGTCGTCAGGATCGAGCCGCCCCGGCCGGGCCTGGAAGAGGTTGAGGGAGCCGATCGTCGTCCCCGCCGAGCGCATCGGCACGCAGTGCGCCGAGAGCACGTCGAGCTCGACCGCCAGCGTCCGGAACTCCGCCCACTCCTCGCCCACGGCGCGGGCGTCCTCGACGATCACCGGCCGCCCGGTCTCGAAGCACTGGATGCACGGGCCCGACCCGCTGTCGAGCTGGAGCAGCTCGATCAGCCGGGTGTCCTCGTCCGTGGAGGCGAGCACCTCGAGGGAGCCGGTGGAGTCGGCGAGGACGAGCCCCGCCGAGACGGCGTCGAAGAGGGTCGCGCTGCTCTCCACGAGGGTCTGGGTGAAGTCGACGACGTCGTAGTCGTCGACCAGCGTGTCGGAGAGGGCGACGAACGTCTGGATGACGCTGCGCTCGCGGGAGATCGTCACCATGTGTCGTCCTGGGCGGTGAGAGGGCGGTCGGGGAACCCGTCGTGCCGGGCCACGATGCCGGAGGCGACATCGACGACGGAGCGCTGCTGGGCGAAGGCGTGGGCGCGCAGCAGCAGCTGCGCCTCCTCGGCCGTGCTGCCGTAGCGCGCGATGATCATGCCGGTCGCCTGGTGCACCACGCGTCGCGAGCGCGGATTCGTGCTCTCCTCGACCTCGTTGTCGCGCAGCACCGCGGCCAGCACCAGCAGCGCCGTCGCGGTGGTCGAGGCGCTGATCCGGCCGAGGAGGGAGTCGCTGAGCGACGTGGGGCGGCGGGAGTAGAGGTCGACCGCGCCGATCGAGAGCCCCGCGATCGAGAGCGGGAAGGCGAAGACCGCGCGCACCGCCGTGGGGCCGATCGCCTCGGTGAAGAGCGGCCAGCGCTCCTCCGCGCCGGTGTCCGGCACCGAGACGGGGCCGGCAGCGCGGATCGCCTCCCAGCACGGGCCCTCGCCGAGGTCGATCTGGATCTCGTCCAGCCGGCTCGCGGTGCTGTCGCTCGCGGCGACGGTCTCGCCGCCGAAGGGGCTGCCGAGCGTGGAGATCGCGACGCCGTCGATCGGATACCCGCGCAGATACGGGTCGCAGAGAGCGTCGGAGTCGGTCACCGCGCCCATTTTAGCCGTCGGCTCCGCTCGGAGCGACGCTCCCCCGGACCGGCGGGGACCACGACACGGTGACGCGCGGGAGCCCGCCTGGCTGCGCTGCCCGGGCGCACGAGGCGACGGCCCGTGAAGCGGCTCGTCGGGCGCGGACGGTGCGCGGTGCGGGGCGACGGGAGCCGGAGGACGGCGGCCTGCACGGCGACGGAGCGGCTCAGGCCGGGGTCGATCGAGCCGGGACGCTCGAGGGCGGCGATGAGGTCGTCGAGGACGGCGAAGGCGGGATCTGTCATCACGGCTCCTGGCCGGGTGTCCGCGGCCGTTGTTCTGCGCGCCGGGGCGCGGGCGGTGTCGATCGGGTGTCGCCGTGCGGGGTCCGCGCACGACGTCGACGAGGTCCTGCCCGACGGTACGGGGCGCGGATCGACCGGACGACGTGGTTGACCTCCCCGAGGTCCGCCGCTACTCGTACTCTGCGTTGAGCTTGTCGAAGTCGTTCGTGATGATCGACAGCGGGGTGTACGGCGTGATGAGGAGGAGCGCCGGGTTCGCGCGACCCTCGCCGTAGTTGACGGTCAGCCACTGCGGGGTCGGGGAGGCCAGGGCGGCCTCGACCTCGGCGCGGAACTCCTCGAGGCTCCTGTTGTTGACGGTGTAGGCGGTGCCGTTGTAGATCAGGTCGATGCGCTTCACAGCTGGTCGCCCTTCGCCGGGGGACGCACCGGTTCGGCGGGCTCCGAGATCACGTACAGCCCGCCCGCGGAGTTCGCGAGGTCGGTGAGCGCGGAGATCCAGGCGGGGTTGATGCGGGGCATCCGGCCGCCGAAGTACTTGTAGCGGAGCGCGTGGGAGGGGTGGATCCAGATCGCGCTGCGGCCGTCGCCCATGCTGTGGTCGTCGCGCCAGCTGAGCAGGAACGACTCGTTGCGGCGCAGCTTCGCGGTGATGACGATCTGCAGGTGCGCGAGCACGCGGTCCTCGAAGTCGATCTCGACGGTCCCGTCGTAGTGCAGCTTCCCCATCAGCGTCTCCAGCCCCTGATCTCCGGCAGGCAGACGCCCGCCGTTGCCTCCACCCTTCCGCAGACCGGACGGATCCGACAACCCGCTATGCCATTCTCTGCTCGATCTGTCCAGGTCTTCCGTCAGCGGCGGTCATCTGTCAACCTCCTCCCTCCACGCAGCCGGCGCTGCCGAGCATGGGCGGCATGAAGCACATCCTCTTCGCCGACAAGACGATCCTGGTGGGGGACGAGGCGGCCGACGCACTCGTCGAGTACGCCGTCGCCCTCGCCTCGAAGGGCGCGGCCGACACCGTCGAGTACACGGGGATCGGCGCCGACGGCGGGACGGTCGACGCCACCTTCCTCGTGAACGCCGCAGCCGCCCTCATCGTCGAGACCACGCCGAGCGACCTGCCCGAACCGGACAACGCGGCGGAGGTGGCACGGCTGCGCGAGCGGATCGACGCGCTCACCGGCGAGCATCCCGTGCAACCCGGCGACGGCGAGCTGACCAGTGGTGCCGACTACGAGGACTCCTACGAGCAGTGAGTGGTTCCCCGTCGTGCGCGTCCGGGCGCGACCGGCGTCCGCTACCACTGCGAGGCTCCGCAGTGAACCCCCTGATCGGCTGAGGGGAGGCGGACGTACCGTGGCCCTGCGGGTCGCCGACGACACGATCACCGGTCGACCGCTACGGGCACGGCCGCGGGTCGGCCGGGGAGGACGGGCACGATGACCGGAGACCATCCCTTCTGGGTGCGCCTCGCGCGCAAGGAGCCGCAGTGCGCCATCGTGCGCGGCCGGGTCTTCGAGATCGGCGCCCCCGACGAGCGGGACGGCGCCTTCCTCCTCACGGTCTGGGAGAAGGGGCGGCCCGTCGGGCACGTCCTGAACGTGGATCCGCCCGCCTACAAGCCGTGCGGACCCGGGCACCCGGTCGAGCCGCAGCGGGTCGACGGGGTCGAGGAGCTGCTCGAGCTCCTGGTGCCCCAGCGCACCCGGCTCGCGGCGCACGGCTGACGCCGCTCCCGTCCGCGGGGGCCGCCCGAGTCCTGTGCACCGGGAGCGGGGCGAGCGCTGAGCACCCGCCGGCGGACGCCCGGGACGGGGGAGTCGTGCGGCCGGGCGGCGGCTGGCATCCTGACCTCGGTGCGACGAGCGCGCCCGCGAGGGGGAGCCCGATGAGCACCACCGAGGACGTCGACGACGGGACCGCCGAGTTCGGGTACCGCCCCTCCCTCACCCGCGGGATCGGCCGCTTCGGCAGCTTCGCCGCGGGCGTGAGCTACATATCGATCCTGACCGGCACGTTCCAGCTCTTCTCCTTCGGCTTCGCGCTCGGCGGTCCCGCCTACTGGTGGTCCTGGCCGATCGTGTTCACCGGGCAGCTCATGGTGGCCCTGTGCTTCGCCGAGCTCGCCGCCCGCTACCCGGTCGCCGGCTCCGTCTACAACTGGAGCAAGCGCCTCGCCGGGCCGACGGTGAGCTGGATGGCGGGCTGGCTGATGGCCACCGCGTCCGTGGTCACGCTCGCGGCCGTCGTGCTGGCGTACCAGGCGACGCTCCCGCAGATCTGGAGCGGGTTCCAGCTCGGCGGCTCCGCGGGGGTGAGCGCGGTGGTCTGGGGAGCGCTGCTGATCGCGTTCACCACCGCGGTCAACGCGCGCGGCGTGCGGCTGATGGCCCGGATCAACAGCGTCGGCGTGCTGATCGAGCTCGTCGCGGCGGTGCTGCTGGTGGCGGTGCTCGCGGTGAACGTGGTGCATCCGCCGACCGTGCTGCTCGACACCAGCGGCTACGGCGGGAGCACGCCGGGCGGGTACGCCGGCGCGTTCCTCATCGCCGCGATCGCGTCGGCGTACGTGATGTACGGGTTCGACACCGCGGGCTCGCTCGGCGAGGAGACGGTCGATCCGCGCCGGACCGCGCCGACGGCGATCCTGCGGGCGGTGACCGCCTCCTTCGTCCTCGGCGGCCTCATCCTGCTGCTGGGGATCCTCTCGGCGCCCGACCTCGCCGACCCGGCGCTCGGGCAGGCGTCGGGCGGGCTGCAGCGGATCGTGCTGCAGGTGCTCGGCGGCCCCCTCGGATCGGTCCTCCTGCTCTGCGTGGTCGTCGCGATCACGGTGTGCGCGCTGGCGGTGCACACGGCGGCCATCCGACTGATCTTCGCGATGGCCCGCGACAACGCCCTGCCTGGCAGCCGCGTGCTCGCCCGCGTCGACCCGCGGCGCGGGACACCGGTGGCGCCGGCGCTGGTCGTGGGGGTGCTCGCGGTGCTGATCCTGGTCGTGAACATCGGGACGCCGGCGATCTTCACGGCCGTGACGAGCGTGGCGGTCATCCTGATCTACCTCGCCTACCTGCTGGTGACGGTGCCGCTGCTGAT
The DNA here is from genome assembly GCF_009866585.1 of Rathayibacter sp. VKM Ac-2762. NCBI lineage: Bacteria > Bacillati > Actinomycetota > Actinomycetes > Micrococcales > Microbacteriaceae > Rathayibacter > Rathayibacter sp. VKM Ac-2762. Next base: position 2,430,302 of record NZ_CP047419.1, on the reverse strand, counting down.
CGCCCGGCTCCGCGGCCGGTGGCCCGCAGCCGCGCCCGGGCGCTTCTCGCTCGGCCGCGCGGGCCTGCCGGTGAACGTCGTCGCGGTGCTCTGGGGCGCGGCGATGACGGTCGACCTCGCGTGGCCGCGCGTCGAGGTCTACGGGGAGGAGCTGCGCTGGAGCGCGGTCGTCGTGGTCGCCGCGGTCGTCGGGATCGGCCTGGCCTGGTTCCTCCTCCGCGGCCGGCACCGCCTCGGCACCCTGCCCGCGCACGCGCTCCCCTCGCCGCCGCCGCAGGGCTGAGCCGGAAGGCTCGTTCTCGAGGGGGGAGGACGGGCGTGCCCGGGCGACTCGGCGGCGGCACCGGGAGGAGGATGGGGGAGCGGGTGCTCGGCCGAGCGCCGGGAAGGAGCGCGCGTGCGGAACCGCCTGGCGACTCCGTCCCTGCTCGCGCACGCCGTGCTCATCCAGGCCGTCGCGTTCCTGCTCCGGCCGGCCGCCGTCTACCAGGCGATCCGGCTCGACGTGCCGGCCTGGGCGCTCGGGGCGCTCGGCGCCTCGTTCGCGCTGGTGCCGCTGCTGATCGCGCTGCCGGTGGGCGGGCTGGTCGACCGGGTCGGCGCCCGGGCCGTGATGGCCGTCGGCTCGCTCGTCGCGGTGGGAGCGGCCGCGGTGCTGCTCCTGGCGGGCGGGAGCGTCGCGGGGCTGCTCCTCGGCATCGCCCTGCTCGGCGCGGGGCACCTGGGCTGCGTGGTCGGGCAGCAGACCGTCGTCGCGGGCGGCACCGGAGGGACGCGTCTCGACAGCCGCTTCGGCTACTACACGTTCGCCGCGTCGCTCGGGCAGGCGATCGGGCCCGCGTTCATCCCGGTGCTCGCGGGCGGCTCGGTGCGGCCCGACCCGGCGCCGCTGTTCCTCGTGGGCGGGATCCTCGCGGTGCTGCTGCTGGTCTCGACGGCGGGGATCCGCAGCCCGTCCCCGCGCGGACCCGCGGCGGAGGGGGCTGCGGCTCCGGGCTCGACGCTCGGTCTCCTCCGGGTGCCGGGCCTCGCGCGCGCCCTGCTGACCAGCGCGACCGTCGTCGCCGCCGTCGACCTGACCGTCGTCTACCTCCCCGCCCTCGGCGCCGAGCGCGGGCTCCCGGCCGGCGTCGTCGGAGCCCTGCTCACCGTGCGCGCGCTCGCGTCGATGGCCTCGCGGCTCCTCCTCGGTGCGGCCACCGCCCGGCTCGGGCGCACCCGGGTGATGGTGGGCGGCATCCTGATCTCGGCGCTCTGCCTGGTGCTGGTCGCCCTGCCCGCGCCGACCGTGCTCCTCTTCGTCGCGGTCGCCGCCCTCGGCCTGGGCCTCGGGATCGGCCAGCCCATCACGATGTCGTGGCTGATCGAGCGGACCCCCGCCGACCGCCACGGCCGCGCCCTCGCGCTGCGCCTGGCCGGGAACCGCCTCGGGCTGATCGCCCTGCCCAGCCTCCTCGGCGTCCTCGCGGCGGCGGCCGGAGCGGGCGGTGTCCTCATCGGCACCGGTGCCGCGGTCGGCGCGACCCTCCTCCTGCTGCGCGGGGTGCGCCTGGACTGAGGTGCCGGGGACGCAGCGGATCGCCGGCGCGCGCCGCGTTCCCGGGCATCTCCGTCGGAAGACCGGAGGATCAGCTGCCCGCCTCCTCCACGCGGACGTCCGCGGCGGCCTTGTCGGCGCGCCAGCCGCGCCAGACCGGCTGGCGGAGGGTGCCGGAGGCGGTGCGCTCGCGGTAGCGGACCTCGCCGACCAGGGCGGGCGACACCCAGTGCACGCCGCGCGACTCGAGCGGAGGGACGGAGACGGCGGGCTCCTCGGTGGCGTGCTCGGCCAGGCGGTCGACCAGTCCGCGGCGCTCGCGGTCGCTGAAGCCGGTGCCCACACGGCCGGAGTACGCGAGCCCGTCCTCGCCGGGGATCGCGGTCAGCAGCGCCCCGACCGACCCCTGCAGGCCGCCCTCGCCCTCGCGCCAGCCCACGATCACGACCTCCTGCAGCCGGTGGTGGGTGAGCTTGATCCAGTCGCGCGAGCGGCTGCCCTCCTGGTAGCGCGAGTCGCGGCGCTTGGCGACCACGCCCTCGAGGCCGAGGGTGCGGCTGGTGGCCATCGCCTCCTCCAGGTCGCCGTCGAACACGGACGGGACGTGCACGCGCTCGTTCTCGGCGACGAGGTCGACAAGTGCCGAGCGACGGGTGTCGTAGTCGCTCCCGGTCAGGTCCTCTCCTGCGCGCTCGAGCAGGTCGAAGACCATCAGGTGCACCGGAGTGGACCGGGCGGCCGCCTCGATCTCGCGCGGCTTCGTCAGCCCGCCGCGGGTCTGCAGGGCGCCGAAGTCGGGGCGCCCGCGAGCGTCGAGGGCGACGATCTCGCCGTCGAGCACGGCGTCGGCGGCGGCCTCGGCGAGCGGGGCGAGCAGGTCGGGGAACGCCGCGGTCAGGTCGTTGCCGTTGCGGCTCGTGAGGGTCGCGGTGCCGCCCTGCACCCGCACGAGAGCGCGGTAGCCGTCCCACTTCATCTCGATCGCGGCCCCGGGGTCCACGTCGCCGCGGCGTCCGGCCGTGGCGAGCATGGGGCGGTGGCGGCGCGGAGCGGAGTCCTCGGCCGGGCGGTCGGCGGAGGGTGCGGGGCGGGGAGCGGGCGACGCGGCGGACGCGGCCGCCCGGCCCCGTCGCTGCGTCCCGTGCCCGTGAGCGGGACCCGGCGCCATCAGGTGCAGGAGCCAGTTCTTCTCGGCGCCCTCCCTCGAGCCCGTGTGCAGCAGGGCGTAGCGTCGGGGCTCGCCGCCGAGCCCGCCGTCGGGGCGGCCGGTCAGCACCGCGATCACCTCCTTCCCCTCGCGCCACTTCTCGAGCGCGTAGGTGCCCTCGTCCCAGATGCGCACCTCGCCGCCGCCGTACTCGCCGGCCGGGATCGTGCCCTCGAAGGTCGCGTACTCGAGGGGGTGGTCCTCGGTCTGCACCGCGAGCCGGTTCGGGTCGCCCTCCAGCGGCGGGCCCTTCGGCACCGCCCAGCTGACCAGGACGCCGTCGTGCTCGAGCCGGAAGTCGTAGTGCAGGCGCCGCGCGTGGTGCTCCTGGATGACGAAGGAGTCGCCCGAGGAGGTGCCCGCGGACCCCGCCTCGGGCACCGGCTCCGGCGTCCTCGACGCGTCGCGCATGCTGCGGTAGGTCGCCAGGCGGTCGGAGGAGGCGTCCGTCGCGGCGAAGCCCGCCATCCGCTCCGGGGTCGGCTCGAGCCCGGCACCCCGGGCGGCGAGCAGCGGGCGGAGGAGGTCGCCGTCGCTCCGCAGCCGCTCCACCACCTCGTCGGGCGACAGGTGGCGCAGGTCCTCGGCACCCAGCTCCTCCCACGTGCGGGGCGCGGCGGCGGCCGGCCGGAGGCGCCCCCGGAGGGAGTAGGGGGCGATGGTCGTCTTCGCCGCGCTGTTCTGGCTCCAGTCGACGAGGACCTTGCCCTCGCGCAGGGTCTTCTTCATGTCCGAGACGACGAGGTCGCGGTGGTCCGACTCGAGCGCGCGCGCCAGCTCGTGCGCGACCGCCGAGATCTGGTCGCTGGAGGCGGAGGCGTCCAGCGGGCAGTAGAGGTGGATCCCCTTGCTCCCGCTGGTCACCGGCAGCGGAGCCAGCCCCATCCCCTCCAGCAGGTCGCGGGCGAGGAACGCGACCTCGGCGCACTCGGCGAGGCCCGCCCCCTCGCCCGGGTCGAGGTCGAGCACGAGGCGGTCGGGCGGACGGCGCTCGCCGTCGGAGCCCACCCGCCACTGCGGGACGTGCAGCTCGAGCGCCGCCTGCTGCGCCAGCCAGGTGAGCCCGGCGACGTCGTCGACCAGCGGGTACTCGACGTCGCGCGACGAGTGCGCGAGCCGGGTCCGGCTCAGCCAGTAGGGGGCGGAGGAGGGGAGGTTCTTCTCGAAGAAGACCTCGCCCGGATGCTCGGCGGTGCCCACTCCGTCGACCCAGCGCTTCCGGGTGACCGGGCGGCGCGCGAGATGGGGCAGCATCGCGGAGGCGACGGAGGCGTAGTAGGAGAGCACATCGGCTTTGGTGAAGCCCGTCTCCGGGTAGACGACCTTGTCGAGGTTCGTCAGCCGCAGCCTCCGCCCGCCGACCGAGACGATCTGCTGCGAGGCGGCCATCCCCCCATGGTGGAGGCAGGCGCGCGCGGAGGGAACCCCGGACCGTCGCGGGAACCCGCAGCGAGCCGCCTCCACGACTCGGGGTTCCCTCGGCGGCGGGGAGTAGCGTCGACGCACCACGTCCGAAGGAGCCCTCCGTGCCCGACACGATCGCCGACATCCCCCTCACCACGATCGACGGCACCACGTCGACCCTCGCCGACTACCCGCCCGTGCGGCTGATCGTCAACGTCGCCTCCCGCTGCGGCCTCGCCCCGCAGTACGAGAAGCTCGAGGCCCTGCAGAAGAGCTACGGGGAGCGCGGATTCACGGTCCTCGGCTTCCCGAGCAACCAGTTCCTCCAGGAGCTGAGCGATGAGGACAAGATCAAGGCGTACTGCTCGACGACCTGGGGGGTCACCTTCCCGATGTTCGAGAAGGTCCGCGTCAACGGCCGCTCGGCGCACCCGCTCTACGCGGAGCTCACCAAGGCGGAGGACGAGAACGGCAAGGCCGGCCGGGTGAAGTGGAACTTCGAGAAGTTCCTGATCACGGCCGACGGCACGGTCCACCGGTTCCGCCCGACGGTCGAGCCCGACGACCCTCGGATCGTCGACCTGATCGAGGCGTCGCTCCCCGCCTGATCCCGCTCAGCGGCGGGCGCGGGGCGGAGCACGCCACCCGTCGCGGATCAGCGGTCGCGGAGCCCCAGGGTCGAGCGGGCGTCCGCGGGCTCGACGCCCTCGGGGCAGACGATGTCCGAGACGTCGAACGGCGTCGCGCGCGAGAACGGGATCATCTCGATCCCGTCGACGTGGCGCAGCAGCACGAGGCCGCCCTCGCCCTCGCGCAGGCTCCGGCGCACCTGGCGCAGGAAGATGCCGGCCATGTCGAGCTCGACGACGAAGGAGCGGCCGCTCACGTCGATCCGGCAGCCGATGACCGGCTGGGAGCCGACGGAGACGGAGTCCGGCACGCGGCGCGGCTCGATCGGCTGCTCCTTGCGGAGCGTCCGCACCGGGGTGAGGGTGGGCAGGCCGGTCGCTCGCGCGGTGTCCGTCATGGTCGTCTCCGTCCGTCGACGTCCGCCGATGGTTCCGGGGACGTCTTCTCGACGGTACTTCGCGTCCCCCGCAGAGGGGACGGGGTTGACGGCCGTGCGATCAGGGGGCAGCGGGGCCCAGGAGCGGCGGAGCTCAGGAGCCCTGGCGCTGCTCCTCGGGCTCCGGCAGGACCGAGAGCTCGCCGTGCATGCTGGCGACGCTGAGCATCTGCTCGATCCACGCGCGGTTGAGCTTGGGCTGGGGCGCCTCGGTGAAGCGGAAGTGCAGCGGCACCGACGGGTGCAGCCAGACGGAGCTCCGGCCGTGTCCGGTGGAGGCGTCCTCCATCCACGAGAGCGAGAAGGCTTCGTTGCGGCGCAGCTTCGAGAGGACGGCGACCTTCAGGTGCGCGAGGACGCGCTCCTCGAATTCGATCTCGAGGTTCTGCGGTCCGTAGATGAGCGTGGCCACGGGCCCCCTTCGTTCATCGGGCCGGCCCTGGCGGACGGCTCCTCGGGGGACGGTATCCGCTCGGACCCCGGTGCGGGGAATCGGGCGGGAGACACGCCGGACCCCCATTGACAGTCCCGCGGACGGGACGTAGCACTGCCGGGCGTGCTGGGCGCCACGTTAGCCGACGCATGTAGCGAGAGTCGATGCTCCGTCGCGGATCTCCCGTCGGCCGGGGCCGGCCCGGGAGCGAGCGCGGGCACCTCCGGCTGCCGGCCGCGCCGCTCAGGATCCCGTCACGGCCCGGCCGGCGCGTCCCACCCCTCCTGCGGAGTCGCGCAGGTGCCGCGGAAGACGTACTGCGACGGAAGCTTCCGCTGGTGCGAGGACCAGTCGATCGCCGGCCGCCGCTGCTCCGGAGGCAGGTAGCCGAGCCGGTACACCGCCATCAGCTCCAGCTCGTCGGGCACGGCGAGCAGCGACTCGATCCGCGCCCACGCTCCCGGCACCTCCATCGGGAACGACACGAACTGGATCCCCATCCCCAGCTCGACCGTGCTCAGCCAGACGTTCTCCATCGCGGCGCCCATGCTGAACACCGAGTAGAAGGAGGAGAGCTCGCCCGGCCGGTACTCGGAGCGGTCGAGCATCACCCCGAGCAGCAGCGGCGATCCCGCGACGAGCCGGCGGTTCTCCTCACCGAGCGTCTGCGGGACGCGGAGGGAGTTCATCAGGAACTGCCCGCGCTTCGTGAAGACCTGCTTCGTGAAGGGGCGGAGCGGAGCCGGCAGCTTGTCGAACAGCATCCCGTCGCGCCGCCGCTCCATCTCCTCGCTGCTGAAGCGGAAGTAGGGCTTGTAGCGCTCGAAGAACGTGCCGTTCGACATCGCGGTGGTCATGCTCTCGCCGCTGATCGCGGCGATCCGGTCGATCGTCTCGCGCTCCTCGACGAGCACGAACCGCCACGGCTGGCTGTTGAGCTGCGAGGGCGCCCGGCCGGCCACCTCCATCAGGAGCCGCTGGTGCTCCTCGGAGACGGGGTCGGGCAGGAACGCGCCGTTGGTGGTCTTCCGGCGCCGGACGACATCGAGGAACTCCATGCCTCGATCCTGCCCCGATCGATCGCGCAGAGGGGGGAGCGGCGGCGGCCCGGGGCGCGCGCGGTAGCATCGAGGGTCCTGTGCAGGCTCGAGGGAAGCGGTGGAACGGTGAAGACGAGGGTCATCTTCTACCTTCTCGGAGGTGTGTTCGTGCTCGGCGCGGGCATCAACTCGGTCGTGGGCAGCGGCTTCTCGGTCCCGAACCTGCTGACGATGCTCTGCGGCGCGCTGATCCTCGCGATCGCGGGCTGGCAGGCGCTGCGCTCCTACCGCTCCGACCCCGACCGCGACGTCGAGCCCCCGCGCTAGAAGCCGGGCGCGTCAGTGCAGGGCTGACCCGGCCCTGAGTCGCTGGAGCACGCTTCGGCGCCGCGCCGGCCGCCGCGTCCGCCCCAGAGCCGCGAGCACGAACGGAGCAGCCGCCAGCGCGATCGCCGGGTGCCGGCGTCCGTGCGTCCCCGCGAAGGGGATCACCGCCAGCGGGACAGCGGCGGGAGCCAGCGCGGACGCGGCGCGGGGGTCCGACCGTCGCAGCGTCGCCCAGGCCAGAGCGGTGAGCGTCGACGTGCAGATGTAGAGCGCGTGGTGGATCCAGTGCCAGCGGCCCGTGCGGAGAGCGCCGGTGGCGACGGCGGTGCCGAGGGCGCAGTTGGCGGAGTAGCTGACAGCGGCGGCGCGCAGCCAGAGCGGACCGGACGCGCTCGCCCTCCGCCGCGTCCTCACACCTCGCCCCGCGCGAGCAGCAGCCGGTAGGGCGCCACGCGCTCGACCCGCCACCCCTCGGGCGCCACCGCCCGCAGCTCGGCGGCGGTGAAGCTGCGTCGCACAGACAGCGACCCGTCGTAGTGGAGGAACGATCCGGCCGCGATCGGTCGCGTGGCCAGCAGGTAGGCCGTGTAGGCCAGCCGCGAGCGCTCGATGTCGTTGTGGAGGGCGCGCGGGGCCAGGCTCTCGCTGTCGGCGAGCAGGTCGGCGAGTGATTCCGGCGACAGGTGGTGCAGCACGTGGTTGGAGGTCACCAGGTCGAAGTGCTCGCCCTCGGCGACCAGGTCGGCGCTGCTCGCGCGGCGGAACTCGACTCCGGGCGGCGCGGGCGTCGACGTGGCGAAGGCGGAGGCGCGCTCGTCCGGATCGACGGCGGTGATCGCCAGGCGGAGGCCGTCCTCGCGGGCCCAGCCGGCGAGGGAGCGGGCGACGTCGCCGCCTCCGGAGCCGATGTCGAGCAGGCGGAACGGCTCGTCGGGCCGCAGCAGCGGACGGAGGCGCGAGCGGTAGAGGCCACGCCACCCCGAGACCAGCCGGTTCACGGTGCCGAAGCGGGCGTAGGTGGCGTCGAGCAGGGTGCGGTCGCAGTCCGGGTCGTCCATCAGCTCCTGCTCGGAGACCTCGCGGTGGCGCAGGTCCGGCGCGAGAGGGGCTCGCGGAGTCACTCCCCGCCCCGCTTGGTGAGCAGCGCGAGCTCGACGGTGAGGCCGGGGCCGAACGCCATCGCGCCGATCCGCTCGCCGTCGGCCGCCTCGCCGTGCAGCAGGCGCCGCAGGATGAAGAGGACGGTCGCGCTCGACATGTTGCCGTTGGTCCGCAGCACCTCGCGCGACGGGGCCAGCTGCTCGTCGCTGAGGGCGAGCGAGGCCTGCACCTTGTCGAGGATGCTGCGGCCGCCGGGGTGGATCGCCCAGCGCTGCACGTCGCTCCGCTCGACCTCGGCGCCGGCCAGCAGCGGGGCGACGGCCGCCTCGATGTTCGCTCCGATGATCGAGGGCACGTAGGTGCTCAGCCGCATCGAGAAGCCGTGGTCGCCGATCGTCCACGCCATCTCGGTCTCGCCCTCGTCGGTGAGCGTCGTGGCGAGCGCGTCGAGCTCGAGCACCGGGGTGCCGGGCGCGGCCTCGCGGGCGGTGACGACGGCCGCCGCACCGCCGTCGGCGAAGACGGAGGTCGCGACGATCTGCTCCGGGTCGTTGGAGCTCGTGAGGTGGATGGTGCACAGCTCGACCGCGACGACGAGGACGACCGCCTCCGGGTCGGCCTCGCAGAACTGGCGGGCGGCGCGCAGGCCGGGGAAGGCGCCGTAGCAGCCCATGAAGCCGAGGTGGAAGCGCTGCGTCGAGGGTGCGAGGCCGAGGCGGCGGACCAGCTGGTAGTCGGGCCCCGGGGCGTAGAAGCCGGTGCAGGAGACCGTCACCACGTGGGTGACGTCCTCGGGGGTCATCGACGCGGACGAGAGGGCGCGGCGGGCCGCCTCCGTGAAGAGCTCGGGAGCGCGCTCGGTGTAGACGGCGTTGCGCGCGGCCGTCCCCGGGTCGAGCACCAGGCCGCTCCCCGCGTCGTAGAAGACGCTCGCACCCTCCCGCTCGACCCGGTCGAGCTCGTCGACCACCGTGCTGCGGGTGTCGATCCCGGACGCGTCGAAGGCCGCGCCGATCAGGCGGGACCCGAGCCGGGTCATCGCGGGCTGGGACGCGAAGAGGTCGCGCACCTCGGACTGGCGCAGGACCGTGGTCGGCACCGCCGTCTCGATGCTGCGGATGTGCACACTCACCCGCAGGAACCTATCGCGGAATCCTGCGGGTGAGCGGTGCCCTGGAGCGTGATCAGAGGATCGGCTTCCCGCCGGTGACGGCGATCGTCGACCCGCTGATGTAGCTCGCCTCGTCGGAGGCGAGGAGGACGTAGGCGGGGGCCACCTCGGCCGGCTGCCCCGGGCGGCCCAGCGGGACCTGCTCGCCGAACTCGGCGACGGCCTCCTCCGGCATGGTCGAGGGGATGAGCGGCGTCCAGATCGGGCCGGGCGCGACCGAGTTGGCGCGGATGCCCTTCTCGCCGAGCGCCTGCGCGAACGAGGCGGTGAGGCTGAGGATCGCCGACTTCGTGGCGGCGTAGGGGAGCAGCTGGTACGACGGCTGGTCGGACTGCACCGAGCTCGTCGCGATGATCGACGCGCCCTCCTTCAGGTGGGGCAGCGCCGACTTCACGAGGTGGAAGTAGGCGCTGATGTTCGTCGCGATCGTGCGGTCCCACTCCTCGTCCGGGATGTCGGTGACGCTCTCGCGGCTCATCTGGAAGGCGGCGTTGCTGACGAGCACCTCGAGGTGGCCGAAGCGCTCGACGGTCTCGGTGACGACGGCGCGGCAGTGCGCCGGGTCCTGCAGGTCGCCGGGGAGGAGCAGCGCCTCGCGGCCGGCCTCCCGGACCCACTTGGCGGTGTCCTCGGCGTCGTCGTGCTCGTCGAGGTACGAGATCGCGACGTCGGCGCCCTCGCGCGCGAACGCGATCGCGACGGCCTTGCCGATGCCGCTGTCGCCGCCCGTGATGAGGGCGACCTTGCCGCTGAGGCGGCCGGTGCCGCGGTAGCTGGTCTCGCCGTGGTCGGCCTTCGGCGTCAGCTCGGCCTCGGTGCCGGGCGGTGTCTGCTCGGGGGATTCCGGAGTCATGACTCTCCCTCTCGTGTCGTCGGTCGGTGCCTCCATGCAAGCGGGTGGGAGGGAGGGGGCGCAGGGGGTTGACGACCGGACCGCTCCGTCCTGTCGTCAAGCCCGCGACACCGAGGGCTCCCTGGGTCTTGACTGAGCGTGTCGCCCTTCTTCGGGGCGCTCGGCCAGGAGGTTCGACATGAGCACGACAGACAGGGATCCGGCTGACGGCGGACTGCCGCGACGGGCAGAGGGCTCGGCGGCGGGCGGCACGGCGCGCATCGACTCAGCGCGGGACACGGGAGCGGCTGCGGCGACGGACCGCTCCGCGACTCCGGACCGTTCCGCCTCCTCGGACCGTTCCGCCTCGACGGACCGCTCCGCCTCGACGGACCGCTCCGCCTCGACGGACCGCTCCGACTCGGCGCACTCGGCCCCCGAGCACCGCGCGCCCGTCGACCCCGACTCCGCCGAGGCGAAGCAGGCCCGTGCGGCCGCGCGCAAGGACATCCACCAGCGCGAGCGCGACCGCTTCGGCGGCTTCAAGATCGGCTGCGCCTTCTTCGGCTGGCTCGCCGCCACCGGACTCGCCGTCCTCCTGACCGCCCTCGTCACCGCGATCGGGGCCGCCGTCATCGGCACCCAGGACGTCACCGGCGACCTCGCGGCCGACCCCGCCGCGTTCGGCTGGGCGGGCGCGATCGCACTGCTGGTCATCCTCCTCGTCGCCTACTACTGCGGCGGCTACGTGGCCGGCCGCATGGCCCGCTTCAGCGGAGCGAAGCAGGGCGTCGGAGTGTGGGCCTGGGCGGTCGTCGTCGCGATCGTCGTGGGCATCGTCTCGGCGATCACCGGCGGCAGCCAGGCGCTCTCCGCGGTGAGCGGCTTCCCGACGATCCCCCTGGACGCCGGCGACGCCACGGCCGCGGCGGTCGTGACGGCGCTCGCCGCCCTGATCGTCGCGCTGGTCGGCGCCGTGCTCGGCGGTCTCGCCGGCATGCGCTTCCACCGCCGCGTCGACCGCGAGGGCCTCTCCGGCCTCTCCGTCTGACGCTCCCGTCCCTCCTCCCTCCGCGAGACGCCGCTCCGGTACGCCACGCACGCCGTGCCGCGCACCGGAGGGGCAGCTCGCGGAGGGGAGGTAGGGTCCTTCGCGTGACGGGGGAGCGAGGGACGCGGCTGGCGGGCGAGCTGCGGGAGTGGGACGCGGGCGCGCTCGCGGACCTGCGGGACGAGTACCTGGCGTTCCTCGAGCAGCGCGGCGAGTCGGCGCTCGAGCGCGACGGCGGCCCCGAGCACGTCACGGCGAGCTGCTTCGTGCTCTCGCCGAATCTGGCGCAGGTGCTGCTCTGCTTCCACCGCAAGGGCCGGTTCTGGGTGCAGCTCGGCGGTCATGTCGAGCCCGGCGACGACTCCACGGCCGACGCGGCCCTCCGCGAGGCGCGGGAGGAGAGCGGAGCGGCACGGCTGCAGCCGCTCGGCGTCCTGCCCCTCGACCTCGACCGGCACGCGCTCGGCGACGGCTTCGGCCGCTGCTCCTGCCACTGGGACGTGGGCTACGGTGCGATCGCCGATCCGGACGCTCCGGTGAGCGTCAGCGACGAGAGCGACGACGTGGCCTGGTGGCCGGTCGATGCGCTGCCCGCCGAGGTGCCGCCGGGGTTCGCCGAGCGGCTGGCCGGGGCGCTCGCCGCGGCGCGTCTCCTCCGCGGTGCGGGGTCGCTCGGCGGCTGATCGAGGCCCGCCTCCACCCATTCCGCGTCCCGGCAGCGCGCCTGCGACGAGTCCTCCCCGTGACTCCGGCGCCGTGCGGCACGATGGGGCGATGAGCAGCACCGCTGACCCCGTCGTCGTCCTCGCCGGTGCGAGCGGATTCCTCGGGACGGACCTCACCCGCCGCTTCACGGCAGACGGCTGGACGGTGCGGAGGATCGGCCGCTCCGGGCCGGACGCGCGCTGGGGCGACACCGCCGGCATCACCCGGGTCCTCGACGGTGCGCGCCTCCTGGTGAACCTGGCCGGCAAGAGCGTCGACTGCCGGTACACCGCGGCGAACCGCGCCGAGATCCTCCGCTCGCGCGTGGCGACCACCGCGGAGCTGCACCGGGCGGTCGCGGCGGCCGCGACTCCTCCGCCGGTCTGGATGAACGCGAGCACGGCCACGATCTACCGGCACGAGGAGGAGCGGGCGAACACCGAGGACGAGGGCGTGCTCGGCGAGGGCTTCTCGGTCGACGTGGCGCGGGCGTGGGAGTCGGAGTTCTTCGCCGGGGAGACGCCCGGCGTGCGGCGCGTGGCGCTGCGGATGTCCATCGTGCTCGGAGACGGTCCGGCGACGGCGATCCTGCTGCGGCTGGCGCGGCTCGGCCTCGGCGGTCCGCAGTTCGACGGGCCGTGGCCCTCGACGCGCGCGCGCCGCGAGGCCGGTGTGCACCACGAGCACCGGCGCACCCGCGGCCGTCAGCACTTCAGCTGGATCCACGTGGAGGACGTCCACCGGTCGATCCGCTTCCTCGAGGAGTCGACCCTCGACGGGCCGGTGAACCTCGCGTCGCCGAATCCGAGCGACAACACCGAGCTCTCCCGGCTGCTCCGTGCCGCCGTCGGCCGCCGGATCGGCGTGCCGGCTCCGCGCTTCGTCCTCGAGCCCGCGACGCTCCTGCTCCGCACCGAATCCGAGCTCCTGCTCAAGTCCCGCTGGGTCGTGCCGGCCCGCCTCGAGGACGCCGGCTTCACCTTCGCGCATCCCCACCTCGCCGAGGCCCTCCGCACCCTGGCCTGACCCGCCCCCGCGGGGCGACCGACCTCCGCCGCGAGCCCGTGTCGCGGAGGTCTGAGTCCGAGCGCGGATCCACCCCACCCCCGGCCACCTCGCGGCGTCGACCGGAACGCGTGCCGAGCGTTTCGGACGCGCCGAACGCTCCCCGGTCTCCGAGACCCGGCCACTCTCCCAGCCGACTGCGCCACGCCGCGCGGGGAGCGGCGTGGCCGACATCACGTCGGAGGTCGCGCTACTGCGCGACCTTCGCCGCGATGTCGCTCCGATACAGCCCGCCGTCGAGGTGGATCAGGTCGAGCGCGCGGTACGCCCGCTCCCGCGCCTCGGCGAAGTCGGCGCCGCGCGCGACGACGTTGAGCACGCGGCCGCCGGTGGCGACGAAGCTCCCGTCGACCAGCTGGGTCGCCGCGTGGGCGATGGTGACGCCGGGGACGTCCGCCGCCGCGTCGAGTCCGGTGATGGTCCGTCCGGTGACGGCGTTCTCGGGGTAGCCCTCGCTCGCGAGGACGACGGTGACGGCGACCTCGTCCGTGAACGCGGGCCACGGGACGGAGGCGAGCGCGCCGGTCGCCGCCGCGTGCAGCAGCGCGGACAGCGGGGAGGCGAGGCGCGGGAGGACGACCTGGGTCTCGGGGTCTCCGAAGCGGGCGTTGAACTCGATCACGCGCAGGCCCGCGTCGGTCACGATGAGGCCGCAGTAGAGGAGTCCGACGAAGGGGGTGCGCTCGCGCTCGAGCTGGCGGATGGTCGGGATGGCGACCGTGTCGATCACCTCGTCGACGAAGGCGCGCTCGCTCTCCCAGCGGTCGGCGAGCCAGGGGAGCGGGGAGTAGGCGCCCATGCCGCCGGTGTTCGGCCCCTCGTCGCCGTCGCTCAGGCGCTTGAAGTCCTGCGCGGGGGAGAGGGGGACGACGTCGTGGCCGTCGGAGAGGAGGAAGAGGGAGACCTCCTGGCCGGCGAGGAACTCCTCGATGAGGACGTCGCCGGACTGCAGCCAGAACTCGGCGTGCGCGATCGCGGCGCTGCGCGACTCCGTCACCAGGACGCCCTTGCCCGCGGCGAGGCCGTCGGCCTTGACGACCGAGGGGAGTCCGTACTCGTCGATGGCGCGGGTGGCGTCGACCAGGGTGGAGACGCGGGTCGCGCGGCCGGTGGGCACGCGGGCCATGTCCATCACGCGCTTCGCGAAGGTCTTCGAGCCCTCGAGTGCGGCGGCGGCCCGGTCGGGGCCGAAGGTGGGGATGCGGCGCTTGCGGAGCGCGTCGGCGACTCCGGCGACCAGGGGCGCCTCGGGGCCGATGACGACGAGCTCGATGCCCTGCTCCACCGCGAAGTCGCTGACCAGCCGGGGGCTGTTCGTGTCGAAGTGGATGACCTCGACGTCGCGCGCGATGCCGGCGTTGCCGGGCGCCGCGATGATCTCGTGGTGCTCCTCCTCCGCGAGGAGAGCCGTGATGATGGCGTGCTCACGGGCACCCGAACCGAGGACGAGGATCTTCACCCTGACAGGATAGGGCGCCCCGCGCCGGGGCTGGTCCCTGTGACGTCCTCCTCCGCAGGGCGCCGCTGCGGACGCCGACACGCCGGGCGGAGCCCCGCGGAGGCCTCCGGGAGCGAGCGGCGGCGGCAGGATGGGTGGATGGCCAAGGGCAGGATCGACGAGGCGAGCGGGCAGTCCGCGGTGCGGGCGGCGCTCGCCGGAGGAGCGGACCGGAACACGACGGCGACGGCGGTGCGGTTCCTCCTGCAGATCATCGAGACGAACGTCCCCGGACGCAGCGTCGAGGTGCGCGTTCCGCCGTTCGGCGCGGCCCAGTGCGTCGAGGGACCGGGCCACACCCGCGGGACTCCGCCGAACGTGATCGAGATGGACGCGGCGACCTGGCTGCCGCTCGCGACAGGCTCCCTGCCGTGGAGCGAGGGCCTCGCGAGCGGGCGGATCCACGCCTCCGGAGTGCGCGCGGACCTCACGCCGTTCCTCCCCATCCTGCGCGTCGGCTGAGCGTCGGCGAGTTAACTTCTCGTAAACGCGGCGGCGAGCCGTCGTCCGAACGTTTGACCTGCGGTCCGCCGTCGGGTTGTCTGGGAATAACCCCCTCACGCGGCACGAATCCTCTCCGGATCCACCGCTCGATGCTTGGAGTCCCCTTCACGATGCGCAGTACTTCCCCGGGCCGACGCGGCCTCACCCGACTCCTCTCCGCGACCGCCGTCGGCGCCGTCGCCGGAGCGGCCCTCCTCGGCGCCACGCCCGCCGCGGCGGCCGAGGGCGATGTCGCCATCGACATCCTCTCGATCAACGACTTCCACGGGCGGCTCGCCGCCGACCGCGCCGTCGCCGGAGCCGCCGTGCTCGCCGGTGCCGTCGACTCCTACCGCGCCGCCAACCCGAACACGCTGTTCGTCTCGGCCGGCGACAACATCGGCGCCTCGACCTTCGTGTCGAAGGTGCAGGGCGACATCCCCACGCTCGACTCGCTGAACGCGATGGGCCTCGACGTCAGCACCCTGGGCAACCACGAGTTCGACCAGGGCCGCGCCGACGTCGACGGCCGCGTCGTGGACGCCTCGGCGTTCCCCTACGTGAACGCGAACCTCTACGACACCGCGACCGGCGAGCGCGCCTACTCCCCGTACGTGATCACCGAGCAGGACGGCGTCTCCGTCGCCTTCATCGGCGCGATCACCGAGGACCTCGGCAAGCTCGTCAGCCCCGCCACGATCTCGACGCTCTCCGTCGAGCCGATCGCCGAGAACGTCAACGAGGTCGCCGCGCAGCTCCAGGACGGCGACGCCGCCAACGACGAGGCCGACGTGGTCGTCCTGCTCCTGCACGAGGGAGCCGACGCCGACGCGGCCGAACTGAACACTCCGGAGGCGGACCCCAAGTTCGGCGCGATCGTCAACGCGGTCGCCCCGAACGTCGACGCGATCGTCTCGGGCCACAGCCACCAGGAGTACGACGCGGGCATCGACGCGGGCCGGGCCTTCCCGACCGTCGTGTCGCAGACCGGCAGCTACGCCGAGAACATCGGCCGCATGTCCCTGACCGTCGACCCGGCGACCAAGCAGCTCACCTCGCTCACCAGCGAGGTCGTGCCGCTGACGAAGGTCGTCGACGACCCGGCCTCCGACGACCCGGCCAAGACGATCGTCGTCGGCGCCTTCGAGCCCGACCCCGAGGTCGAGACCATCGTCGCCGACGCCCAGGCCGTCGCCGTCCGCGAGGGCAGCGTGAAGGTCGGCACCATCACCGAGGACATCTCGCGCGCCTACCGCCCGGACGGCACCACGACCAACCGCGGCTCGGAGTCGACCCTCGGCAACCTCGTCTCGGACGCCCAGCTGTGGGCCACCCGTGAGCTCGGCACGCAGATCGCCTTCTCGAACGCGGGCGGCCTGCGCGACGACCTGTCCTACACCGCGACTCCGGACCAGCCCGGCGACGCGGACGGCGTGGTCACCTACGCCGAGGCCTCCGACGCCCAGCCCTTCGCGAACACCCTGGTGACCCTGCAGCTGACCGGCGAGCAGATCTCCGACCTGCTCGAGGAGCAGTGGGTGGGCAGCTCCAGCTACCCGCAGCTGAACCTCTCCACCTCGAAGGACCTCACGTACGTCTTCGACGCCACGGCGCCCGAGGGCTCGCGCATCTCGCAGGTGTTCTTCCAGAACGAGCCGATCGACCCGGCCGCGACCTTCACCGTCGTGACCAGCAGCTTCCTCGCGAGCGGCGGCGACGGCTTCAGCACCTTCACCGAGGGCACCGGCACGGCCGACTCCGGCCGCATCGACCTGGACGCCTTCGTCGGCTACATCCAGGATCTCGGCACCGTCAGCCCCGACCCCGTGCAGCGCACGATCGGCCTGACCGACAACGTCCCGGACTCGGGCGAGTACGCGGTCGGCGACACCATGACCGTCGACCTCTCCTCGCTCCTGTTCAGCACCGGAGCCGCGGCCGACACCACCGTGACCGCGAGCGTCGACGGCACCGTCGTCGGCACCGCGACGATCGACCCGACCCGGGCCGTCACCGACGACTCGACCGGTCGCGCCTCGTTCTCGGTCCCGATCGACGAGAGTCTGGCGGGCGGCGCGCACACCGCGACGTTCGCGCTCGACACCACCGGCACCGAGATCAGCGTCGGCTTCGCCGTCGCGGCCGGCGCCGGAGCGGGCACCCCGACTCCCGGACCGACCACGGAGCCGACGCCCGCGCCGACCACGCCGCCCACCACGGGCCCCGCGCCGACGCCGACCACCGCTCCGGTCGCCGGCTCGCACCACCTCGCCGAGACCGGAGTGGACGCGACCCCCGCGTTCGCCGCCGGGATCGCCGCTCTGCTGCTCGGTCTGGGCATGACGGTCGCGCGCCTGCGCCGCCGCACCGCTGCGAAGTAGCCGCACCGCGCGCACGACGGGCCCTCGACTCCGGTCGGGGGCCCGTCGTCGTGTGCGGGGCGAGCCGATGGTCGACCCCTGGGAACCGTGGCGGGGAGGCGCTCCCCGAGGAGCGGCAGGAGCCCCCGGAGACGCGAGAACGCCGCCTCCCGATCGGGAGACGGCGTCGGAACGCGATGAGGTGCTGTCGCGGAGCGGCGGGGCTCAGTGCTGCGCGGGGACCTGACGGTAGCCGTCGCGGCTGGCGACGAGCACCGTCGACACCGTGCCCCATGCGGCGAGGCCACTGAGGACGACGAGGATTGCGATGCTCATGAGTGTTCTGCCTTTCGTTGCGGCGGCTTCTGATCCATCCGCCGGGATGCTGTGTACAACGTACAGTGTCCGGCCCCGTGTTCCGTAGGACAATCGAACTGTTCTTGCCTTGACGTGTAGTTTCTCTACATGGACGTGCGACGGCTGGAACTGCTCCGCGAGCTCTCGATGCGCCGCTCGATCACGGCCGTGGCGGAGGCGACGCACCGCACGCCCTCCGCGGTCTCGCAGCAGCTCAAGGTGCTCGAGCGCGAGGCCGGCGTGCCGCTGATCGAGCGCTCCGGCCGCGGCGTGGTGCTCACGGCGGCGGGACGCGAGCTCGCCCGGAGCGCCACCGAGATCGCGATCGCGCTCGAGCGGGCCGACGCCGTCTGGCAGACGTTCAAGAACAACCCGATCGGCGAGGTCACCATCGCGACCTTCCCCACCGCGGGCCAGATGCTCCTCCCGAACGCGCTGGTCGCGCTCCGGAGCGTCGAGGGGCTCGTCGTGCAGTGCGAGGACGCGGACCCCGGCACCGACGAGTTCGCCGACCTGACCGCCGACTTCGACATCGTGCTCGCCCACTCGCCCACCGGCAGAAGCGCCTGGGCCGGCCGCGGCCTCGCGATGGCGGAGCTGATGATCGAGCCTCTCGACATCGGCCTGCCGGCCGGGCACCGCCTCGCGGACCGGGCGACGGTCTCGGCGGCGGATCTGGTCGGCGAGACCTGGATCGGCGTCCCGGACGGGTTCCCGTTCGAGCGCGTGATGCAGGACATCGAGACCGCGTCCGGCGAGGCGGTGCGGGTGGAGCAGCGCTTCGCGTCGACCCGCGTGACGGAGGCGTTCGTCGCGGCGGGCCTGGGCATCGCGGTGCTCCCGCGCTACACGGCGGGCGGCGCGGGAGTGGTGGTGAAGCCGCTCCGCGGGGTGAACTCCGTGCGGCACATCGTCGCGCTGATGCGGCCGGACCGGGCGGAGCGGCTCTCGGTCCGCACCGTCGTCCGCGAGCTGCGCGCGCAGGCGGGCCGGCTCGTGCACGCGCTCTGAGCGATCACGGTGCCGTGCCCTCGCCCGCGCGGGGGAGAATGGAGGCATGAGCGATCCCGCCCGCCCCGAGGTCACCCGCGAAGAGGTCGACGTCCGCCGCTCCCCGCGCGTCTGGCGCATCCTGACCCTCGGCGTCGGGCTCGGAGCGATCGCGGCCTTCGTGCTGACCTTCGCGTTGCCCGAGACGCAGGGCTTCTCCCGCGGGCAGGTCTTCGGCTTCAGCCTGCTGCTCTTCGTGACGCTGTTCGGCGCCCTCGCGGGGCTCGTCGTGGTGCTGCTCGACCGGGTCGTCGGCAGGAAGGTCGTCCGGACCACCGCCGAGCGGATCGTCGAGCGCGAGGACGCGGCCGAGGAGCCCGGGGCCGAGGAGGCCCTGCCCGACGCGCGGACGACGTCCGATGAGGACGACCCGCAGACGGGGTCCGACCGGGTCTAGCCGGCGGAGGCGGGCCGCCCTGCGGCCGCTGCACTCCGCCCTGCGCTGAAGGTCCCGCCCGCGGCTCGCGCTCGCGGACGGGACCGCGGCGTCAGCGTCCCCGGCGCGACGAGGAGCGGCGGCTGCTGCTCGGGGTGGACGTCGGGCGCTTGGCGGCGGCGCGCTTGGCCTTCTGCGACTTCGAGATCTTCTTGGCCACGAAGGTGAGCAGGAACGGAAGGATTCGGTAGATCACGGGGGACTCCTCGGGTGCATGCGCGCGGGGCCGCGCACCCTCCGATCATGGAGCGGCGCACGGATCCGCGGCACCCGTTGCGCCGCGCCCGGCGCTGTGCAGAGCTCAGCTCAGCTGCGTGCGCTCCACCCAGTCGAGGTACTCCGGGGTGACGGTGCCCGTGACGTACTCGCCGGTGAAGCAGCTGGTCTCGAGGTCGGTGACGTCCGAGCCCTCGAGGATCGCCGCCTTCATGTCGGCGACCTCCTGATAGATCAGCTGGTCGGCGCCGATCGCCTCCGAGATCTCGGGGATGCGGCGGTTGTGGGCGACGAGCTCCTGGCGCGAGGGCATGTTGATCCCGTACACGTGCGGGTAGCGCACGGGGGGCGCGGCGGATGCGAAGGTGACCGTGTTCGCGCCGGCCGCGCGGGCCATGTCGACGATCTCCTTGGAGGTGGTGCCGCGGACGATCGAGTCGTCGACGATCAGGACGTTCTTGCCCTTGAACTCGCTCGACATCGCGTTGAGCTTCTGCCGCACCGACTTCTTGCGGATCGCCTGCCCGGGCATGATGAACGTCCGGCCGACGTAGCGGTTCTTGTAGAAGCCCTCGCGGTACTCGATCCCGAGCTTCTGCGCGACCTGCATCGCGGCGGGGCGGGAGGAGTCGGGGATCGGCATGACGACGTCGATCGCTCCGCCCGGGGTGTACTGCGCGATGGTGTCGGCGAGGCGGTCGCCCAGCCGCAGGCGCGCCTCGTAGACCGAGATGCCCGACATCACGGAGTCGGGGCGGGCGAGGTAGACGTACTCGAACGAGCACGGGATGAGTCGCGGGTCCTTCGCGCACTGGCGGCTGGCCATCCGGCCGTCGGGGGTGATGAAGACCGCCTCGCCGGGAGCGACGTCGCGGACGATCTCGAAGCCCTGCGCCTCGAGTACGAGCGACTCGGAGGCGACGACCCAGTCGTCCGGCGCGCCCGTGTTGCTGCGGCGGCCGACGATGAGCGGGCGGATCCCGAAGGGGTCGCGGAACGCCAGCAGCCCGACGCCGGCGATCAGCGCGATGGTGGCGTAGGAGCCCTCGACGCGCTCGTGCACGCGGGCGACGGCGTCGAATACCTCGTCGGCGTCGAGGTCGCGGCCCGACATCGAGGCCTGCAGCTCGTTCGCCAGCACGTTGACCAGCAGCTCCGTGTCGGAGGTGGTGTTGAGGTGGCGGCGGTCGATGCGGAAGAGCTCCTCGGTGAGCTCGCGCGTGTTCGTGAGGTTGCCGTTGTGGACGAGGATGATGCCGTACGGCGCGTTCACGTAGAACGGCTGGGCCTCCTCCTCGCGCTCGGCGTTGCCCTTCGTCGCGTAGCGCACGTGGCCGAGGCCCATGGATCCGAGCAGCGAGCGCATGTCGCGGGTGCGGAACGCCTCGCGGACCTGTCCCGCGGCCTTCTTGATGTGCAGGGTGCTGCCGTCGGCGGTCGCGATGCCGGTCGAGTCCTGGCCGCGGTGCTGCAGGAGGGAGAGGCTGTCGTAGATGGACTGGTTGACCGGTCCGGAGGACACGATCCCAACGATTCCGCACATGCCGGAGGGGCTCCCAAGGGGATAGCAGGGGGGTTTGACGGTCCATCCTGGCACGCGGGGGACTCATCCCCTAATGGTTCGCCGTGGGCGGATCCGTGGTCGCGGGGGTGCTCAGGGCGGGGCCGACCGGCGGATCGGCCGGGCGGTCGGTCGGGGAGCCGTGCGGCCGCTCAGCTGCTCGGAGCCGTCCAGGCGCCGGCGAGGCTGCGGTCCAGGACGCGGCGCCAGCCCTGCGGAGCCGCGGACTCGCGGCTGGTCGTGCCCGCCATCCAGAGCAGGGCCATCAGGTCGTCGTGGGTGAAGTCGGGGGAGAGGGATCCGTCGCGGTGGGCGGCCTCGACGAGATCCCGGCCGAGCTCGATCGAGCGGTCGTCAGGAGAAGCTGGACGGCCTGGCCGCCCGCCTCGCCGAGGAGGGCATCGAGGCGACGGGGTTCGCCGCCGACATCGCGCAGCCCGAGACCCTGACCGCCGCGCTGCGGGCGATCCGTGCCGACCTCGGTCCGATCGACGTCCTCGAGTTCTCCCCCCGCCGACTCCGCTCTCACCCCGGTCGGCGTCCTGGACGTCACGCCCGAGAACCTGCAGCCGCAGATCGACTTCTACCTCGGCGGCGCGCTCCGCGCCGTCGGCGAGGTGGTTCCGGACATGATCGCCGCCGGCAGCGGGACGATCCTCGTCACCACCGGCGGCGGCTCCGTCTCCCCGCACGCGGCGCTGGCGAACATCAACATCGCCGCCGCGGGCCTGCGGAACTGGGTCCTCAACCTCCACTCCGCGCTCGAGCCCCGGGGCGTCTACGCCGCCCACGTGGCGATCACCGCGCTCATCGACGGCGGCCACCCGGACGCGGCGGCCGAGGTCATCGCCCGGTCCTACCTCGACCTCCACCGCAGCCGCGACCGCGCCGAGCTGCACTACGTGGCCTGGGACGCGTGACCGCGGGCGCGGAGCGGGAGCCGCCGGTGCGGCGGACCCGGATCCGCGCCGCGGCGGGAGAGGGCAGTCGGTAGGGTCGTCGCGTGAGTGATGAGACGAGCAGCTACGCCCGCGCAGGAGTCGACACGGCGGCGGGGGACCTCGCCGTCGAGCTGATGAAGTCGGCGGTATCGGCGACGCACGACAGCCGGGTCCTCGGCGGGGTCGGCGGCTTCGCGGGTCTGTACGACGTCTCCTTCCTCCGCGACTTCCGAGCCCCCCTCCTCGCGACCTCGACCGACGGCGTCGGCACCAAGGTCGCGCTCGCCCAGGCGATCGACAAGCACGACACCATCGGGCAGGACCTCGTCGGCATGGTCGTCGACGACATCGTCGTGGTCGGCGCCCGCCCCTTCTTCATGACCGACTACATCGCGTGCGGCAAGGTGGTCCCGGCCCGCGTCGCCGACATCGTCGCCGGCATCGCGCGCGCCTGCTCCGAGACGGGCACCGCGCTCGTCGGCGGCGAGACGGCCGAGCACCCGGGCCTGCTCGGACCCGACGACTACGACGTGGCGGGCGCGGCGGTCGGCGCGATCGAGGCGGACCAGGTGCGCGGCGCCGACCGCGTGCGCGACGGCGACGTCGTGGTGGCGATGGCCTCCTCCGGACTGCACTCGAACGGCTACTCGCTCGTGCGCCACATCCTCGCCGAGCGCGGCATCGGCTTCACCGACCGCTCCGAGGAGCTGGGCGGCGTGGTCGGCGAGGTGCTGCTGGAGCCGACCCGCCTCTACACCCGGCCCCTCCTCGATCTGCTCGACGACGCCGAGCTCGGCCCGGCCGTCCACTCCATCAGCCACGTCACCGGCGGCGGGATCGCGGCGAACCTCGCCCGGGTGCTGCCGCGCGGCTCCTGGGTCGAGGTCGAGCGGGCGAGCTGGAGCCCGTCCGACGTGTTCCGCGCGCTCGCCGGGATGTCCGGCGCGACGCTCGAGAGCACCGAGGGCACCTGGAACCTCGGCATCGGCATGTTCGCCGTGGTCGCGGCGGAGGCGGCCGACGGCGTGATCGCACGCCTCGAGCACTCGGGCGTCCCGTCGTGGGTCGCGGGCCGCGTCTCGACGGCCGCGCGCGGGTTCGAGGGCTTCGAGCAGGGCGCGAAGGGCGTCGACGGCGGAGCGGTCCGCCTGGTCGGGTCCTACGCGGGCTGACCTCCGGAGGCGCCGCGGATCAGCGCGGTACGGCGTGCGCGCGCTCCCAGGAGTGCTCGTGCCGGGTCAGCAGCCACGAGCCCGCAGCGCAGAGCGCGCAGGCGGCCGCGGTGGCGAGCAGGGCGGTCGCCCAGGTCGGGGCGTCGCGGCTGACGAGCAGGTTCGCACAGGCGACCAGCACGCCGAGGCCGGCGCCCGCGCTGGTGCCCAGCACGAACGGGCCGTCGCGGCGGCTCGCGACGCGCACCGCGACCATGCCGGCGACCGCTCCCGCGCCTCCGACGACTCCGATGCCCGCGCCGGAGGCCGCTCCCATGAGCAGGCCGAAGCTCACCAGCCCGGGCGGGCCGTCGGCGGCGAGGACGCCGGGCAGGTAGAGGACCAGGGCGACGGCGGCGCCGACCGCGCCGCCCACCAGGATCGCGCCGACCAGCAGGGCGGCGGTGACGTAGCCGACCCGCGCGACAGGCCGCGCGGATCCTCCGGGTTCGAACATTCGCGGCTCCATCGACGCGGCCTGCGGGGCAGCGGGCGGTCCTCGGACAGTACGCCCGAACGCCCCTCGGCGGAACCGCCGTCGGGGATCGGCGGGACTAGCGCCGGAGGGTCTCGCTCGGGAGCTCGCCGAACCGCGTCGCGTAGTGCTGGGCGAAGCGGCCGCCGCTGATGAACCCCCAGCGTGCGGCGACGTCGCCGACCACCAGCGAGCCGATCGATCCGGCCGAGAGCTCCTCGTGCGCGCGCTCGAGGCGGACGTCGCGCAGGTAGTGCCGCGGGGTCTTGCCGAAGGCGCGCTGGAACGCCAGCTGCACGCCGCGGACCGTGAGCCCGGCCGCGTCGGCGATGTCGGCCACTCCGAGGGGCAGGTCGGCGTTGGCCTGCACGAACTCCACGGCCCGGCGGAGGCGCCGCGCGCTGACCGAGGGCGGCACGGCCGGCAGCGGGGCGATGCGGTGGGCGAAGGTCTGCAGGGCGGCGAGCGCGGCGATGCGGGCGACGCCGTCGCGCTGCAGCATGGTGGGCGTGTGCGCGGAGGCGAGGGTGTCGCGCAGGAGCCGGATCGCGGCCCACCAGGCGGTCGTGTCGCGCGCCACGGGGGCGAACCGCAGCGGGCCGGGCTCGGTGCCGTGCAGCTCGGCGGCGATCGCCTCGAGGTGGGCGGCCTCGAAGTGCACGAGCGCGTCGCGGTACTCGAGGGCCTCGAAGCCGAAGGGCCGGCCGCTCGGGAACATGGCCGGGCGCCCGACGACGAGGCGGTGCTCGTCGCGCCCCAGATCGAGGGAGGCGCGCCCCGCGGTCAGCCAGAGGGCGACGTAGACGTCGCTCGGGGCCACCGTGCCGCGCACCCGGCCGAGGAAGGAGGCGGAGTGGAGGCTCACGGGCCCGGGCCCGGTCGTGGTGTAGCGGAACGCGAACGGCACGACCGAGCGCTCGGCCCGGAAGCCGGAGCCGTTGTACGAGCCGGCGTAGAAGTCGCGCGCCTCGTCGAGGTCGTTCCCGCGACGCTCCGACTGCCACACGGGCAGCCGTGCGGGCGGGGAAGTGCTCATCCGGTCAGTGTCCCAGGGGGCACCGACATTCTGCACTCAGTGGCGGAAAGCGGGAGAACGTGCTCAGCCGAGCGACCCGCGCTCCAGGTGGAAGAGGGCGAGCGCGGCCACCGCGGCCGTCTCGACGATCGCCCCGGAGCGGACCATCTCCGCGATCTCCGCATCGGGGAACCACTGCTGCCGCATGTCCTGCTCGGTGTCCTCGCGCTCGTGCTCGCCGTGCTCGAGACCCTCGGCGAGGAAGACGTCCACGGACTGCGCGACGAAGCCGTACGCCTCCGCGAGCCTGCCCAGGTGCGTCAGGCGCTCGGCCCGGAGGCCCGTCTCCTCGCGCAGCTCGGCACGGGCGAGAGCCTCGGGGTCGCCGCCGGCCGAGCCGTGCGGCCAGCTGCCGGCGGGGAACTCCCACGCGCGGCGGCCGATCGGGTACCGGTACTGCTCGACCAGCCAGAACCCGCCGCGCTCCCGCGGAAGCACGAGGGCGTAGTCGTCGCGCTCGACGACCGAGTAGACGCCGCGCGTCCCGCCCGGCCAGAGCACCTCGTCCTCGCGGACGCGGATCCACGGGGTCTCGTAGGCGACCCGCGTCGACAGCTGCCGGACGGCGACGTCGGCGGGGGCTGCGCGGAGCGGCTCCTCGCTCTCGGGTCCCTCACCCGCCGGATCCCCGTCCGCACGCAAAACGGGGCCGCCCCGAGGGAGCGGCCCCGATTCACGGGAGGAGTCACGCACGCTTCTGGTGCGGCTCCTCGACGAGGTCCGTGTCGTCGCCGTCGTCCTCGGCGTCGATCCACTTCGAGTAGTCCGGCTCGTCCGGGTGGCTGAGCTCGCGCTCGAGCGCGCTGTAATCGACCGCCGGGCTGAACGACTTCAGCTCACGGGCGATCTTGGTGTTCTTCGCCTTCTGACGGCCGCGCCCCATGGGTGACCCCCTCACGATGACAGGCCAGACGGGCAGTGAGCCGGCTGGGGAAAAGAGCAGACAGGGAAAGTTGAAATCTACGCGGTAGTTTAGCAGACGGGGGACACGCCACCCCGGGCCTCGATCTGCCGGACGGCCGCCCATCCTCGACCGCGTCAGGAGCACCGTGGACAGCGTCGCCCCACCGCGTCCCGTCGTGGTGATCGGCGCGGGCCAGGCGGGTCTGTCCGTGGCCTACTACCTGCGCCGTCTCGGCCTCGTCCCTGGGCGCGACCTGATCGTCCTCGACCGCGGTCCGGAGCCCGGCGGGGCCTGGCAGTTCCGCTGGGAGGCCCTGCGGCTCGGCTCCGCGCACCGCGTGCACGATCTCCCGGGCATGGAGCGGATGGGGTTCTCGTTCCGCACGGCCGATCACCGGCGACCGGCACGGGACGTGGTCCGCGAGTACTACGGGCGCTACGAGGAGGAGCTCGGTCTCGAGATCCGCCGTCCGGAGTCTGTGCGGCGCGTCACGAGTGCGACGCCGCACGACACGGGGTCGCCGCTCGTCGTCGAGTCCGACCGCGCGGTCGAGCGCGCGAGCCTGCTCGTCAACGCGACCGGCACCTGGGGATCGCCCTTCGTCCCGCACTACCCCGGGCGCGACCGCTTCCGCGGCGTGCAGATCGACCCGACCGAGTACGTCCGCGCCGAGGACTTCGCCGGGAAGCAGGTGCTCGTGGTCGGCGGCGGCACCTCGGCGATCGGCTTCCTGCTGGAGCTCGAGCGGGTGGCGCGCTCCCTGACGTGGGCGACGCGGCGACCGGTCGTCTACCACGACGGCGAGCAGCTGGCGATGGAGTCGGCGGTGGAGGCGGTGGCCGAGCAGGACCGCGCCGCCCGCGCCGGGCTGCCCCTCCCGAGCATCGTCGGCGGCACGGGCGTGCAGCGCACCCGCCGGGTGGTCGCCGGGATCGAGCGCGGGCTCCTGCACGAGCGGGGGATGTTCTCGTCGATCGAGGAGGAGGGCGTGCGCTGGCCCGACGGCTCCTTCACGCGCGCCGACGCGATCATCTGGGCGACGGGCTTCCGGCCGGAGCTGCGCCACCTCGCTCCGCTCGGGCTGCGCGAGCGCGAGGGCGGCATCGCGGTCGCCGACGGAGCCTCGCTGACGGATCCGCGCGTCTTCTTCGCCGGCTACGGCCCGACGGCCTCGACCATCGGGGCGAACCGCTCGGGCCGGCGCATCGCGCGCGCGGTCGTGGCGCGCCTGCCTTGAGCGCGCCTGCCCTGAGCCGGCCTGATCTGAGCCGGTCCGCCCTGAGCGGCGCGGCGCCTCAGATCCTGCCGTCCCAGTCTACCGGCACAACGGAGCCGCGGTAGCGGATCCCGTCCACGCGGATCGGCCCGGCGAGCGCGGGCGAGAGCGGCGCGACGACCAGGGTGTCGCCTCCGGGAGCGAGCCCCAGCGCCGCCGACAGCACGGCGACGGACGCGGCCGCCGACCAGGCCTGCGGTCGGCAGGCCGCCGGGTACGGCACCGGCGCGTGCACCTCGGCGGCGGGGTCGCCCGAGTGCAGCTCGGGCATCCGGTAGCCGAAGCCCTCGGCCGCGGCGATCAGTCCGCGCGAGAGGGTCGTCGCCTCCGCCCCGAAGCCCTCCCGGGCGAGCCCGGTGACGGCGATCGCGGTGTCGTGGGCCCAGACCGAGCCGCCGTGGTACGACAGCGGCCAGTAGCCGCCCGAGCCGGTGTCCAGGGTGCGCAGGCCGAAGCCCGAGTCGAGCCCGGGGGAGACCAGCAGCTCGGCGACCCGGGCGGCGTGCTCGGGGGAGAGGATGCCGGTGCCGAGGAGGTGGCCGAGGTTGCTGGTGATCGTGTCGACCGGGCGCCCGGCCGCGTCGAGCGCGATCGCCGGGTAGCCGCCGTCGGCGTCGTCGATCCAGAACGCCTCCGCGAAGCGCGCCTTCAGCGTCGACGCCGCCTCGCGCCACTCCGAGCCGTCGCGGCCGAGGTGCTCGAGCAGCGCCGCTCCGCCGACCATGGCCTCGTGGGCGTAGGCCTGCACCTCGCAGAGCGCGATCGGACCCTCCGCGAGCGTGCCGTCGCGCCACTGGATCGAGTCGCCCGAGTCCTTCCAGCCCTGGTTGGCGAGGCCGTGCCCCGTGGTGTCGACGTACTCGAGGAACCCGTCGCCGTCGGAGTCGCCGTCGTCGCGGAGCCAGCGCAGCGCCGCCTCCAGAGCGGGCAGCAGCTCCTCGACCTCGTCGTCCGGGAGCCCCCAGCGCCAGGCGTCGTGGAGGAGGCAGACCCAGAGCGCGGTGGCGTCGACCGTGCCGAAGTAGAGCGGGGGCAGCGAGACGCCCTCGCCGGGGATCTCGAGGGTCGTGGCGCGCAGCTCGTGCATGATCCTGCCCGGCTGCTCGGCGGTGTCCGCGACGTGGCGGGTGCCCTGCAGGCCGGCCAGGACGCGGAGGGTGGAGGCGGCGATCCCGGTCCCGAGGGGGAGGAGCATCCGCGCCGCCCAGATCGAGTCGCGGCCGAAGAGGGTGAAGAACCACGGCGCTCCCGCGGCGAGGAACGGCTCGCCGGGGCGCTCCACGGTGACCATGCGGAGGGCGTCGAGGTCGTCGAGCGCGGCGCGGCACCAGGAGGCGAGGCGGGAGTCGCCGGTCTCGAGCGCGGTCCCCGCCCATTCGGCCGGTCCGGACGCGGCGGCGACCACGGCGGAGGCGTCCTCCGCGGCGACGCTCCACACGACCTCGACGCTCCCGTGGGCCGGGACCACGACGCTCCAGGTGAGCACCGTGCCCGAGATCGAGGCGCCGGGTGCGCGCAGCTCGGCGCGGACCGGGCCGTGGGTCCAGTCGAGGCCGCCGTCCACCGGAGCGGTCGCGAAGGAGGGCTCGTCGCGGAGCCCCGCCTTCACCACGTGCACGAGCGAGAAGTCGGGGTCGAGGGTCAGCTCGACGGTGGTCGCGACCTCGTCGGGGAGCGCCGACTCGAGGCGGATGCTCTCGCGGACGCCGCCGGCGGAGACCTCCCGCGAGCGGACCACGCGGATCCGCGGGTCCGCGGCGGCGTCGTCGAGATGGCGGGCGAGCGCGGTGAAGCGGGCGGAGGAGGCGCCGTCGCGGCCGGTCGCGATCGCCTCGAGCGCCGCGCCGCCCACGCGGAGCGAGGCGCCCGCGAGCACGCGCACGTCGCCGAGGTAGAGCCCGTGCACGGGGCGGGAGCCGACCTCGCCCGTCTCGTCCGACCACAGCTGCACGGGTGCGCGGAGCAGGACGAGGGAGTCGTGGAGGAGGGGCTGGCGGGGCGGGGTCTGTCGGTCGTCGCGCTCGGTCGTCACGGTCGACTCCTCACTGGATCGTCGGTGCTGGGGGCGTGCCGCCGATCGTCCTCCGCCGGCCCCGGAGGTGCCGGAGCGTGGCGGACGGTTGACAGCGGCGTCGTCGGAGGTAACCTTACCGAAGGATTTGATCGATCAAACCGGTGGATCCCACCGGGTTGGAACGATCAAGAGCACGTCGAGGAGGACGCATGGCACTGCCGACCGTCGAGGACGTCGCCCGTGCCGCCGGCGTCTCGCGCCAGACCGTGTCGAACGTGCTCAACAGCCCGCACATCGTCCGCGACAGCACCCGCGAGCGCGTCGAGAAGGCGATCGGCGACCTCAACTACCGGCCGCACGCCTCGGCCCGCCGCCTCCGCACCCGCAAGTCCGGCACCATCGGCGTCCGGATGGACCGCGTGCTCGACGGCATCTCCGGCAGCCTGCTCGACCGCTTCCTCCACGCCGTCACCGAGCAGGCCGACGCGCGCGGCATGCGCATCCTCCTCTACACGGCGAAGAGCCCGGAGGAGGAGATCGAGCGGATCGGGCGCCTCCGCGACGGAGCCGACGTCGACGCCTTCGTGCTCACCTCCACCTTCTACGGCGACCCCCGGACCGCCTGGCTGATCGAGCAGGCCGTGCCCTTCGTCACCTTCGGCCGCCCCTGGGGCGTCGACGACCGCAACGACCCGCAGCACCTCTGGGTCGACGTCGACGGCGCCGCCGGGCTCGCCCAGGCCACGGCGCACCTCGCCGACAGCGGCTGCTCGCGCATCGGCTTCCTCGGCTGGCCGAGCGGATCCGCGACCGGCGACGACCGCCGCAGCGGCTGGGAGCGGGTGCACCGCGAGCGGTTCCGCGACGCGCCACTGCTCGCCGCCTCCTCCGAGGACGACGTCCAGCAGGCCCGGATCGCGGCCATCGAGTTCCTCCGCGCGACCCCGGAGCTCGACGGGCTGGTCTGCGTCTCCGACTCGCTCGCGCTCGGCGCCTCGATGGCCGCCGTGGCCGTCGGCCGGCCCTCCCTCCCGATCGTCGGCTTCGACAACACCCCCGTCGCCGCGGCCGTCGGCCTGCCGAGCATCGAGCAGGACCTCGACGCGGTGGCCGCGGGCGCGCTCGAGCTCCTGCTGGGCGAGCGCGGCGACGACGTCGTCCACCGCTCGCTCGCTCCGGGTGAGGCCCACCGCCTGATCGAGCCCCACCTCGTGCTCCGCACACCCCTTCACCACCCCGCCGACTGAGGCGCCGTCACTCCGACCGGCGCCCCTCCCCACGAAAGGCCAGACCATGACCCCCACCCACCGCGCGGCACGCTGGGGTGCCGCGATCCTCGCCGGAGGCCTGCTGCTCCCGCTCGCCGCCTGCTCGAGCGGCTCCGACTCCGGTGACGCGGGCGGCGACTCCGCCCTCACCGTGATGATCGGCTCGTCCGGCGACGCCGAGACGACCGCCGTCACCGACGCCGTGAACGCCTGGGGCGAGCAGAACAGCACGACGGTC